>NZ_BAAGVM010000015.1:0-128082 GCF_054780875.1 Marinactinospora endophytica | reverse complement strand
ACGCGGCTACACCACCGCCACCCCCACCCTCGTCCTCACCGCACCCACCACCATCGCCACCACCGCCCCCACCCCGCCCATCACCCTCACCCCCACACCCACCCACCACTGGCTCACCACCCACCACCAACTCACCGGCCACGACGACACCCCCATCCTCACCCGCATCCACACCCCCACCGCCTTCGCCCACCTCAACATCGACGGCCACACCGCGGGCATCGCCCTATTCACCGCAGCCCCCGGCTGGGCCGGCGTCTTCTGCATGGCCACCCACCCCCACCACCGCCGCACCGGCGTCGCCACCGCCCTCCTCCACGCCGGCGCCGCCTGGGCCACCCGCAACGGCGCCCACCGGCTCTACCTCCAAGTCGAACGCGACAACCACGCCGCCCGCCGCCTCTACGCCACCACCGGATTCACCGAAACACACCGCTACCACTACCGAATCGCCCCCCGCCCCTGACCCCACCGCCCCGCCACCCACACCAACGACCACGGACACCCCAAGGAGACAGACCCCACCACCGACACCCCGCCAGCCGAAACACCCCCGGCGCGACGGCCACCCACCCACCGAACACGCCCTAAGCTGGCGCGCGTGCTCGAAGAGATAACCGCCACCAGATACGTCACGCCCCTACGCGAAGGCGGATCACTCCCCGGCCTGGTCGAAGCCGACAACCTCGGCATGTACGTCGCCAAATTCATCGGCGCCGGCCAAGGCCGCAAAACCCTCATCGCCGAGATCGTCGCCGGAGAACTCGCCCGCCGCCTCGGACTCCCCGTCCCCGACCTCGCCCTCCTCCACATCGACCCCCTCATCGGACGCGGCGAACCCGACGAAGAAGTCCAAGACCTCCTCAAAGCCAGCGGCGGCCTCAACCTCGGCATGGACTATCTCCCCGGCGCCCTCGGCTTCGACCCCCTCGTCTACCCCATCGACCCCGGCCTCGCCGGCCGCATCCTGTGGTTCGACGCTCTCGTCGGCAACGTCGACCGCAGCTGGCGCAACCCCAACATGCTCGTCTGGCACGGCCGCCCCTACCTCATCGACCACGGCGCGACCCTGATCTTCCACCACAACTGGCCCGGCGCAGCCAAAGCCGCCACCCGCCCCTACAACGCCACCGACCACGTCCTCATCCACACCCACCCCGACCTCACCGCAGCCGACAACGACCTCGCCCCCCGCATCACCGAACCCCTCCTCCGCGAGATCACCGCCCTCATCCCCGACCCATGGCTCCACGACGAACCCGGATTCCCCACACCCGACGACGTCCGCGACGCCTACACCACCCACCTGCTCACCCGAGCCACCGACCGCACCTGGCTGCCGGAGCTGCCCCGATGAACCGCGACGTCTTCGAATACGCCCTCATCCGGGTCGTCCCCCGCCTCGAACGCGGCGAACTCGTCAACGCCGGCGTCATCGTCTACTGCCAAGCACGCTCCTACCTCGCAGCACACTGCCACCTCGACCCCGACCGACTCCGCGCCCTCGACCCCAACGTCGACATCGACGGCGTCCACCGAGCCCTCCGCGCCACCCAACTCATCTGCACCGGAGGCCCCGACGCCGGCCCCGCCGGCCACGACGACCCCGGCCGACGCTTCCGCTGGCTCACCGCCCCCCGCAGCACCATCGTCCAACCCGGCCCCATCCACACCGGACTCACCACCGATCCCGCGGCCGAAGCCACCCGCCTCCTCGACCTCCTCGTACGCTGACCACCACGCCGGGGCCCCACCACAGGCCCCGGCCAACCCCCCACACCCGAACCGCGACACGGCACCCAACACCCCCCGCCACACCACAACCAATGTGAGACTGGTGAACGGGGGGACACATGACTGACGACGAACTCCGGATCAGCCCAGGCGAACACCTACTCCAACGCCTCATCGAGCACACCCACACCTGCGGCCCCAACGACGTCCCCCGCATCATCGACGACTACGCCGCCAGCATCGGCCTCGAACACGCCTCCGTCTACCTCGTCGACCTCCAACAGAACCACCTCATCCCCCTCGACGAGAAACTCCCCACCCTCCCCGTCGAAACCTCCCCCGCAGGAGCCGCCTACCGCGCCCAATCCCTGCGCATCACCGAGAACGACAGCGGCACCCTCACCGCCTGGCTCCCCCTCATCGACGGCGCCGAACGCCTCGGCGTCCTCGGCATCCACACCACCACCCTCGACAGCACCACCCTGCGCCGCTGCCGCTCCCTCGCCGCCCTCCTCGCCATGACCATCACCTCCAAACGCACCTACAGCGACACCTACACCCAGCACACCCGCACCGCCCCCATGCGGCTCCCCTCAGAAATGCTGCGCGCCTTCCTCCCACCCCGCACCATCGGCACCGAACGCGTCATCACCACCGCCGTACTCGAACCCGCCTACAACCTCGGAGGCGACGCCTTCGACCACGCCCTCACCTCCGACACCCTGCACGCGGCCATCCTCGACTCCATGGGCCACGACCTGCCTCCGGCCTGGCCACCTCCGTCGCCATGGCCGCCTGCCGCAACGCCCGCCGCACCGGAAACGGCCTCGACAAACTCACCGCCCGCATCGACCAGGCCCTCTCCACCTGGCTCCCCGACCAGTTCTGCACCGGCATCTTCCTCCAACTCGACCTCACCACCGGCACCCTGGACTGGACCAACTGCGGCCACCCCCCACCCCTACTCATCCGCGACCAGCGCGTCATCGACAACGCCCTCGAAGGAACCCCCGAACCCCCCCTCGGCCTGCCCAGCCTCTTCGACACACCCCTCGAACGCAGCGTCCAGCGACTCCGGCTCCAACCCGGCGACCGCATCCTGCTCTACACCGACGGCGTCACCGAAGCCCGCGACGCCAACGGCGCCCTCTTCGGACTCGAACGCTTCACCGACTTCATCATCCGCGCCACCGCCGTCGGCGACCCCGCCCCCGAAGCACTCCGCCGCCTCATCCACGCCATCCTCGACCACCAGCACTGCAAACTCAGCGACGACGCCACCATCCTGCTCATCGAATGGATGCCCCACCCATAAGAAAACGCCGCCCGACGGGAACCCCCACCGGACGGCGTCCACAACCGTCGATCGCCTACCGCTGCGGCACGATCACCGCGCGCCCCTGGATCCGCCCCTCGTGCAGCCGCTCGTACACCTGCGGGGCCTCCGCCAGCTCGTAACGCTCCACGTGCGCGCTCACCGAGCCCGCGCGCGCCAGATCGATCAGCTCGATCAGCTCGCTACGCGTCCCCCAGTAGGTCACACCCGCACGGACCCCATAGGGAACCGAAGCGAAGGACACCGGAAGCACACCGCCACCGATCCCCACGACGGTCACGTCACCGTCCATGCCCACCAGCTTCGCCGCCAGGTCGACCGTCGCCTGAGCGCCGACGAAGTCCAGCACCACCGAGGCGCCCTCCCCGTTGCTGAGCTCACGGACCTTGTCCACCGCGGACGCGTCCGACTTGAAAACGTGGTGGGCCCCACTGCGCTCCGCCAACTCCAGGCTCTCCGGCCGGACGTCGAGCGCCACCACCGTCGCCGCGCTCATCGCCCGCAGCAACTGCACGCCGATGTGCCCCAGACCGCCCACACCGATCACCACGACCGTGCTGCCCGCGTACATCTTGTCCAGTGAACGCCGGATCGCGTGGTAGGGGGTCAACCCGGCGTCGGTCAACGGCACCGTCTGCACCGGGTCGAGGTCACCGATCGGAACCACGTGCCGCTCGGAATCCACCAGCATGTAGTCGGCCAGGGCACCGGGCCGGCCCAGCCCCGGCGGCATGATCCCCATGCCCGCCGCGCGCGGGCAGTAGTTCTCCGCCCCCTTCGCGCACGCGTGACAGACACCGCACCCCCACGGGCCGTACACCACCACGGAATCGCCGACGGAAACGGAACGCACCTCCGCCCCCACCGCGGCGACACGGCCGGCTCCCTCGTGGCCCAGCGTCAACGGCAACGGATAGGGGAACTCGTCAGCGGACCACCCCATGACCGCGAGGTCCGAGTGGCAGACCCCCGCGGCGGTCACCTCAAGCAGGATCTGTCCCGGCCCCGGCTCGGGGACCGCGACCTCGTTCACGACCGGGGGACGACCCACCTCGGTGTACTGGACGGCTCGCATGAGAACTCCTTTCACTCCTTTGTGAGGACGTCCCACGAGGGAACATCCTTTGCTACTTTCCCACCACAACCCTCACGAAATGCCCCTCCCCCCACGCCCACCTGCGGCGTCGTTACCGAGCCGCGTTTTTCCCGCGGTATCCTCCGCCGCCTCTTCGACTAGATTCAGGACACGGGACCCGCGACGTCCGGAGGGCTCTCATGCGCCCCACCTTCTTCTCCACCGTCGCCGAACTCCGCGCCTGGCTGACGGCCAACCACGCGAGCGCCACCGAGGTGTGGGTCGGCCTCCCCGACCACGACCACGTCGGGGAACAGGCTCCGAGCTGGGCCGAAACACTGGACCAGGCACTGTGCTTCGGCTGGGTCGACACCGCGCGCGTGCGCGTCGACGCCCACCACCACGCGGTCCGGCTCGCCCCCTGCCCACCCGGCGACCGTTTCCAGGAACTACGCGCGGCCCGGGTGGCCGAGCTTGCCGAGCGAGGGCTCGCCCATCCCGCCGGGCACGCCGCCTTCGGGCCGTCCGCGTCCGCCCCGGCCGGCCCCTGCCCACACGGCTCGGGGGACAAGCTGTGCGACAGCTATCTGGCGCTCTTCCAGGCCAACCCCCCGGCTTGGGCGTTCTTCCGCGCTCAGGATCTCCCCTACCGACGCGCCGCGACGTCGTGGGTGATGAACGCCGAGGACGAGGAGACGAGCGCCCGTCGCCTGTCCGCTCTCGTGGCGGCCTCGGCCCGTGCCCGCCGCCTTCCCCTTCGGCCCTCCCGACCCGTGTGAGGCCCTGACCGGTCGCGGAGCGTGGCCTTTTGAGCTGGGCGGCGTAGCCGCCTCCTATTTTGTTTAATTTTTCACTTTTTGTTTTTCTAGAGACCGGCACCTTTACCTTGTAGATTCATAACCCTCATGTGGGGACGACGGACGGGACACAGGTAGGGCTCCGAGGATCCGTCCGAGCATCGGGACGAGGTCGCGTCCCGTCCCATCGGGAACGGTTCCCCGCTCCCTCGGCTCCAGGGGACACGGGGGCGTCCTGCCCTCCCACCGGCGTCCGCCTCCCCGACCGGTTCGCAGAGCGGGCGGGCAGGCCCCCTCCTCCAGCACAGAGGTCCCGCGCCTGAGCGCGGGACCTCTGGAAGCGCCTATCGGCCGCGGGGCGACCTCACCTGAGAAAGCGCTGTTCCTCCAACTTCAGCGCGATCCCCAGCGCGAAGAACGTCGGGGCCCACTCTCCGACGAACAGCCCCCAGCGGTCCGCCCGGTCGATGCCGGCGTCCTCGCCCTTCTTGGAGGCCAGCCAGATCAGTACGGTCAACCCGATCGACCCGAAACCAGCCGTGTAGGCCATCTCGGACGTGACACCCATCTCGTGGAGCTTGCGAATCATCTTCCCCCCTCGGTCACAACGGCGGGGCAGCTACCCAAGGGTCGGCTGGGTATTCGGGAAAACAAACCAGGTAATCCCCCAATCCGGACAGGGAAAAACCTGTTGTCCCCGCCACGGGGGCGGCCTAGGGTGATCCCACCATGAGTGCTTCTTCTGCCGCGGCCTGCTGCGCGGTGACCGGCTTCGGCTCCCGGTGGGGGGCCGACCTCGTGATCCGTCCCCGCCACCGGTCCGCCGTCCCGGTTCCACCAGGACGCGCCGGCGACTGACACGCCCGTCCGGCTCCCCGACCACCGTCTCGGGGAGCCCGTCCGACCGGGTGCTCTAGGTCCCCGTCCCCTGCCACGCGGCCTCGCCGCGCCCTGAGGCGTCCTGTTCCCCACTCCTGGGACCGGGCGGCATGCGCAGTCCATGACCGCCCTCGGACGGGCCCGTGTCCCATCACCGCGTCGCCCCAGGCGCACGCGCTCCACGGCCCCGTCCGCCTCCGCCACCTCTCCGTGTGGCAGGAACGGACCTCTCATGTCCCACCACCGTGGCACCCCCGCAGGCTCCGCCCCCGGCACCCGTGTCCCCTCCAAGGGGAGACGGGCGAACCGGCGCCGAGCCCTCTCCCAGAACTTCCTGACCGACCCCTCCGTCGCCCGTTGGCTGGTGCGCCTTGCTGCCCCCCGCCGTGACGACCTCGTCATCGAGGTCGGTCCGGGCGATGGCGCGCTGACCCGCTTCCTCGCGCCGGTCTGCGGGAGGCTGCTGTGCTACGAGATCGACCCCGGTTTCGCCGCCCGGCTCGCGAAGCGCTACCGGGCCGTCCCCTCCGTCCGGGTGATCAGCGGGGACTTCCTGGATTCCAGAACGCCCCGCGCCCCGTTCTCCGTCGTCGCGAACATCCCCTACTCGATCACCTCGGACATCGTCGACTGGTGTCTGCGGGCTCCCACCCTGACCAGCGCGACCCTGATCACCCAGGTGGAGTACGCCCGCAAGCGCACCGGCGGATTCGGGAGGTGGAGCAGGTTGACGGTGCGAACCTGGCCCTGGTTCGAGTGGACCCTGGCGGGCCGCGTTCCCCGTGACAGGTTCTTCCCGGTCCCCCGCGTCGACGCGGGGGTACTGCGGTTGCGTCGCCGCCCGGTCCCGCTGGTCCCCGACCATCTGGCCGGCGCCTACCGCCACTTCGTCGACACGGGATTCAGCGGGGTCGGCGGCTGCCTGCACGCCTCGTTGCGCCGGGACCATCCGCGGCGGCGGCTGGACGCCGCGTTCCGCGCGGCGGGGGTGGACCCCCGCCGGGTGGTCGCCTTCGTCCCCCCTGACCGGTGGGTGGACCTCTTCCTCCATCTGCACGGAACCTGAGTTGTCCGAGGGTGACGGATGGCCCGGCCGGCCCGCCCAGGCCCGGCCGGGCCGCCTCGGCCACGGAGAGGCTCTGTGCGCCTCTCCGGCCCGCGACTGGAGGGGACGCGCGACGGTTCGGCCACGGCCGGCGGACTCCGCGGCGAGCGGGGCGACCACCGCCCTGCCCTGACCTGCGCGCTTCCGGGCGGGGATCGCCCAAGTCCGCCACGGGGTGTGTGTCCCCTCCGGGAGGCATGGCTCAGCTGGTGGGGGCGCCGAACCACGTGGCCAGCCGGCCGAGCAGCTCCTGCTGGTCCTCACCGACCCACGCCACATGGCCGTCGGGCCGCAGCAGCGCCGCGGGCACGTCCACTCCATCGCCGACGTCGACGACATGGTCGACCCGATCCGCCCAGCCCGCCGCCGAGAGCCGGCCGGTCCGGTCGAGCAGCAGCCCGCGGCCGCCACGCATCAGCTCGTAGAGGCGCCCCTGCTCGAGCCGTACGTCACGCATCCGCCGGCCGAGCAGGTCATGTCCGTCGCCGAGGTCGTAGCGGACCCCGATCGCGGTGATCTTCTCGATCAGGTACCGGTTCACCTCCTCGAAGTCCATCAGTTCCGACACCAGCCGGCGCACCGCCCGGGGACCCGGTTCGAGCGACAGCAGCTCGATCTGCGCACGGGTGTTGACCAGCACGTCGGCGGCCACCGGGCGCCGTTCGGCGTGGTAGCTGTCCAGCAGCCCCTCCGGCGCCCAGCCGTGGACCTCGGCGGCCAGTTTCCAGCCGAGGTTGAACGCGTCCTGGAGGCCGAGGTTGAGCCCCTGCCCACCGGTCGGCGGGTGGATGTGCGCCGCGTCGCCGGCCAACAGCACCCGGCCGACCCGGTACCGATCGGCCAGCCGGGTGGCGTCACCGAAGCGGGAGAGGCAGCGCGGCGAGTGCGCGCCGAAGTCGGTGCCGGCGAACGCCCGCAACCGCTGCCTGAACTCCTCCAGGGTCACCGGGGCCGCGCGGTCCTCGGCCACCCCCTCGGCCGGCACGATGAGGCGGTAGACCTCGCCCTCGAGGGGGACGGCGCCGAAGCGGAGATGGGTCTTGCGGACCTCGGCCACCACGGAGGCCAGCGTCTCCGGCGACGCGGTCACCTCCATCTCACCCACCAGTGTCTCGACCCGGGAGGGCTCGCCGGGAAAGCCGACGCCGAGCAGCTTGCGCACCGTGCTGCGGCCTCCGTCGCAGCCGACGAGGTAGCGTGAGCGCAGCCGCGTGCCGTCGGCCAGCTCGGCGCTCACCCCGTGTTCGTCCTGGGCCAGTCCGACCAGTTCGCACCCGCGCCGGATCTCGACACCGAGCTCGACGGCGTGCTCGGCCAGCAGGCGCTCGGTGCTGCTCTGCGGGATGGCGAGGACGTAGCCGTGCGCGGTGTCCAAGCGGTCGGGCCACGGTTTGTCGATGCCGGCGAAGAAGCCACCGACCATGAACTGCTTGCCGAGCGCGAGGAAACGCTCCAGCAGGCCCCGCTGGTCCATCACCTCGATGCTGCGCACGTGCAATCCGAGCGCGCGGGCCTGCCCGGTCGGCTCCGTCTCCTTCTCCAGCACGAGAACGCGCACGCCGCGCAATCGCAGCTCCCCGGCCAGCATCAGGCCGGTCGGTCCGCCGCCGGCAACGATCACGTCGATCATGAGGGCCCCATTCAGCAAGGTTGGTCTTCGGCCGGACCCGACACGGTCCGATGGCGCGCGCACCCCTTCGCGCCGCGAGTGCCAGTGGCGGTTACGTCCTTTGGTGTGCGTGTTCGTGGACAGGGCACACCGGCTTCGCGCGTCCCCGGTCTCCGCCGGTTCCGGCTTCGGCTGGAGATTGTCCGGCACGACCCGGGTCTTGCCGCAAGCCCCCGGGTGCGCTATAGATTAAGAGTGGCAAGGAGTGACCAGACCTCCTTGCCTTTGGTTTTTCTCCGCCCCTCCTGGACGGACACGCGCCCGGGAGGGCGTCGCCGCGGCGCGCCCGATCCGGACGGGACGGGTCCGCTCCCCACGGGCACACCTCCTGGCCGCCCCTACGGCTCGTCCGGGTCGAGGCCGGCCCCCATCCACGATGGCGAGCCCTCCGTCCCGCATCCGCCGTGTCACGCCGTCACCATCGACCCGGCACACGGCCCGTCACCGCGTCCTGTCCGGCGAGCCGACGCGGTCCGCATTTTTCGGGAGTCCTCCCTTGATCGGTGGGCGGGTGGTGAGCCGTTCATAAGGAAGGGAAGCTTTTCCGCCCCCTTCCTTTACGTTGTAGATTTACTTTCGGTTGCCCCGGCGGGTGAACGGTCACCCCGGTCCGGCCCGGCCCGCGACCTCGCCATACTGGACGGGGCCGCCAAGGCGGCGACGCCCGAGGACAAGGAGGTTCGCGTGCTGGTGGTGCACGCCCTGTGGGACACGAAGGGCATGGCGCTATGGGCGGAAGACTCCGCCGCGCCCACGCGCACCGTCCCCCAGGCCGCCGTACGCCCCCACCCCTACGCGGCCTCCGCCAAAGTGCTCCGCGCCGCGCTGCGCACACTCGCCGGAGACGACGGCGCCCTGGCCGCCCGCATCGCCGACGCCCCCATCGGCGATCTCCCCCTCCTCCTCCCAGAGGCCGATTCCCGCCCCCTCCCCTCCCCCGCCCTCGGCGCACCGTCCGATCCGGCGACCGTACGGCGACCCGCTCTTCGGCCCTGGAAGGTGCCCGCCTGCCTCCTCCCGCCGGTCGACGCCGCCACCCTGCTCTCCGCCCTGCACGACGGCGCCCCCGACGGTCTCGACCTCGGCCCGGGGCTGCGCCATCTCAGCGCGGTGGCCGCATTCGCCGCCCGTCTGACCTCGTCGGGACGTCTTCTCCCCCTCGTGGACAGTGAGCCCCCCAGCGCACGCTGGCGCCCCGTGCTCACCGGCCCCGACGCCGCCCACTTCACCGCCCTGGTGCGCGCCCTGCCGCCGTCGGCCCGCGCCCACCTCGACCCGGGCGACACCGGTGGTCAGGCGAGCGCCCTGGTCTTCGACGCGCTGTGCGCGCTCACCGACGCGGTCGCGCGCGCCCGCCTCACTCTCGCGGGGCCGTTGTCCGCCCCCGCCTGGACACGTCCGCTGCGCCGCCCCGATCCCACATCCGGCGTGCCCGTGCACCTGGCCGGGCGGACACGCGCCTGGCAGCACGAGGCCCACCGCGCGGGCGCATCGGCCCGGCTGCTCTTCCGCCTCGCCGAACCGGAACAGGACGGCCCCGCCACCGGCGAGACGTGGCGGGTGGAGTTCTGGGTGCAGTCCGGAACCGAACCGAGCCTGCAACTGCCGCTGCGCTCCCTGTGGCTGGGCGAGGGGGCCGCGTGGCTGCCCGAAGGCGTCGAGACGGGACTGCTACGCGACCTCGCCCGCGCCGCGCGGTACTACCCCGCCCTCTCCCCGGTCCTGCGCGAGCTCGCCCCCGAGGCCATCGAGACGGGCACCGGCGGCGCGCACGCCTTCATCCGGGACGTCGCCCCTCGGCTCAGCGCCGCCGGATTCGGCGTGGTGCTGCCCCAGTGGGCCGGACGGCGCTCCCTGGGGCTGCGCCTGACCACCCGGGAGCGGGGTCCGGGTGGGAGCGGCGGCATCGGCACCGACGACCTGGTCGACTTCTCCCTCGACGCGGTCCTCGGCGAGGACACCATCGACCTCGACGAACTCGCCGAGCTGGCCCGCCTCAAACAACCCCTGGTCCGGGTACGCGGACGGTGGGTGGAGGTGGATCCCGCCCACCTGCGCACCGCATTGGAGTTCCTGCGCCGGCGCGGGCGCGGGCGGATGCGCCGGGAGGAGGCCCTGCGGCTGGCCGTCGCACCCGACCCCGGGACGCCGCTGCCGGTACGCGACGTCGACGCCGACGGGGCGCTCGGCGCGCTGCTGGACGGCAGCGCCGAACGTCACCTCGAACCGATGCCCACCCCCGCGGGCTTCACCGGGACGCTGCGCCCCTACCAGGAGCGGGGCGCGGCGTGGCTGCGTTTCCTCGGCGAGCTCGGTCTGGGCGCGGTCCTGGCCGACGACATGGGCCTGGGCAAGACCGTACAGCTGCTCGCGTTGATCGCCGACGAACACGACCGCGCCCCCGCCGGACCGACCCTGCTCGTCTGTCCGGTCTCCCTCGTGGGCAACTGGCAACGTGAGGCGGCCGCGTTCGCCCCGAACCTGCGCGTCCACGTCCACCACGGTCCCGGCCGGCCGCGCGGCAACGACCTGGCCCGTCTGCTGGGGCACACCGACCTGGTCGTGACCACCTACGGGGTGGTGGTGCGTGATCGCGCCGAACTCGCGGCGATGCCGTGGCGGCGCGTCGTCTGCGACGAGGCCCAGGCGATCAAGAACAGCGAGACCCGTCAGGCCCGCGCGGTGCGCGAGCTTCCCGCGACGTCCCGTATCGCGCTCACCGGGACGCCGGTGGAGAACAACCTCGGCGAGCTGTGGTCGATCATGGAGTTCGCCAATCCCGGACTGCTGGGGTCGGCCTTCGGTTTCCGTCAGGCGATCTCCGCCAAGATCGAGGCGGACGCCGACGGTGTGGCCGGCCGCGAGGCCACCGCTCTCCTCAAGCGGTTGACCGGCCCCTTCATCCTGCGCCGGGTCAAGACCGACCGCTCGATCATCTCCGACCTGCCCGACAAACTGGAGATGACGGCCTGGTGCACGCTCACCCCCGAACAGGCCTCCCTGTACAAGGCGACCGTGGACGACATGCTGGAGCGGGTCGAGGAGACCGAGGGCATCGAACGCAAGGGACTGGTGCTGGCGACGATGGCCCGCCTCAAACAGATCTGCAACCATCCCGCGCAGTTCCTCGCCGACGGCTCCGCCCTCACCGGCCGCTCGGGCAAACTGGAGCGCCTGGAGCTGCTGCTGGAGGAGGCGCTCGCCGAAGGGGACAAGGCCCTGTGCTTCACGCAGTACACCTCCTTCGGCGACCGGCTCGCGCCCTACCTGGCGGCGCGGCTGGGTCGTCAGGTGTTGTGGCTGCACGGCGGGACCCCGCGACACCGCCGCGAGGAGATGACGGCTCACTTCCAAAAGACGGCGGAGCCGATGGTGTTCCTGCTGTCCCTCAAGGCCGCGGGGACGGGACTGAACCTGACCGCCGCCAACCACGTCGTCCACATCGACCGTTGGTGGAATCCCGCCGTCGAGGAGCAGGCGACCGATCGGGCGTTTCGCATCGGGCAGCGTCGTGACGTCCAGGTGCGCAAACTCGTCTGCGTGGGCACCCTGGAGGAACGGGTGGACGAGATGATCCAACGCAAGAGGGCGTTGGCCGAGAGCGTGGTGGGAACCGGGGAGGAGTGGTTGACGGAACTGTCCACCGAGCAGTTGCGCGAGGTGGTACGGCTGTCTCCCGAGGCGGTGGCGCAGTGAGCCGGCACGCACGCTGGTCGCAGCGGTTCACCGAGGCGCTGGAGGCGGTGACCGGCGCGGACCCGCTGGAACGGGGACGCCTCCACGCGGCCGGCGGCGCGGTCACCGAGCTACGGGTACGCGCGGGAGAGGTGGTGGCCAAGGTGGGCGGGACGGCCGGCCGCTCCCACCACGTCAGCCTGATCCGCGAGACACTCGACGACGGGACGTGGGACCGGATCTGCGCGGCGCTCGCCGGCCAGCCGCTGTTTCGGGCCAGGCTCCTCTCCGGCGAACTGCCCGTGGAGGTCGAGCGGGTCTTCGACCTGCTCGGCTCCGCCCTCCTGCCCCAAGGTCCGCTCGATCTCGTCACGACCTGCTCCTGCGCCGGCTGGGAGGACCCGTGCGGACACGTCATGGCCTGTCTGGGCGCGTTCGCCGCCCGGCTGGACGACGATCCGTTCCTGCTCCTGGCGTGGCTGGGGCGGGAACGCCGCGCCTTCCTCGGACAGGTGCGTCAGCTCGGACCTGCCGCCGCCCCCGTGGGGGAGGCGCTCCCCGCCCCCGCGCCCGTGGAGATCGGTCCGCTGCCCGACGGCCCCGACTTCTGGAGGGCCCCGGACCTGCCCCCGCTCCCCTCCACGCCCCCGCGTCCGCAACCGGCCGTCCACGCGCTGGCGGATCCGCAGGAGGCTGCGGAGGCGGCCGAGGCGCTGACTCCGCTGTATGAGGTGTTGATCAGCGAAAACCCATGGGGTGAAGGCGTGAACGCCCAGGAGACACGTCCGCGCGGGCCCCGCGGGGGTGAGACGAGAGGGCCGACAGGGTAGCGCAATAAGGCCCTTGGGGGTCTAGGATTCCGGCAATCGCGTCATCATCCATGTACGCAGAATCGCGAGGTGCTTCCCCTGATGGCCGCCCAGGACGTCCGCACTGCCGGCTCCTTCCCTCCCGAGATCGACCCCACCACCCCCCAGGTCGCGCGGATCTACGACGCGCTGCTGTACGGCAAGGACAACTTCGGTCCCGACCGTGACGCGGCGGCTCAGCTCATGCAGAGCTTCCCCGAGATCCGCAGGGTCGCCCTGGACAACCGGGCCTGGCTGTCCAGGGTGGTGCGGCACCTCACCGCCGAAGCCGGGATCACCCAGTTCATCGACGTCGGCTCGGGTCTTCCCACCGCGGAGAACACCCACCAGGTGGCCCAGTCCATCGCCGCGGACGCCCGGGTCGTCTACATCGACAACGACCCGATCGTGCTCGCCCACGGCCGCGCGATCCTCGCCGACAATCCCAACACCACGGTCATCACGGCCGACGCGACCGACCCGCACTCCATCCTCGAACACCCCGACCTCACCGCCCTCATCGACTTCTCCAAGCCGGTGGGCCTGTTGTTCATCGCCCTGGTGCACTGCATCCCCGACTCGGCGCGGCCCAAGGAGGCCCTCCAGACGATGTTGAGCGCGTTGGCGCCCGGCAGCCGGCTGGCGTTCTCGCACCTGGTCAGCGACGACCCCGCCGCGGCGGCCGAGCTGACCGACTTCATGCTCAGCTCCACGAGGGGCAACTGGGGCCGGGTCCGCACCGTCGAGGAGGCCCGCGCCTACGTGGAGGGGCTGGAGATGGTGGATCCCGGCTTCACCGACGTGCGCACCTGGCGCAACCCCGACGGTGCCACACCCGAGCAGTCGATCTGGGAGATCGGCGGTGTGGCCATCATCGACTGAGGTCTCTGGGCGTCTCAAGCATCCGGCCCGCCCTCCCTGTCTCCGTGACATGGAATCATGAGGGCATGACCGGTGAGCCATCGAGAACCTCGGTCCGGGGACAGCGCGCCGACGCCTGCCGCAACCACGAACGGATCATCCGCGCGGCGGGCGTCCTGCTGGCCGAACACCCCGGCGCCACGATGGAGGAGCTGACGGCGGCCACCGGCCTGGGACGGACGACGGTCTACCGCCACTTCCACACCCGCGAGCAGCTGGTCGGCGAGGTCTACCAGGACGCCTTCACCGGGGCCCGTCAGGTGTTCGTCGCCGCACAGCTGACGGAGTGCCCTCTGGGGGAACTGGTGGAGCGCGCCGTGACCGCGACGATGGAGGCGGTGCAGGCCTATCCGGTCCTGGTCAACGGCCCCGGTCTGGACGTGGCCGTCGGCGGTGGCCTCCCCCACGACTACGCCGACTGCCTCGAACCGTTGCGCCTGGCCCTGGCCAGGGGGCAGGCCGCGGGGATCTTGAACCCGGCGTTGCCGTCGCGTTGGCTGGCCGGAACGCTGCTGGACGACTGCTCGGGCGCGGCCCGGTTCTCGACGGAACTGCGTGAGGCCGGCCAGGACCCCCGCCGCCTGGTGGGCGAGGCGTTCGTCCGCGCGTGGTCGGCGAGGTGATCCCGCAGTTCCCGCGCGGCCCGGTTCTCCTGTGGACCGGGCCGCGTCCCGTCCTCCTGGTCGCCTGGGCCGGGTCGGCTCCGCCGACACCCGGTTGATCGTGCTTCGGGGCGGCTCCGGCGCGGGCGAGTCGGCCATCGCCATGGAAATCCATCGGCGTCACGGTTCTTTGGCCGCGCTCGTCGGACAGGATGGCGTCCGCGGGCTCGTCCTCAAGGAGAGGGACGGCGCCGACGGCGCGCACATCGAGATGGTCTCGGTGGTGGCCGGCCGGGCCATGGGGCGCGGTTACCGCGTGGTGGTCGAGGGCGTCTTGGCGGCGGGACGCTGCTGGGGGTGCTCACGGATCCGGCCGGACGCCACCGCGGCGTCGCCCGCGTGTTCTGCCTGAACGCCTCCTTCACCGAGACGCGTTCCCGGTACGTGGAGCATGACCTGTTCCCGGGCGGCGCGGAGCAGATCATCGGGGAGCGAAGCACCCTGCGGGAGAGCTCCAGAGCATCGTGCGCGGCGCCGGCCTCGGCGCGTCCTGGACCGCCCGACGCGACGCCACCGCTCCTGGGCGCGGCGCCTTGCGCGCGGATCGGTTCCGCCGCGCCCGGAGAGCCCGGCATCGAAGCGGTCGGGGGTGGTTCCACAGGAACCCTCGCCCCATTGACCACACCACTACTGTTTGCTTATCGTTTGCGACGATACGTGAGAAGAGGTCGATCGATCCCGGTGCCCGGTACCGGACACGCTCATCGCCGTGTCCGCCGCGCACCGTCCCCGTCCCAGCCCCTGACGTTGGAGAGACGATGACCCGCACCCCCCGTTTCCTCGGTGTCGCCGGCTTACTCGCCGCCGCCGCGGGCCTGGCCGCCACCCTGCTGTCCGCCCCCGCATCCGCCGCCACCACCCCCGTGGAGGAGCACGGACGGCTGGAGGTCTGCGGCACCCGCCTGTGCGGTGAGGACGGTACCCCCGTTCAGCTGCGCGGCATGAGCAGCCACGGTCTCCAGTGGTTCGACCACTGCCTCACCGACGGTTCGCTGGACGCGCTCGCCCACGACTGGGGAGCCAACGTCCTTCGTATTTCGATGTACGTCCAGGAGGGCGGCTACGAGACCGACCCTCAGGGCTTCACCAACAAGGTCAGCGAGCTGATCGACGAGGCCACCGAGCGCGGCCTGTACGCCATTGTCGACTGGCACACCCTGACCCCGGGCGACCCCAACTACAACACCCAGGCCGCGAAGACCTTCTTCACCGAGATCACCCGCCGCCACGCGGACAAGGACAACGTCCTCTACGAGATCGCCAACGAGCCCAACGGGGTCAGCTGGTCCTCGATCAAGGGGTACGCCGAGGAGATGATCCCGGTGATCCGAGCGCAGGATCCCGACGCGGTCGTCCTGGTCGGCACGCGCGCCTGGTCCTCGCTCGGGGTCTCGGAGGGCTCCAACGAGCAGGAGATCATCGCCAACCCGGTGAACGCCGAGAACATCATGTACACGTTCCACTTCTACGCGGCCTCCCACCGTGAGCCCTACCTCGCGGCCCTGGACCGCGCCTCCCAGCAGCTGCCGATCTTCGTCAGCGAGTTCGGCACCCAGGACTACTCCGGTGACGGCGCCAACGACTTCGCCATGGCGCAGCGCTACATCGACCTGATGGCCCAGCGGGGTATCGGCTGGACCAACTGGAACTACTCCGACGACCACCGCTCGGGCGCGGTCTTCCAACCGGGGACCTGCAACGCGGGCGGTCCGTGGAACGGCGGCGCGCTCAAGCCGGCCGGCGCGTGGATCCGCGACCGCATCTGACACTACGTGCCGGGGCCGTCCTCCTCTTCTGGGAGCGGTCCCGGCCGCTTTCTGGTGCTGTTTTCTCGCCTTTCGAATCAGGGTCCTCCCTCCATCACCTTTACGATGTAGATCACGAACGGAGCGGGCACCGGCGGGAGAGGTTCGGGGAACGTCTTCGCCCTCTCCCCACGCCGCGTAGGCCCGCCAAGCGGCCAAGGCGCCACGGCCAGGACGTTCGAGGAGTGACCGTCCCGGCGACGGCCCGGCCCGCCACCGCGCGCCTCCCCCACACCACCGCAACGGGGGCGACGACCACGCCCCCTCCCCACGACCGGACTGGAGCGTGACCATCACCCGAGCGGGCGCTCCCCGGTCGCCGACAGCCGCCTCGACGGCGGCGTATTCGACACCGCCGCGGCGGCATACCTCACCCCGTCACCACCGTGACCCGGCATCGCGGAGACCGTCCAGACGTCGGCCGGCGCCAGACCCAGCCACCTGCCGCCGTCGCTTGTCCCGCGGGGACTCGGGATCCACACGGATGTCCCGCCCGGCCTGCCGCGCGGCCGCGTCGCGATCCTCACCGTGACCCAAAGTCCCCGTGGAGTCTCCCGTCCTCACCCGGACGCTCCAGGGGGTGCCGGCCGGGTACCGACCGCCCCGTCACCCGGTGGCTACACGGTAGGCCGGCCCTCCGTCCGGCCGCGCTCCCCCGCTAGGCGGGCGCCGCCGGGCCCGTACCATCGCCTCCTGGCCGCCCACCGCCGACGCGGTCACGGTGCCGCTCGCGCCGCGCTCCTCTCGACCGGGAACAGGCCGCCGCGCTCCCGCAGGCCTTCTGCCGCCAGGGCCCGTCGCCCGGTCCGCCTCCCTATGGCCGGTTCGTCGAACCCACCGTCAACGCGGATACCGCGTCCGTCCTCTCACGTCGCACGCCCTAGTCGGCGAGCATCTCCTCGCGCAGTCGGCGCAGCGTCTTGGCCAGCAGACGCGAGACCTGCATCTGCGAGACGCCTATCAGGCCGGCGATCTCGGCCTGGGTCTTGTTGCCGAAGAAGCGCAGCAGCAGCACCCTGCGCTCCCGGGGTTCGATACGTTCCAAGGCCGCCTTGAGGGCCTCACGGTCGACCACGTTCTCCAGGTCGGCGTCGTCGGTGCCGATGCTCTCCCCCAGGGAGGCGCCGTCGTCCTCGCCGGCGTCCCCTCCGTGGGGGGCGTCCAGGGACAGGGCGCTGTAGGCGGCCGAGGCGTCGATCAGCTCCAGGGCCGCGTCCACGTCGAGGCCGAGCCCTTCGGCGATCTCCGGCACCGTCGGGCTGCGCCCGTGGCTCTGGGTGAACTCGCGGGTGAAGCGGTTGAGCTCGGACCGCTTCTCCTGGTGGCGCCTGGGCACCCGGATGGCCCAGGTGCTGTCCCGGAAGTGTCTTTTGAGCTCGCCGGTGACCATGGGCAGCAGGTAGGAGATGAAAGGACGCCCGTAGTCGGGGTCGAATCCCCGGATCGCCTTCATCAGACCCATCATGGCGACTTGGCGCAGGTCGTCCCGGGGTTCCCCACGGTCGCGGTAGTGGTCGGCCAGTCGCCGCACCATCGGCGTGTGCAACTGGACGAGCCGTTCGTTGATCTCCTCGCGCAGGATCGGATCGTGCGGATGCGCGGCTCGCTGGCGAAGCAGTTCCTCGGAGTCGGTCGTGTCGGCGATCCGGAGCGGGACTTCCTCCTCACGTTCGCCCCCCTCCACGCGGGGAGGGGGCAGCAGGGAGGTGGTGGAGGTGCGCATCGTGGATTCCCCTCGTCGCAGATTCGGTGGCCCTCCCGGCTGGAAGGGCCTCGCTTCCGCGGCTCGGCCGTCGCCTCACGGACGACACGCTGCTCGCACGTGTCCACGCGGATCCGCGTAGACGCGGGATCGGACACCGCGGCGGGGCAGATGTCCGAACGCGTGCCCCGTCCCCGGACCACGGCGCCGAACCTCGGGCCGCGCTTCTGGACCCACCCTCGGCCTGCCCTGGCCACCACAGGGCAAACACAATCGGGCGCATCGCCTCGTAATGGGCATCTCACCAGGCGTGACGCGCACAGGTGGGACGCCGGTGATCGGCCGTGTCGGATGGGGTGAGTGGGGTGGGGAATGTGGGGCCCGCGTTCGGCGCGAAAACGATGCGCGCCGCTCCGCGGGCCCCTGCGAGCGGTGGCCGGGCACGCGACGGTCCCCCAACCGTCGTCCGGCCCCCCTCCCGGAGAACTCACAGGAGGGCCGGTGCCGCCGGAACCCCCGATCCAAACGGCACTGCGTCACCGCTCATGCCTTGCCTACCCGCACGGGGAGCGGCAAACATAGAGAGTGCGAGTTGTTTTCCGATCGTCGTAGTCCGGCTCCCCGGAACGGTGTCCCGACCTGCTTGCCATGTGGCGCGGGCGGCCCTCACCGGCCAGCGGGGACGGACCTGACAGGGAGGACGGCCCCGGTGGCCGTGTCCCCGGGAATGGCGGCGGCCATGACGATTCGACACGCGCTCCCCGCGGTACCCACCGTGGGGGTGGAGGAGGAGTTCCTCCTGGTCCAGCCGTGCGGCCGGCTGTCCGCGCGCGCGCCCGAGGTCCTCGGCGCGGCCGGTGCGGGGCCCGGCGAGGTGCACCAGGAATTCCGCCGCTGCCAGGTCGAGGCGGTGAGCGCGGTGTGTTCGGGAGCCGGCGACCTGTTGGCGGGCCTGCGCTGCCTACGCCGACGGTTGGCCGATTCGGCCGCCCGAAGGGGGCTGCGCGTGGCGGCGACGGCGACGCCGGTCCTCGCCGAGCCCCGGTTGCCGCCTTTGTCCATCGGCCGGCGCTACGCGCGCATGGTACGGGAGTACGGCCCCTTGGCGAGCCGTTCGGTCACCTGCGGCTGTCACGTCCACGTGGCGATCCCCGACCGTGAGACCGGTGTGCTGGTGTGCAACCACCTGCGCCCCTGGCTGCCGCTGTTGCTCGCGTTGACCGCGAACTCCCCGTTCGGCCATGGGGCGGACGCCGGTTACGCGAGCCTGCGCTACGTCCTGTGGGGCCACTGGCCCTCGGCGTCGCCGCCGCCGTTCTTCCCCTCCCTCGACGACTACGAGGCGGGAGTTCGTGGCCTGTTGGCCTCGCGCGCCGCGTTGGACCGCAAGATGGTCTACTGGGATGTCCGCCTGTCGGAACGGCATCCGACCCTGGAGATGCGCGTCTGCGACGTGGCCCCCTCCGCCGAGGAGGCCGTCATGGTGGCCCTGCTCACGCGCGCCCTGGTGGTCATGGCCATGGCCCAGCTGGAGCGCGGCCGGGCGGCGCCGCGGCTGTCAGAGCACGACCTGCGCGCGCACATGTGGCGAGCCTCCAGGGACGGTTTCGAGGGGGCCTGTCTGGACCCTTCGACCGGCCGGCTCGCCCCGGCCGAGACAGTGCTGGGCCGGCTGTTGGCGTGGACGCGCCCGGCGTTGGCGCAGGCCGGGGATCTGGACCACGTCGAGACGGTGTCGGAAAGGCTACGACGTGGTGGCAGCGGGGCTCTTCGCCAGCGCCTGGCGTTCGCCCGGCGCGGGCGCCTTCCCGACGTCGTCGACGCGGTGTGCCTGCCCCCGACCGTACCGGAACAGGCCGGTCGCGTTCCGGCCGTCCGGTCGCGGGGCTCAGAGGGAGGGTCCGTGGAACCAACGGGTGGCCGCGCGGGCCGCGGCCTCCTCGACGCTGATGCCCTTCCGGGCGAAATGCCCCGATAGCGCGAGGTCGACGAGCCCGTGCAGCATGGCCCAGGTGAGGAAGGCGAACTCGACGGCGTCGCCGGAGCGGACGGCTCCGGCGCGTTGTCCCTCGGCCAGGACCTCGGCGAACTCGGCGAGTGAGGCCGAGGCGATCCCGTGGACGGTGTCGTCGTCGCATCCGGCCGCCGCCTCCCCGAACATCAGCCGGTAGTGGCGGGGGCGGGCCAGCCCCGCGCGGACGTAGGCGACGCATCCGGCCCGCAGCGCGGAGGCGATCGAGTCCAGCGAGCCGTCACGCCCCGCCATCACCTGGGCCGTCTCAGCGCGCAGCAGTTCGAAGCCGCGTGCGGCGACCGCCGCCAGCAGGTCGCTCTTGTCGCGGAAGTGACGGTAGGGGGCGGTACGCGATACCCCGACGCGCTCTCCCACGGCGCGTAGCGTGACCGCCTCGGGCCCGCCCTCGGCGACCAGGTCCCAGGCCGCCTCGACCAACCGGTCCCGGGTCTCACCACTCCCGCGACGGGAGTGGCCACCGTGGGCGGCATCGAGAACCCTGGTCTGATCTGCGGACATGGCGTGAGGGTACGAGTCGTGGTTGACAGCGTCAACCCGCCCTCCTATGTTGACATTGTCAACTTTCCCGCCGGGGCCTCTCCGCCCCGAGGAGAACACATGGACCTCAACGTCAACGGTGTTCCCGTCAGCACCGACAGCGATCCCGACGCCCCCGCGGTGGAACTCCTCCGCGACGGGCTCGGCCTCACCGGAACCAAACTGGCCTGCGGTAACGGCGTCTGCGGCGCCTGCACCGTCCTGATCGACGGCGCCCCCGGGGCCTCCTGCCTGCTGCCCACCGCCCACCTGGAGGGACGTTCGGTCACCACCGTCGAGGGCCTCGACGGCGCCCACCCCGTGCAACGGGCGTTCGCGGCGCACGACGCGATGCAGTGCGGCTACTGCACCCCCGGCTTCGTGGTGGAGGCGGCGGCCTTCGTCGACCGCTGGCGCGCCGAGCACGGGGACGTCGACCCGGGGCGGGCCGCCGTGGCCACGGCCATGGCCGGCCACCTGTGCCGATGCGGCGCCTACGAGGGCATCTACGCCGCCGTCCGAGCCGCCTGCGCCGGCGAACACGACGACCCGGCGTCCGCCCCCCGGCCCCGCGTCGAGGCCTTCGAGAAGGTCACCGGCCGGGCCCGCTACACCACCGACATCCTGCCCGCGAAGCGGCTTGAGGCCGTGATCGTGCGCTCCCCCCACGCCCATGCGCGCGTCGGCGCGATCGACGCCGGAGACGTCCCCCACGTCGACCTGCTCCCCGATGACAGGACCCTGCGCTACGTCGGCCAGCCCGTCCTCGCCGTGGCGGCCGCCACCCGTTCCCAGGCCCTGGCGGCGGCCGCGCGGGTGCGTATCGACTACTCCCCCCTCCCCGCTGTCACCCGCCCGGAACAGGCGCGGGCGGCGGGTTCCCCGTTGGTGTACGCCTCCCGGGACGAACGGCGCGCGGCGCCCCGCTCGGGTGAGGGTCCCGGCCTGCCCGGCCGCTGGCAGGGCAACGTGCGCGGGCCGTCCGGGTTCGGCCGTCGCCAGGCCACCGCGGTGCGCCGGCTGTCCCGGGCCGCCGAACGCGGCGACGACCGCCTGGTGGCGGCCGTGTTCACCACGTCGGTCCAGGTGCACACCCCGCTTGAACCGCACGCCTGCGTCGCCCGTTGGGACGAACGGGGCGACCTCCACCTGCACGTGTCCACGCAGGCCGTCACCGACGTCGCCGAGCAGGCCGCGCGCCGTTGGGGGCTTCCCCCCGAACGGGTGCACGTCGTGGCCGAGCACGTGGGGGGCGGTTTCGGCGCCAAGGGACGGCTGGGAGTCGAGGCGATCGCCGCCGCCGAGCTCGCCCGGATCTGCGGGGTGCCCGTGCGGCTGGTGTTCGACAGGTCCGAGGAGCTCACCGACGCCGGCAGCCGCCCCGGCACCCGTACCGAGCTGGCCCTGCTCGCCGACGCCTCCGGCGATCTCGCCGCCCTGGCCGTGGACGCCCACGGTGACGGTGGCGTGTCGGTGGACACCCCCACCGCCCTGTTCGCCAACCTCGTCTACGGCACCGCGCCGCGGCGGCTACGCGACTTCGACGTCGTCACCAACCTGCCACCCGGCGCCCCGTTCCGAGGCCCCGGCGGGGCCCCACTGCTGTGGGCGCTGGAGCAGGGGGTGGACGAGATGGCGCTGCGGCTCAAGGAGGATCCGATCGCGCTGCGCCGGCGCTGGGACGGCAACCCCAAACGTCACGCGCTGTACGACCGCGCCGCTGCGCTGCCCATGTGGCAGCGGCGGAACCGGGGCGCCCAATCGGGCCGGATACGGCACGGCGTCGGGGTGGCCGCCGCGAACTGGCCCTACCTGCTGAACACGGGGGCGCAGGTCGAACTGGAGGTCCGAGAAGGCCGGGTGGTCGCCCGCGCGGCGATCCAGGACATCGGGACCGGATCGCGATCGGTGATCGCGGACGTGGTGGCGGCAGAACTCGGCCTGCCCGCCGATCGGGTGCGTGTCGAGATCGGCCACAACAACGGCCTGAAGGGTGCCTCGTCGACGGGTAGCAAGACCACCACCTCCATCGGCCCGGCCGCCCAGGACGCGGCACGGCGGCTGCGCCGGCTCCTGGGCGACGCCCCGTCGGTGGCGCATCGCCTGGAGGCGTCCGAGGGAGCCCGCGTCGTCGGAGGACGCGGACGTGACCGTCATGGCTACCTCACCCCCGTCCCCCTCGGCGGCATGGCGGTGGGCCGCGGGTTCGCCGGCGCGGTGCACGTCGCCGAGGTCGAGGTCGACACCCGCCTGGGCCGGATCCGGGTGACGCGGATGTGGGCCGGGATCGCCGCCGGCCGGATCTACTCCGAACGTCTGGCGCGCAACCAGTGCGAAGGCGCCATCATCCAGGGCATCGGCTACGCGCTGTACGAGCAGCGCCACATCGACCCCGCGACCGGGGTGGTGCTCACCGACAACCTCGAGGACTACCGGATCCCCGGCATCGCCGACACCCCGGAGATCGAGGTGTACTTCCACCAGGAAGGCTGGGAGCACGTCAACGGCGGCGGCGTCGGCCTCGGCGAGGTCGCCGCGATCGGGGTGGCCGCCTCCATCGGCAACGCCGTGCGCGACGCGACCGGCTTCCGCCCGCTCGACCTGCCCATCCGTCCCGACCGACTTCTCGAGGGGATGCGCCCGTGAACCTGCCCTCCACCATCCGCGCGGCGGCCGACACACTACGCGACCACGGCGGCCAGGCCCGGGCCGGCGGCACCGACCTCACGGCGCGGGCCGGCATCGGACGGACGAGCGGGCCGTTCGTCGACCTGCGCGGTGTCGCGGAGCTGCGGGGGAGCGAGTGGCGGCCCGACGGCTCCGTGCGCATCGGTGCCATGACCACGATCGCCGAGATCGCCGCGGACCCCCTGGTGACGGCCGGCCACCCCGCCCTGGCTGCCGCGGCCGCCCGCCTGGCCACGCCGCAGATCCGCACCGTCGCGACGCTGGGCGGCAACCTGTTGCAGCGCAACCGCTGCTGGTACTACCGCAATCCGGCCTTCTCCTGCCACCAAAGCGGGGGGCAGGGCTGTCCGGCGCGCACCGGCGCCTCGTTGTACTCGGCGGTGATCGACCGGGGCCCGTGCGTCGCCCCGCACCCGTCGTCGCTGGCGGTGGCCCTGCTCGCCTACGACGCGACCGTCCGCACCCACCGGCTCGGCGTGGTGCCGGCGGCCCGGATCTACGGTGACGGCGACGACCCCACCCGCGATCACCTGCTGGAACCGGACGACGTCCTGATCGAGGTGACGCTTCCGCCGCCCGCTCCGAGCGAGGGCTGGGCCCACCACCGCGCCGCGGCGCGCGCCGCGGCCGAGTGGCCGCTGGTCGAGGCCGTGGCCCGGGTGGGCCGTGACGGCGGCCGGCTCACCTCGGTCGCGGTCGCGGTGGGCGGGGTGGCCCGGGTCCCGCTCCGGTTGCCCGAGGTGGAGCGGGCGGTGCTGCGGGACGGGGAGGCGCCGGAGAGCCTGTCGGCCGCGGCGGCGCGGGTGGCGGACTCCTGCTCGCCGCTGGCGGACAACGGCTACAAGGTGGAACTGTTGCGCGCGACGGTCCTGGAGGTGCTGGAACAGGCCCTGGCCGCCCCATCCGCGAAGGCCGACGTGGACACCCCCGCGCGGGAGGGGTGAGCGTCGGGCCGGCGGGGGCGGGTGGCCGGAAGGTTCAACCTCTGTCTCAGGGCACGGCCCATCCCTCTCGGGCGTCGCCCCGCCCGAGAGGGATGACCTTGACGGACGCCGCCCCGCCGGCCCTGGACCGTCCGCCTCGCAGATGAACCCCGCCGGCGGGAGGACCCTCACCTTTACGGACGGGGGAGGTCCCGGGCCCATTCGACGTCGTCGGGCAGTGGATGATCCGCGGCGGGCAGCTCCTCCACCAGGTCGAGGAAGCGCCGGGCCGCCGGCGTGGGGGTGGCCCCGTCGGGTACCAGAAGGTCGATCCCGCGCGCCGTCGCCGGCCCGTCCAGGGGACGGTGCTCGATCCGGGCGAAGCCCATCAGCACGCGCACCAGCGCCGGAAGCGCCGATACCCCGAGGCCCGCGGCGACGAGCCCGCCGACCGTGGAGACGTTGCCCGCCTCGACGGTCGTGGCGACCTCGACGCCCGCCGCCGCCATGGCGCGGTCGGTCAGCCGGCGGACGCTGGAGTCCACGCCCAGCGCGATGAAGGGGTGACCGCCGAAGTCGGCCCAGGCCAGCCTCCTTCGGGCGGTGAGCGGGTGGTCGGGTGGCAAGGCGGCGAAGAAGGTGTCGCGCACGAACGGACGCGCCCGCACGCCCGGGATCGCGCGGGCGGGGACCGCGATGGCCATATCGGCCCGACCGCGCGCCACGGCCTCCAGCGCCGTGTCGGACATGCCGTCGAGCACCCGCACCCCGATGCCGGGATGACGGGCCCGGAAGGCGGCGATCACCGGGGGTAACAGCACCGCGGCCACCGACGGCAGCGTGGCGATGGTGACGGTGCCCGTCTCCCCTTCGAGGAAGCGGCCCAGCCGGCTCATCTCGGCCCGGTGCGCGGCGAGGAGGCGTTCGGCGACCGCCAGCAGTTCCTCGCCCTCGGGGGTGCGCCGCACCCCGCGGCTGGTGCGTTCCAGCAGGCGCACCCGTAGCAGGCGTTCGATCTCTTGGACGGTCCGGCTCAGGGCGGACTGTGAGACGCGCAGCTCGCGCGCCGCCTCGCTGAATCCGGCCGCCCGCGCCACCGCGGCGTAGGCCTCCAGCTGTCGCAGGGAGAGATCCATGCGTCCAGATCATAGGTCCTTGCATTTTCGATGTTGGACACGCAACGCCGGCTCCCCCACGATGGTGACCGCCATCACCTTCGACGGAGACGCGGATCTCGCCGGGAGGGTTCCCATGTCGACCGTGCTGGGCTTCGCCACCATCGCGGCCCTCCTGGTCCTGCTGCTGTCCAACCGGGTGACCGCCGTGGTCCCCCTCATCGCCGTCCCGGTGGTCGCCGCGGCCGTCGCCGGCTTCTCCCCCGGCGAGATCGCCGGCTTCGTCACCACGGGCCTCAACGGGGTCGCGGCGACCGCGGCGATGTTCGTGTTCGCCATCTTGTACTTCGGCGTGATGCGCGACGCCGGCCTGTTCGACCCGGTGATCCGCCGCATCCTGCGGTTCGGCGGCGACGACCCGGTGACGGTCTGTCTGGCCACGTTGCTGCTGGCCTCGGTCGCCCACCTCGACGGCGCGGGGGCGACGACGTTCCTCATCACCGTCCCCGCCCTGCTGCCGTTGTACGACGCGCTGGGAATGCGTCGCTCCGTGCTGGCCGCCCTGACCGGCCTGGGCGCGGGGGTGATGAACCTGCTGCCCTGGGGCGGACCGACCGCGCGGGCCGCGGCGACCATCGGCGTCGACGCCAACCAGATCTGGACGCCCCTGATCCCCGCGCAGATCGCCGGCCTGCTCGCCTGCGGAGCGATCGCCTACTGGCTGGGGCTGCGTGAGCGGGCCCGGCTCGGCGCGGGCTCCAGGGTCACGGTCACCGTTCCCGTGGCGCCCGGTCACGTCGAGGACGCCCCGGGAGGGAGAGGAGAGGATGCCGGCGGGCGCCGGACGTGGCTGACGGCGGTCAACGCGGCGCTCACCCTGGCCCTGATCGGCGTACTGGTGTCGGGGGTGCTGCCGCCCCACCTGGTCTTCATGATCGCCACGGCCGTGGCCCTGCCGCTCAACCACCGGGGGATGAAGGCGCAGACCGACTGCGTCAACGCCCACGCCCAGGGCGCGATCCTGATGGCCAGCACCCTGCTCGCCGCGGGCGTGTTCCTCGGCGTCATGGAGGAGAGCGGGATGATCGAGGGGATGGCGGGGGCGTTGACCGGCGCGATCCCCGACCAGGTGGGACCCTTGCTGCCGGTGTTGGTCGGGTTGCTCGGCGTGCCGATGAGCCTGCTGTTCGGGCCCGACGCCTACTACTTCGCGGTCCTTCCCGTGATCAACGGGGTGGGCGCCGGATTCGGGATCGAACCCCTCGTGCTCGCCCAGGCCTCGGTGATCGGGCAGGAGACCGTCGGCTTCCCCATCAGCCCGTTGACCGGCTCCTTCTTCCTGCTCACCGGGCTGAGCGGCGTCTCCATCGGATCCCACATCAGATTCCTGCTCCCCCTGGCCTGGCTGGTGAGCGTGGTCATGCTCGCGGTGGCGGTGCTCACCGGGGTGGTGCCGTTGTGGGCGGGGTGAGCGGATACCGCCCGCTGCCGGCGGCGAAGACGAGAGAGGACGGATGATGACGGCCACCCGGATGCGTATCGGCTGCGGGGCGGGGTTCGCGGGTGACCGCGTCACCCCCGCGGTGGACCTGATCGAACGGGGCGGACTGGACGTCGTGGTGCTGGAGTGCCTGGGAGAGCGCACCGTGGCACTGGCCCAGGCCCGCCGGCTCACCGGGACGGGACCCGGATACGACCCGCTGCTCGCCCGGCGGATGAAGGCGCTGCTGGGGCCGCTGCACCGGCATGGGACGCGCCTGGTCACCAACGCCGGATCGGCCGATCCCTTGGGGGCGGCCCGCATGGTGGCCGGGCTGACCCGCGCCGCGGGCGTTCCCCTACGGGTCGCCGCGGTCCTCGGCGACGACGTCACCGACCTGATCGACCCCGCCTCCCCCGCCTGGGAGGACGGGCGCCCCCTGGAGGCCCACGGCGAGATCGTCTCGGCCGGCGCCTACATCGGGGCCGACGCGCTGCTGCCGGCCCTGGAGACCGACGCCCAGGTGATCCTCACCGGCCGGATGGCCGACCCCTCGTTGTTCCTGGGCCCCCTGATGCACGCCTTCGGCTGGGCGGACACCGACCTGGACCTGCTCGCCCGTGGGACCGTCGTGGGCCACCTGCTGGAGTGCGCCGGACAGGTGAGCGGCGGGTACTTCGCCGGCCCCGGCCCCACCTCGGTTCCCAGGCTGGCCGACCTGGGCTATCCGCTCGCCGAGGTGGATCCGGACGGCGGCGCGGTGCTCACCAAGACGCCGGGCACCGGCGGGCGGGTGGACCGGCACACCGTGGTCGAACAGCTCACCTACGAGGTGATCGACCCGCGCGCCTATCTCACCCCCGACGTCGCCGCCGACCTGACAACGGTCGGGGTGCACGATCTCGGCGGGGACCGGGTGCGCGTCAGTGGGGCCCGAGGCCGGCCGCGGCCCGCCGAACTGAAGGTCAGCGTCGGCTACCGGGCCGGATTTCGCGGTGAGGCCGAGATCGGCTATGCCGGCCGTGACGCGCGGGCCCGGGCCCGCCTGGCCGCCGAGGTGGTGCGGGAACGCCTGTCCGGGGTCGTGCCCCGGCTGCGCGCCGACCTCATCGGGGTGGACGCGCTGTACGGCGGTCCGGTGTCGGACGGGGAGGGACCGTATGAGTGCCGGCTGCGCGTGGCGGGGATCGGGCCGGACCGCGAGACCGCGGAGGCGGTGGCCGAGGAGGTCGGCGCGCTCTACACCTGCGGCCCCGCGGGCGGTGGCGGGGTGCGTTCCTCGGTCACCGAGGTGATCGGGGTGGTCTCGACGGGGGTGCCGCGCGAAGCGGTGACGACCCGCGTGGAGGTCGTCGGGGACGAGGGAAGGGACGTGGGGACGCGATGAGGGTCCGGCTGTACGACGTGGCACACTCTCGATCGGGCGACAAGGGCAACCTCACCACCCTGTCGCTGATCCCCTACGACCCCGCCTGGTATCCGGCGCTGTGCGCGTCGGTGACGGCGGAGGCCGTGGCCGAACACCTGTCCTGGCGGGTGACCGGGGAGGTCGTGCGGCACCGGATGGACAATGTGGGGGCGCTCGTGTTCGTGTGCCGCAGGGCGGACGAGGACACGGTCACCACGTCGCTGTACCTGGACGCCCACGGCAAGTCGCTGAGCTCGGCGCTGTTGGAGCTGTGCGTCCAGGTGGAACACCCCGCGGACTGAGGGCGGGCGGCTCCCCGACTTGTCGCGCCCCGCTCTCGCGAAGAGGGGATCGGCGCAGGTGGCGACGGGTTCCGCGGCGCCGGGAAGGGTTACCGGAGGGGCGTACGGGTACTCCGCCGTCATGGAGACGACTCTGACGATAGCCCTGAGCTCCCAGTTGCTGCTGTTCGCGAGCCTGGCGATCGGCATCCTGATCGTGGTCGGAGTGATCGCCTTCGTGGTACGCCGTAACCGCTGAGGCTCCCCGGCCGGGGCCGGACACGCGGCCGGGGCCTGGCCGCGTTCCGTCGGGCCCGCTCAGCCGGCGTCCAGGACCGCGCAGTAGTGCGACGCGGCACCGAAGGCCTGCGCCGCCTCGTCCCGCGAACCGCGCTCCAGCGCTCCCCGAGCGGCCTGCCCCAGCGCCGCGAGAACCGGGTCGTCGGAGGCCCCCAGGGCGTCGGCCCGCGCGGCCTGGTACCCCTCCCCCCGCTCCGTCGCGGTGAGGTAGGCCACCATCTGCCGCCCGCCCGTCGGAACGCCGCGTTCGCGACAGACCTCCTGCCAGGCGAGCGACCTCCCGGCCGGAGGCTCCCCCAGGGCCATCGGCGACACCGCGGTCGGCGCCTTCTCCGTCTCGAACGGGAGCAGGACGAGGAGGAACAGCACGGCCGGGAGGAGCGCGGAGGACCACGTCTGCACCGGGCCCGGACGACGCCGCCCCGCGGGCGGCGCGGCCGGCCGCGGGGGACGGCCCCGCAGCCACGCCCCGAGGAGCGCCACCGGGCCGCACACCGCGAACAGGCCCGCGAACACGAGGACGACGGCGCGGGCGAACAGCGGCGGTGTGAGACCGCCGAAGAGGTCGGCGAACGTCACGGGCAGGCACAACGGGGCGGTGAGCCCGGCCCCGCCACACCGCACGAGGGCGAGGTGCAGCAGGAACGCCGGAAGCACCGCCGCGGCCGCGAACATCGTCATCACGGCGGTGGCGCACAGCAGCCCGCCACTCCCTCGCCGTCCTCCGACGAGCGCTCCCAGGACCAGGGCGGCCCCGACGACGAGGATGGCGGCGACCGCCCACCACAGAACGGGCAGCACGACCGCCCGATCCCGTGGTCCCGCGTCGGTCAGCACGCTCAGAAGAAGCGCCCCGATCGGGGCGACGGCGGCGTGGAGGAGGAGCGGCCCCCCGCCCAACAGCGCCGGCAGCAGTGGGTGGGGGAGGCCGCTCTCCTCCCGCGTCCCGGCCAGCGGCAGGACGGCGGCCACGGCCAGCAGCGCGGGAAGCGGAAGGGAGAAGACCGAGAACCCGGCGAGCAGCGCCAGGGTCGACCACGCCGCCGCCTCCCCGAGCAGGGCGATCCCGTGGAACCAGGTCGTGAGCCCCACCGCGGACAGTGGTGCGGCGAAGAGGAGACAGGTCCCCCATCGGCGTCGAGGACACTGCGGGTCGGCGAGCCGGCCACGCGCGCTCAGGATCACCCAGCGGATGAAACACCACGACGCCCCCCACAGCAGCAGCGCCATCGCGGCGGCGAGATCGGGGGCGTCGCGGAGCAGGGTCCCCCAGGTGGGGGCGGGCCAGGCGGGGGCGAGGAGCTGGCCGCCGAGCAGCCCCGCGGTCAACGCGGTCGCCGCGGGGAGGGCCCTCGGCCGAGGCCCGCGGAGGCGCGCCTCCCGCGAGCCCGCCCGCCAGACGCCGGAGACGATCACGAAGGCGGCGGGGACCCCGAAGAGGAACCCCACCAGGAGGTCGGCCGGATCGGCGGGGCCCAGCCACATGAGGTCGAGGAGGAAGGCGGCCGCGGTGAACCCGTAGCCGGTCACCGTCGCGACCAGGGCGAGGTCGAGGGCGCCCATGGTCAGGAGCCGGCCCGGGTCGGCGAGGATCCGGCGCCGCCGCCTCACGCTGGGATGGCTCCGAAACACCTCGCCCACGCGCTCGCGGATCCGCCGGTGGGCCCCCGCCCCACCGCCTTCCCCTTCGGCCTCCGCCAGAAGCCGGTCCAGCTCCGCGCCCGCCTGCGGGTCCTGCCCCGCGCGCACGTCGGCGTAGTGCTCACGGGTACGGAGCAGGCGGGCGCGCGCGACGTAGAGCAGCAACGGTGTCACCGCCATGGAGGTGATCGCCTGGAGGGACCCCGGACGCGCGGCCAGGAGCAGCAGGAGCGCCGGGACGATGACGAGGAGCAGGAAGGCCCACCAGCTCGCCACCGTCACATACGCGATGCCGACGTCGCGTCCAAGGATGTGCGCGGCCTCGTGGCGCACAACGGCCCTGAGCCGTTGCAGGCCCGAGGGGTTCCCCGCGATCAGCAGCAGCCGCCGATCGATCGCCACGTAGTGGCGCCCGAACGCCCCGAAGGCCCGGGCCCCACCGGCCGTCCCCGGGGTGACCAGCAGGGTCGCGCCCCTCCTCCCGGCGAGCAGCGACTCCAGCTCGGCGCGGGCGGGAGCGGCCCCCGGCTCCTCGTCGCCGACCTCGTGGGGGCGCAGCCCGCGCCTGATCAGGCACGGATGGACGAGGTGGAGCAGCAGGCTCGCGGCCAGGGGGACGAGGGCGGCCACGGCCAGGAGGAACGCCTCGCCCCGGTCGGCCTCGACGACGCACTGGGTGTAGGACCGGGCCAGTCCCGCCACATCGCCGCCGGCCACCCGGGCCCGGGCGGTCTGCGCGCAGGTGAGCCGGCCGTGCCTCTCCCAGAGTCCCGCCGAGCGCGCGGTGTCGAACACCCACTCGTAGACGAGGACGGCCCCGACGAACGAGGTGAGCAGCAGGACGGCGAACTGCGCGGTGGTCGCGGCGGGCAGCCGGAACGGGTCGGGGCGCGCCGGACCGGCCGTCCGGGGTTCACCCCCCGACTCGGTCGTCACGCGCTTCCCCGGCCGCAACGAGGACCCGGACGATCTCGGCCGCCAACCGGCCGGCCTTGTCCTGCGGCAACCGTTCGCGGACGGCGTAGGCCGTGATGGCCGCGACGACGGCGGCGGCCTGGTCGGGGGTGAGGCGGGGGACGGGAGCGTTCACCTCCACCCGGACCCGCTCGCCCCGCCCCAGGCGGGCGCGCACCCACGACCACAGCCGTCTCCACCAGGGCCGGGAGACCTCCACGAGGCTGCCGGTCACCAGGTCGTGCAGAACGGCCAGGACGATCCCGGTGACCGCGCCGGCGATGACATCGCCGATGCCCAGAGGGCTGGAGCGGCCGGGGCGTCGCCCGTGCGCCAGGAAGTCGTCACGCAGGGCCGGGTAGTGCTCCACCTCCTCCCGCGAGACCCGCTCGACCACGTGGCGCGCGACGACGTCGATGGTGGGACGGCCGGCCGGACACGGCGGTGTCGAGGGGGTGGGCATCGGGCCTCCGGCTTGCGGGGACGGTCGTAGGCCCGTGGACCGGGCGGCGCGGTTCGCACTCGCGTCCCGCCCCGCGGCTCGCGGGCCCGGGACCATGAGGAACCGTACCAACACGGAAAGTCGCGGCGAGGTCGTTCACCCGAAACGCGCATCGCCATCACCCTGCGACCCTCATCGCGTTCGAGACGGGGCCGGCCTCGACCGGCTCCGGATCCGCGGGTCGGACACTGGCGGCACCCGGCCGTCCGATGCCCGTCTCGGCCGGGGTGCCGGCCCACGCCGGTCCCCCACCGGAACCAGGGCCGCCGCTTTCCGGACCCCGGCCCCTACCCGCCCCGCGCGGAATGGGGCGAGACCGCCGCCCCCTTCGCCGTCCACGGCGTGGACGGGGAGCGCACGGCACGGGAAGGCGAGGGCTCCGGCGCGGATCCCACGGAGGGGTGCTCGTGGGGGGGCGTTGTCCTCCCGTGGAGCCGGGACGCGCTGACCCAGGGCACGCCGTGAACGCGGGAGCGTGATGTCCGGCCGCGGTGGGCGGGGGCGTGACAATCCGCGCGCCGGAGCGGGGCCGGATCGGCTCGGCGCCGTCGGCGCCCTCACGGACGCCCGGCCGCCTCGTCTCGGGCCTCCCCGCTGGTGAGCGACGGCGGGGAAGCCGGCCGCGCGCTCCCTCGGGTGCTGTGAGCGAGGACCTGGGCCACCGCGGCGAGGGGGCACCGAGCGGGTTCGGTGTCACGTCGGGAATGAAAACGGTTATCATTCCCTTCTATAGAGCGAGAGGCACGTCCTCCACCGAGAGCCCAGGAGGCGACACGCATGGCCCGCAACGACACCCGGCCCGTCATCAAGCTGCGTTCCACCGCGAACACCGGTTACACCTACGTGACCCGCAAGAACCGGCGCAACACCCCCGACCGGCTCGTGTTGCGCAAGTACGACCCCGTGATCCGCGCCCACGTCGAGTTCCGCGAAGAGCGCTGACCACCTCCCAGGAAGGACCACCATGAAACCGGGCATCCACCCCGACTACCACCCCGTCGTCTTCCGTGACCGGGCCGGGAACTTCGCGTTCCTGACCCGCTCCACCATCACCAGCGACCGGACCATCGAATGGGAGGACGGCAACACCTATCCCGTGGTCGACGTCGACATCTCCGCGGCGAGCCACCCCTTCTACACGGGGCGGGGACGGGTCATCGACACCGCCGGTCGCGTGGAGCGCTTCCAGCGCCGCTACGGCCGTTCCTGACCAGCCGACCGACGACAAGGACAGACCATGGCCGTTCCCAAACGCAGGATGTCGCGCTCCAACACCCGCACGCGGCGCTCACAGTGGCGGGCCCAGACCCCCGACCTGGTGCCCATCGTCATCGACGGGCGCCGGGCGCTGGTGCCACGTCACCTGGTCCCGGCCTACAAACGGGGCCTGCTGCGCCTGGAACCGTGAGATCCGCGGGTCCGCGGCGGCGCGCACCGCGGACCCGCACGACCGTCACCGCGCGGGCAGGCGGCGCTGCTGGGGCCCGGTGTAGGCGGCGAGCAGCCGGCGCGGGATCGGCCCCTTGATCCGCGCGCCGCTCCCCCGCTCCTCCCAGGCGTGGGCGAGAATCCCCACCGAGCGCGACAGCACGAACAGCCCGCGCCCCAGTTCCGGGGCGAACCCCAGCTCGGAGTAGACGACGGCGGTCGCGCCGTCGATGTTCATCGGGACCGGGCGCTCGCGCCCCGCCGCGAGCGCCTGTTCCAGCGCCTGGGCGGCCCGCAGGTACTCTCCCGCGACCACGCCCTCCCCGGCCGCGTCGGCGACCAGGCCGAGGAGGGGGTCGCGGCGGGGATCGCGCGGGTGGAAACGGTGCCCGAACCCCGGCACGTGCTGTCGCCGCCGCCGGTACTCCGCCACCGTGTCGGCGGCCACCTCGTCCAGGTCCTCTCCCGCCCTCCAGCGTTCCCGGATCCGCGCGAGGAGGTCCATGCACTGTTGACCGGCGCCGCCGTGCACGTCGCCGAGCAGGTTGGCGCCGGTGGCCACGGCGTTGTTCAGTCCCAGCCCGCAGGTGACGGCCATACGCGCGGCCGCGATCGAGGGCGCCTGGGGGCCGTGGTCCACCGAGGCCACCAGCGCGGCCTCCAACAGCGCGGCCTGCCGGCGTTCGGGCAGCTCACCGCGGAGCAGCAACCAGACCACCTCGGCGAACGAGGCCCCGCCGATCAGGTCCTGCACCGGATAGCCGCGCAGGTCGATCTCTCCCGGGGAGATCCGGGTGATGGAGGTGCCCCACCACTGCTCGACGTCGGCGCGGGGGATCATCTCGTCGTCGCTCATGCCACTCCGTCCTCTCGCAGCGCGGCGATCTCGCCGGCGTCGTATCCCAACTCGGCCAGCACGTCCTCGGTGTGCTCGCCCAGCAGCGGCGCCGTGCCCTGCGGCGCGCTCCTCTGCCCGTCGACGTGGATTCCGTTGCCCAGCACCCGCAGCCGGCGTTCGGCGTCACCGGGGAAGGGAAGGTCGTGGACCAGTCCGCGCTGGGCGACGTGGTCCAGGTCGAGGGCCTCGGCGACGGTGAGCACGCGCGCGGCCGGCACCCCCTCCCCCGCCAACAGCTCCTCCCACTCGGCCGCGGAGCGGGCCGCCAGCGCCTCCTCCAGTTCCTCCTGGAGTGGCCCCCGGTTGGCCTTGCGCGCCTCGCGTTCGGCGAAACGGGGATCGGTCACCAGGTCGGGACGGCCGAGCAGGCGGCACAGGGCCACGAACTGCTCCTGTTTGTTGGCCGCGATGTTGAGTGCCCCCTCGCCGGTGCGGAAGGTGCCCGACGGGGCCGCGGTGGCGTTGTCGTTTCCCATCGGTCGCGGCTCGACCCCGGCGATCAGGTGGTTGGAGACGGCCCACCCCATGGCGGTGATCGCGGTCTCCAGCATCGACACGTCGAGCACGCCCCCCTCGCCGGTGCGGCCGCGGCGGACCAGGGCCGCGCAGATCGCGTAGGCCGCGGCGAGCCCGCCGAGCGTGTCGGCGACGGGATAACCGGCGCGCAGCGGGGCGGTGCCGGGGGTACCGGTGGTGCTCATCATCCCCGACAGCCCCTGGATGACCTGGTCGTAGGCCGGCCGGTCCCGCAACGGGCCGGTGGCGCCGAACCCGGAGATCGCGCAGTAGACGAGCCCGGGGTTGAGCCGGCGCAAGACGTCGGCGCCGAACCCGAGACGCTCCAGGACCCCGGGACGGAAGTTCTCCACCAGGACGTCGGCGGTGCGGACCAGGCGGCGCAGGACCTCCTTGCCCCTCTCGTCCTTGAGGTCCACGGTGATCGAGCGCTTGCCGGCGTTTTGCGCCAGGAAGGACGCGCCGAGCCGGGCCCGGTTGAGATCGGCGTCGGCGCCGAGCCTGCGGGCGAGGTCGCCGCCTCCCGGCGCCTCGACCTTGATGACCTCGGCGCCGTGGAGGGCGAGCTGGTAACCGGCGAACGGGCCGGCCAGCACGTTGGTCATGTCGATGACCCGCACCCCGGACAACAGCCCCGTACCGAAGGGGTGCTCGCTCATCCGGCCTCCTCCCCCGAGCGCGCTCTCCCGGCCGGATACAGGCCGATCTCGGAGATCCGGTGGGCCGCGCGGGTGACGGCGCCGGCGAACTCGGCGACCGCCTCGGAGGTGAAGCGCGCGGTGGGGCCGCCGAGAGCGATCGCGGCCACGACCCGTCCGGCGCCGTCCACGACGGGAGCGGCGACGCCCGACGCCCCGACCTCGCGCTCCCCGTGGCTGACGGCGTGGCCATCGGCGCGGGCCGCCGCGATCCGGATGCGCAGGGTCTCGGCGTGGCGGGCCCCGAAGGGCGAGGCGGCGGCGACGCGGCGCAGCAGCGCGTCGTCACATCCGATGAGCAGGACCCGGGCGGCGGCCCCGGCCCACAGGGGCAGTTCGTCGCCGACGGCGACGACGTGGCGCAGGTTCTGCGGCCCTTCCTGCTGGGCGACGCAGACGCGTGTGGCGTCGCCGCGGACGTAGAGGTTGGCGGTCTCCGCGGTCTCGGCCACGAGTTCGCGCATGACCTCGCGGACCGGTTCGGGCACCTGCCAGGCGGCGCGTGCCAGTCCCGCCCAGCGCAGCAGCCCGGGACCGGCTGCGATGAGACCGTCAGGCCGGCTCCACAGCAGGCCGCGCAGCTCCAGGGTGTGGACCAGGCGCAGCACCGTGGTCTTGGCCAGACCGCTGCCCTCGGTCAGCTCGCGGATCGACCGGCTCTGGTGCCGCTCGTCGAACAGCGCCAGCAGGTCCACGGCGCGCAGCACGCTGCGCACGCCGCCGTCGGTCTCGTCGTCGCCCGGCATGACCCTCCTTACTTTGGACCAACTAGTGGAACTTTTATACCACTAGGCGGTCCAACGGATATGGCGACGGTTGCCCACTCCCCCATCCCCTCGCCGTGCGTGATCCTCCCGTCACCCAGACACGAAACGGGAAACGCGACCATAAAGACATCCACGACCATAAAGACCAAAAGGTTTACCTCACGTTCCAGCTGCGCCATTCTCGCCAGACGGGCCGGACGGTGACCCGCGTCACCACACCGAGTGACCCCCGTCGTGGCGGCATATAGCGACGGCCACACCACGGCCCGAGCCGATGAACGGACTGGATAGACCACGGAATGGACCACATGGCAGGAGAGGCGCCTTGACGAGCAAACAGCGGACACTGCGAGCCCTTGGCGCGGCAGCCGCGGCGTTGATCATCGGCGCGGCTACCGTCAACGCCGCACAGAGCGGTGACGGCGCCTCGGAGGCCCGCTCCAAGCTGACCTTCATCGTCCCGGCCGACCCGGGCGGCGGCTGGGACCTGGTGGCCCGCGAAGGGCAGAACGCGCTGCGCGAGGGCGACGTCGTCGCCAACAGCCAGGTGGTGAACGTGCCCGGTGCGGGCGGGACGATCGGGCTGGCCCAGACCGTGCGCCAGGCCGAGACCTCCAACATGCTGATGGTGACCGGCACCGTGATGATCGGCGGCATCGTCGTCAACCGTTCCGCGCACACCCTGGAAGACGTCACCCCCATCGCCCGCCTCGCCGACGACTACGAGGTCATCGTGGTCCCCGCGGACTCGCCCTACAAGACGACCGCCGACCTCGTCGACGCCCTGCGCGAGGATCCGCGCGCGGTCGCGATCGGCGGTGGCTCCCTGGGCGGGACCGACCACCTGCTCGCGGCGATGATCGCCCGTGACGTCGGGGTGGACCCCCAGCAGGTCAACTACATCCCCTTCTCCGGCGGCGGTGAGGCGCTGACCTCGCTGCTGTCCCACAGCGTCGACGTGGGGATCAGCGGCTACAACGAGTTCAGCGACCAGATCGAGGCGGGCAACCTGCGCGCTCTCGCGGTCTCCGCGCACGAACCCGTGCCGGGGATCGACGTGCCGACGCTGGCCGAGCAGGGCATCGACGCGGTGCTGCCGAACTGGCGCGGTGTCATGGCCCCACCCGGCATCTCCGCCGAGGAGCGGGAGGAGCTCACCGAGATCGTCACGGAGATGACCCGCACCCCCGCCTGGCAGGACACCCTCGAACGCAACCGCTGGGACGACACCTTCCAAAGCGGCGCGGAGTTCGAGGAGTTCCTGAGCGCCGAGATCGACCGCATCACCACTATCACCGAGGAACTGGGACTCTCATGAGCACCGAGACGACGACCGGCGCCACCAGCGCGCCGGCCCCGACCCGTGAGCGCTCCTGGTGGAGCGGGCGCAGCGAGCTGTTCGTCGCCGCGCTGGTCATCGCGATCGCCGCCGTTCTCGGCGTGCAGACCGCGCTGATGGACGTCCCCCCGGGAACGGCCTCCCCCGGTCCACGGTTCTTCCCCACGATCGTCACCGTGATCATGGCCGGTGTCGGCGTGGCGCTGGCCGTGCAGGTCATCCGCCGCCCGGCCGACCGGCCCGGCCTCGACGAGACCGCTGCCGCGGACGCCGGCGACAGCGCCCCGGCCGAGGCGAGGACGGACGACTCCGGCGGGCGCACCCAGTGGCGGCCGGTCCTGACCGTCATCGGCTCGCTGGTCGTCTTCATCCTGCTGCTCCAGCCGGTGGGCTGGCTGCTGTCGGGGGCGCTGCTGTTCTTCGGCGTCGTCCACGCCATGGGAGGCCGACGCCCGCTGTTGGACGCCACGGTCGCGCTGGTGTTCTCCTCCTTCGTCCAGCTGGCCTTCGTCGCCGGCCTGGGCCTGAACCTGCCGGCGGGCATCCTCGGGGGCATCTTCTAAATGGACGCGCTCAACCACCTCATGACCGGGTTCGCCCACGCGCTGAGCCCGGAGAACCTGCTGTGGGCGCTGCTGGGCGTCCTGCTCGGCACGGCCGTCGGCGTGCTGCCGGGCCTCGGCTCGTCGATGGCCGTGGCCCTGCTCCTGCCGATCACCTTCCAGCTCGACCCCACCGCCGCCTTCATCATGTTCGCGGCCGTCTACTACGGCGGCCTGTTCGGCGACTCCACCGCCGCCATCCTGATGAACACCCCCGGTCAGAGCTCGGCGATCGCCACCGCGATCGAGGGGTATCAGATGGCACGGCGGGGCCGGGCCCCGCAGGCCCTGGCGACCTCGGCGATCGGCGCCTTCATCGGCGCCATCCTCTCGACGACCCTGGTGGCCTTCTTCTCCCCCGCGATCATCGACCTGGCGCTGCAGTTCGGTCCGGCCGAGTACTTCGCGCTGGCCGTGTTCGCCTTCCTCGCCACCTCCGCGGTGGTCTCCCAGTCGATGGTGCGCGGCCTGGTCGCGCTGTGCGTCGGCCTGGTCATCAGCCTGGTCGGCATCGACGGCATCAGCGGTGCCGAGCGTTTCACCTTCGGCATGCCGCAACTGTTCGAGGGCTTCAGCATCGTGACGATCACGGTGGCGCTGCTGGCGATCGGTGAGGTGCTGCACGTGGCCGGCGGCCACGGGGGGACCGAGAGCGGCGCCCTGCGCCGCAGCGGCACCCCCTGGCTGGGGCGCAAGGACCTGCGGCGCACCCTGCCGGCCTGGATGCGCGGGACCCTGTTCGGCCTGCCGTTCGGTGTCATCCCCTCGGGCGGGTCGGAGATCCCCACGTTCCTCGCCTACGGCACCGAGCGCAAGCTCGCCCGCCGGCGCGCGGCGCGCGGCGGCGCCCCCGACGAGTTCGGCAACGGCGCGATCGAGGGGGTGGCCGCGCCCGAGGCCGCCGGCAGCGCGACGGCGGGCACCGCGATGGGCGCGCTGCTCGGGCTGGGCCTGCCCACGTCGGCGACCGCGGCGATCATGCTGGCCGCCTTCCAGCAGTACGGCATGCAACCGGGCCCGTTGCTGTTCGAGCGCAACGGTGACCTGGTGTGGGCGCTGCTGGCCAGCCTGTTCATCGGCAGCGTGATGCTGCTCGTGCTCAACCTGCCGTTCGCCCCCTTGTGGGCCCGGCTGCTGCTGATCCCCAAGCCCTACCTCTACGCCGGCATCACCACGTTCTCCGCGCTGGGCGTCTACGCCGCCGCGTCGGCGATGGCGGACCTGTGGCTGATGCTGCTCCTGGGACTGCTGGGGTTCATGATGCGGCGGTACGGGATCCCGCTCGCTCCCGTCCTGATCGCCGTCATCCTCGGCCCGGTCGCCGAGACCGAGCTGCGCCGGGCGCTGGCGGTCGGCCAGGGCGACGTCGCCGTGCTGTTCGACAGCGGGATCAGCCTCGCCCTGTACGCGCTGATCGTCATCGTGCTGGGCGTGGTCACGGTGAACCGGGCGCGCGCCGCGCGCGCGGCGCGCGCCCAGGTCTCGGCCCCGCATCCCGCCGAGAAGGTGTGAGCCCGGGCCCACCGTGATCCTGGGACCACGGTGGGCCTCGACCCGGTCCGCGCCGGAGGGGCCCCCTCCGGCGCGCCGGTGGTGGAGCGAACCCGCGCTAAGACGTCGGGGCGCGTTCGGGTGCCCGGCCGCTCTCCGGTCGGGAGCCGGGGCGGCTTCTCGTGTCCGGGCCGGCCCCGTGTGCCCTCCTGGCCCATCCGCCTTCCCTTCGACCGGGCCGCTCCCGGACGGGTCCGCGGCACCGCTGGACCCGCCCGGGAGATCATCGCGGGATCACCGCGGCGTCAGCACGGCGTCGATGACATAGACCGTGGCGTTGGCCGTCCGGACATTCCCGCACACCACGTTGGCCTGATCATTGACCGTGAACTCCTCGCCGGAGCCGGAGGTGGTGACCGGATCGCCCTGGAGTGAGGTGAACTCACCGTTTTCCAGGTCCTGCGGGGTGTGGCGCCCCTCGACGACGTGGTAGTTCACCACGTCGGTGAGCCGCTCCTTGTCCTGCATCAGCGCGTCGCGCTCGTCTTCGGGGAACTTCTCGAACGCCTCATTGGTCGGGGCGAAGACGGTGACGTCCTCGGCGTCGTTGAGCGTGTCGTCCAGGCCGGCCCGCGTGATGGCCTCGACCAGCGTGGACAGCTCGGGGTTGTTGGAGGCGGCCGTGGCCACCGGTTCCCGGGCCATCCCGGCGAAGCTGCCGGCCCCTTTCTGAGGAACGTCGGCGCAGGCCGGCCCGAACGGCTCGGACATCGCCCTTTCGGTTCCCACGCCCTCCTCGGGGGATGCCTGCGGATCGGAGGACTGGGGACCCGGGGAGTCGGAGGAGGCGGTGTCGCCCTCGATGTTGCCGCCGCCGGTGCAGGCGGTGACCGCGAACGCCAGCAGGGTCGTCGCGGAGATCGCCAGGAACGTGTTCTTACCCATAGAACACATCTTCTTACTCTGCGTGGCCGAACGCGGGATTGTCCCGTGCCGGTGTGGCGGCACGGGATCGTCGGCTCATCGAGCCGTCACCCGACGGAGTACCGGTCACCGGCACCGTCGGGACGGGATCGGCGCGTCGCAAGGCCGGGGGTGTGGCCGGCCGCGCCGGTCGCCCGGCCTCCAGGTCGTGGCGGCCGGGCGGCGTGGCGGTCCGTTCCCAGGACCGCTGTCGCCGGGCGCCCGGCACCTCCCCCTTTCACCATCGACCTTCACGCGGACCTCGGCCGTGTCCCCTCGGTGCCCCACGCCGCGTGGGCACCGGTATCCGCGCTGGAGGACCGTGCGGTGCCGGACCCCGTCCCCGGGAGACGTGCTCCACGGGCGGCGGCTCGCCGTCCACGGCGACAGCGGGCACGGTGGTGCACCCGCCCAGGACGTCCTGCGCCAAAGGCACGCGGGTCCGACGTCACGGAGGTACCGAGGCCGCGCGATATCGCGCGGCCGGGGCCGATCCCGCCCGGCCGGTGTGGTCGGGGCGACCGCCGCCGCCTCGGGTGGGGACGCGGGTCAGCGCGATGCCGTGCTCCCCGGTGGGGCGAAGCGGGAGAGCGGGATCTGCTCCCCGTGACCGGTGGATCGTTGCCTGCCCCTCCACCGGGCCGACCCCGAAATCCACGGGTCAGCCCCCGTGGCCGGGAATGGTCGAGGAGGGGTCGCGGGCGCGCCGCGTCCTGGATGCCCCCGGCGGTCGTGGCACCGCCCCGGTGGGGGCGGCGCCGCGCGAACCGGGGCGGCCGGCTCCCGTTGCGGGCCGCACCCGCCGGCCGCTTCCGCTCCCCCGGGCCGTCCCCGCGACGGTGCCGTCACGAGCGCCGAACGCCGCCCTGATCGCCGTACCCGGGGAGACCACGGCGGACTCACCGGCGCTCAACGCGATCGCCGTGGTGGTGCTCCCCGCGCACGCCCCGGCTTGGCACGGCCGGACCGGGCGCGTGGTCCCCGCGCGGCATCGCGCCACGCCCGTGCCCCGGACGGCGCCGGAAGCGGGCTGCTCCCGTGGTCTGAGAGGTCTCTGCCGCGCGGCGAGCCGGGAGTGTCTGACGGCCCCCGTCACGGACGGGGGTCGGACCGGATGCGGGAGAGGTAGCGTTCGTAGGCCTCGGCATAGGCTGCGACGTTCGGCCCCGGTGTGATGACGGGTTCCTCCTGCGGAGCCACAGCTGGCTCGGGCACTGCGACGGCGCGGGCCGCGAGCAGGGCGGCGCCCAGCGCCGAGGCGCTGCGCAGGCGGATCGGCCGCAGCCCCACGCCCAGGACGTCGGCGAGGAGACGCCGGAACGCGGGCGAGCGGCTGCCGCCCCCGGCCAGGCGAACCTGTGGCGGCAGCCCGTCGGGAAGGGCGTCGGCGGCATGGCGCACCGAGAAGGCGACCCCCTCCACGGCGGCGCGCAACAGCGTGGCGCGGTCGGTGGACAGCCGCAGCCCGCTCAACGCGGCGGTGGCCGAGGGGTCCAGCACCGGTGTGCGCTCACCGGTCAGATGGGGAACGAAGGTGACACCGTGGGCACCGGGCTCTCCCCGATCCAGGGCCGCGTACACCTCGTCCCACTGCGCGCCGAGCAGGTTACGCATCCACTCCAGGGCGATCCCGGCGTTGTGGACCGCGGCCATGCGATACCACCCGGTCCGCTCGGCCGTGCGGTAGACGTGGAGGGCGGGGACCGGAAGCGGGCTGGTCACCGGCATGACGATCTGGGCGCCGCTGCCGACCGTGATCTGGGCCTGGCCCTTCTCCAGTCCCGTGGCGAGCAGGGCCGCGGGGGTGTCCCCTGCCCCGCCGGCCACCGGGGTCCCCCTCACCAGCCCCAGGTCCTCGGCGGCGGGACCGCCCAGCCCGCCGGCGATCCGATCGGAGGCCAGGACCGGGGGCAACAGGGCGGAGGGCGCGCCCGTCAGGGCGACAGCGGCGGGCGACCAGGTTCCCGTGGGCATGTCCCACAGCAGCGTCGCGGAGGCGTCGGAGGGATCGGTGCCCACGGCGCCGGTCATCCGCAGCCGTATCCAGTCCTTGGGGAGCAACGCCCAGCGCGCGCGACGCAGCGCCGCCGGCTCGTGCTCGGCCACCCAGGACAGCAGCGGCCCCGTCATACCGGGGACCAGCGGGTTGGCCAGTCGGTCCTGTTCCAGCGCGGCCAGGCCCCGCCAGCGCGCCATGACCGTGTCGGCCCGCTGGTCGGCCCACAGGATCGCGGGGCGGACGGGGGTCGCGTCCTCCTCCACGAGCACCAGGCCGTGCATCTGCCCGTCCAGGCCGATGGCGGCGACCTCGACCGGACCGGAACGCTCCACCCCCGCCCGCACCGCCCGCACGACGGCCCTCCACCACTCTCGCGGATCCGTCTCGGCCCATCCCGGCCGTCGCGTGTGAACCGGATAGGCGGCGTCACCCTCCCCCAGCGTGGTCCCGTCGACGCCGAGGAGAGTGGCCTTGACCCCGCTGGTCCCCAGGTCGATGCCGAGCAGTGCCCGCCGGGCCATCAGATCGCCCTCTTCCGTTGGAGGTGGTGGAACGCCGCCCATCCGGGCAGCACCGGCAGCCAGAAGGTCAGCAGCCGAAACAGCAGCACGGCGGGCAGCGCGATCCCGCCGGGTACGCCCGCGACCGTGGTCAACCCGCCCAGGAGCGCGGCCTCCACCGCGCCCAGTCCGCCCGGTGAGGGGGCCGCCGAGCCGATCGCGTTACCCGCCAGGAACACGACCGCGACCGCCGCGATGCTGGCGTCACCGCCGAAGGCCAGCACCGAGAAGTGCAGGCACAGGACGAACCCCGCGGTGAGCAGGATCGTCCCGCCGATGCCGGTGGCGAGCTTGCGCGGGTGCTGGAGCAGGTCCAGCAGGCGGGGTAGGACGCCGTGCAGGTAGGGGCGCACGCGCGACACGACGGCGCGACGCAGCCGGGGCAGTGCCAGCACGGCGGCGACCACGACCGACAGCAGGCCGGCGACGACGATGAGCGTGCTCGAAGGAGAGAAGTCGGCGGGGTAGGCGGTACCCGTGAGGTAGGCGCACAGCAGCAGGAGCGGGACGTGCACGAGCAGCCCGACGAGCTGCGAGACGCCGACCGCCGAGACCGCCAACGCGGTGGAGGCCCCGGCCTTGGTGACGTACCGGGTGTTGAGGGCGAGGGAGCCCAGGCCGGCCGGCGCGGCGATGCGGATGAACGACGCCGCGAACTGCACGAGCACGGTCCGCCACAGGGGCAGGCGGATCGGCACGAACCCCATCAACGCGAGTGCCGCCGCCACCATGCACAGCAGCGACATGAGCAGCGCGGCACCGGCCCAGCCGAGATCGGCGTCGCGGATGGTCGTCAGGTCGACGTCGGCGAGCTGGGAGACCAGGACCACCCCGACGACCGTGGCGACCGCGACGCTGACGATGGTGCGGGGCCGCATCCGCTCCAGCTTGACCGGGGCCGCCGGCGCGTCGGGGGCGATGCGGGTGATCTCGGCGCGGATCTCCCCCAGTATCCCGGCGTGCCCTCGCAACCGTTGGCGCAGGGCCCGTGGCAGTCCCGCGGTCTGGAGGTAGGGCAGCGTCGCCGCCAGGTCCTCGGTTCCCAGCGCCCGGTGGGCGGAGCCCACCGCCCGGTCGACGCCGACGCGCAACGCCAGGGCGGCCAGGAGAGCGGCGACGTCCAGTGAGGCGGCGAACGCGCCAGCGGCGACGCTGCCCGAGGACATGCCGGTGAAGACGACCCGACCGTCCATGCGCACTCCGATGCTGTGCTCGCCGATGTTGCGGTGGGCGATGCGATGGCGGTGCAGTCGACGTAGTTCCGCCCAGATCTCGGCGAGCAATCCGTCGGTGACCCGTTCGTCGGGCAGGTCGGCCAGCCGTTCGGAGCGGCGGTGGTCGCGCACGAGCACCGCGGTGCCGGGTCCGAGCTCGCCGATGGCCTTCAGCCTGGGGGTGGCGGCTCCGGCCGCCGCGGCGGCGTAGTCGAGCAGCGCGATGTGCTCCACCCTGCGTTGCAGGCTGAACAGGACCGGCGGGGCGGCGGGATCGCGCAGGAGCAACCGGGAGGACAGCCGTTTCCACACTCCGGTGGTGACATCGGCGCGCAGGAGCAGGACGTCGAGACGGCGGTCGGTGGTGTCGACGGCGAAGCGCTCGTTGCCCTCGGGGTCGCTGCCCTCGGGGGTGATCGTCAAGGCGTCCAGGCCGAACCGTCGTAGCTCCCGCACCAGCCGGGCGGAATCGGGCCGGGGCGGCGCCAGGCCGATGGCGTAGCGGGCGACGGAGGCGCACGTCCAGCCGAGCAGGATCGTGAGGATCAGCGCGAGCGCGGTGGTGAACCCCGATAGGAGGACGGAGGCGCAGGTGATGGAGATCCCCACCCAGATCGCGGCGCGCACACGGGGCAGGTGGGCGATGCGCATCGCGCGGGTGTAGCCGATCGCGGCGGCGAGATAGCCGTGCAGTGGTTCGGTGAACGGCCCTTGCTGGAGGCCGCCCCCGGCCAGCAGCGCGGGTAACCCGTCGGATCCGGCCAATACGCCGGTGAGCGTGTTGATCCCCCCGGCGAGTCCATAACCGAGCACGGCGGCCAGCAGCGCGCGGGCGACCTGACGGAACTCCCGGTTGAACAGGCGCTCCACACCGACGGAACAGACGAGCACGATGACGGCGAGGTTGGCGATCCCGGCCCCCAGGGCGAGCAACCGGGGTGGCAGCAGGGCGCGCAGTTCCTCCGCCTCGTCTCCGGCCGCGCCCCCGGCGACGACGCTGATCAACACCAGCGTCAAAGCCAGGAGCACGACACCACCCAGCGCCAGCATGAGGTCCAGCGGACGCCGAGCGGTTCCTCGGATGCCCTCCAATACCACCTCGCCCGTCCGTTCCGAGGTGACTTCTCCCGTTTTCACGCTTTACAGACTGCCCGACCTGATGTCGTTCTCGCGTCAATATTCGCGCGTGTCCACAGCGAGACGACGCCTTCCGGCCCCGCCAGGCGCGTCCCGGGCGACGGGGCCGTGAACGGCACGTGAACGCTCAGACCGCGCGGCGCATGGCGCGGGTCGCCAGGAGAAGTCCCACCGCGGCCACCGCGACGGCCACCACGGCCCCGTACAGGACCGGTGGCGCGGCGAGCTCGCCGACGAACAGACGGCGTTGCGCCTCGACGACGTAGGTGACCGGGTTGAGGGCGGCGACGGCCCGCAACCATCCGGGGGCCGCCTCCAGCGGAAGCAGCACTCCCGAAAGGAGCATCAAGGGAAAGACCACCGTCTGGGTGACGAGATAGAACAGGGTGCCGCTGGGGCGGGAGAGGATCGCCAGGACGAACGACAACGCCCCCAATCCAGTGCCGAACACGACGAGCAGGGCGATCCCCACGATCACGCCGACGAGGTCGGGGCGCAGCCCCATGGGAATCGCCACCGCCACGATCAGCACCGCCTGTACCAACAGGATCAGCGACTCCTTCAGGGTGCGTCCCATCAGCATCGCGGTACGGCTGGCCGGGGTGACCAGCATCCGCTCCATGGCGCCCCCGATGAGCTCGGAGAGCAGGGAGTAGCCCGCCGACAGCGGCCCGAACAGGCACATCATGACCAAGACACCGGGGATGAACCACTGCCAGGTCTGCTCCCGCCCTCCGCCGCCCGCCAGGACCGGGCCGAACAGGACGAGGAACAGCAGCGGCTGGAGCATCGCGATGATGGTTCCCAGCAGGACCCCGCCGGGCTCGCGCAGCGCCGGCGTCATCTCCCGACGGAACGAGACCAGGGTGTCCCGCAGCAGGCCCTTCACCGGCCGCGTCCTTGCGCCCCGCCGCATCGAGGCCGTTTCGACCGTCACGCGGCCACCTCCTGTCGGTTGGTCTCCTCCAGGCTGCGCCCGGTGAGTGCCAGGAAGACGTCGTCCAGGGTGGGGCGGTGCCCCCGGGCCGCGCTGACCTCGATGCCCGCGGCCTCGAGTTCGCGGAGGTGGCGGGGCAGCGCCCGGTCGGCCCGGGGCACCCGCACGCGGATGTCGGAGCCGTCGATCTCGACCTCCCCCGTCCCTTCGATCCTCGCGGCGATCCCCGCGGCCCGCGCGCCCTGTTCCGGGTCGCTCAGGGTCACGGTGATGCGGTCGCCGGCGAGGTCGTCCTTGAGCCGTTCGGCGGTCCCGTCCGCGATGACCCGGCCGTGGTCGATGACGATGACGCGCTCGGCCATGTCGTCGGCCTCGTCCAGGTAGTGGGTGGTCAGCACGATGGTCGTGCCCCTCTCCCTCCTCAGGCGCAGGACGTGTCGCCACACGTCGGCGCGGCTCTGGGGATCCAGCCCGGTGGAGGGTTCGTCCAGGAACAGCAGTGGGGGGTGGTGGACCATCCCGAAGGCGATGTCGAGACGGCGGCGTTGGCCACCGGAGAGGGTGCCCGGCTTACGCCCGGCCACCTCCCCCAGGTCGAGCAGCTCCACGACCTCGTCGGCCCTGCGCCGCGCCGCGCTGCCGGACAGCCCGTACCAGAGCCCGTGGAGCACCAGCTCGTCGTGGACGCGCTGCTCCTCACCCGCCGCGTTGCGCTGGCCCACGTAACCGATCCGGGAGCGGACGCCCGCGGGATCGGTGACGATGTCATGTCCCGCCACGGTGGCGCTGCCCGCCGAGGGCGGCAGCAGTGTGGTGAGCATGCGCAGGAGTGTGGACTTGCCGGCTCCGTTCGGCCCGAGGAGGGCGACGAGTTCTCCCTGCGCCACGTCCAGGTCGACCTCCCTGACCGCTTCGATCTCCTTAGCCCTGTGGCGATAGCCGCGGCTGAGCCGCCGTGCGTGGATCAACGCCGTCCTCCCGGATGTGCCGCCGTCGAGCACCCTCGACTTCATTACTCAAATTTGAGTCAAAAGAACTGTAGGCCCATAGAGGGGGTGGCTCAACTTTGAGTACAGGAAGACAGGAGCGCCCGGAAAGACGCGAAGCAGGCTTACCTCGGCCTGGTCTCTCCCGTTAGCTCATCGGCCATGGTGTAGGCCCCCGCCCGCAGTCGCTCGATCAGGCCGCGCGTCCAGGTCAGCGCGTGATCGGCGTTGCTGTACCACAGATGAAACAACTCGGGGACGTGTTCGGTGCCGGGGGTCTCCCACCCGTCCGCCACGCCGACGACAGGGGCGATGTCGTCACGCTCCTTCTCCAGCGCCCCGCAACGGCGCTCCAGTAGCTCGATCACCTCGCCGCGGGGCAACGCCGCCATGAAGGCCAGACCGGCCGAGAGGAGGTCGGCGTGCGGTCCCGCACTACTGAGCGCGCCGCGCAGCAGCTCCAGGAACTCCGCACGCCCCTTGGGGGTGATCCGGTAGTCGGTCCGTCCCGTGGGATCCTCGCCGGAGACGGCTTCGAGCTTGCCCTCCTTGGTCAGCTGACGCAGCGCGTGGTAGATCGACCCCCACTTGATGTTGGCCCACTCCTGGGCGTTCCAGGAGAGCAGCTCGCGGTGGATCGCATACCCGTGCGCCGTGTCTCGTCCGGCGACGACCCCGAGGACCAGCAACCTCGTCGTCGACACGTCCCCCGCCTTCGTCCAGATCCCCGATCCGGGCAAGTCTATGGCAGCCGTATCCCCCCTTCCGGGAGAGGCGATACGTCCGTGAGGCCGAAGGGATCGCCCGACCAATTGACGGAGTTTTACCCTCTGCGGGGTTTTTGTAGAGGTGCGTAGAGATAGTGTCGATGGGTCACGCGGCGTGTTCAGCCGCTCTTCTTCTCACCGGCGACCGCTCCCTCGTTACCCTCGGCGGTCATCTCGTCGGAAGGAACCCCGTGATGCTGTGGATCGTACTTGCGCTGTGCTCACTGCTCGCCTCGGCCGGAACGGCCGGCGTGTACCTGTCCACCCGACCGGACCGCCAACAGCGGGACAACGGGGGATCGACCTCCCGGCCCACGCCCCCCGCTTCCAGGCAATAGGCGACGAGCCTCCGGTCTCGGGGCGCGAACCCCGGTCAACGGCGGGGCTCCAAGGGTGTAGGTTTCCGCCTTGGCGCGCCGCGCCCGGTGGGTCGCCCGACCCGCCTTCCCCGTCATCGAGAGGAAACTCCCCGGTGGTTACCGAGGTCTTCACCCGTACCTACTGCGACGTCCACGACGTCCAAGGCGAGCGCGTCGACGCCGATGGCAACATCCAGTTCGCCTGGGAGTACGCCATCCGCGAGATCGACGCGTGCCAGGAGTGCATCGAGGAGTACAACACCCGTTTCGAGCCGCTGTTCGACCGCTCCCGGGTCGCCAAGAAGCCTCGCGCGCCGAAGAGCGCCGGATGACCTCCCGCGGGGCGCGGCGAGGCATCGTCCCGTCGCGCCCCGCGGCCCCTCGGGCTACGCCGCACCTTCCCCGGACGCCGGCGTCAGCTCGACGTGAAGCTCGCCTAGCGCCCGCCGCAGCATGTCCTCGACCTCCCTTTGGGTCGTCCCGACGCTCTCGGCGACCTCGGCGTGGGACCTACCGGCGAAGAAGTGGAGCAGGAGAACCCTGCGTCGCCGCGGCGGGATCCGCCGCAGCGCGGCTTTGAGCGCCTCGCGGTCCACGCCCGGTTCCCGGTGGAGGGCGACGGATTCCCGGGAGGACCGAGGGGAGGAGGGGGCGCTCCCCGCGGACGGGGAAGGGGCGACCGTCGTCCTGTTCGCGCCGGCCTGTTCCTTCCACCCCGTGGCACCGTCGTGGGTTTCCTTCGCTGTTTCGGGCCTCTGCCCCTCACCGCGCACCGCTCCTGGGCAGGGGTGCCGCCGTTCGGTGCCGTCCCCGGACCCGCCTTCCTCCTCCCTCGTCCCTTCCACCTCAGGCTCGTCCTCCTGCGCCGGGGAGAGGGGGCCCGACGCCTCCGGTGCCGCGACGTCACCGTGGCCCGAGGAGGGCGGTGCTTCGTAGCGACGGTCACGGGGGGCGGGGTGGACCGTGCGGACGCGCCGGCGCGCGGTGATGCGCGTATCAAGTGTGGTCATGCGGAGTTCCTTCTTTTCGCCAGCGGTTGGGGAGATGCGAGGGAAAAGTGGCGTGTTCTCCACCGTGGTGACCCGGACGAGCACGCCCCATGGGAGGCGTCGCGATGCGCGGGCGTGATCGTCGAGTTCGCTCTCGGCCGCGTTGTCGGACCGTACTCACGGCACTGCCCGTCAAGGAATCCGACAAACTCCCCGAGGGAGGAGCACCGCCCCTCAGACGTGTTGACCAGGGCTTCGTCCCGTGTGAGCCGTTCGGCCGCGAGGCCACCCTCGCCTCCCCACGGCCTCGGCCCGGCTCTGTTGTTACGACCGGCGCCCCAAAGGGCAGGGGCGATGGCCATGACAGCGCACACCGACTGGGCGGACCTGGATGACGAGCGCCTCCTCGAAGCGGCATGCGCGCTCATCGACCAAGGCCGGCTCCCGCCCCAGGTCCTCGCCTTGGTCACGGCGGTCCTCCTTACCCCGCCTGCTCCCCGTCCCCCCTCGTCGGCCTCCGATCCCTGACCCTGCCACGCACGTCACGGCGTCTGAAGGGGTGGGGCCGTCCGGCCAGGGATCCGCGGGGTACGGGCCCGCCCCTGGACCACGGACGGCCCCGGCCTCGGACAGCCCAAGACCCGCCACCGTGACACGCGCCCGTCGTGTTCCGCTAGCGGGGGACGTGGACGAACACCGCCGGATTGGTGATGTCACGCCGGTAGAGGTACTCCTCTCCCGGCGGGTCGGAGGGCTCAGCCGGGAGGTCACGCGACAGGACCACCTCGTCTTGGGCCTCCTCCACGATCTGGTGACGGCCGTCGAACGGCCCACCCACCAACACGACGTCTTGTGCGCTCATGTCTGCCTCCCGGAGTCACCGGCTCCGGCACCCCGTGGTGCCAGGGCCGCGGCGCCCCCACGGACGGGGCACCGGCGGTCCCCTGCCCACCATGGCCCGGCGGGAACATGACGGCTCAGCGTCGGCTGTCCTCGTAGACCAATCGGGGAGGACGGTGGGCGCGCGCGCCGGAGAGGGCCTGCGGCGCGCGGAGGGCACGGCCCGCACTGGAACGTGCCGGGTACCCGTGCGCCCGGGCCCGATTCCGGGAGGAACCCGCGGGACGGGTCCTGCGCGGCTCGGACACGAGACGGGGACGGACCGTGCGGCCGGAGCGGGGACCAGGGGCGCGGGGCACCGAAGGGGAGCTCCGGGGAACAGCGCCGCGCTGCGCGGGCGGAGAAGAGGACCGCGAGGGGTGAGGCCCGCCGCCGGCGACCCCGCGCCAGATGATGCGCAACGCCCAGACCCACAGCCCTCCGGCGGCACCGAGCGGAACCAGCACCGACGCCCCCGGGCCCGCGAGGGCCGTGGTCAGCGTCATGGCGGGGTGGAGCAGCAGCCCCGAGGTCAGAACCAGCAGGATCCTGGGGGTCTGCCCGGCGGTGTTCCGATGACGGGTCACGCTCGGTTCCTTTCTGCCTCGGAGCCGGTCGGGGGGCCGGCCGGGGTCGGTGGCGCGTCGACGACTCCGCTCCTCGGAGCCGGTGCGTCGCTGACGCTCGTCCGCGCGATGCCGAGAGACTGCCAGAGGCGAGGGACATTTCCGCTGACCAGAGTCGGCGTGGCGAACGGCCGTTTCCGGCCGTGTGTCAAGGGAACCGGAACGAGGTCTCCCACTCCACGCCGATGCCGCCACGGCGAACCGGGACGGCGCCCTCCCGCGGTGGCGGCGATCGGCGCACGGGCGGGTATGGCGCCTCGGGGACCGCGGTGGGCCGCGACGGCGTCCCCGCGGGACGGCCCGCGGCGGCCGGCTGTCCGGCCAGCCGGCACGCCGTCCTGAATCTGCACGTGGTCGTCCCCCCGGTCCGGTGGCGGCCTGCCCCCGGTCCTCGCGAGCGCGCTCTCGGTCCCGCGCACCCGTGCCGCCGGTGCGGTGGAACACGTCCCCGGTGCCAGCGGCACCCCCCTCTTTCCCACGAGGACACGAGCGGAACATGAGGGCGGGGTTCGATCCGTCTGGTCGGGAGCGCATCCACTTTTCACTTGGATGCGTTACCGCAGGTGAGAGCGGATGGGCGGAACGATTCGGGACTCCAAAGCTGGAATTCCGGGATTTCGCCATCGGTGTCGCCGCGTCCGTCGCTCAGGTGATCGGCGCCGTCCAGGCCACCCGCCAGGTGTCGGGACCGACGATCCCGTCCACGGTGAGTCCCTTCTCGCGCTGGAACGCCGAACACACCGACCGCGACCTGGCGCCATAGGCGCCGTCCACCGTGAGAGACCAGCCGCGCTCCCGCATGCGCCCCTGCCAGGTGGAGACCGCGGGGTGGCGGGTTATGGGCGGGTAGGAGAGGTAGACGCCCGGCCAGGGCGGGACCTGTCCGCCTCCCCCGCTGCCTCCTCCACCGCCGTCGGCCTCACCGGCCCCATCAGCGGGCATGCCGTCGCGCACCCACGCGTACAAGTCGTCACCCGGGCAGTCCGTGGACCCCACGTCGCGGTGCCCCCGGATCTTGAGGGTGCGTCCGGCCTTGCGGTTGGCCTCGTCGTACAGGGCCCGGATCGCCTTGCGGGTGGCCGGGGTGGCGTCGCCGTTGCCGCCGATGAAGCAGGCGCCGATACCGGAGGTGTTGTGGCCGGTGGCGTGCGCGCCCACCACGAGCCATCCGCGCCCCTCGTAGATCTTGCCGTCGGTGTCGATGAGGAAGTTGTAGCCCACGTCGGACCAGCCGTTGGAGTCCATGTGGAACGCCTGGATCTGCCGCGGCGTCTGCGAGGGCGGCCCGGCGGAGTAGTGGACAATGAACTCGGTACGCGCCGACCAGGATGTGGTCTGGCGGGATCTGGGAGCGCGCGCGCCCCATTCGGAACGGGAGATGATGTCAACCATGCCTCTGAGCATGCGAAACAACATCAAGTAACGACAAGGGGGCGTAAAATCATCACCGCAGGTTAAGCGCGTCCTCTTCAAACCGAAACCAGGTGTCTTCCGGCGTTCTCCACGGCGTCGCCCGTCCGCCGGGCACCGCCTCCCTCTCCGCTTCTCCTGAGGCGCGGGGAAAGGGCGCCCGACCCCGCTTCTGGGCAGCGATCGGCGCCCCCTTTTCTCCCCGTCTTTTCGGTCCGCACGCCGATTGACCTCGGGGAGTCTCCGATTCCCTCGTCTGATCGGTTCGCTTTCCATCATTTGATCGGGTCACCGGCTGCGTACGCCTCGCCTGGAACGGATCCGTCGCTTCTTGAACGCGGGCCGACGGCATGGCAGTGTCGGCGATCGGGGAGGGACGGCCCGACCTGGACACCCCTCCCCGGGGCAGGACCCCGCCGCGTGGCACAGCGTGGGACGGCCCCGCCCTTCGGCCCACGAGCAATGGAGCATCTGTGACAGCGACGCCCCTCGACCTGCGTTCCGTCATCGCGGGAAAACGGCTCCCCGCCGCAAAGACCCCCCTTGTCTCGGTCAACCCCGCAGACACCGCGCAGACCGTCGCCGAGGTGAGCCTGGCCGACCGCGCCGACTTCGTCTCGGCCTGTCGTGCCGCCAAGAACGCCCAACAGCAGTGGGCCCGGGTCCCCGCCCCGGTGCGGGGCCAGGTCATCGGCGCCATGGGCGACCTCGTCACGGCCAACAAGGAGGCGCTGGCCCGAATCGTCACCCGTGACATCGGCAAGACGCTCGCCGAAGCGCGTGGCGAGGTGCAGGAGATCATCGACACGTGCGAGTTCTTCCGCGGCGAGGGCCGCCGTCTCTACGGGCAGAGCGTGCCCTCGGAGATGCCGGACAAGCAGCTCTTCACCTTCCGCACGCCGGTGGGGGTCGCCGCGATCATCACCGCGGGCAACTTCCCCGTCGCCGTGCCGGCCTGGTACATCATCCCCGCCCTCCTCACCGGTAACGCGGTGGTCTGGAAGCCGGCCGAGTACTCCGCGGCCTGCGCGTGGGCGCTGTATGAGCTGCTGACCCGCGCGGGCCTGCCCGAGGGGGTGCTCAACCTGGTCTACGCCGACGGGGAGGAGACGTTCGCGGGGCTGTCGGCGGCCCTGGGGGAGGGACTGGTCGACAAGGTGGGGTTCACCGGTTCCAGCGCGGTGGGCGCCCGCATCGGCGAGCTGTGCGGCCGGCACCTGCAGACACCGTGCCTGGAGCTGGGCGGCAAGAACCCGATGGTGATCACCGAGGACGCCGACCTGGAGGTGGCCGTGGAGGGCGCGCTGTTCTCCGGGTTCGGCACCGCGGGCCAGCGTTGCACCTCGTTGGGGACCGCCCTGGTCCACGAGTCCGTCCACGAACGCTTCGTCTCGATGCTCGCCGAGGCGACGGCCGCCGCACCGATCGGCGATCCCACCCGCGACGTGCTCTACGGCCCCATGATCGACCACCGCTTCGCCGAGCGCTACGAGTCCTTCCTCGGCTGGATCGGCGACCACCATCGCGTCCTCGGCTCCAGCGGGGTCGGCCGCATCACCTCGGCCAACCCCCGCGCGGGGTTCGTCGGCGATCCGCAGGCCGGACTGTTCTACCACCCGGTCATCCTGGACGGGGTGGTCCCCGAAGACCGGGTGTTCACCGAGGAGACCTTCGGACCGATCATCGGAGTCACCGCCTACCGTCACCTGGAGGAGGCCGTCGAGCTGGCCAACCTGCCCGGTTACGGCCTGTCCTGTTCGATCTACACCACGGACGCGAAGAAGGCGTTCGCGTTCCGCTCCGGTATCGGCGCCGGCATGGTCAGCGTCAACAACTCCACCTCCGGCGCCGAAGCGCACCTGCCCTTCGGCGGAAACGGGCGCTCGGGCAACGGCAGCCGGCTCTCGGGGGTGTGGGTGCTCGACCAGTTCACCCGTTGGCAGTCGATGAACTGGGACTACTCCGGGCGGCTCCAGAAGGCGCAGATGGACGTCCAGACGACCCAGGCCGAGCCGGACTTCCGGCTGCCGGGCTGAGACACAAGGGGGTGGAGTGCGCGGGGTCGGGGATCGACGGGGGTCGCCATGACCATGGACGGGACCGCACCGGCCGCGGCGCCGCTCTGCCGCGCGGCGCCGGATCTGGCCCGGGCCCACGCCGCCGCGCTGGGCCGCCGCCTGGACCCCCACGCCCCGGTCACGGTCGAGGAGGCGCGTGCCGGTGAGGAGGCCGCCGACGAGATCCTGCGGCGCTCCGGTCTTGGGCGCGGGGTCGAGGACTTCGCCGCGGAACTGGGCCGGGCGGAGGGGGCCGGGGCGGCCTATGAGGTGGTGCGCCGCCACGGTGTGCGGTTGTGGCGCGCGGCAACGCGCCGGGCCCAGGGCGCGGACCGGCGGCACGGGGACCTGCCGCCCTGCGACGACCGGCCACTGTATTGGGCGCGGTTGCGCATGATCGTGGCCCTGCGCCAGTGGCGCCCCGTGGCCGGGATCGACGCGGCCGAACAGGCCGGGCTGGTCACGGAGCTGGAACGCGGTTCCCGGGGGTGGACCTCGATCCGGCGGGCGCCTGCACAGCGGCCCCAGGTGGTGGTGACCGGTTTCGACCCCTTCCGGCTCGACGTCGACATCTGCCGGGCCAACCCGTCGGGTGCCGCGGCTCTCGCCCTGGCGGGACAGGTCCTGGCCTGCGCGGACACGGAGGTAGAGGTCTGCGCGGCCCTGTTCCCGGTGCGTTGGCGTGACTTCACCGATGGCGTGGTCGAACAGGTGCTGGCGCCCCACCTGCTCGGTCCCCGGCCGGCCCGTGCCGTGATCACCGTGAGCCAGGGGCGGGCGGGGCGTTTCGACCTGGAGGCCTACAACGGCGCCTGGCGCGGTGGCGCGCCGGACAACGAGGGGGCCGGGCGAGCCGAACCGGTGCCCCCTCCTCCCGTGGGCCTGCCGGCCCTGTCCCCCTTGCCCCAGTGGACGGTCTCGACCCTGCCGAGGGCCACGATCGCGGCGACCGAGACCGGCCGTTTCCCCGTCATCGACAACACGAGGGTGGTCGAGATCCCCGCGGGCATGGACTCCCCCGTGGAACGTCCCCACGGTCCCACTCCGGGCTCCACCGCGCGGGAGGGAGGGGGCGGGGACTACCTGTCCAACGAGATCGCCTACCGCAACACCGTGCTCCGCGAGGTCTCGGGGCGCTCGATCCCCGCCGGGCACCTGCACACACCGATTCCCCGCGCCAGCGGGCCCGCGGTGGTCTCGGCGGAGTTCGTCCGCGACCTCGACGACATCGTGACGCAGGTCCGGCGGATCGTCGCCACGGTGGTCGCGGGGTGAACGCGAGGGGATAAGGGGAGCCGTGCGCACCGCGCCCCCACGGCGCATGCCAAGCTCCTTTTGTGCAAAAAACACCACTGTTGATCTACACTGTCGCCGAACGTCCGGATTTGCTGGAGCGGATGTACGAACTGGACGGGACCTTCGCGCCCTTCATGTCCGCTGACCCCGTCCTCTCCTCCCTCTTCGCCCACCGCGCGGTGTTCGCCGACTACACCCTGCTCGCCTTCGACCCCGCCGATCCCGACCGGATCGTGGGACGGGCGGTCAGCGTCCCCTTCCGGCTGTCCCGTGGCGACGACGAGACCGCCGAACTCCCCGAGTCCGGCTGGGACCAGGTGGTGTCGTGGGCGGTGGAGGACCACCACGCCGGTGTCCGCACCGACACGGTCTCGGCGCTGGAGATATCGCTGGCCCCCGACCACCTCGGCCGCGGCCTGTCCTCGGTGATGCTGCGGGCCATGCGGGACAACTGCCGACGACTCGGCTACGACACGCTTGTCGCGCCGGTGCGGCCGACCGCCAAACACCTCCACCCCCGTGTCCCGATGGAGGAGTACGTGACCTGGACACGCGAGGACGGACTGCCCCACGACCCCTGGCTCCGCGTGCACGCGCGGCTGGGCGCGACGATCGAGGGAGTGGCCCCGCTGTCGATGACGATCCCCGCGACCCTGGCGCAGTGGCGGGAGTGGACCGGACTGCCCTTCGACGCCTCGGGACCGGTGGAGGTCCCCGGCGCCCTGGTCCCCGTCGTGGCCGACATCGAGCACGGTTACGCCGTCTACGTGGAACCCAACGTCTGGATGCGCCACCGCCTGTGACCCCTGCGTCGAACACGGGTCGGGCCCGTGGGATGCGCTCCCACGGGCCCGACCCGACCGCTCAGTAGGAGCCGTCGGCCCCCAGGAAGAGGTAGGAGCCGCCCAAGGCGACGATGTAGATGAGGACGAACAGCACGAACAGCGCGACGCCCGCACCGAAGCAGATCCACGACCACAGTGTGAGCTTGCGCGCGGTCTCGGGCTGGGAACCGCTCTGGGCGAGGGCGATGATCGACAGGACCAGACCGATGATCGACAGCATCCAGCAGCCGCACAGGCCGAGGATGTTGAGGATGAGCGAGGCGATCATGTTGGCCTGCGAAGGTCCTCGCGCCGGCGGAGGCGGCGTCCCCCATCCACCTGGACCGTACGGAGGCTGACCCGGGTAGCTCATGTAGCGCTTTCCTGTCGTAATGGGATTATTCCCCCTGATAGTGCCAGAACAGCCTTATCAGCGCGCATCTCACGTCCCATCCGTCACAGAATCGAGAACCGGACCGGGCTGTTCTCGTCCGGTCCGCCCCTGCTCGCTCCCGCCCCGAACGGAACACCCCGCTCATCCGTTCACGTGGCGGTCCGAAGCCGGCCGGAGGCCGCCGGGTTCCTGGATCGCCATCCCCGCGCCGGCCCGTGAGCGCTGTTCTCACGCCCGCGCCAGCCGGGCCGGGGTGGGTGAAGGGCCCGGTCACGTCGGCGGCCCTCCGGCACGCCGGCGACGGCGATCGCCCGGAGCCGACGACGGGACACGGCCACGCCATCGCGGCCGGTGGGCGCCGCGGACGGCGGATCCGCCCCGCACCGACGAGGCCGGCCGGACGTCGTGGGACGAGCCGGGGCAGGGCGGTCGCGGGTGGTCATCGAGGTGCCCGGCCTGGCCGTCCCCACGGGGATGGAGGCTGATGGTCGGCTAACGGTTTCGGACCGCCGGCCGCAACGGGAACCGCGCCGACGACGGGCCGCTCCGTCCGCCTCAGGCCAGGAGGTCGGTGCCGATCAGGTCGGCGTCGACAGCGCGCGAGGCCGCGACCGCGCCGATGATCTCGTCGATTCCGGTCACCGCGTTCCAGCCGATCGCCTCGCGGGCCCGTGTCGTGTCGGGGATCCTGTGACCGGTCTCGGTGTACCCCGGCCCGTGGGCGACCTCCCACGGGATCATCACGAGGTCGCTGTCGGATCCCGTCAGGTCGCGGACCCGCCTGGCCAGGCCGAGGATGTCGATCTCCTCGGTTCCACCGATGTTGACGGTCTCACCGTGCAGCGTCGGCCGATCGATCAACGCGACGAGGGCGGGGACGACGTCGCCGACCGAGCAGAAACAGCGCCGTTGCCGGCCGTCGCCGTGGACCGTCAAGGGGCGTCCGCGCAGGGCCTGGTCGACGAAGGTGGGGATGACCGCGCCCTGACGGGCGCTCTGCCGGGGTCCCGCCACGTTGAACAGGCGGACGTTGAGGCCGCGCACCCCGTACTCGCGCCAGTGTCGGGTGGTGATGAGCTCGGCGAGGCCGGTGGCCGTCGGCGCACACCAGCGTGTGTCCAGCGGCGACCCCAGGACGCGGTCGTCGTCCTCGCGCAGCGGACGGCCGGTGCCGTGCCCGTAGACCTCTCCGGAGGAGACGTAGAGGAGCCGGCAGTCGATGTCCGCCGCGGCCTCCAAAACGGTTTCGGTCCCGCCGACGATCGTCCGCACCGCGTGGAGGGGACGTTCCCGGACCAGGCGGGCGCCGACCGGCGCGGCCAGGTGGAAGACGGTGTCGCAGCCGAGCATGGCGCGGCGTACGGCCACCGGGTCCAGGACCGATCCCTGGACGAACTCCAGTCCCGACCGCCGCAGGGCGGAGTCGAGGTTGCGCGGGGATCCGGTGGACAGGTCGTCCAGGACGACGACCCGATGGCCGGCGTCGAGGAGGTGGTCGACAAGGTGGGAGCCGATGAATCCGGCGCCCCCGGTGACTAGGGCCCTCATGTGTCTCGCAATCTGCCGACGTAACGGTCCGCCGCCGGCCCGGCCCGGAGGGGCACCGGTTCCTGCGGGGACCGGACAAGCGGTCATCACTCCTTGTCGCCATACAACTACAAAATTTTCCCCCGATACCGCAGGAGGACGGGTGTGTCCGGCTCCGCTTACACACCGGAGGGGCTTTCGCCCCCCGGACGGATTAACGGTTTCCTCACGACGCCGGAAAAAGAGCCTTATTCGCTCCTATAAAGGGCGAGCCGTACCAGGACGTCTCTTCTCGACCGCCGTACGTTCGCCCTACGGCACCGTTTCAGGCTCTGACCTGGCCGGTCGGCCGCGTCCGCACGTCATCGACTGTTAGGACGTCCACATCGTGTTCTCCGTCACTTTCCTCGCCGGCACCGCACAAGGCCGGGCCTTCCGTTCCTTCTCCATCGTCATGGCGCTGTCGTGCGCGACGGCCTGTTCCGCGATCCCCGGTCTGGAAAAGCTCATGGGGAGCACCGGAAACACCCCCTCCGGACTCGTCACCGTCACCTCCGACCGGCTTCCCGGCCTGCGGGAGCAGCATCTGTCCACTCCCGGTGACGCGGCGACCAGCATGCGGCTTCCCGTCGTCCCCGGCGCCGACCCGTTCACCAGCGAACTGCGCACCACCATGGCCGAGCGGCAGACCGACTTCCTCACCGCCAAGGACGGGGCCGCGGGCGACTCTCCACGCGCGCTGGATCAGGAGGCCGTCCTGCTGGCCGCCTCCCCCCACGCCCTGGGGGCCCGTATCGTCAGCCGGATCCAGGCGGGGGGTGACACCTCGGTGACGGCGACCACACGCTGGTACGACGTTCGCAGTGGCGCGGTCCTGCCCTGGACGGCCCTGCTCCGGGGCGAACCCGCGATCGGGGTCCTGACCGCCCAGGTGGCCGACTCGCTGGAAGAGGGGGGCATCGCCCCGGAGCGGCTGCCCGGCGGGTTGCGCGAGGCCACGACGCAGGCCCCCGACTCCGAGGCCGTCTCCACCGCGCCCGCGCCCACCGACGCCGACGCGGCCTGGAAGCTGGCCCGCAGGCTGACCGGATCGCCGTTGGAGGACATCGGTTTCGACGCCGCGGGCAACGTCGTGGTCAGCTTCAGTCCCGGAGAACTGCCCACGGCCGACGGCACGGGCCTCCAGGTCGTCCTCGACCAGGACGACACCGAGCCCCTGCTATCGGAGTTCGGCGCGCTGGCGCGCACGGCGGCCACCACGGACCCGGCCCGGAAAGTGGAACCCGCCGCGGCCGATCCGGTTCCGGCGCTGGACTGCGACAGGGTCCCCTGCGTCGCCCTGACCTTCGACGACGGCCCGGGAGCCCATACCGCGCGGTTGCTGGAGTACCTGGAGGGCTACTCGGCGCGGGCGACCTTCTACGTTCTCGGCGAGCTGGTCGGCGACCACGCCGACCTGATGCGCGGCGCCGTCGGCGCGGGCCACGAGTACGGCGGCCACTCCTGGCGGCACGACGACCTGACCACGCTGTCGGGGGCCGAGGTCGCCGAGGACACCGAACGCACCTCACGGGCGATCGAGGAGATCATCGGGGCGCCGCCCCGCACGATGCGCCCGCCCTACGGCTCCTACAACGACTCCACGCGTGAACATGTCGGTCTTCCGATGATCATGTGGGACCTCGACACCCGTGACTGGCTGACCCAGGACACCGCCCAGACGGTCGACACCACGCTGTCGGACACCCGGCCCGGCAGCATCGTGCTGCTCCACGACGTGCACAAGTCGACCGTGGACGCCGTCCCCGAGATCCTGCGCGGCCTCACCGAGAAGGGCTACCACTTCGTCACCGTCTCGGAGTTGTTCGGTTCGGCCGAGCTGAGGCCGGGCGAGCTCTACTACCGCAGGGACTGACCCGGCCGGTCCGACGGTGGCGCCCTCACATCGGTTCGCCCAGGGGCGCCGTCGTCGTTTCGGCTACAGCGCCGGCCGGCTCAGCCGTCACCGGCACCCTCGGCCCGCCTCTCCCGACGCAGGCGCAGCAGCCGGGAGACGACGAAGTAGCCGACCGCGAGGACCACCACGGCGACGACGACCTTCTGGAACGCCCCGACGTAGCCCTCGACCAGGTGCCAGCTCTCGCCGAGCAGGTAACCGGCGACCACCAAGACGGTGTTCCAGATGAGACTGCCGAACGTGGTGAACAGCAGGAACAAGGGCATCGACATCCGGGTGACGCCCGCTGGAATGGAGATGAGGCTGCGGAATATCGGGATCATGCGACCGAAGAACACGGTCGCGCGCCCGTGCCGGTCGAACCATCGCTCGGTCCGCTCCACGTCCTCGACCTTGACCAGCGGCAGGCGCCGCGCGATCGCGCGGATACGCTCGCGGCCCAGCAGCGCGCCGAGATAGTACAGCAGCACCGCCCCGCTCACCGAGCCCAGCGTGGTCCACAGGATCGCCCCCACCAGGCTCATGTTCCCCTGGCTCGCGGTGAATCCGGCCAGGGGCAGGATCACCTCGCTGGGGATGGGCGGAAAGAGGTTCTCCAGCGCGACGATCAAGCCGGCGCCCGGCCCGCCCAGGGCCTCCATGACGCTGATGACCCAGCCGGTGAACCCCCCGGAGGTCTCCTGTGCGGCGGCGACCGTGGCGCTCACTTCATCCCTCCGAGACGCGGTGACGGGTGACGGCAGGCGTCGGTACGGACGACACTCATGCCGGTGACGCTACGCGACGGAGGGCGGGCGCGTCGATCGTCCCTGGCGGCGTCCCCTCATCCGGTGCCGTCGATCTGCCGGTGGTAGGTGCGGCGTGTCCGCTCCGTGTGCTCGCGCATGAGGCGGGCGGCCTCCTCGGCGTCGCCGGCCGCCACCGCCTCGATCATCCGCGCGTGCTCGTCCCAGGAGGCCCGGCCCCGGGAGCGGGCGACCGGGGCGTAATACCAGCGGACCCGGCGATCGACCCGCGCCGCGAGCTCGGCCAGCACCGTGTTGCCGGACAGTTCGGTGACACCGCGGTGGAAGTCGGCGTTGGCGGTGACGACGGCGTCGACGTCGCCACGGTCCAGCGCCGCGGTCCCGGCCCGCCACACCGCCCACAGTCGCTCGACGCCGTCCTCGTCGGCGTTGCGCGCGGCCAGGCGCGCGGACTCGGTCTCCAACAGGGCCCGCACCGCCAGCAGCTGATCGGCCTCGCTCTCGGTCGGCCGGTGCACGAACGCCCCATACCCGGGCCGCAGGTCCACCCACCCCTCGTTGCTCAACCGCTGCAACGCCTCACGCACCGGCTGACGCGACACCCCCAACCGGACCGCCAGCTCACTCTCCACCAGATGCCGCCCCGGCTCCAACTGACGCCGGGTGATCAGCTCCAACAGAGCCTCATACACCGCCTCACGCAACGGGACCGGACGCTGCACCTTCGCGGTGGGCGCGCTTTTCAGGGGCTGAGTGGTCATGGCCGGCTCCTCCGCGCGGCGGGGTCCGTCGACACGTCCCCCTGACGACGCCTAGGTGAATACTGTCCACAGTGTACGAAAAGCGCGCCGGGCACGTCGGCCCCTCCCCACGTCACCGGGGCAGGCGGAGCAGCTCGGCCAGGTCCCCGCTCCCCTGGGGCGGCACGACCGCGATCGCGTCGGCGACCGCGACGCCGCGCAGGTCCGCAGGCCCCACGTGCTCGACGGCCAGCGCGCCTTCCCCGCACAGCCGCACGCCGATCAACCGGGTGTCGACAGGATGGGGGCGGACGTCACCGGCCAGGCGCACCCGCCGCCCGGTGGGCGCGGGGTCGGGCCGGCCGGCGAGGCCGGCGATCACCGGTACGAGGAGCGTGAGCGCCGCGACCAGCGCGGCGCCGGGGTTGCCGGGCAGTCCGACGACCAACGGCCCCTCGGGCAACGCCGCGAGCAACTGCGGGTGACCGGGCCGGCAGGCCACCCCGTCGACGACGAAGCCGGCACCGAACCCGCCGAGAACCGCGCGCAGGTGATCGGCGGGCCCGGCCGAGGAGGCCCCGCACACGGCGACGATGTCGGCCTCTCCCACCGCGCGCTCCAGCGCCGCGGTGAGCTCGGCGGGGTCATCGCCCACGTGGGTGATGGCGGTGAGCACGCCACCGGCCCAGGAGACCGTGCCCGGCAGCATCGGCCCGATCGCGTCGCGGACCTGACCCGGGGCGGGAGTGCCGTGGAGGCGGACCTCGTCCCCGGTGACCAGGGCGTGCACCGCGGGCCGTCGCACGCGCAGCGTGTCGTGTCCCAGACCGGCCGCCAGGGCCGGGGTGACGGGGGACCCCGCGGGAGCGGCGACCGAGCCGAGGGGGGTCGTCTCACCGCGCCTGCGGATATGACGGCCGGGACGCACCCGCCCCGACACGGTGTGAGCGTTCCGCTCCGCCTCCTCGTGGGCCAGGACGGCGAGGGTCCCGGCGGGGACCGGCGCGCCGGTCGCGATCTCCACCGCCTGGCCGCAGGACAACGCGGCGTCTCGGGGTTCGGCTCCGGCCAGCAGGCGCCCCAGGACACGCCAGGGTCCGGAGCCGGCCACCGCGTAACCGTCCATGGCGGCGGTGTCGAGGGAGGGGACGGCGACCCGCGCCACGAGGTCCACGGCGAGGGTGGACCCCAACGCCTCTCCCAGCGCGACCTCGGTGACCGCTCCCCGCGGACGGGCGGCCGCGAGCTCACGGGCGGCAGCGCGAGCCCGCGGCCACGTCTGGGGGGCGCGACGGCGCGGGGAGGGCCGAGTGGAGACAGGAGCCGGCGGGGTGGTGTCCATCGTCTCTTCCTCCCCTGGGACGGACGGGGGTCCTGAGATCGGAAAGAAGCCGAGAACTTGCCGTCCGGCTCGGTTCCGCGGTCCTTTCGCGGTCCGGCCTCTGGTCACGTCCCCTCCACTTCTTTTTAGCATACTGTATACAAGTTCACCTTCCAGGAGAAGGGAGCGTCCATGCGAATCGCGGTCCTGGGCGCCGGGGCGATCGGCGCCTACGTGGGAGCGGCCCTGCACCACGGCGGCGCGGAGGTCCATCTCATCGCCCGTGGCGCGCACCTGGAGGCCATGCGCGCCACAGGGGTCCACGTGCTCAGCCCACGCGGGGACTTCACCGCCCACCCCGAGGTGACCGACGACCCCGGTGAGGTCGGCCCGGTCGACTACGTCTTCCTCGGCCTCAAGGCGCAGCACTACGCCGGCTGCGGGCCGCTGCTGCGCCCCCTGCTCGGCCCGGACACCGCGGTGATCGCCGCCCAGAACGGCATCCCCTGGTGGTACTTCCACGGCCTGCCCGGCCCCTACCGCGGACACCGCATCGCCAGCGTCGACCCCGACGGCGCGGTCAGTCGGGCGATCCCGGTGGAGCGCGCGATCGGCTGCGTGGTCTACGCCGCGACCGAGATCGCCGCTCCAGGGGTGGTACGCCACCTGGAGGGCACCCGCTTCTCCATCGGCGAACCCTGCGGCGAGGTGTCCCGACGCTGCCTGGACTTCAGCGCGGCGATGGTCGCCGGCGGACTGAAGTGCCCGGTGGAGTCCGATCTCCGCGAGGACATCTGGATCAAGCTCATGGGCAACGTCACCTTCAATCCGCTCAGCGCGCTGGCCCGTTCCACGATGGCGCAGATCTGCCGGCATCCCCCGACTCGCGAGCTGGCCGTGACGATGATGCGCGAGACCCTGGAGGTCGCGGCCCGGCTCGGCGTGCGCCCCGCGGTGTCGATCGAACGACGCATGGCCGGAGCCGAACGGGCCGGGGATCACCGCACCTCGACGTTGCACGACGTCGAGCGCTGCCGCCCCATGGAACTCGACGTCATCCTCACCGCGGTGGTCGAACTGGCCGACCTGACCGGCACGCCCGTGCCGGCCCTGCGGGCGATCGACGCCGCGGCGTCATTGCTCAACGAACGTCTGCGAGAGGGCCCCGTCGCACCCTGAACCGTTCGCGGGCCGCCCGCGCTCCTTCTTGTCTCACGTTCCAGGACGGAATACTGTAGACAGTATTTCACGCCATCGGCCACGACACTCCTGCGAGGTCCCGATGCGATCGGACTCCTTCACCGCCCCCTACCAGCGCCTCACCCGCCCGCTCGTCCGCGAGGACGGGCGACTGCGCCCAGCCTCCTGGGAGGAAGCCCTCGACCGCGCGGCCGAAGGGTTCACCCGCAACATCGAACGCCACGGCCCCGACTCCTTCGGAATGCTCTCCTGCGCCCGCGCCACCAACGAGATGAACTTCGTCGCCCAGAAGTTCACCCGGGCCGTGGTCGGCACCAACAACGTCGACTCCTGCAACCGCACCTGCCACGCCCCCAGCGTCGCCGGCCTGGCCGCGGCGTTCGGATCCGGTGGCGGGACCTCCTCCTACCAGGAGATCGAGGACACCGACCTGATCGTGCTGTGGGGCGGCAACCCGCGCTTCGCGCACCCGATCTTCTTCCAGCACGTCCTGAAGGGGGTGCACAACGGGGCCCGGTTGTTCGTCGTGGACCCGCGGCGCACCTCCTCGGCCCAATGGGCCGACCGCTGGCTGGGGCTCAACGTCGGCACCGACATCCCGTTGGCCCACGCGATCGGGCGCGAGATCATCGCCGCGGGTCTCACCAACGACACCTTCATCCGCCGCGCCACCACGGGCTTCGAGGACTACCGCGCGCTCGTCGAGCCCTGGACGCCGGCCGCGGCCGAGGCGGTGACCGGCGTGCCCGCCGAGGCCATCCGCGAGCTGGCGCACGCCTACGCGCTGGCGGAGCGCGCCCAACTGTGCTGGACGCTGGGCATCACCGAGCACCACAACGCGACCGACAACGTACGGGCGCTGATCAACCTGGCCCTGCTGACCGGGCATGTAGGCCGCTATGGATCGGGGCTCAACCCGCTGCGCGGCCAGAACAACGTCCAGGGCGGCGGCGACATGGGGGCGATCCCCAACCGCCTGCCCGGTTTCCAGGACCTGACCGACACCGTGGTGCGCGGCCGGTTCGAGGCGGTGTGGGGACGCGAGATCCAGCCCGTCCACGGCAAGACGCTGACCCAGATGTTCGAGGCGATGGACGAGGGGGAGCTGACGGCCCTCTACGTCATCGGGGAGAACCCGGTGCAGTCGGAGCCAGAGACGCAGAAGACGACGCGCCGGTTGCGGTCGCTGGACCACCTGGTCGTCCAGGACATCTTCCTGACCAAGACGGCCGAACTCGCCGACGTGGTGCTGCCGGCCAGCGCGTCGTGGTGCGAGTCCGACGGGACGTTCACCAACAGCGAGCGCCGTGTCCAGCTCGTGCGCAAGGCGCTGAACCCGCCCCCCGGCGCGCGCGACGACATCAACATCATCTGCGACATCGCCACCCGGATGGGACACCGCTGGCCCTACCCCAGCGCCGAGGAGGTCTGGGACGAGGTCCGCGCCCTGTCCCCGATGCACCGGGGCATGTCCTACCGCCGCCTGGAGGAGCACCAGGGCATCCAGTGGCCCTGCCCCTCCGAGGACTCCCTGGAGCCGAGTTACCTGCACGCGCGACTGTGGGCCGACGATCCCGCGGAGCGCGGCGAGCCCGCCCCCTTCGGCCTGGTCGGGCACTCGCCGCCGGTGGACCTGCTCGATGACGACTACCCCCTACGGCTGACCACCGGCCGCCGGCTGGACGACTACAACACGGGTGTGCAGACGAGCGGTTTCCCCTCTCCCCTGCGCCGCGGGGAGCTGCTGGACATCTCCCCCGAGGACGCCGCCCGTCTGGGCCTGGTCGACGGGGAGGTGGTGCGCGTCTCCTCGCGTCGGGGCTCGGTGCTCGTCCCGGTCTCCATCACCCCGTCGATGCGGGAAGGGCTGGTGTTCATGACCTTCCACTTCCCCCAGCAGGCCGACACCCAGCTGCTGACGCTGGACGCCACCGACCCGATCGCCGGGACCGCCGAGTACAAGGCGGCCGCGGTGCGTGTCGACAAGGTCGCCGCGGGGGCGCCCGCCGCTGAGCGGGAGCCGACCGCGGCCTCTCGGACGACCTGATCCCGGGGTGGGGCGCGCGGGCGAGGGCACCCCCGGCGTCGCGAGTGCGCCCACCTGCGTCGACGGGCCTCGTGGGCGGGGAGGGAACAGGGGGTTGCCCTCCCCCCAGTCGAGGCATACTGTAGCCCGTATACAAAATCGTGTGATCCAGATTACACACTCTCGGCGCACGGACGTGCGGCGACCGACACGACGAATTCGAGGTGACCGGGACGTGGACCTACGCTTCCTGGACGCTGTCCCCGATTCACTGGAACGTGAGGCCGTGGACGCCGTACTCGGACCCGCGGAGTCGGGTTGGGACGGCGGCGAGCGCCGAGCCGGTGACCTGCGCTACGCCCGCGGCGGACACGCCGCCCGCGCCCGCAGGGACCTGCTGCTGCCGGCGCTGCACGCGGTCAACGACCGCACGGGCTGGATCAGCCCGGCCGCCCTGGACTACATCTGCCGTCGGCTGACCGTTCCCCCCGCGGAGGCCTACGGGGTCGCGACCTTCTACGCCATGTTCTCCCTCCAAGCGCGCCCCGCCCGGGTCGTGCACGTGTGCACCGACATCGCCTGCGCCGCCAAGGGCGCCGACCGGATACGCGCCGAGCTCGCCGAGCGCCTGGGACCCCCCGGTGACGCCTCGGGGGAGCAGGCCGGCGCGATCTGGCACGAGAGCCCGTGCCTGGGCCTGTGCGAGCGCGCCCCGGCGGCCCTCGCCCTGGAGGCCGGGTCCCCGCCGCGCTTCGCCGTGGCCGCCCCGGCACGCGCCGAGGACATCGCCGCCCTGATGACCCCACCACCCGTCGACACCACCCCGTCCAACGGCCACCGCCCGGCCACGACCTTCGCCCCCTCCCCGCTCTCCGGCGGAACCGTGGAACCGGCTCCGAGCGCGGCCGTCCCCCAGGCCGGCGACCCCGGGCTGGTCCTGTTGCGCCGTATCGGTGTGGTCGACCCCGAGAGCCTGGACGACTACCGCGCCCACGGGGGATACGCGGCGTTGCGCCAGGCCCTGCGCCTGGGACCGGCCGGAGTCATCCGGGAAGTGGTCGAATCAGGACTGGTCGGACGCGGCGGGGCCGCCTTCCCCACCGGCCGCAAGTGGGAGGCGACCGCCCGCCAGCCCGCCTCACCCCACTACCTGGTGTGCAACGCCGACGAGAGCGAACCCGGCACCTTCAAGGACCGGGTGCTGATGGAGGGGGACCCCTTCTCGGTCATCGAGGCCATGACGATCGCCGCCTACGCCACCGGTGCCGAGAAGGGCTACCTCTACATCCGCGGCGAATACCCCCGCGCGCTGTCCCGGCTGGAGAACGCGATCGCCCGGGCCCGTGGGCGCAACCTTCTGGGCCGCGACATCCTCGGATCGGGTTTCGACTTCGACGTGGAGATCCGGCGCGGCGCGGGCGCCTACATCTGCGGCGAGGAGACCGCCGTCTTCAACTCCATCGAGGGGCGGCGCGGCGAACCCCGTTCCAAGCCCCCCTTCCCGGTGGAACGCGGCCTGTTCGGCCGTCCCACGACGATCAACAACGTCGAGACCCTGGTCAACGTGCTTCCGATCATGCTCATGGGCGGTCCCGCCTACGCGCGGATCGGTACCGGGGGGTCCACCGGCCCCAAGCTGTTCTGCGTCTCCGGCACGGTGAGCCGGCCGGGCGTCTACGAACTTCCCTTCGGCGCGACACTGCGCGACCTGCTGGAACTGAGCGGCGGCGTGGCCGAGGGCCGCGAGATCCGGGCGGTGCTTCTCGGCGGGGCCGCCGGGGCGTTCGTGCGCGGCGACGAGCTGGACATTCCGTTGACCTTCGAAGGGGCGCGGGCCGCGGGGGCCACCCTGGGATCGGGTGTGGTCCTGGTGCTGGACGACACCGTGGACCTGGCCTCGATCCTGGTGCGCATCGCGGCCTTCTTCCGGGACGAATCCTGTGGCCAATGCGTGCCCTGCCGAGTCGGCACGGTACGCCAGGAGGAGGCGCTGCGCCGGCTGGCCGGCGGCTCGGCCTCCCGCCGCACCGAACTGAGGGTGCTGCGCGACGTGGGCGCCGCCATGCGCGACGCCTCCATCTGCGGACTGGGCCAGACCGCGTGGAACGCGGTGGAGTCGGCGATCGACCGGCTCGGCGTCTTCGCCGCCCCCACCACCGACACCACCGAGGAGGCCCGTTGAACACCCCCGTCCCCCTCGCCCCACCCCGGCGGCTGGTCGACGTCACCGTGGACGGTCAGGAGGTCCGCGTCCCCGAGGGGGCGACCATCATGCAGGCGTGCGCCCAGACGGGCGTCAGCTGCCCGACCCTGTGTTACGGGGACACCCTCACCCCCAAGAACGCCTGCCGGATCTGCGTGGTCGAGGTGGAGGGAGCGCGCACGCTCGCCCCCGCCTGTTCCCGCCCCGTGGAACCGGGGATGGCGGTGCGCACCGACTCCGACCGGGTCCGCCACGCGCGCCGGACGGTGCTGGAACTGCTCGGCTCCTCAGTGGACCTGTCCACCACGCCCCAGGCCCAGGAGTGGATGGAGCACTACGACGCCCGCCCCGAGCGCTTCGGCCCGCGCGCCGCGCCGGCTCCCATGGGCGAGCGGGACGCCCGCAGAGCCGGCGAGCACGAACCCCCCACCGGAGCGGTGGCCGAGACCGTGGAACAGCCCGCCAAGATCGACAACGACCTGTACGTGCGCGACTACGGCAAGTGCATCCTGTGCTACAAGTGCGTCGACGCCTGCGGGGAACAGTGGCAGAACACCTTCGCCATCGGGGTGGCCGGCCGGGGGTTCGACGCGCGCGTCTCCACCGAGCACGACGTGGCGCTCCCGGACTCGGCGTGCGTGTACTGCGGCAACTGCATCGAGGTCTGCCCCACCGGGGCGCTGTCGTTCAAGAGCGAGTTCGACATGCGCGCCGAGGGCACCTGGGACGAATCCCGGCAGCGACAGACCACGACGGTGTGCACCTACTGTGGTGTGGGCTGCAACGTGACCCTGCACGTCCAGGACAACGAGATCGTCAAAGTCACCTCACCACACGACAATCCGGTCACGCACGGCAACCTCTGCATCAAGGGTCGATTCGGTTTTCAGCACGTGCAACAGCGTCGGCACGACTAAAAAGGCGTCATACGGGGAATTCCCTCACGAGTCCGGGCGAAGATGCTCGGAGGGAGGCGACGCCGGAAAGGCACGGGACCCATGGGACGAGTCACGGTCAAGGAGAAGGTTCTGCGCATCCGGGACGGCGCGGTCGGTGGCCGTGTCGACACCCTGGTCGTGGAGGAACCACTGGAGATCCGCCTCAACGGCCGCCCCCTGACCATCACCATGCGCACCCCCGGCCACGACTTCGACCTGGCGGCCGGATTCCTGGTCGGCGAGGGGGTCATCACCAAGGCCGCCGACATCGTCTCCATCCGCTACTGCGCCGGCGCCACCCAGGACGGGTCCAACACCTACAACGTCTTGGACGTGGCGCTGGCCCCCGGAGTGGCGGTGCCCGAGGCGACACTGGAACGCAACTTCTACACCACCTCCTCCTGCGGCCTGTGCGGCAAGGCCAGCCTGGACGCGGTGCGCTCCACCGCCCACTTCTCCGTCGCCGAGGACCAGGTGCGCTTTCCCGTGGCCACGCTGGCCGCGCTGCCCGACCGGCTGCGCGAGGCCCAGAGGGTGTTCGACCGGACCGGTGGGCTGCACGCGGCCGGGCTGTTCACCCCCGACGGTGAGATGCTGGCCATCCGCGAGGACGTGGGCCGGCACAACGCCGTCGACAAGCTGGTCGGCTGGGCGGTGCGCGAGGACCGGCTGCCGCTGCGCGAGACCGCGCTGCTGGTGTCGGGACGCGCCTCCTTCGAACTGGCGCAGAAGGCCGTCATGGCGGGGATCCCCCTGCTGGCGGCGGTCTCGGCCCCCTCCTCGCTCGCCGTCGACCTGGCCGCCGAAACGGGACTCGCCCTGGTCGGGTTCCTCCGCGGGTCATCGATGAACGTCTACACCGGCCGACAACGGGTCATTCTGGAGACGGCGTCCCCGACGCCGATGGCGGCCCCGGGGTGATCCGCGGCCCGGTGTAGGCGCGGGATCGGCCGGCGTCTTCTCAGCCCCCTGCGCCGGCCGATCCTGACGCGGACCCATTCGGACGCGCCCCATTCGACCTGCTCACGCCGGATTCTCCGGCAGTAGCGTCCCCAAAGGCCCCAGATCCAGATTGAGGTCGGCGACCGACAGGCCGTACCGCTCGCGCAGCTCGGTCATGCGGTCCTCCAACAGCATCAGGGTCATCCCGATGCGCTCCTCCTGCTCCTCGGTCAGGTCTCCCTGGTCCACGCGGCGCAGGGCCTGGCGTTCCATGAGCTGGCGGACCAGTTCCACCACGGTCAGCACGAGCTTGATGAGATCGCGCTCCACCGTGTCGGGGTCGGTGGCGATCCGGTTGACCGGTCCCGAGGCCGGTTTGTCCAGGGCGCGTTCCAGCTCGCCCAGCACGTCGCGCTGTTCCTCCACCTCGACCAGCTGAGGCGGTTCGTCCAGTTCGGGGGAGCGTTTCCGCCCCGCTTCGATGTCGCCGCTCATCTCTCCTCCGTTCCTTGGCGACCGACCGGCTCAGTCGGGGCGGATCCAACCGGCGAGCGGATGGCCGTGCTCCCAGGGGGAGGCCACCTGTTCGTTGATCGAGGAGACCAGCGCCCGCAGCGAGACCCGCACCAGGTCGACGTCGGCGATCGAGATCGTCAGGTCCCCGGTGATCATCACGCCCTTGGCCAGGACCCGGTCGAGCAGGTCCACCAGGGAGATCTCGCGGTTGGCCAGCGGGTGGTCCTCGTCGATCACCCGGGCCACCGAACCCTGGCCCTCGGGAAACCCGGTGAAGGACCCCTCCGTTTCGAGCGGCTCGGCCCATTCCGGTTCCCGGGTCACCGGCCGGGCCCGTTCCACCTCGCTCATCCCGTCCCCCCGTGCGCCGCCGCGGCCGTGGCGGCCTCCTCGGCGATCGCCGTGAACGAGTAGGGCGCCCACGGCCCCGACACCTCGATACGGGTCCCCGTCGGGGCGTTGGCCCGCAGCGCCTCGACGACCTCCAGGAAGCGGCGGGCCCCGCTGTCGGGAACCAGGTAGGCGGCGTTCAGCACGTTCTCCCCCGGCTCCCCGGACAACTTGGCGTCTTGCGGTCGGTGCTGTTGACAGGCGTCGGCCAGATCGGCCAGGGACTCCTCGACCCGGCGGACCAGGGCGGTCGCCGCCCGCCAGGTGTCGTCCCTGCTGCGCCGTTGCTCCTGACGCCGACGCAGGTAGGCCTTGCCCGGGCTCTCAGCGCCCCCTCCCGACCCCGCACCCGGCCGCGGCCGCTGCTCGGGGGCGGGCATGGCCGAGGGATCCGCGTAGATCTTGACCCCCCACTCGTGCCGGCCGGTCAGCCGGTCCAGGACCGCGCGGAACCGCCACCCCTCCTCCCGCAGCGCCTCGCGGGCGCGTTCCTCCCCGTGGTAGACGGTCGCCAGCCGTAGCGGGACGACCGCACCGGCCTGACCGACCGCGTCGACGACGGAGTGGTGGGCGCGGGCGATCGCCTCCAGCCAGTCCATGTCCTCCAGCCGGGCCTTGAGCGCCTGCTCGTCGAACTCGTGCAGGGGCACCGGGCTGACGGCGACCACCAGGTCGTCGTGTTCGACCAGCCGGACGGGGTAGCCTCCCACACCGCGCAATCCGTCGAGCCGCTCGGCCGGGAACGGACGTGCCACGGCGTAAGCGTAGGCGGCCTGGTCCATCGTGCTCATCGGCTCCGCTCCTCCTCTTGTCCAGCCTGCGAGGTCTCCTCGACGGAGGCCTGGGCCTGCGGTATCTGCGCCGGCGGCGCCGCGGCCTCCTCCAGGGCGGCGATACGCTCGCGCAGCCGTCGGTTCTCCTCCGCGAGCTCGTTGTCGTCGCGTGAGGCCTTCGAGGAGAGGGCGGGGTCGTGCTCCCACCAGTCGATGCCCATCTCCTTGGCCTTGTCGACGGAGGCGACGAGCAGCCGCAGCTTGATGGTCAGCAGCTCGATGTCGAGCAGGTTGATCTTGATGTCACCGGCGATGACGACGCCCTTGTCGAGTACCCGTTCCAAGACGTCGGCGAGGTTGGCCGACGACCCCCCTCGGGACCGGGCCGGGCGCGTCTCGCCCTGCCATGGTGTCGGCTCGGTCACGTCTAGCGCCTCCACTCCGCTTCGCTGGGCGGGGCGGCGCGGACGGGCGTCCGCGCCGCCCCGGAACCGGTCCGGTCAGCGCCGTGACCTTGCCGGTCTTTCTTCCTCTTCCCCTTCTTCCTCTTCGGGCAGAAGCCCTTCGTCCTCCACGGTGTCCTCGTCGTAGTCGTCCTCCTCCGCCACCGGCTCCGGCGCGGCGTCCTCCTCGTCGTCCTCGGGAAGGTCCTCCTCGCGGTCCTCCTCAAGGTCGTCGGGGCGTTCCCCGTCCTCGACGGGTTCCTCCCACGCCTCCTCGGAGTCGGGCCCGTCGTGGCCCTCCCCTTCGTTCACGGCCTCGTCGTGGCGACGCTCCTCCTCCGCCAGGGCGTCCTCGTGGTCCACGACGACCTCGCCGTCCCGGATCTCGCCGCGCCAGCCCTCGACCTCCTCGAAGCGGCTGCGCATCATGACCTGGCGGCGGTAGTGCTTGAGGTCCAGGCGCAGGCGCCGCCCCTGGGCCCGCCAGATGTTGCCCGTGCGTTCGAACAGGCCCTTGGGGTGGTACTCCACGACCAGCAGGACCTTGGTCAGGTTCTCCTCCAACGGGTGGAAGGTCACCGCGCCCTTGGTGGTCCCCTTGGCCCCCTCGGAGGTCCAGGCGATGCGCTGATCGGGAATCTGCTCGGTGACGCGGGCCTGCCAGCTACGGGTGGACCACAGCACTCGGGCGGTCCAGTTGGAGGTCGTGTCGTCGGCCTTGTCGACGCTGCGCACCCCCTTGGTGAACGAGGCGAAGTCACCGAAGCGGGTCCACTGGTCGTAGGCGACCCGGACCGGGACGCCGACGTCGATGTCCTCGACGATCACGACCGCCTTCGGACCCGCGCCCCCGCGTCCACCGCCCGTGAGCCTGCCGAGCACGCCCTTGATCCTGTCCTTGACGCCGCCGGCGCCGATCTCCACGGCGGCGCGGGCCGGGCTCTTGCCCTCGGCGATCTTCTTGCCGCCCTTGACGACGGTTCCCAGCGATCCCCCGGTCCCGGCGCCCAGGCGTTCGGCTCCGCGCCCCAGCGCCTGCGCCGCCGAGCTGACGACGCTGGTGGCCTTGGCCGCGGTGTAGCGTTCCAGCTCCTCCATGAGACGCCCGGCGGCGGGGTTACGCTCGCGCAGCCGGCCCAGGGGTCCCGTGCTCTGCTCTGCCATCGCGGTCACTCCCCGGATTTCCCGCGAGTGGCGCGGGAGCGGCCGCCGGCCGCCTTGGCCGCGCGGCCACCGCCGTCCTTGGCCGCACGCGACGTGCCCTTCGCGGCCGTGGAGGCCCCCTTGGCGGCACGCTCCCCGCCAGAGGGGCGCTTCTTCCTGGGCCTGTCGCGCTCGGCTCCGTCGTCCCCGGCGCGTTCGGCGCGGTCCTCATCGGCGGGTTCGTCCTCGGCGCCGCGTTCCTCGTCGTCCTCGGCGCGAGCGGCACCGGTGAGGGCGTCGGTACGTCGGCTCAGCGAGTCGGCGAGCCCGTCGGCCCAGCGCGAGGCCACGGCGCCGGCGGCGTTGCGCCCCGCGGACAGCAGCTCGCCGCGTGCCTGATCGCGCAGTTCCCCCACGATCGGAAGCGAGCTCAGTTCCGCTCCCACCTCGGTGAGCAGCCGACGTGGGTCGATGTCGAGTTTCTTGGCGCCCAGCCACAGTCCCAGGCCGAGCGCGAGCTTCAGTTTCTTACGGCGGCCGAGGACGTAGCCTCCGGCCACCGCCAACACGATCTTTCCGGTGTTGCCCATCTCGGTTCTCGCATCCGTGTTCGGCTCACTGTCCCGCCCGGTAGGCCATCGCCTCCTCCAGACGGTCCAGGAGCTCGTCCTCCATGCGGTCGAATTCGTCCTCGGTGAGCTCGCCGGCGTCGAGGCGTTCCGACAGCTCGGCCAGCTCGGCGCGGATGGCGTCGGGGTCGTAGTACTGACGCTCGGCCGCGTCGAGGACCTGCCGGGCGGTCCACCCGACGAAGCGGGCCGGAGCCAGGGGCGCGCCGAGAAGCGCGCTGAACAGTCCCATGACGCCCTCCTCTAGTGGACGGCTTCCTCTCGGGCCGCCACGAAGCTGTAGGGCGGTAGCGGTCCATGCATTCGGATGTCCATGAGCCAGCCCAGCGAGGAGCGCAGCTCCTGTACCGCCTGTTCGACCTCGGCCATCCGGGAGCGCTCCACCAGAAGCGACACGTTGGCCACGCAGCCGTCGACCTGCGGCCCCAGCGCGATCTCCTCGGCATGGGGACGCAGCTTCTCCACGACCCGGTCGGCGTCACGCCGGCGGTGCTCGTCGAGGACGAGGGCGACCCGCTCGCCGAACGCGACACGCTCGGCGGGGGTGCCCCCACCGGCGGCGCGCAACGCCTCGTTGGCCGAGCGCAGGCCCGCGTCCTCCCGCAGGACCTCGCGCAGTGCGGCGTCCTCGTTGTGGAAGGCCTTCACGTTGACCTCGGTGCGGCCGTCCAGGCGCGCCAGCAGGTCCTCGTAGTAGGCCGCCGCGCGGGTCAGCTCCTCCGTGACCGCGCCGTCGTCGGGGGCGACGGTACCGAAACGCATGGGCAGCACCGCCCCCTGTTCTCCCAGCAGGTCCAGTACCTCCTGGTGGGCGGTGAGGTCACGCCGCTTGGCGCGCAACCCTTCCGGCGCGTCGCTGACGACGGCCACCAGGTCACCCGCCTCGATCCTGCGCACCGGCGGCGCGGGGTCCCCCACGCCCGCGCGGCCGTCCAGCCGCAGGGGGTGCGAACTCCGGACGATCCCGTAGACGTAGGTGCTCATTCCTCGCCTTCCTTGTCCTTGGTCCGACGGCTGCGCGACGAGGAGGACGAGGAACGCGAACGCGCGGGCTGCCTGTCCTCGTCGTCGGAGCGGCCGTTCCTGATCGTGTCGGTGATGGCCTCGGCGGCGCCGGACAGCGCCCCCTTGCTCTTTCCGTGGGCGCCCTTCTCGGTCATGCTCCCGACCATTTCCGGCAGCGTCTGCGCCTTGGAGCTCGTGGTCAGGTCCAGGCGGTTGCACGCCTCGGCGAAGCGCAGGTAGGTGTCGACGCTGGCCACGACGATGCGTACGTCCACGGTGAGCAGCTCGATCCCCACCAGGGACACTCGCGCGAACACGTCGATGACCAACCCCTTGTCGAGAATGAGGTCGAGCACGTCGTAGAGGTTTCCGGAGGATCTGCCGCCTCCGCCCGAGGTCTGCTGAACGACGGTCATGTGATTGCTTCTCCTTTGCGTCGGAACCGGCGACGAATGACATCGGTGTCCCGTCCGCCGCGGCGGAGGGGGATCGGTTCGAAAGGAGCCGTGGTGTCAGGAGGCGTCGGCGCGTCCGCGGGTGTAGCGACGCAGCCTGCGGTACTCGATGAGGTCACCGTCGTCGTCGAGCTCGACGGTGTAGGTGGCGAGAAGACTGACGCTGTCGGGGACGCGCTCCAACTCCAGCGCCTCCAGCGTGACGGTCCACCCCTCGCCGCTGCGTTCCATCCCGGAGACGGCCTCCACACGGATGCCGGTCAGTTCCTCGAACTGCTCCCTGGCCTCGCGGACCCGCGCCAACGCGGACTTCTTCTTCCTGGTTCCGCGCTGCTCGCCGGCGGCCTCCTGATCCTCGCTCATGGAGCTCCCGTCGTCATCGAAGCCGTTTGGTCGGATGTGGGCCCTTGCTTGACCTCGCCCTACCGCCGACGTCCGCTTTAAAACATTCGCCATGGAAAGCCCAGTAGATGGACAAGGGGATGACCTGCGGCTTCGACGGTCCGCGGGTGCCCTCCTCCGTGGCCCGTCCCCGCCGACACGATCCGACGCGCCCCCGGCCCACGGGCCGGGACGACATCACGCGTCAACGTGGCGGGCCGCCCGCCGGCTCCTCCCCCGCCCTCTCGACGCCCCGGCCGTGGCGCCGACCTCGCGGTCGGCGCCACGGCCGGGGCTGTGCGCGGCGACGGCTCACCCGGTCCCGGGAGCGAGAAGGGCCATGGCCGCCGCGTGCACCCGGCCGTTGCTGGCGAGGACGCTGGTGATGCCCGCGTCGCGCCGGCCGGAGAGGTCGGTGAAGTCTCCCCCCGCCTCCTCGACCAGGACCTTCAGCGCGGCGATGTCCCAGAAACCGACGATCGGCTCGGCCGCGAGGTCGACGACCCCCTCCGCCACCAGACAGTGCTGCCAGAAATCACCGAACGCCCGGTTCTCCCAACAGGCGTCGACAAGCCGCAGATAGGCCGCGCGCGAGTGGAACCGGGTCCAGGTCCCCAGGCTCGTGGTGGAGAGGTAGGCGTCGGCCAGACGTGTCACCCCCGACACCCGGACGCGCCCCACCCGGCCCCGGTCGAGGGTCCAGGCGCCCCTCCCCCGGGCCGCCCACCAGCGACGTTGCAGCGCGGGAGCGCTCACCATCCCGAGGGTGGGGACACCGTCCTCGACGAGGGCGATCAACGTCGCCCACACCGGATTGCCCCGGAGGAAGTTCTTGGTCCCGTCGACGGGATCGATGACCCAGACCCGGCCCGGACGGTTCTCGCCCCCGTACTCCTCCCCGATGATCCCGTCAGCGGGACAGGCCCTGGCCAGCATCCTGCGCAGGGCCTCCTCGACGGCCGTGTCGACCTCGGTGACCGGAGTGCGGTCCGGTTTGTCACGGACCTGGAGGTCAGCGGCCCCGTAGCGTCCCATGGTCATCCGGTCCGCGGCGTCGGCGAGGTCGACGGCCGTGGCCAGATCGCTCTCACGCATGCCGGCTCCTCCCCTCGCTCATCCCCGGGACGGGCGCGCGGCGCGCCGGCACAGGAGGTTGATGTAGTCGTCGCCGTCGAGCCGCGGGATCTCCTCACGTTCCGACCCGTCGTCCTGGATCGCCCGGTACTCCAGCCCGCTACGGCGCAACAGGTCCAGGTAGGCGGCCCCGTCGCCGCCGCCCCAGCGGAGGTTGCGCGGATAGTACTCGGTCACGACCCTGATCCGGGGGGTGGCGTCGAGAAGCCTGCGCGCCCCGGTGACCACCTGCGCCTCGGCGCCCTCGACGTCGATCTTGACCAGACCGACCTCGGGGCGGCCGATACGATCCCAGTAGTCGCTGAGGGTCGTCACGGGGACCTCGTGGACACGCCCGCCCTCGCCGGTGAACTCCGTCCGGAACAGGCTGTGCCGCCCGGTGTTCCCGCTGAAGTGCAGCAGCCGGGGACGGTCGTCGTCGGCGACCGCGGTGTTGACGATGGTGACGTTGGACAACGCCCGGGTGTTGCGCTGGAGCACCTGGAAGTTCCCCGGATGCGGCTCGAAGGCGTGGACGTGCCCGTCCGCTCCCACGAGTTCCGCCAACAGGGTGGTGTAGTACCCGACGTGCGCGCCGACATCGAACACGACCATGCCGGGTTCGACCACGCGTTTCATCACCTTCACGGTGCCCGGCTCCCACCAGCCCCACGTGGGGGCGAGCCGGTCGGCCTGTTCGGGGCCCAGCCTGTGATCGGTCATCTCGAAGTCACTCCCTGCCAGGACGAGACGGATGTGTCATGTGGTCGGCGACCGCCATGGTCACCAGGTTGGTGTTGGAGCGCGGCACCCGTGGGATCACCGAGGCGTCGGCCACCCGCAGGCCCGCCACCCCCTTCACCCGGCCCCGGGGATCGACCACCGTGGCCGGATCGGCCGGATCGCCCATCCGGCAGGACCCGACCAGGTGCCACGCCTCGTGGCAGCGGGCCGCCATCCAGGAGTCGAGTTCCTCCGGGCGGCGCGCGAGCCCGCGCAGGAGGTCGGCCCCCACCGGACTTCCCACCCGCTCGAAAGCGGGGTGGCGGGCCAGATCCGCCAATCGGTCGACCCCCGCGCGCATCCGGCGCAGGTCGCGTTCTGTGCCGAGCAGGCCGAGGTCGACGACGAGGTCGTCATCGAGGCCCGCCCCCGTGACCTCGACACGTCCCCGCGCCTCGGGACGGAAGAGGGCGAGGACCACCGCCCCCACCCCGGGGCCGACCTCGTTGAGGGTGTTGAGCATCAGCTCGTTGGCCTCGCCGTCAGCCTCCCCGGAGGCGAAACGCAGGCAGCAGTTGGTGGGACGGGGCGGTGCGGTCCCTGGAGCCGCCAGCCGGATCGGGAGCGTGAGCGCGGGGTGGTCCTGGAGTCCCTGACCGACTCCGGGCAGGTCGGCGACCGGCGCGACGCCGACCCGTTCGAGACGGTGCGCGGGGCCGATACCGGAGCGGAGCAGCAGCGCCGGGGATCCCACCGCCCCCGCGGTGACCACCACCTCCCCCGCCTCGACCACCACCTCCCCGTCCGGTGTACGGCAGCAGACGCCGGTGACCCGCCCCCCGCGGACGATGACCCGCTCGGCCACGGTGCGCGCCACGACCGTCAGGTTGGGGCGGTCGAGGATCGGGGCGAGGAAGGCGTCCGCGGCCGAGACCCGGCCACCGTCTCGGGCGCTGAACGCATAAGGGGACAGGCCGGTGCTGCCCGGCGCGTTGTGGTCCTCGGCGGCGGGGAACCCCCTGTCCCCGGCCCACTCGGCGAGGGCGAGGTCCAGCGACCCCCAGGTGGGACGTGGGGGGCGGCGTACCGGCATCGGGCCGGCACCGGCCTTGGAGTCCAGGTCACGGCTGATCCGGCTCAGTGAGGAGGACACGTCGCGATGGGCCCAGCCGTCGCACCCGAGAGCGGCCCATTCGTCGAAGTCCTCGGGCATCGGCCACATGGCGATCAGCCCGTTGATCGCCGAGGTGCCGCCCACCCCGCGCCCCTGGAGGAGGGGACGCGGCCGCTGGGCGCTCCCCCGCCGGGCGCGCAGTCCGGGCCAGTGGCGGGACACGTCGCGGACCGCCGCCCGAAAGTCCAGCGAACGGAGCGCGGACGGCAGGGGCGTGTCGTCCCCGGCCTCCAGCAGGAGCACACCGTGGGCCGGGTCGGCCGACAACCGGTTGGCGACCACGCACCCCGCCGACCCCGCTCCCACGACGACGGTGTCGACGGCACTGGGCAGACTCATCGCTCTTTCCTCCTTGGTTCCGCTCGGCGGCTTGTGATCGGAGGCGCTTTTCCCGATCGGGAGAACGAGATCTCGTCCGGCCATTCCTGCAATAGGCTGGACGCGGGCAGGAAGAGGGAAACCGCTCCCCGGGACAGCGGGGCACTTCTCACAGGGAGAAGAATGACGGAAAACGGAGAAGAAACCCCTTCATCTCATTCCGGAGGAGAAGCGGATAATACCCATTCCACCCCTGGATGGCGCGATTTCCGATTGCTGTGGACGGGAAGTACCGTCAGCCAGATTCTCGGGATGACCAGCCCCATCGCGTTCCCGTTGATCGCGGCGGACCTGCTCTCCGCCTCCGTTCCACAGATCGCGGCCATCACCGCCTTCAGCTACCTGCCGTGGCTGGTGCTCACCCTTCCGCTGGGCGTCTACCTGGGCAAAGTCCCCCCGCGCACCGTTCTGCTCACGGCGGACCTGGTGCGGGTCGTGGTGATCTCCTTCGTGCCCTTGGCCTACGTTCTCGGCGTACTCGCCCTCTGGCAGATCTATGTGGTGGTCGCCCTGGTGGGCGCCTGCACGGTCTGCTACGAGATCGCCTACCAGACCTTTCCCCCCGCCCTCCTCCCCCGCGAAGACCTGACCCGCGCCAACGCGCGGCTCCAGGGCGGCCGGGCGGTGGCCTACACCATGGGGCCCGCGCTCGGCGGTCTCCTGGTGACCGTGCTCGGCGCCCCCCTCACCCCGATCGCCAACGCCGCGGGGTTCCTCGTCTCGGCCTGCTGCGTCGCCGCGATGCGCACCCGCGCGGCCCCTCCCGGCCAGGAGGGGGGCGGCACGCTCCTGCGCAGGCTGGGCGAGGGCCTGCGGTTTGTCGTCACCCGCCCGTTGCTGCGGGCCAGCACGCTGGCCTCGGCCGTGGGCAACTGCTGGTTCGCCGGCTACGAGGCCCTGGTCGTCGTCTTCCTGTCGCGCGAGGTGGGTCTGCCCACCGGTCAGGTCGGTGTCCTCGTCGGCGTGGCCGGACTGGGCAGCCTGGTCGGGGCGGGGGTCGCCGGACGGATCACCCGGCGTCTGGGGACCGCGCGCGCGCTGTGGTTGCCGATCGCCCTGGTCTCCCCCTTCGGCCTGCTGCTGCCGGCCACCCAGCCCGGGGCCGGCGTGCTGCTGTTTGTCGCCGGCGCGCTCGTCTTCTGCGCGGGGTTCGCGATGTTCACCGTGGGCCACGCGACCCTGGTGCAGATCCACACCCCTCCGGCGCTCCTCTCCCGCACCGTGGCCTCCACCCGTTTCTTCACCAGGAGCATGCTCTTCGTCGGCGGAGTGCTGGGCGGACTGCTCGGGGGGATGCTGGGGACGCGTGGAGCCCTGCTGGTGATCATGGCCGGCTGGATGCTGACCCCCCTCCTCCTCGCGTTCTCGCCCATACGCCGGCTGCGCGACATCCCCGCCTACGACGAGCACTAGGTCCTCCTCCCGCGCGGGCGCAGCCACAACGTGGCGAACCCGCCGCGCGCCTGCTCGGCCATGGCGACGTACCGGGCGTCGTCCTGTCCTCCGACGAGACAGGGGTGGTGTTCCGGACAGGCGTAGGCCTCCCTGAGGAGGACGGGGTCATAGCCCCAGGAACGGTAGAGGGACAGGACGTCGAAGGGGTCGGCTCCCGCGTCGTGGATGCCCCGCGGCCAGAACTCGCACAGCACGTGCGGTCGGTCACGTCCGAGCAGCTCCCGGAGTCCGCGCAGGGCGTGGTGGTCGCGCCCCTGCGCGTCGGTCTTGACCACCGCGATCCGTCGCTCGCGCAGTTCCTCCAGCCCGTCCAGGCGGATCCCCACCGCGTCGACCGCGCCGCCACGCGCGATACGGCTGTCCCCGCTGTTGCCCCCGGCGTCCAGGGCCAGCCGCAGGGGAACGTCGCAGTGCCACGCCGCCCCGGCGACCACGTGCAGGGCCGCGACGTCCCCGGAGGCGTTGGCCGCGACGTTACGTTCGAGCAGCAGCCGCATCACCGGCCACGGCTCGACCGCGAACACCGCGCCGGCGCCGCCCACCCGGCGCAGGGCCCGGATCGTGTAGTACCCCACGTGCGCCCCGATGTCGACGAAGCAGTCCCCCGGCCTGAGCAGGGAATCGACCAGAGCCGACTCGTGGGGCTCCCACTCCCCGTACTTGCGGAACCAGGGCAGCATCATGGTGTCCCACCGCGGCAACTCCAAGGGGCCTATGTCCGTGTCGACCACGGCCCCCGCGCCGGACCTCTCAGCGCCATTCATCGATACGACCACCTTGTCCGTCCCACCCCTCCAGCTCGGTCCTGTCTGCCTGCGCCGGGCGCCCCGTCATCCGGGCACCGCCGGAAACCACTCGGTGATGAGAATCGCCGGCTCCCCTTCGATGACGATCCGGTAGGTCCGCGTGGGGGTGCCGTCGGCCTCGCCCCCGTACCACAGCAGCTCCCTGCGGCTTTCCACCCCGCAGGCGTGGAGGGCGCTGCCGATCCCCGCCGCCTCCTCGGCGATCCCCCGCGCCAGCGGGGCGGGGATCCTCCCCGGAACCAGGAGCGACCGCGCCATCGCGTAACGGCGTCCGCTGCTGGCCCCGACGAGGTCGACCGACCGCGTGACCACCGTGCTCCCCGGGGGCACGCGAAGCTGCGCGCAGTCGCCTCCCATGGACAAGGGGGTGCTGTACTGCGCCGTGGGCGAGGCCCGCACCCCTTCCAGCACGTGGGCCTCGATGAGCCTCGTCGTCGCCTCGCAGACCAGGAGGGCCCGGTGGTAGGGGCTCAACAGCTCGATCTCAAGATCGTCGAGGTGAGCGGGGCGCAGGGGCTGGGCGCGGAAGTGGCGGGATATGACGGTCCTCGCGCCGGAGTCGCGGCTGTCACCGGCCGCCCTCACGCCGGGCCCCGCTTGTCGTGCCGTGGGGCGCCCGTCCCCTCGGGATTGCGGTAGACCTCGCGGAACGAGTCGGGCTGGCAGGCCTCGATGCGGGGCCGGAGCCCGGCCGGGCGCAGCGTCCGCCACCTCAGGGCGCGTTCCACGACCGCCTCCGCCCGCGTACCTCCCCCGAGCCATTCGACCAGTTCGCCCGCTGTGAACCCCTCGGGGTCCAGCGCCCGGGGCGGCAACACGTATCGCTGCGGCGCCGCCCCGGTCCCGTGGTGGTCGGCGAACAAGGGGGTGCCGTCGTCGCGCAGGTGGAGCGCCTCCGGGGAGATCCTGAGACGAAGGCCGCGGTCGTCCGCCCCGGCCAACGGCCGGTGGAGGACCAGCCCCAGGGAGGTCACCCGCAGCCCGGCGCCGATGTGCTCCGACCACCACAGGTCGTCGTGGACCGCCCCCTCCTCGAAGCCCTCCGTCCCGGGGTGCGGGTCGATCCGGTCCGGGGCCAGGGGGTGAAGCCCGGAGGCACGGACCATCCGGGCCACATCGGGGTTTCCGTCGGGGAGCCAGGCGGCCATGCGGGGCTTTTGTTCGATGGCGGACCGCCATCTCGGCCAGTCGAGGAAGTAGTCGACGGTCAGCACGAGCCGCCCACCGGGGCGCAGACAGCGCGCAAGAGCGCGGACGGCCGCGAGCCGCGCGGAGGCGTCGAGGTGCTCCAGGACGCTGAGACAGAAGATCAGGTCGAAGTGGCCGTCGGGGTAGGCCAGCTCCTCCAGGGGCCGGGTGTCGATCCTCGCGTGGGGAAGCTGGGCCGGGGTCTGGAAGGCGTAGGCCGGGTCGGCCGCGTGGTACTCGGCGTCCGGCACCGTCTCGGCCAGGTGCAGCAGGAAGGGCGAGTATCCGGCGCCGGCGTCCAACACGCGCATCCCCGGGCGCAGACCGGCGTGGGTGGCGGCCCAGGGGTACTCCCAGTAACGGTTGACGTTGTCGTTGCGGTCGACCAGCGCGTGCTCGTGGCAGTAGGCGGTGAAGGCGTCCGAACACGCCTCACTGCGGCGGGCCCAGCGGATCATCGCGTTCCTCCCAGGGCGACGGTCCCGTGGACCAGGCCCACCCGATCGACGGTCCTTCGCAGGGCGCTCAGCTCCGCCCCCACCCGGCGCGCCCGCGCCGCCATGCCCGGATCGCCGAGCGCCTCCTCGACGCCGGCCCGGATGTCCACCGAGGCGACGTGAGGGCGAGGGCTACGGCCCGAATACCTGTCGGTGAACTCCAACCGCCCGTCAGGGCGGGTGCGGCTGGTACGCAACAGCAGGCCGGCCCCGACACGTTCGACGAGCCGGCGACCGTTCATCTCCTGCTCCGACATGAAGGGCAGGACCACGTTGGGCACGCCGTGTTCCAGTGCGGCGATGACGGTGCTGTAGCCGCCGTGGCTGACCACCACGTCCGCCCACCCGAGCGGGCGGCGCACCCCGGTGAACCCTCCCAGGACGACGTTGTCGGGAACGGAGAGCTCGCTGCGGAAGGCGAACCCGGTCGAGACGAACACCGACCAGGGCATGCCGGCGCAGGCGTCGAGTACCGCCTGCATCGCATCGGCGCCCACCATCCCCCCGCTGCCGATCGACACATAGACCCTGGCCCGTCCGTCCTCCTCGGGCAACACCACGTCCCCGCCCGCGCCGGGAGGATCCCAGTAGAGCGGTCCCACGTGGCGGACCGTCCCACGCTCGGCCGGCTCCAGCTCCGGTGTGCTGGGGATGAGGGTGACCTCCCCCTCCAAAAGATCCTCCGCCCGGGCCACCGGTCCCAGACCCAACCGGACGGAGGCCGCGCTGATGACCGGGAGGCAGGGAGGGTGCGGAAGCAGGACGCGCGGCTCCACCGTGGACCAGGGCATCCAGGCGTTGGGACGGGGCGCGACGAAGTCGGCGTCGGCGAGGGAGACCACGGGGACCCCCACGGCGCGGGCGGCCAGCGCCGCCGTCGGGCTCATGTCGATCACCACGACGTCGGGGCGGTACCCGGCGATCGCGGCCGCGTCCTCGTCGAGCTGCCGCCCGAAGCGTTCCGCCCGGTGGTATCCGGCGGCCACCGCGAACACGCGCTCCACGTCGGCGAACGGCAGGTAGGGGGGGACCCTGCGGCGCTCCAGGTCGCGCAGCGGCGCGGTGTCCTGCTCAAGGACGCGGAAACCCGCCTCGCGCACGAGCCTCGTCGCCCCACAGTCCGCGAAGGCGATCTCGTCACCGGCGGCCGCGAGCTCCTCGGCCAGTGCCAGACAGCGCGCGGTGTACCCCGCTGCGCCGCCCCACCCCCACGGGAAGAAGAGAACACGCCGTGCCATCGTCGCCTCCCTGGTCAGGCGGTCATACCGCCGTCGACTGCGAGAATCTGTCCGGTGATGTAAGCGGCCCCGGGGGAGCAGAGGAAGGCCACCGCCGCGGCGACCTCCTCGGGACGGCCGGCCCTTCGCGCGGCCGTGCGGTCGAGGATCCCCCGGCGCCGTTGCGGCGGCATCTCCGCGTGGGAGGGGGTGTCCTCGATCAGTCCGGGGGCCACGCAGTTGCACGTGATCCCGAAGCGTCCGTACTCATGGGCGATCGTGCGGGCCAGGCCGGTCAGGCCCGCCTTGGCCGCGGAGTAGGCGGCCTGGCCGGGAGAACCGGCCAGGCCCGCGACCGAGGAGACGAGGACGAGACGCCCGCCCCTCTGCTCGATCATCGAGGGCAGGGCCGCCCGCGCGCAGCGGTAGGCGCTGGTGAGGTTGGCGTCCAGGTGCGCGGCCCACTCCTCTTCGGCGAGCCGGAGGAGCAGACCGTCACGGTGCCATCCCGCGTTGGCGACGAGGACGTCCAGGCGGCCGAACGTCGCCGTGACCCGCTCGACGGCCTGGAGGCACGTCCCCTCCTCGGCGAGGTCTCCGCGGAGGAGGAGCGCACGCCGGCCGCGCGCCCGGACCGCCTCGGCCGTCGTACGCGCGCCGGCGGAGTTGGCCCGGTGGTGGACTCCGACGTCGAAACCGGCGCGGGCCAGCTCCACCGCGATCGCGGCACCGATGCTTCCGGAGGCGCCGGTGACGAGCGCGGCCGGACGTGCCCCCGTCTCCATCACGTCGTGGTCGGCACGCGGCCCTTCCCACCGCCGATCCCGGTGATCCTGAGGATCTCGTCCACGGTCTGGTCGACGGTGAGCTCCGCGTTGTCGATCCATACTCCCTCGTCCGGGATCTGGCCGCGCATCGCCTCGTCCAGGAAGGACCAGTCCTCGACCAGCGTCTTGTCGCGCTCGCGGTTGCGGCGGGTGGTCACCTCCGGGGCGGGCGCGAGGACGATCAGGGTCAGCGGTGTCCTGCTGACCGCCTTCCGGTAGAAGTCGAGGTGGGGACGGAGCACGACGACGTCGTCGATCACGGGGACCACACCCGCGTCGACATAGCTGTCGGCGAGCAGCGCGGCGTTGCGCGCCCGGAGGAAGAGCTGGCGGTCGGCCTCCTCCTCGGGCTCCGGTCCGGGCCACCTGCCGCCCGAGACGATGAACTCCTGGAGACGGTCCACCTCGATGTGCGCTCCCAATTCGAACCTCTGGGCGAGCGCACGCGCCACCGTGGATTTTCCGCTCCCGGGAATTCCGGTGATGAGGAACGTCGCCGGTGCGGGTTCGCGGTCAATGGGAACGATCGTGAATTCCTTCACGGAATGGCCTCGCTCGGTGATGAGTAACAGATGTGGACGATTTCTCGGAAACGGGTGTGGAGCGCCGCGTCCGCGGCATCCGCTCGTTCGACAGAGACGCGGGCGTCGCCACCCGCCCGTGACATTGCGTCAGCAAGGTTATCCAAAGCGTCGAGCATTCCAGGGGCGATGGTGAGAGCCCTGCGGTAATGCGGAGCCGGATCGACGTGGTCGTTGTGCCCCACGATGAGGGCCCGGCCGAACCAGCCCGCCTTGGTGGCCGCGCTCAGGGCGGCGCGGCGGACGTCGAGGAGACGCGCGTCCGCATCGGCGTCGATGGAGGATCCGAAGAGGAACAGGAGCGGTTGGAGGTGTCCCAGGACCAGCAGGTTGACGGCGCGGGCGGTGACGCCGTCCATCCCCGTGGCGGCGAAGGAGTCCAGCAGTCTGCGCAGGGCGCGGGCGTCGGCGGCCACGGTGGCGGTGTGCCGTTCGATCTGCTCCGCCGCGTAGTCCCGCGAGGGGCGGCGGTCGGCCTCGGCGGTGACCTCGACACGGGTGACCCGGGTGCAGGAGGCGACGAGTTGGGGGGTCTTCGGCAGTTCGCGCCGGTATCCCTCGTCGGGCGGTGCGAGCGTGTCGAGCACCGCCAACGTCTCGGAGCCGGGATCCCAGCCGACCGCCAGGACGGCGTGATCGTGGTAGTGGTACAGCCCTTCGTAGTAGCTGCCCGGGTAGTGGTAGAGGTCGGGCATGATGATGACGGGCTCGCCGGCGCCGACGCGCTCGACCACGAAGGGCCAGTTCTGGGCGCCGTGGTCGGCGAACCTCCACCCGAGCCGGCATCCGGGGAACTCCAGCGCCATGTCGCGGCCCAAAAGGTCCAGCTCCCCGCCCAGACAACGGGCGACGTCGATCGGCCCGTACCCTCGGGAGCGCAGCACCGCCTCGACGCAGCGCAGCAGGCAGGTGATGCCGTCCAGGGGGCCGTCGCGCCACCCCAGTGAGCGCTCCGGGTCGAAGACCGGTGTGGTCATCGGGTGAGTTCCTTGCCGTGCGCCCGGGCCTGGGCGAGAAGCCGGGCGGCCAGGTCGCCGACCGTGTCGAACATCGACGGGTCGATCTCGGCGTCCTCGAAGGGGATCCCCCAGCGTTTCTCGAAGTGGGAGAAGACCACGATGAGGTCGAGGGAGTCGATCCCCGCCGCGCCCAGTTCGGTCTCCGCGGCCAGCCCCTCCAGTTCGGCCACGTGGGGACGGTCGGCGAGGGCCTTTCGGATCAGGGTGACGATGTGGTCGAGCTGCGCACTGTCGCTCATGGTTCCTCCTGGGGACGAGGGTCGGATGGTCGGGGTCCCGGTCCGGGCGCGCGTCCGCCCGTCGCCGCAGCGGCCTGCGGGGAGGCGCCCAGCAGCCATCTGCGGATCTTGCCCGTGCCGGTCCGCGGCAGTTCCTCCACCACGCGGACCACGGTGGGCACCTTGGTCGGGCTCAGCCGGCCGCGCAGCCGCGCGCGCAGCGCCCGAGGGTCGAGGCTGGAGGGTTCGCTGCCCGGGGAGGGCTCGACGAAGGCCCACAGGCGGACCGCGCCGTCGACCTCACGTCCGACCACGGCGCAGTCGCGAACGCCTGGCAACCGCCTGATCTCGGCCTCGACCTCGGCCGGGTCGACCTTGTTGCCGGCGATGTTGAGGAGGCCGCCCTGACGGCCGGCGAGGTAGAGGCGTCCGAAGCCGTCGACCCGGCCCAGGTCCCCGATGTCGACCCAGCCGTCGGAGTCGGCGATCGGTTCGGCGCCCTCCTCGGTCACGAGCAGCGGGGACAGACCCGCGCAACGGACCCTCACGGCGCCGGGGGCCCCGGCCGTCTGCGGGGCGCAGACGTCGATCCCCTCCAGCGGCCTTCCCACCGACCCCGCGGGGTCGGCCGGTCCCAGGGTGATCTGCCCGATCTCGGAGGCGCCGTAGTGGTTCCACAGCGGCGCGCCGCGGCGCGCCCACTCCTCGGCGATCTCCGGGGGCAGCAGGTCGCCCGCGCTGACGCAGCGTTTCCAGACCCGCATCTGCGGGATGCCCGACCCGGCGTACCAGCGGTACAGGGCGGGAACCGTCTGCAGCACCGTCACCGCGCCGCGGTGGACCAGCGCCGCCACTCCGGCGGGGGTGGCCGGCACCGAGGGGATCGCGTGTCCCGCGCCGGCGGAGAGCGCGGCGAGGATTCCGGCCTCGAGGGAGTAACTGTGGTTGAGCGGGCTGGTGGTGAGAACGCAGTCGATCGGTTCCAGGCCGAGGGCCTGGGCGTAGGCCCGGGAGTTGGCCATGGAGCCCGCCCAGGCGCGGCACACGATCCGGGGCCTGCCCAGGGTGCCGGAGGTGACCATGGCGATCGCCGGCCCCGGGGGAAGCCCTGGTGGATCGCCCGTGCGGGCGACCGCTACCACGTGGCCGTCCTCGACCACGTGTCCGGCGCCGAAGCCGCGGACCGCCGTGTCGCGTTCGGCCCGGGCCATCCTGTCGTGCAGCACGAGCACCGGAGCGCCGATGGCGTTGATCGCGGCGAAGGCGACGACGGAGGGGATGTCGTTACGGGCGACGAGGGCGATACGGCCCTGCTCGGTCACCCCTTCCCCACGAAACCGTCCCACCGCCTCCTCGACCGCCCGGAGGAGCCGGCGGTAGCTGACGTGGCCCGTCGTGTCGAGGAGCGCGACCCGTTCGCCTCCGCCGGCCCGGGTCCAGGCGCGGAGCAGCTCCAGCAGGGAGTCAGCCACGGTTCCCCTCCGGTTCCCGCACCAGGCGGATCCGGTAGCGCGCCCTCGCGCCCGGCGCCTCGACGGTGAGTTCGCGCCCCTCGGAGCCGGGCTCGCGCAGCCGCTCGGCCAGAGTGGCCAGGACGCCTGAGGCCGCGGATCCGGGCGGAAGCGCGGCCGCGCCGGAGCACCACCCCGCCTCCTCCACGATCTCGACGGACCGCAGCCCCGCCAGTCCGCCCACGTCGCGCCGTCGCGCCTCCTCCCGCGCCTCGACGAGGAGGAAGGCCGCCGTGCCCGTCGCGTGCTCCCCGTCGCCCACGCGGGCCGCGGCGGCGGGGCTCAGGAAGTCGAAGGCGCCGCACAGCACGCTCGGGTCGCCGCCGACCCGGATCCGCCGCACGGCCTGGGCGACCGTCTGGATCCCCGCCGCGGGGCCGAGCAGGGTGGCGGCGTAGCCGGCCAGTCCCAGGCGCATGCACAGTGACGCGGTCATCCCGTGCGGGGTGAAGTGGAGGAACGCCTCGGGGTCGAGCCAACGGGCCCCCTTCGCGTCCAGCCGTTGTCGGATGGACTCGGCGACGTGGCCCGTCCCGTAGAGGGAGCCGAGCAGAAGGGAGACCCGCGCGGGCTCGGCCCGTGACCGCTCCAGGGTCCCCCGCGCGAGGTCGACGAGCCGGTCGGAAAGGGCGGTGGTGAGCCGGGTGACAGCGGGCCAGCCGGGCTCGCCCTCCCCGTGGGCCCGCCACAGCTCCGTCAGGTCCACCCGGGCGGCCGTGACCGCGGTCACGACACAGCGCGGCGGCGTCGTCTGGGTCATGTCAGGCACTCCTGAAGAGCAGGGCGACGTTGAGCCCGCCGAGACCGCAGGAGACGGACAGCGCGGCGCGCAACCGCGGCGCCGGCCGGGCCCCGTCGTGGTCCACCAGGTCGAGATCGGCGTAGGCGGGGTCGAGTGCGCCGGTGATCCGGGTCGGTGTGATGGCGTCCCGCTCCAGGCACAGCACGCAGATCAGCGCCTCGATCGCGCCCGCCGCCCCTTGGAGGTGCCACAGGACGGACTTGGAGCTCACGACGGGGATCTCGGCCGTGCGCGCGCCGAAGACCTCGCGCAGGGCCTCGATCTCCACCCGGTCCCCCTGCCGTGTTCCCGGGCCGTGGGCGTTGACCAGGTCGACCTCGTCGGGATCCATGCCCGCGTCGACGAGGGCCCTCTCGACGGCGACGCGGACGCCCGTGGCGCGGGGGGTGGCGAGGTGGTCGGTCATGTTGGTGACGCCGGCCCCGGCGAGGACCGCGTGGACGCGGGCTCCCCGCGCCTCGGCCGAATCGCGGCGCTCCAGGTGGAGGAGTCCCGCCCCCTCGGACACGCCGATACCGCGCCGGTCGCGGGTGAAGGGGCGGCAGCCGTGGGGGGACAGCGTGCGCAGGGAGTTCAGGCCGAGGAAGGCGGTCTCGGTCACGGCGTCGGCCCCGCCCGCCAGGACGGTGTCGGCGTCGCCCGCCCGCAGCATGTCCCTGCCCATGGAGATTCCCAGGGCGCCCGAGGCGGAGGCCGAGGCGACGGTGACGGCCTCGCCCGTCACCGAGAGGGCCTCGGCGCAGCGCGAGGCGAGGAGGCCGGGGAACAGTCCCTGTGTCCCGCCGTCCGTGGTGGTGGGCTCGGTGCTGCCCAGGACGACCGCGGTCCGGTGGGACGGTGGCGGTGCCGCCTCCCGGACCGCCTGGCGGGCGGCCCTGACGGCGAGCTCCAGGGTGCGGCCGGGGGAATCGGGGCGCTCGTCGGGTCCGGGCACGAAGCCCGCCCGGTGGAGGGAGGCGGTCGAGGTGTCGAAGTGCTCGATGTCGCGTATGCACGCCCTCTTCTCGCAGAGCCCCCGCCACAGGGAGTGGACGTCGGGCCCCGCGGGGGAGCAGGCGCCCCGGCCGGTGACGACCGTTTCGGTCGGATCCGCCGACATCGATGTCACCGTCCTCTCCGGGCCAGGGCCGCCCTGCGGAGCGCGTCGACGAGGGAGGCGAAGGTCGTCGCGGAGAACACCGAGTCGTCGGAGAGCGCGATGCCGTATCGGCGCTCCAGCCGGGACACCGCCCCGATCAGGACGACGGAGTCCACGCCGAGGTCGGCGAGCAGGTCGTCGTCGGATATGACGGGCGGTGGTTCGGACCCCATCTGGCGGGCGAGTGCCGCGCGGATCTCCTCGGACAGACGTGCCCAGGACGGACCGGCCTGGGCCGCCGGCTGCGAACCGTCCACGTGTCCGTCCGGGGAGGCCCGCTCGAAGACGGCGGCCCCCACGGACGCCACGTCCACCTCGTCTGAATCGCCCGGAGCGGCCACCGTGACTCTCCTTCGATCGGAAATCGACGGATCAGGATGCGCGAATGAACCGAATAGGTCGCTGACGAATCGTTTATTCAGCGACGGGCACCGGATGCCCCATCGGGGAAATCGTCTCCACGGAAGAACGTGACGTATATCGACGGAAATAAGCTGCCCGGGCCACAACCAAGCTACGTGCCACATTCCCCTCCGTCAACACCCGATTACCATCCTCTTCCATATTTGAAACACAACATAAAACAGGAAAATGGACACTTTGCCACTTATGCCAAGATGCACGACAAGAGAGACTGTCGTGCTAGAAGTCCTGCATCGTCCCCATTCACAAAGAAGGCAGCGCCGGGCCGTCCCCTGGACACCCACGGGAGACACCCCGCGAGAACGGCCACCCCGACCGCCGGCACGCGGGCCGGACGACCTCTCGGTCGAACATCACAACCTCAAAAATAATGGTTTCACCATATAAGAGCGCCGTACCGCACGAATCCATAAATAAGGGCATCGCGGAAGACGTACCGACCGTCCGGCGAAATTCCTCCATTGACCCGCCCGAACGACGGCCCATACAATTCCCGTGCGCCTCGATCGACCGAGACATCTCGCCGCGGCACGCTTTCACCATCACGTTCGAGCCGGCTTCGCCCCCAAGACCATGAACGACCGATTTCTACTGGACGGGTCTTCATGTCAACAGGAATCAAACGCGCGCTGGTCACCGGCGCCGGCGGTTTCATCGGCCATCATCTCGTCGCCCACCTGCGACGCAACGGATACTGGGTACGCGGCGTCGACCTCCACCTCCCCGAGTTCCGACCCACCGAAGCCGACGAGTTCCTCCTGCTCGACCTGCGGGAAAAGAGGAACGCCGAGAGAGCGACCTCCGACATCGACGAGGTGTATGCGCTGGCGGCGGACATGGGCGGGATGGGTTTCATCTCCGCCAACCACGCCACGATCATGTACAACAACTCGCTCATCGACTTCAACACCCTGGAGGCGGCGCGGCGGAACGGAGCCTCCCGGTTCTTCTACGCCTCCTCCGCCTGCGTCTACCCGTCCCACCTCCAAAGCTCGGCGGACGTCACGGGACTGCGCGAGGAGGTCTCCCACCCCGCCGACCCCGAGGACGGGTACGGCTGGGAGAAACTCCACATCGAGCACGCCTGCGCCTACTACCGGGAGGAGTTCGGCCTGGAGACCCGGGTCGCCCGGCTGCACAACGTCTACGGCCCCTACTCGACCTACGCCGGCGGCCGGGAGAAGGCGCCCGCGGCACTGGCGCGCAAGGCGGCGCTGGCCGCGCCCGGTGGCGAGATGGAGATCTGGGGGGACGGCCGGCAGACCCGTTCCTTCTGCTACGTCGACGACTGTGTCGAGGGGATCCGCCGGCTCACCGCGTCGGACTTCCCCGGTCCCGTCAACATCGGCACCGAGCACCTGATCGCCATCGACGACCTGGCCCGGATGCTGTTGTCGATCGCCGGCAAGGAGGACGTCCGCCTGGTCCACCGGCCCGGCCCCCAAGGGGTCCGCGGCCGTAACTCCGACAACACCCTGCTGCGCGAGAAGCTGCGCTGGGAACCGGCGACCCCCCTCTGGGAGGGGATGAGCGCCATGTACCACTGGATCGAGCGGGACATCGCCCGACGCGGCCGCGACGTGGCCGTCTCCTCGATCGTCCCCCGAGCCGAGGAGCCGCATGTCCGGCCGTGACATCTCGACCGCCGTCGTCGTGACCACGATCTCCGACGGCGGTTTCCTCGACCGCCTGGCGCCCGCCCTGCGGGACGCCGGCGCGCGGCTGATCGTGATCCCCGACCGCAACACCGGTCCCGCTCTTTTCGCCGCCTGCGAGCGCCATCGCCGCCTCGGCCTCGACGTGGTCTGTCCTTCCGTGGCGGAACAGCAGGATCTCCTGGAGCGACTGGCGGTTCCCGACCTCATCCCCTACCACTCCGACAACCGGCGCAACGTCGGCTACCTCATGGCCTGGATGGAGGGATTCGACGTCATCGTCTCGATGGACGACGACAACCTCCCCACCACCGACGACTTCGTCGAACGCCACCAGGTGGTGTGCCAGGGCCCGCGCACCCAACCGGTGACCGCCTCGTCGGACGGCTGGTTCAACAACTGCGCGTTGCTGGAGGTGGAGCCCACCGAGGTCTTCCCCCGTGGTTTCCCCTTCCACGCGCGTCCGGCCCACGCGCAGGCACGGACATCCGTCTGCGAGCGCCCCGCCGACGTGCGGATCAACGCGGGCCTGTGGCTCGGCGACCCCGACGTCGACGCGATCACCCGGCTCGCCGTGCGTCCCAACGCGCTCGCCCACTCCGGGGGCAGCGTGGTCCTGGCCGAGGGCACGTGGTGCCCGGTGAACTCGCAGAACACCGCCGTGCACCGAGACGCCCTGCCCGCCTATTACTTCCTGCGCATGGGCCAACCCGTGGACGGTGTGCCGATGGAGCGGTTCGGGGACATCTTCAGCGGCTACTTCGTCCAGGTGTGCGCCCAGCACCTCGGGCACGCGGTCCGCTTCGGCGACCCCGTCGTGGAGCATCCGCGCAACGAGCACGACCTCCTCGACGACCTGCACAAGGAGGTCCCCGCCGTCCGGCTCCTCGACGACATCCTCGACCACCTGCGCGACCACCCGCTGGAGGGGGGCGACTACCTCGAGACCTACGAGTCGCTCAGTTATGCCCTCCAGGAGATCGCCGAGCGGGTCAACGGTCGCGCGTGGTCGCCGGACGCGCGGGCCTTCCTTCACCGAAGCGCCCACCTGATGCGTTCCTGGACGGGGGCACTGCGCACGGTGGCGGGAACGTGAGGCGCGGACCGGCCCTCCACCCCGCACCGGCGGGCCCCTCTCCCGGGGAACGGCTGCGCTCACTCGGGCTCGCCGCATCGGCCGACCTGCACCACGGTCCCGGCCTCTACACGTCGCTGCGCGGCCACGTCACGGCCCTCGGCCCGCTCTCCGATGGGCCCTGCTGTCTCGGGATCGACGCGGGGGCCACGATGACCCGGGTCCAGTTGGGGACGTGCGCGCCGGACGGCCCCCGGCCCCTGCTGAAGATCCGTTACCTCACCGCCGACAGGCCGGAGGGGTTCTTGGAGCAGGTCGTGGAGATCACCACGGTCGTCCGCGCGTTGGACCTGGCGGAGCCCCGAGCGATACGCATAGGCATCGCGGGCCCCGTCTACGACTCCGGGCCCCTCCCCTCCGCGCAGATCACCAACCGGCCCGGCTGGTCGCTGACGGACTTCGCCGCCCGGCTGCGCGAGCTCACCGGCTGCCACGACACAGCGGTGGCCAACGACATGACCGTGGGAATGCGCTGGCTCCCGGGAGGTCCCTGGGAACGGCTGCTCCGTCCGTTGCTCAGGCCCCGCCCCGCCGCCTCTTCCCCGTCGAGCACCGGCAGGCTGGTGAAGTGCCAGGTCGGCACCGGACTCAACATCGCCATGCGCGCGGCCGAGGGCGGCGTGGAGGCCTTCGAGTACGGTCACCATCCCTTTCCCGCCACGGGCGAGGCCGACCGGAACCTGGTGCGGGCGCTCGCCGCGATCCACGGCCGGGAGATCGTCACCTTCGAAGACGTCCTCGGTGGCAGGGGGTTCGGGCCGCTCGTGCTCGCGCACGCGGCGTCGGCCACGCCCGAAAGCCGGTTCCTGTTGCCCGCGGACCTCCGTGATCTGCTGGACTCCGTCCCGCGCGCGCCCACCGCCGTGCCCCCCGTCCCCGGGATCACGCGCACCGTGCTCGCGCTCGACACCCGGATACGGGAACTGTCGTCCCGTTTCTCCCCCGACCCCACGCGCACGTCGCTCCTGGACGCCTACGCCGGTTTCGGCCTGTGGGCGCTCGGCGACTTCCTGCGTGGGGGCTTCTGGCCGGGGTTTCGCCCCATTCTGTCCGCCTATGGCCGCCACCTGGCGTTGTTCGTCCTGTCAGCGGCGCAGATAACCGCTTGCGACGACCTCTATGTTGGGGGCAGGCTGGTCATGGATCCCACGGTGCGGCAGGGCTTTCTCACGGCCTATCCACGACTGGCCGGTCAGTTCCCGCACGGCCGACGGCTCGTGGACCGCGTGGCGGTCCACGCCTTCGACGAACCCGACTACGAACACTTCCTGTTCCTGACGGCCGCCGAGAGCGTGCCGGCCCAGGAGCGGGGATGAACGGTGGAGGACCCGTGCCCCTCAACGACGCCCGTCACAGCACCGTCGTCGTCGAAGGCGTGAGCAAGAGCTTCGGCCCACGCACCGTGCTGAGCGGTGTCTCCTTCACGGCCGGGCCGGGGCAGCGGGTCGGGGTGGTGGGACGCAACGGGGTCGGCAAGACCACCCTGCTGCGCATCGTCGCCGGCCTGGAGACCCCGGACGAGGGGAGCGTGCGCCGCCACCCGCCCGAATCCAACGTCGGTTACCTGCCCCAGGAGATCACCCCGGTCCCCGGGGAGACCCTGCGCGGTTACCTGACCCGCAGCACCGGGGTGGCCGGCGCCGAGCGGGAGCTTCAGCGTCTCGCCGCCGGCCTGGCCGACGATCCGGGCCTGGCCGACGCCTACGCCACCCAGCTCGACCGCACGATGGCCCTGGGCGCCGGCGACTTCGACGCCCGCGCGGCAGCGACGGTCGAACGTGTCGGGCTGGGCGCCGACGCCCTCGACCAGGAGATGAGCGGGATGAGCGGCGGTCAGCTGGCGCGGGCCGCCCTGACCGCGATCCTGCTGTCCCGTTTCGACCTGCTGCTACTGGACGAGCCGACGAACAACCTCGACTTCGCCGGTCTGGAGCTGCTGGAGCGCTTCATCGAGGAGGTGCGCACGGGCATCATCGTGGTCTCCCACGACCGGGTCTTCCTGGAGCGCACCGTCACCCACGTCCTGGAGATCGACCACGGCTCACACGAGGCGGTGTTGTACAGCGGCGGGTGGGCCGCCTACCGGACCGAGCAGCACGAGGCCCGACAGCGCCAATACGAGAAGCACGACCTGTACGTCTCGGAGCGCAAGCGCATCGAGGCCATGATCCACCGCAAGCGCGAGTGGGCCCGTAAGGGGGCCGCCCGCGCCAAGAGCCGCGCCCCCGACAACAACAAGGCGGCGCGGCGCGGCAGGCAGGAGGGCGCCGAGAACCTCGCGGGCGGCAACCGGGCCCTGGAACGACGGCTGGAGCGCCTGGAAGCGGTCGAGGAGCCCTACAAGGGCTGGGAGCTCCGCTTCGGTTTCGGCGAATCCGAACGCAGCGGAGAGGTCGTCGCGCAGATGCGCGGCGTCGTGGTCGAACGCGGCCGCTACCGGCTCGGACCGATCGACCTGGACCTGCGTTGGCGTGACCGGGTCGGGCTGGTCGGACCGAACGGGTCCGGCAAGTCGACCCTGGTCTCCCTCCTGCTGGGGTGGATCACGCCGACCGCGGGCGAGGTCACGCTCGGCTCCAACGTCCACATCGGGCGTTTGGACCAGCACCGCGCCCTGCTGGAGGGCAAGGAGCGGCTCTTCGACGGTGTCCAGAGCATCACCGGCCTCGACCAGGAACAGACCCGTTCCCTGCTGGCGAAGTTCGACCTGGGCGCGATGATGGCCGAACGCAGTTTCGGTTCCCTGTCACCGGGCGAACGGACCCGGGCCGAGCTGGCTCTGCTGATGCACGAGCAGGTGAACTTCCTGGTCCTCGACGAACCGACCAACCACTTGGACCTCGTCGCGATCGAGCAGCTGGAACAGGCGCTGCCGATGTTCGGCGGGACGCTCCTCCTCGTGACCCACGACCGCCGGTTGCTCGACCGGACCCGGCTCAACCGCTACCTCCTCCTTGAGGAGGAGAGGGAGGGTCCCCTGCGGCGCGCGCGGATACGCGAGTCCTTCACACACGCAGCGGATTGAACGGGGCGGGCGCCGATGGACCTGGTGTGGTTGGGTGACGACGTGTCCTCGGGCTCCCTCGCCGCGCCGGGGTGGGTGCTGGCACGGGGGCTCGCCGAGCGTGGGCACCGGGTGTCCTGGATCCTGCGCGACGATCGGTGCGCGCCCCGCAGCGTCGACGGGGTGCGGCTGTGTCCCTTCCCCTATGACGAGCGGGAGTGGCCGCCCGGCGAAGGGCTCTACTGGGGGCTGGTCCGCCTGCTCGGCCGTGAGGTGCCGGTCGACACGCTGATCGTCGATGGCGGGCGGGGCCTTCGCGCCGTGGCCCGGCGGGCGGTGGCCGCCCGCGGTCTGGAGGTCCGGGTGCGCTCCGCCCGCTCGATGTGGGAGCGAGACGGACAAGACCCGCCCCCCTTCCCCGTTCCGCTCCCCCCTCACTCCCCCGCCCCCGCGGCCGGGGCGTGCGACGGGGAGGGACCGATCCGGGTCGTCGCCGGCGCGTTGGGCTCCCCGGCCGACCTCGTGGACCTCGCCCTCCCGGTCCTCCACGCGCTCGCCGAGGCGCGGATCCGCCCGGTGGAGCTGCGTTTCGCCGTGTTGAACGGGCGCGACGCGCTGTGGGAGGGGGCCGCCGCGCTGAGCGGGTCACCGGGCTTTCGCGGAACGGTCCCGCTGTGGGGGCGGGGGTTCGACGAAGGGGGCCTGTGGCGGCTTCTCGCCGAAAGCGACCGCTACCTCTCGCTGACCCGTGGGTTCGACATGGCGGCCGGCGCCGCGGCGCTCCACGGGACCGCGGTGGTCGCTCCTCGGGACGCGCCTTGTCCCGCCGCAGCCCGCTTCGACGGCCCCCATGACCTGGCCCGGTCGCTCACCGAGCCGCTCCTGCCCTCCGATCCGGCCGCCGTCGAGCGCCTTCGGACGAGACACGCGGGCGCCGCCGTCCTGGACGCCTGGGAGAAGGGGCTGTGGTGACCGGAATCAACCTGCGGGCCAATCCCTATGGGCGCGGCAGCCTCGCCCACATCGCCCGGAAGACCGCCCAGGCCCTGGTCCGTATCGGAGCCGACGTCGCCCTGGAGAACCTGCGTCCGCACGTTGACGCGGGTCCGCACGTCGACGCGGACACCGGCGAGGAACTCCGCCGGCTGGGCGCGTTGGCGCTGGATCCGGCCTCCTACTGCCATGTGCGGATCGCCGAACCGCAGGAGGAGGAGCGCCATCTGATCGGGCGTCTGTTCGACGCCGTCCCCTACGGCCGCAACGTCTGGTGGTGGCCGGTGGACAGTTCCGTGTTCGGGGGGATCGCACCGGATCTGCTTCTCGACCACCTCGACGCGCTGTGGACCTCCTCCGAGCACTCCCGCCGTTCCTTCGTCGCGGCCGGGCTGCCCGCCGACTTCGTCCGGGTCGTACCGCACGGGGTCGACGTGCGGGCCTTTCACCCGGACGGGCCCTCCGTCCTCCTGCCCACCCCCGCGACCTTCCGGTTCCTGACGGTGGCCGACAGCGGGTTTTGGCACCGCAAGGCCCTGGACCTGCTGTTGACGGCCTACCACGCGGCGTTCAGCGCGGACGACGACGTCTGTCTGGTGCTGCACCTCCGGCGGCGGCCCGGCCCCAGCCGGGTCGAGGCCCTCCTCGCGGAGCTCGCCGACCGGCATCCGGCTCCTCCCCCGGTGCTGCTCGACTACGAGCCCCGGCTCGATCTGGCTCCGTTGTACCGGGCCTGCGACGTCTACCTGCAACCCAGCCGGGGCGAGGCGTTCGGACTGGGCATCTTGGAGGCGATGGCCTGTGGACTGCCCCCGGTGGTGACCGACTGGGGCGGCCAGCTCGACTTCGCCACCCCCGATACCGCGTGGCGGGTGGCCTACCGGCTGGTGCCGGCCATCCCGGTCACCCCCGACCGGGGCCTGTGGGCGGAGGCCGACCTGGCCGACCTCACCGCCGTCCTGCGCCGGGCACGCGAGGACGACGCCGAACGGGAGCGCAAGCGGATCGCCGGGGTGGCGATGGCGCGGCACTGGTCCTGGGAGCGTGCCGCGCGCATCGCGTTGGCGGAGGCGGGACGCCTCCAGGAGCGGGAACGGTGACTCACGTGGCCCCCGGCCCTGCGCGGAGGTCGAGCAGGACTCGGCGATCGGCGCCTGTGACGCCATGACAGTAGAGTTCGGCCACCGCGCGAAGCAGGGCGGACCGCTCCCCCATCCCCCGCCGTCCCGTCACCACCACTTTCGCGTGGTCGGTCCCTGCCGCGCGGATGTTGCCCTGTAGGGGGACCCGAAGCACCGGGTGGGGTCCGATCTCCACGAACATCCGGACCCCCTCGTCGAGGAGGGCGGCGACGACCGGGGCGAACCGGACGGGTTCACGAAGGTTACGAGCCCAGTAGCACGGGTCGGCCCACGGCGCGACGGCCGGGTCCGGATCGACGGTGGAGACCCATCGCAGACGTGGGGCGCGCGGCCGGACGTCCCTGAGACATCCCCGCAGCTCATCGAGCACGCCCTCGACGGCGGGACTGTGCGAGGCCGCGTCGATCCGGACCCAGCGGCAGCGGAGCCCTTCGGGCTCCCAGCGCTCGACGAGCCGGCGCAGCGCGTCGGCGTCGCCGGTCAGTACCGACTCGCCCGGTGAGGAGAGGGCCGCGATGGACACCGCCCCGGCCGATTCGGCGCAGGCGCGCTCCGTGGTGGCGGTGTCGCCCCGGGCGACGAGCATCCGACCACCCGCGGGGGTCGCGGCGAGCAGCCTGGAGCGGTGGTACATCACCCGGACCGCGTCGGACAGGGTGAGGGCGCCGGCCACGTGAGCCGCGGCGATCTCGCCCATGCTGTACCCGACCACCAGATCGGGCCGCAGCCCGTGCGTGAGAAGTGTCCGCGCGATGGCCACCTGGACGGCGAAGATGAGCGGCTGGACGACGGCGAGGTCGTCCACCGGGCGTTCACGCGCCTCCCGCAACATCTGCACCAGGCCGAAACCGGATTCGGCGCGGAAGAGGGAGTCGATCCGGGCGAGCGTCTCCGCTCCGGCGGGGATGCTGTCGACGAGGTCGCTTCCCATGCCCGCCCATTGGCCGCCATGCCCGCCAAAGCACCAGGCGACCGGGGAGTCCGCGTAGGCCGCTCGCCCGCTGGCCCAGGACCGGTCGGGCACCCCTTCGAGGAAGAGGCGCAGCCCTTTGAGCATCCCCGGGGGATCTGATCCGAGGACCGCGAGCCGGTGCGCGAGCTCCTCCACGTCCCGTTGCCTCGCCTTCTCACCGGCAAAGGCCCGATCGCCTTCTTCCAGAAGTTCTCCGGCCATTGCCGTTATCTCTTCCCGGGTATCGGATGAGAGCAGAATAAGCCTCTCCGAGAAGGCGTGGACAGCTTTCGCCATTACTTCAGTCCCATCGTCGGTGAACGCCTGATCGAAATGTACCCGCCACCACCCCCTGCCATTCTCCGAAAGGAGGGGTTACACTGTCCGGGTACACCTGGATTTCCTAGGTTCACCGTGCATGACGCATTTAAGGGGGATCCCCTGAGTAAGCGCGCACTGATTACCGGAATTACCGGGCAGGACGGTTCATATCTGGCAGAGCACCTACTGGGCGAGGGTTACCGGGTATGGGGTCTGGTCCGTGGACAGGATTCGCCGAGGAAGCCGTGGATCCGCCCCCTGCTCAAGGACATCGGCCTGGTCCAGGGAGACCTTCTGGACCAGAAGAGCCTGACCACGGCCATCGACCAGGTACAACCCGACGAGGTCTACAACCTGGGGGCGATCTCCTACGTCCCCCTCTCCTGGAAGCAACCCCAGATCACCGCCGAGGTGACCGGCCTTGGCGTGCTACGGCTCCTTGAGGCCATGAGAACGGTTCTGGGTGCCACCGGAAACGGTCCCCGCCACCAGGATATGAGGTTCTACCAGGCGTCCTCATCGGAAATGTTTGGAAAAGTACGCGAAGAACCCCAGAACGAATTGACCGGGTTCCATCCGCGTAGCCCCTATGCCGTCGCGAAGACCTACGGACATTACATCACGCAGAATTATCGCGAGTCATTCGGCATGCATTGCGTGTCCGGAATCCTCTTCAACCACGAGTCTCCCAGACGCGGCCCCGAATTCGTCACCCGGAAGATCACTCTGGGGGTCGCCAGAATCAAATTGGGGCTGGACGACCACCTCCGTCTGGGAAACCTCGAAGCGCGGCGCGACTGGGGGTTCGCGGGAGACTACGTGCGCGCCATGCACCTCATGGTGCGCTCGGACACGCCCAAGGACTATGTCATCGGCACCGGGCGCACCCATTCCGTGCGGGACGTCGTGGAGACCGCCTTCGCTGCGGCCGGACTCGATTGGCGCGCACACGTGCTGGTCGACCAGGACCTGATCCGGCCGGCCGAGGTCGACACGCTCCGCGCTGACTCGACGCTGGCCCGGCGGGAACTGGGCTGGCAGGCGCGGGTCGGTTTCGAAGAGCTGGTGCGGATGATGGTCGAGTCAGACCTCAGGTCGGTCGCCCAGGCCAAGTCGGGGTCGCCCGACGTCGAGGGGCTGTTCGGCGCCGTGTCATGACCCGTGGGCCGTACCGTCTCCTTCGGGGCCGCGGGCGAGACGGTACGGCTTCGGCGAGAGGCCATCGATCTAGGCCTCTAGGAGTTCGAGCAACCAGTACTCCATGACGCGGTGGACTTCGATGCGCCGGATCCTGCGCAGCAGCCGAAGGCGGCGTCCCGCGTCCCCGGCCAGCCGTTCCAGCAGCGCGCCGTCGGCGAGGTCGGCCGTACCGATGAGGACCCTGCCCCCGGGGGCGAGGTGGTCGTGGGCCTCGGCGATGAAACGCGCCTGGGCCCGGTAACCGGGGTCGAACACCGCGCTGTGCAGCCGGGAGGACATGGAGAAGTCGTTGGGAACCCACGTCCACGGCACGTTCCAGAAGACGAGGTCGAAGCGTTCCCGGGGCGCCAACGCCGCGAACAGGTCGCTGTGCAGGCTGCGGACCCGGCTCTCGACACCGTGTAACCGGGCGTTGTCCTCGGTATTGGCGACCGCCTCGGTGTTGATGTCCAGCGCGGTCACCGAAGCGACGCCCCTCAACGCGGCCGTCACCGAGATGACCCCGCTCCCGGACCCCACTTCGAGGAACGATCCGCCGACAGGGTAGGGAAGGGCCGACGCCATGACCTCCGTGGCCGCGGTGACGGTGCCGGGGAACACCCCCCGGCGCAGGGTCCACTCCCTTCCGAGCAGGGTGAAGGTATCGGGAAACCCCTCGGTGTTGATGGCGCGTTCGAGCGTCTCCTCGGCGAGGCGTAGAGGTTCCTTGGTGGCCATGGTCGTCCTTTCCACATGTCCGGTTCGACACGTTCATCGTGATCGGGTGTCGTACTCGGCCAGTGCGACGCGGTGCCGGTGGATCTTGTGGAACGCCTCGACGTAGTGGTCGATCAGTTCCTTGTCCTGCGGCCACCGGTAGAAGGTCGGGAGGGACAGGGCGTGCGCCTCGACGAACTCGGCGTTCGTGCCGGGGCGCACTCGGTTGGGGAGGTAGCGGGCCTCGGGGAACAGGGGGTTGGCCTCTGCGCAATAGAGGGGAAGGGTGGCCAGCCGGGGGCCGGAGGGCGCCCCGACCTCCATGCCCTCGGCCCGCAGAGCGGCGATCAGGGTGCCGCGGGAGATCCCCTCCAGGGCCTTGGGCCGGTACAGCGGCTTGTAGCCGTACCAGGCCCCCATGTCCACCTCGTCGCAGACGTGGACCGGCTCGATGTAGTCCACATCGGCGAGGCGGTCGGTGAGGTAGCGCAGACAACGGTGTCGGGCCTCCTTCCGTTCGGGGAAGGCCGCCAGGGCGTGACTGGCGACGACCGCGTTGAAGGGGGACATGCGCAGCTTCAGCCCGAACCCGCTCACCCAGTAGCGTCGGAGCGACTCGTCGTCGATCTCCTCGCGCGAGCGGTCGCGGTAGTGCCCCAGGAGGGTGGCGCGGTCGTGGACCGCGCGGTCGTCGGTGACGAGGATCCCGCCCTCGCCCGCGAAGACGGCCTTGTTGGCCTGGAGGGAGAAGACCGCGGCGTCGCCGAACGTACCGACCGGCCGCCCCTTGTAGCGACTGCCGTGCGCGTGCGAGCAGTCCTCGAGGACCCGTAGCCCGTTCTCCTCGGCGATGCGCAGGATCGCGTCCATGTCGCAGGGGTGCCCCCACTGGTGGACCACGGTGATCACCCGCGTGTTCTCGGTGATGGCCGCCCGCACGGCCGCGGGCGAGATGCCGCGCGTCTGGACGTCCACGTCGGCCAGCACCACGCTGCCGCGAAGGGCGTAGACCGGGCTGAGGGCCGCGTGGTAGGTCAGGGCCGGACCGACGACCTCGACCCCCTCGGTCACCCCCAGGGCGAAATAGGCGGCGAACAGCGCGCTGGTACCCGAGTTGAAGGTGACGGCGTGGCGGACCCGCCCTTCCAGGAACTCCAGGAACTCGGTCTCGAACCTGGCGATGGGGCCGCAACGCCCTTTGATCGAGATGTCGTCGTCGCGCTGCGCCGCCAGGGCCGCGAGTTCGGCGGGGTCCGCGGGAGGAGGCCACACCTCGTGCGGCCGTGGAAGCGTGATTACGGGCTCACCACCGAACAGTGCGAGTTCGTCGGATCGGTCCGCCATCGTTCTGGTCCTCCGTTCGGGTCCGTGGACGGTTCGGCGCCGTCGTCGCCGGGTCGGGGGCCGACGGTCACGGCCGGGGGCGCCCCACACGCCGTCCGGCCGGCGCCACTGGCGTAGATGCCGTCGATCAGCCGCACGGTGCTCCGCTGCCGCGCGAGGTGGGCCGCGCGGTACTCGCGGTCGTCCAGGTGTCGCACGTAGTGCGAGAACATCGCCTCGACAACGGCTCCCTTGGGCGTCTGCGGCGACAGCCGGTCGATGTACTCGCCCCTGCGAGAGCGCAGTTCGGCACTGCCGGGCTCGACCCGGAAGGTCCCCTCGGCTCCGAGGACCGTCAGGCGCTCGGTCTTCTCGTGGTAATGGCGGGACACCGTGACGGTCCCGGCCATGGAACCCGACGGATAGTAGAGCTGCACGCTGGCCAGGTCCTCCAGGCGGCGCAGGCGCATCTCCTCGTAACAGTGCAGGAAGGTGCTCTGCACCGACGCGGGCATACCGAAATAGGCGTTGATCACGTCGATGACGTGATAGCCCATGTCGAGCATGACCCCGCCGAGCGCGCGGGCGTAGTCGGCCCGCCAGCCACAGGTCGGTTCGGGAAGATCGAGGTGGTAGTCGTAGGCGAACCAGTAGGGGCGCCCGATCTGGGGAAGATGGCGCCGGGCGAAGTCGAAGGTCGCCACGAAACTACGCTGTACCAGGGTGTAGACGCTGCGGTCGTTGGCCACCGCGAGCCGGGTCAGCGACTCGGCGTCGCGTTCGGTGATCGCGAAGGGTTTCTCCTTGATGACGTGTTTTCCGCTGCCCAGCAGGAGCTCGCACATGGCGTAATGGGCGCTGTGCGGGACGGTGATGAGCGCCAGGTCGAAATCGACGGCGCGCAGCGCGGATTCGACGCTGTCGAAGTGGGGGAGACCGAGCCTGCGGGCGGTCTCCTCGCCTTCGGCCGAGCTTTCGACGAGCCCGACCGGCCGGGAGTACTTCATGAGCAACGGTAGGTATTCGCGTCCTTGTTTTCCGGCGAATCCGACCGCTATCGAACGAGGGGGCTTTCTTCCACGGACAGCGGACACGGGTGTCCCTTCTGCGGCGTCGAGCGGGTTCACGCCTTCCGACCGGGGCTCGGGGGACGTATTTTCTCCGAATGCGCCCCAGGTTCCCGGGACGTCACCCTGACGACGTTTCCCTTAGCCAACGATGCGCATCCGCGACGACGTTTCGGATGAAATCGCTTCCGGTGCGGCGCGCGTCCTCATCGAGGATCGCGATGTCACGGGGAGAGAGCCACGCAAAACAGGAATGCTTGTCCCGTTCGAGCCGTGGAGCGTCCAGGTCTCCGATGACGTCCACGACGAAGTCGACCTCGCTGTGGACCACACCTTCGGCCTCCCATTCACGGCGCCCGAGGCATGTGAGCGTCCGCCTCAGCCGCCATCCGGTCTCTTCGAGGATTTCTCTGCGCAGGGCCTCGATGAGTGTCTCGCCCGGTTCGACCGCGCCACCCACGATGTCCCAGCACCCGGGAAAGAGGGAGCGGGACTCGGATCTGCGTTGGACGAACACCCGGTCGCGGCCGTCGCGAATGAGGGCGCCCACCACCACGGGTCCGCTCATTCGGTCTCCGAAGATTCCACGTCGCTCCCAGACATCGACCGAAGACGCATTTTCCTGTATTCCCCCGCGCCGGAGAACAGCATTTTCCGATGCGGCGGGGAACGCCATATCCACCCTTCCCTCGCCATCTGAACGGGCGGACGATTCACGACACGACTCCCAGGCTAAGTCAGGCCATGAAGAGGGTCAATACCTCCACAGGGCGAAACCCCTCCGTCTCGCACGCGCCATCCCACGACACGCACCCCGCAGACCTTCAGGGAATGCACACCACTCCCACCCCACCGGAAATCAGAAACTCCTTTTCCTCCCCTAAAAGGCATTTGGAGTATTAACCACGACAAACCCTTTTTCTTCTTTCAGGAAGATACATGCATATAGCCCGACTTTCCGGCCTTCTTCACCGCGGTCGGCGGGACAAGGCGCGGGTCACAGATCACAGGCCGCACCGGCCTCCGGACGGCAGACCCGGCCCTCCGCCCTCCCCCGGCGCCGCTGTGGTCATGAGCCCGCCCCCGGTTCCCGGCCGCGGGTGTCGGGGAGGCCGAGAACCGGGCCGTTCCCGGCCCGGGAGGGCGTCCGCGGTCACAGCGGTCCCGGGCCGGACCGTCAGCGGAAAGGCCCCTGTCCTACACCCCGCGGGCGGCCCCTCCCCTGCCGCGAGGGACCACCCGCGGCGGGGTCCACTGGGGGGAGCGGGCTCTTCCCCGACGGCGTCCACCAGGCCGCGTGAACGGCACCGGGCGGCCTCTCTTCCAGGAGACGGGCCGTCTCCTGGCGGAGGATGCCGGTGAGCTTCGCCGCGATCTGCTCCTCGCCGAGCCGGTGGGCGGTTTCGATCAGCGCCCGCTAGGAGGCGATCTCGACCTGCTCGGGGGCGTAATCGGCCAGGGCGTCCTTGACCATCGCGTCCCGCGCCGGCCCATGCCCTGCATCGCGCCGAACACGTCGGCGAAGGCGCTCTTGACACCGGACACGCCGTCACCGAGGGTCTCGATGCGCCCGCGGACGATCTCGGCCTGCTCGCGGGTCTCCCCGATGTGGCGCTCGATGCGCGCCCGCGCCTCGGGCGGGCCTTCGGCGTCCTTGGCGTGACGCCGCAGGACCTCCGCCAGTGCCCGCTGCATGGCGTAGACGCCGTTGAGCCAGGAGATCAGGCGGTGGACCTCTTCCATGCCGTCGAACCGGGAGGTGCCGGCGTCGAGGCGACGCCTTCCCGAGCCCCGCGATCGTCCGCCGGAAAACGGTGGAAACCGCTGTACGGGCGCCGGCGGCCCCCTTCTCACCCGGCACGGCGACGGCGGAGAGCGGGCGGGCGAACCGGGAGACGCACCGAGCGGAGCGGGCCCCTCATACGACGACGTGGCGCGTCCCACGTCTCCCAAAGAACCGAAAAAGGAGTGAAACGGACAGTGCGGGTACGGCAAAGGCGACAGACAAGGAGGTCACCATGGCCGAGAACATCTTCGTCCTGGGACTGGACGAGCACAACCGCGAGACCCTGGGGAGCCTTCCGCACCTGTCGCGCTACCGTTTCCACGGGCTGCTGACGATCGAGGAACTCCAGCACGAGGACATCGACGTGCCCGCGCTCCTGGAACGCGCCCGCGCGCAGCTGGAGGCGTTCGACGGCACGGTCGACGCCATCATGGGCTACTGGGACTTCCCGGTCAGCTCGATGGTCCCGATCCTGTGCGAGGAGTACGGGCTGCCTTCGGCGTCGCTGGAGTCCGTGGTCAAGTGCGAGCACAAGTACTGGAGCCGGCTGGAGCAGCGCGAGGTCATCGACGAACTGCCCGGCTTCGCTGAGGTCGCGCAGGACGCCACGGAGCCGCCGGCCGGCCTGTCCTACCCCATGTGGCTCAAACCGGTGAAGTCCTTCTCCTCCGAACTGGCCTTCCGGGTCACCGACGATGAGGAGTTCCGTTCCGCCCTGGCCGAGATCAACGAGGGCGCCGGCCGGATCGGCGAGCCGTTCGAGTACGTGCTGGGGCGGGTGAACCCGCCGGCCGCGATCGCCGAGGCCGGGGGGACGGCCTGCCTGGCCGAGGAGGAGGTCGGCGGGCGACAGGTCACCGTCGAGGGGTACGTCCACGAGGGCGAGGTCGTCGTCTACGGCGTCGTGGACTCGCTGCTCTACCCCGACAGTCCCAGTTTCCTGCGCTACCAGTACCCCTCACGGTTGCCCGGGCATGTCACCGAACGGCTCACCGCCGTCTCCCGCCGGGTCGTCGAACGCCTCGGCCTGGACTCGGTCACCTTCAACATCGAGTTCTTCTGGGACCCCGAGACCGACCGGATCCGGCTGCTGGAGGTCAACCCGCGCCACTCCCAGTCCCACGCCAAGCTGTTCGAGTACGTCGACGGCACCCCAACCACGAGTGCGCGCTGAGCCTGGCGCTGGGCCGCTCCCCCGAGCTCTCCCCGGGTGACGGCGAGTACGCGGTCGCCGCGAAGTGGTTCCTGCGCCGTTTCGAGGACGGCGTGGTGCGTCGCGCGCCCGGCCCCGAGGATGTGGCCCGTGTGGAGCGCGAGATCCCGGGCACGACCGTGAAGGTCGTGGCGCACGAGGGCGACCGGCTGTCACGGCTGCCCGGCCAGGACAGCTACAGCTACGAACTCGCCCAGGTCTTCGTCGGCGCGCGCGACGAGGAGGAGCTGAAGGACAAGTACGACCGGTGCGTCGCCGCGCTGCCCTTCGAGATCGACACCGTCGGCGACGCCGAAGACCGATGAGGGAGGAGGTCTGAGGAGGATGCGAACGGTCACCTCCCTGCCGCACCCGGTGCGGGAGGACGAGCACGTCGAGATCCCGATGTCGGACGGAACCCGGCTGGCCGCGCGGATCTGGCGGCCCGAGGACTCGAGGGAGCGTCCGGTGCCCGCCGTGCTGGAGTTCATCCCCTACCGCAAGCGCGATCTGACCGCGCAGCGCGACTCCATCCACCACCCCTACCTGGCCGGGCACGGCTATGCCTGCGTGCGGGTGGACCTGCGTGGCAGCGGCGACTCCGAGGGCGTGCTGACCGACGAGTACCTGGAGCAGGAGCTGCGGGACGCCGAGGAGGTGCTGGCCTGGCTGGCCGCGCGGCCCTGGTGTGACGGCCGTACCGGGATGATGGGGATCTCCTGGGGCGGGTTCAACGCCCTCCAGGTCGCCGCGCGGCGCCCGCCCGGCCTGTCGGCGATCATCACGGTGTGCTCCACCGACGACCGTTACGCCGACGACGTCCACTACATGGGGGGCTGTCTGCTCGGCGACAACCTCTCGTGGGCCTCGACCATGTTCGCCTACAACTCCTGTCCTCCCGACCCCGAGCTGGTCGGCGACCGATGGAGGCGGATGTGGCGGGAGCGGTTGGAGGGCAGCGGCCTGTGGCTGGACACCTGGCTGCGCCACCAGCACCGGGACGCCTACTGGCGGCACGGGTCGGTGTGCGAGGACCTGTCGGCGATCCAGGTGCCGGTGCTCGCGGTGAGCGGCTGGGCCGACGGGTACTCCAACGCGGTCTTCCGTCTCATGGAGGGGCTGGAGGTGCCCCGGCTGGGACTGATCGGCCCCTGGTCGCACAAGTACCCGCACCTGGGTGAGCCGGGGCCGGCGATCGGCTTCCTCCAGCACGCGGTGCGCTGGTGGGACCGTTGGCTCAAGGACGAGGACAACGGCATCATGGACGGCCCCATGCTGCGCACCTGGATGCAGGAGAGCGTGCCCCCCTCCACCGCCTACGAGGACCGGCCCGGCCGCTGGGTGGGAGAGCCGGCCTGGCCCTCCCCCCACATCGGCGAGGTCCGGTTGCCGCTGGAGCGCGGGGCTTTGGCGCCCCCCGGCACCGAGGTGGGCGAGCGCGACCTCACCGTGCAGTCACCGCTGTCCGTGGGCCAGTTCGCCGGCAAGTGGTGTTCCTACAACGCGCCGCCCGACCTGCCCTACGACCAGCGCGAGGAGGACGGCGGTTCGCTGGTGTTCGACGGCGCCGTGCTCACCGAGCGGCTGGAGATCCACGGTGCCCCGCGACTGGACCTGGAGTTCTCGGTGAACCGGCCGGTCGCCATGGTCGCGGTGCGGTTGTCCGACGTCGCCCCCGACGGCAAGGCGACGCGGGTCACCTACGGCCTGCTCAACCTGACCCACGCGCAGGGCCATGAGCGGCCCCGGCCGTTGGAGCCGGGACGGCGCTACCGCGTCTCGGTCGCGCTCAACGGGGTGGCCCAGGCGTTCCCGCCGGGGCACCGGCTGCGCCTGTCGCTGTCCACGTCGTACTGGCCGCTGGCCTGGCCGCCGCCCGAACCCGCGCTGCTGACCGTGCACCTGGGCGGCCACACGGCGCTGGCGCTGCCGGTCCGGCGCGCCGACGCCGACGACGAGGTCGATCCGGCGCCGTTCGAGGCCCCCGAGGGGACCCCGCCGATCCGCAGCAGTGTGGTGGAGCCGGGAGAGCAGCGCTGGAACGTCAGCCGTGACCTGGTCACCTACCGTTCGGCGCTGGAGGTGGTCAAGGATCTGGGCACGGTCCGTTTCGACGACATCGGTCTGGACGTGACCCGCCGTTCCCGGGAGGAGTACTCCTGGACCGGAGACGACTTCACCTCGGTGCGGGGCGAGACCGAGTGGACGATGGGGTTCGAACGCGGCGACTGGTCGGTCACGACGGTCACCCGCACCGTCGTGACCTCCACGCCCGACGACTTCCACCTGTACGCCCAGCTCGACGCCTATGAGGGCGGTGAACGGGTCTTCTCCCGCGAGTGGGACAGCGTCATCCCACGCGAGCTCGTCTAGGGGCGGGCGCCGCGCGGGCCGGGAGGGGGTTCCTCCCGGCCCGCCGCCTTTTTCGCTGGAGGTGTCCGTCAGCTCCTCAGGCGAAGTCGTCGAGGTGGGCGCACAGCCAGTTCTCGACCTCCAGGACGTGCATGGTGGCCGCGGCCCGGGCGGCGTCGGGGTCCCTGGCGAGAAGGGCCCGGTAGATGCGTTCGTGGTCCTCGCGTAGCCGGGCGACGACTCCCGCCTCGTGGTGGCCGTGCCAGACCCGGGCCTTGAAGGTGCGGGAGGACAGGCCGCCGTTGATCGCGGCGAGGGTGGTGTTTCCCGTCATCTCGACGATGGCCTGGTGGAAGGAGAGGTCCGCCGCGACGGTGTCGCCGATGCCCTCGTCCCGGCCGATGCGTTCCAGCACGGTGCCGAGCCGGCGCAGTTGGTCGTCGTCGGCGCGCGCCGCGGCCAGCGCGGTGGCGGCGGGTTCCAGGATCCGGCGCACCTGGAGGACCTCGACCAGGGTCTCGCCGCGCGCCACCTCGGCCAGGACGGAGAAGGTCTCCAGCAGGTCGGCGGGGCGCAGGGCGGTGACGTACACCCCGGCCCCGTGGCGGGCCTCCAACACGCCCAGGGTGGTCAGGGCCCGGATCGCCTCGCGCATGGAGCTGCGTGACAGCCCCAGTTCCGCCGCCAGTTCGCGTTCGGTGGGCAGTCGTTGCCCCGGGCGCAGGGTCCCGTCGGCGATCATCGCCTTGATCTGCTCGATCGCGCGCTGGGTGACCGGTACGCGGTCGGCCTCGGCGGCCGGGTCGGCGGGCGGGACGTCGGGGCTGCTCACTGTGGCTCCTCGGGTGGTTCACGGGTCTGGCCGCGGCGCGGCGGGGCCGTCCACCATCTTGACACCTTCCGGTCTCCGCGAGTAGAAGTGGTCAGACCAATTTTTCCATCACGCGGCATATGCGACCGAGAAACTCGCTATAAGCCGTCTCTGGCTCAAGACACCGCGAAGTGATCAGACCAATGATCATTCCGGGCCGTGGAACCCCTGACCGGGAGGCGACGTGAAGATCCTCCGCTTCGGAGCATCGAGGGCCGAACGACCTGCCGCGCGGACCGGGAAGAACGTGTGCGCCGGGTCGGACCACGCCGACCACCCGGCCGAGAGCGGAGCCGGCCCCCCGCGGTGTTCCTCAAGGCCGGCCAGACCGTGGGGCATCGCCGACGCCTTCGAGCGGGTCCCGGCCACGCCACGGCGGTGGCCGGTGGGACACCGACGAGCCGCGCGAGACGTGCAGGCCCTGGCCGGCGGCTCCAACGCGCTGGGCGCCCCAGGTTCCGGATTCGCGGTCGCGGGTCACCGGGAAACCGGTCCACGACGGCCCCGCCGAACATGCTCTTCGGCGTGTATCACCTGCTGTGGCCCCTGAGGACCGGCCGGAACGGCCCTCCCCGCGTCCCGGGGACGTGATGGAGCCGGAGGAGGTCGCGGGGCCGGGGCGGCAGCGCCCACGGCCCGTCCCGGACCCGGGCGCGGGGAACGGTCCCCGCCACCGGCGACCACCACCGCGGCGACACACGCCGCGGCAGAGGAGATCAGCGGCACCGCGCCGGCCACGGCGTACGGTCGTGGCATCGGCGCGGTGCCGGCCAACGGAATGAGGGAGCCCATGCGGATCGCCCTGTTCATCACCTGTGTCAACGACACCCTCTTCCCACGGACGGGACGGGCGGTCCTACGGCTGCTCGAACGCCTGGGCCACGAGGTGGAGTTTCCCCAGGCACAGACATGTTGCGGGCAGATGCACTACAACACGGGGTACCGGCGCGACGCCCAGAAGCTGGCGGTGCGGTTCGTGGAGACCTTCGCCGACTACGACGCCGTCCTGGTCCCCTCCGGCTCGTGCGCCGGCATGGTCCGTGACAACTATCCGCGCCTGGGCGAGCCGGGGAGCCGGCTGCGGCGCGAGGTCGAACGGGTGGCCCCGAAGGTCCTGGACCTCAGCGAGCTGCTCGTCGACGTGCTGGGGGTGACCGACGTCGGCGCCTACTTCCCGCACCGGGTCACCTACCACCCCACCTGCCACGGCCTGCGGCTATTGCGCCTGGGGGACCGGCCCGAGCGCCTGTTGCGGGCGGTGCGCGGCCTGGAGCTGGTCGAACTCGACGGGGCGACCGAATGCTGCGGCTTCGGCGGCACGTTCGCGGTGAAGAACGCGGCGGTCTCCGCGGCGATGGGATCGGACAAGGCCCGGCACGCCGCCGACACCGGCGCCGAGGTGCTGTGCGCCGTCGACAACTCCTGTCTGATGCACATCGGCGGCACGCTCAGCCGGCAGCGGACCGGCGTGCGCGTGCTGCACCTGGCCGAGATCCTGGCCTCGACCGAGGAGGAGCCCGCCCTATGAGCACGACCTTCGTCGGCATGCCGGCGTTTCCCGACGCCGCCCGAGCCGCCACCGGCAACGCCCAGTTGCGTCACAACCTCCGCAAGGCCACCCACACCATCCGCGACAAGCGCGCGGCGGTCGTCGACGAGCTCGACGACTGGGCCCGGTTGCGCGCCGCCGGCGCGGCGATCAAGGACCGGGTGCTCCGTCACCTCGACGTCTACCTGGAGCGTTTGGAGGCGTCGGTCACCGCGGCCGGCGGCACCGTGCACTGGGCGGCCGACGCGGCCGAGGCCAACCGGATCGTCACCGACCTGGTGCGCGCCACCGGCCACGACGAGGTGGTCAAGGTCAAATCCATGGCGACCCAGGAGATCGGGCTCAACGAGGCGCTGGGCGAAGCCGGGATCACCGCCTACGAGACCGACCTGGCCGAGCTGATCGTCCAGCTCGGCGACGACACCCCCTCGCACATCCTCGTCCCGGCCATCCACCGCAACCGGTCGGAGATCCGCGAGATCTTCCGGACCAGGATGGCCGAGTGGGGCGTCCCCGCACCCGAGGGCCTGACCGACGACCCGCGGGCGCTGGCCGAGGCCGCGCGGGTCCACCTGCGGGAGAAGTTCCTCAGCACGAAGGTCGCGATCTCGGGGGCGAACTTCGCGGTGGCCGACACCGGCACACTGGTGGTACTGGAGTCGGAGGGCAACGGGCGGATGTGCCTGACCCTGCCCGACACCCTCATCTCCGTGGTGGGGATCGAGAAGGTCGTGCCGACCTGGAGCGACCTGGAGGTGTTCCTCCAGTTGCTGCCGCGCTCCTCCACCGGGGAGCGCATGAACCCCTACACCTCCACCTGGACCGGCGTCACACCGGGTGACGGCCCTCGGGAGTTCCACCTGGTGCTGCTGGACAACGGGCGCAGCGCCACCCTCGCCGACACCGTCGGCCGCCAGGCGCTGCGCTGCATCCGCTGCTCGGCCTGCCTCAACATCTGCCCGGTCTACGAACGCGCGGGCGGCCACGCCTACGGTTCGGTCTATCCCGGTCCGATCGGCGCGATCCTGACCCCCCAGCTCCGTGGCGTCACCTCGGAACTGGACGCGTCGCTGCCCTACGCCTCCTCCCTGTGCGGGGCGTGTTACGAGGTCTGCCCGGTGGCGATCGACATCCCCGAGGTGCTGGTGCACCTGCGCGAACGGGTGGTCGAGGGCAAGGGGCACCGCGCCGAGAAGGCCGCCATGGCCGCGGCCGGGTGGGTGTTCGGCGACGACCGCAGGCTCGCCCTGGCCCAGCGCGCGGCCGGGGCGGCGCGCGGCCTGGTCCCCCGGCACCTGCCCGGTCCCGGGGCGGCCTGGACCGACACGCGCGACATCCCCGACATCCCGCCCGAGTCGTTCCGTGACTGGTGGCGCAAGCGGCACACGAAGGAGGGTGAACAGTGACCGGATCACGCGAACGCGTCCTGGCCCGGGTGCGGGCGGCGCTGGCCGACGTGCCCCGCGAGGAGGCCCCCGAGGACGCCCCGGTCCCCCGCGGCTACGCGCGCGAGCACGGTCTGGGGGATCCGGTGGCGCTATTGGCCGACCGGCTGGTCGACTACCGCGCGGTCGTGCACCGGGTGCGTCCGGCCGGCCTGGCCCGAACCGTCGGAGCCGCGCTCCAGCGCCGTGGACCGGGTCCGTTCGTCGTCCCACCCGGCCTTCCCGAGGCGTGGCTGCAGCGAGCCGGGGTGGAGGTGGTCCACGACGACGGCCTGGGGGTGGCGGAGCTGGACGCCGCCGCGGGCGTGGTCACCGGGTGCGCGGTGGCGATCGCCGAGACCGGAACGATCGTGCTCGACGCCGGGGCCGACCAGGGCCGTCGGGCCATCACCCTGGTGCCCGACTACCACCTGTGCGTCGTCCCGGCGGAACGGATCGTGGCGAGCGTCCCCCAGGCGCTCCCCCATCTGGATCCGCTCCGGCCGCTGACCTGGATCAGCGGCCCTTCGGCCACCAGCGACATCGAACTCGACCGGGTCGAGGGCGTGCACGGCCCGCGCACCCTGGAAGTGGTCATCGTCGAGGACGCCGGCTGAGACACCGCCGACGTCACGCGCGGTGGCGGCGGCACATGGGGGGAAGGAGCGGCGGCACGCGCTCGGCCACCGGGCGTCCGCACCTATTGCCGGAAGCCTGACCACGGCCGCCGCCCTCCCTGTGCCGCCGGACGGGGAGCGACGAAACAGCCCCTGAACGGCACATCAAGATCATAAAAGTTCTACGGAACGTGACCGACCACGCGACAATAACGCCTCACAGTCACTATCCGGTTGCGCAGTGACGTTCCCCCTACGCATTCTCACCACTACTTTGGGTCACGCGGGCGGGCGATATCAACCGTGGGAAACCGCGGCGCGATGCCAGATGATCGGGGCATGACCTTCGACGAGGAACCCCTCTCGGGAGGGAATGTCAGTGCGGGGGTGGTGCGGGTCGGCGACACCGTACGCCGCCCTGCGGGTCCCTGGACACCGGCCGTCCACGCCCTGCTGGACCACCTGCACTCCGTCGGCTTCCACGCCGCCCCACGCGCGCTGGGCCTGGACGAGCGGGGACGCGAGGTGCTGTCCTACTGCCCGGGGGTCCCCACGTGGCCCGAGCGCTTCGACCTCATGGAGCCTCGCTCGGCGCTGACCCGGGTGGGACACATCATCCGGGACTTCCACGACGCGGTGGCGGGGTTCACGCCTCCCCCGGGCGCCCGGTGGCGGGTCCTGTACCCGCAGGCCGGTGACGAGATCATCGCCCACCACGACCTCGCGCCGTGGAACCTCATCGCCGGCACCGACTCCTGGGCGTTCATCGACTGGGACACCGCGGCCCCGGGAACCCGGCTGTGGGATCTCGCCTACGCGGTGGTCTCCTTCGTCCCCTTGTCCGCCGAGCCGGCCCTGCGCCGCGGCGACCCCGTGGAGCGGATGCGCGCGCTGGTCGAGGGCTACGGGCTGGAGGACGAGGACGACCGCAGACGGCTGATCGGTCTGACGGCCGAGCGCGCCCGCGCCATGCACGACCTCCTCGCCGAACAGGCGGCCCGGGGCAATGCCCCGTGGGAACGGTTGTGGCGCGAGGGACACGGCCGCATCTGGCGGGCCAACGCCGACCACATCCTGGACAACCGGCAGCGCTGGGAGGACGGCCTGCTGGGTTGAGCGGCCCCTGGCGCGGACGGCGCCGCGGGGCGGTCCGCCGCCCTAGCGGGACAGCCGCATGTGAAGGCGCACCGTGGTGGCGCCGTCCGCGGAGTGGATCTCGACCAGGTCGCACAGCTGGCGCACCAGCCACAGTCCCCGTCCACGGCCGCTGTGGGGGTCGGGCGGGGCTCCGGCCATCGGCGCCAGCGGCCGCCACGACGTGGCGGCGGGGCCGCGCACGGTGTCATCGACGACCTCGCACAGCACCTCGTCGGCCTCGGTCCACAGGCGCACGGAACCGCGGCCGCTCCCATGCTCGGCCGTGTTGGAGGCCAGCTCGTTGACCGCGAGCACCAGGTCGGCGGCTGCGCGCGCCGGGACGCCGGCCCGGGCCGCGTAGGCCGCCACCCACGCGCGCACGCTCGCGAAGTCGGCGTAGCCGAACCTGCGTTCGGCCCGCCGGGGCGGTGCCGGGCGTAACGTGCGTGGTCCTCCTCCCGGAGCGAACGCGCTGGGATCGACGTAGTCGGGACTGGGAACCGCGTGGCGCCCCTGGACCATCTCCGGGTGGGTGCGTACGGCGTCGGCGAGGATCGGCGCCGGCACCGATCGCGCGTCGTAGGGGCAGATCATCCAGATCCCGGTGGCCGCGAACAGCGCGTTGAGAGCGGACTCCATGCGCGTCCAGGCGTCGATCTCGCTGGGCGAACGCCCCGTCCACACCGGTTCGGCGAGGATGCGCACCCGGGCGGCGGTAGCGGCGTGCCGTCGCCAGTAGCGGTCGAAGACGGTGATCCGCTCGGGGGGCCGGGCACCGAACCGCACCGACTCCACCCCTTCGATCCCTCCCCCTTGATCTCCCAGGGCCTCGCGCAGCAGGCACAGGTTGCGCGGCGTCGTCGCGGCGATCGCCGGCTCTCCCGCCTCGACGGCGCCCCTGAGGAAGGGGAGGGCCATGTCGAGGAACTCCGCGTCGCCGGAGTAGATGCACCCCTGGTGTGTCATGCCGCCGGGGCGGGGCAGACCCGTCAGATCCTCCCCCCGGTTCGGGTTGGGGCTGTCGAGTGCCTTGGAGGAGTCGGGCATCAGCGGATCCTTACCAGAGCGTTGGGTCCGGGAACCTGGTCCCGGCCGGGGAGCCACGGTGTCCTGTCGGTGGGAGGGCGGGTTCCCTGCGGGAAGGGGACGGCGGCCATCGGCCACTCCGGTGGCGGCGTCCACGGGGCCGCCGCCACAGTCCCGCGTGGCGTCGGCGGGCCGGGTGGCGTTGCGGTCGGGGGCGTCCACGCTACCCCCGGGGCGGGCCGTTACGGCGCGCGGGTGGGACGTGGGGCCCCGCCGCCGCGGGTCCGGGCCGGCCGTACCGGCGGATCGTGGTGGCGGCCTCAACGCGCGGGGCGGCGACCGCGCGGGGTGGGGCGAAGCCTGTGGCGGCCGATGGCGGACCGGTCCCGTTGGTGCCGCGCTCCGGCCGGGGCGGTCCCGTCCCCACGGGGGCGGGGCGGGGTGGGCTCGGGATCTCCTCCCCCTGCCCGGGGCTCCGCGGACAGGAGGGCCACGGTGGTCTCGTCACGTCCGTCCTCGGTCGCGGGGGACGGGCGCTCATGGCCGATGGGGGCCGCCTCCTCGACGGGCCGCGGCCTCGGGGGTGCGTTCATCCGGGCCGCCTTCCCGTCGGGCTCGTCGGTCCACTGTCTGGACGGGGCCTGGATCGAGGCCCGTCTCCCTGTCCCTGCCTTGTCTCCGGGCACGGCGGAAGGCCGGACGGAGCCCGCGCCGTCCCGGTAGGCGATGCTAGCGTCCGGGACACGGTACCGGGAGGCGAACAGCGCAGCCCGGCGCAGGACGCCGCCCTCCCCGGCCCGTCGGATCGGGAGGGCGGCGAGGGCGACGGATCGGAGACGGCGAGCGGGGACCGGATGGCCCTGGCCTCCGCGGTCCCGCACTCAGCGGGGTCGCCGCTCCTGGGAGCGCGCCCTGGACGGCTTGGGACGAGGACGCGCGCCACCGTGACCGGGCCTCGTCGAAGCGGTTCGTCGATCAGCGCCCGCCCGGATCGGCGCTCCGTCACGCCCCTGGGCCATCCCTGTTCGAGCGGGCCGGGGGCCGAAGCACCTCCGTTCGGTTTCGTTCCCGTGTTGGCCGCTCGGCCGGCCCGGCGCGCCCACCGGCGCTCTCCCGGAGAGGCGGCGGAGCTAGGACCGCTTCTCCAGCAACGGCCCCAGGGCCGCGCAGGCGGCGTTGAGCGCCGCCGAGCGCAGCTCCTCCGGCGGCATGCCGATGAAGACGAGCGTGCAGTCGGCCAGTCCTCCGATGGCGACCACCGCGCGGGCACGGTCCTCCAGGGAGGGATCGGGGCCGGCGAGCAGGGCGATCAGCCGGAGACGCCAGTCGGCGACCCGGGCGGCGAAGTCGAGGTAGCCCAAGACGTCGGGCTCGCGGGCCACCAGCGCGGTGATCCGGCGATGGCGCAGGTAGAGGTCGTAGTAGCCGGCCAGCAGGGTCCGCGGGTCCACGTCCTCCTCGGCCTCGACCCGGGCGAGGAAGGACTCGACGTCGTCGACGAGCGGTTGGATGAGGCTGCGCACGAGCTCTTCGCGCGAGGAGAAGTGGTAGTAGAGGGCCGGCTTGGTCAGCCCGAGCCGTTCGGCGATCTGACGCAGGCTGGTGCGCTGGACCCCCTGTTCGGCGAACAGCTCCAGGGCCACGGCCCGGATCCGGTCCTTGGTATCGCTCGTTCGCGGTCGGACCACGTGCGTGTCCTCCTTTCTCGACCGCCCGAGCCTAGTCGATCGCGATTCACCTTCCCGGGGTTGACGCTCACCCCTCATTCATTTACCTTCCGGTAAGTAAATGAATAGGAGAGGCCCTATGGAACCTCGCAGCACCACCGTTCTCATCTCTGGAGCGGGCATCGCCGGCCCTCTCCTGGCCTACTGGCTGCACAGGTACGGCTTCACCCCCGTCGTGGTCGAACACGCCCCCGCCCTGCGCGCCGGCGGCCACCCCGTCGACCTGTTCGAACCCGCCATGGACATCGCCGACCAGATGGGGATCGCCCCCTGGATCCGCGAGGCGGACACCACGACCCGGACGCTGCGCCTGGAACGCACCGGCCGGCGTCCGATCGAACTGGACCTGGACCGCCTGTCCACCGGTGCGACCGAACGACACGTCGAGGTCATGCGCGGCGACCTCTCGGCCCTCCTCCACGAACGGACCCGCCACGACGTCGAATACGTCTTCGGCGACTCCGTGCGGTCCCTGCGCGAAGACCCCGGCGGGGTGGACGTCGAATTCGACCACGGCCCCTCCCGCCGCTTCGACCTGGTCGTCGGCGCCGATGGCACGCGCTCGGTCGTGCGCCGCCTGGCCTTCGGTCCCGACGACCGCTTCCACCACTACGTGGGCGGGCACGTCGCCGTCTTCGCTCCCCCAGGTCTGCGGGTACCGGCGGGACGTATGACCGTCCACCTGGGGGTGGGGCGATTGGCGGCGGTCTATGGGACACCGGATGACGGCGAGGGCCGGGCGGTGTTGCTGTTCCGGCGCGCCGAGGAGATCCCGGCCGAGGAGCGCCGCGACCGGGACCGGAGCCGCGCCCTGCTGCGCGCGGCCTTCGCCGGCGAGGGAGGGCGGGTCCCCGAACTGCTCGCCGGGCTGGACGCGGCCGAGGACCTCTACTTCGACGCGATCGGACAGGTCCGATCGGACCCCTGGCACCGGGGCCGGATCGTCCTGGCCGGGGACGCCGGATACGCCCCCGGAGCGGCCGTGGGAGGCGGCACCACCGTGGCCTTCGTCGGCGCCCACTCCCTCGCCCGCTGGCTGGCGCGTACCGGCGGCGACCACGCCGCCGCCTTCGCCGGCCACCGGGAGGAACTGCGCGACTACATCGGACGCGCCCACGGGATCGCGCCCACGGCCATGCGGACGCTCCTGCCCACATCCGCAGCGCGGGTGGCGCTGAGCGCCGCGGTGCTCCGGGCGGTTCCCCTGCTGCCGGCCCGGCTATGGCGCGCCCTGCTCTCGACGGAGCGACGCGCCACCGGGGTGCTGTCGAAGGCCCCCTGACAGAACCGGGTTCTCGTGGTCGTTGCAGCACCCCACGTGAAGGGGTGGGATGGGCGACTTCGAGGTCCGGGACCGCCGGGAGCCCCACGGCCCGAGGAGGCCGGCCCGCGAGCGGGAGGCATACTTGCGCCTCCTGGACCAGGAAGTCTCCTACGCCGAGGCGTGCCGCATCGGCGGCATCACCACCTGGACCGGCAAGCGGTGGCGCAACGGCCGCAACGCCTCGGGCCGGGACTCGTCCGGACGCCCCCGAAACGATCACCAGATCCGGCGGGTGGTGAGCACCGCCGGTTCCGCGGGCGTGGACCTGGCGACGCCCGCCCGCGCGGCCCCGCCCCGAGTAGACGAAGGTGAGCGGACCGGACATCCGCCCCGTCGTGGACCGCTCGGCTCCCTCAGCCGCTCTCGGGGGACAGGAAGACCACGATCTCCTCCCCGGGCTCGTCCGGTTCGGTCGCCTCCTGCCAGCCGCGACCACGGTAGAAACCGACCGCCTGCGGGGACCGGGCCGAGGTGACCAGCCAGGCCCGCCCCCGCGGAGCGCGCCCGCGCATCGTGTCGAGCAGGCGCGTGCCCAGGCCGGCGCCACGCCCCTCGGGAACGACGGCGAGCTCGTCGACCTCCAGGGCGTCGACGAGCCGGACACGCACCCGCTCCGCGCCGAGACGGCGGGTGACGTCGGGGTAGCGGCGGTCCGTGGGAAACGGCGCCTGGGTCAGCCAGGCCGTGGCGAACCCCAAGGGGTGCGCCTGGTCACCCGCCAGCGCCGCCACGAACCCGGGGCGCAGGACGTCGGTCCGCAGCCGGCGGGCGAACAGCCCGACCCCTTCCTCCGGTTCGTTCCACGGCGGCGCGCCGAAGACCCTTCGGTACATCTCCACGAGCGCCGGTGCGACCTCCAACGCCTCCGCGCCCTCATACACCCGGATCCGCACGCCCACGCCCCCTCCACGACTTCCTGCCGTCCCACGACTTCCCCCTGTGTCGCCCGTCACTCTCGCAGGCGCCACGCGGTGCGGCAAGCACACGCGGCCCTCTCCGCGTTCCCGGGGAAGGGGCCGGGTACCCGGCCGGGGCCCGGGGCGGGACGGTGTCGCCTCGGCGTCCACCGCGCCACGGGACGCCGCCAGGCGGGACCGGCTTCCCCGCGCTCAGCCTCCCCCGCCGCGCTCCCCTCCGGGGTGTTTGTCCCCTCACCGCGCGGGCAGCCGCCCTGCGGGCGGCGAAGCCGCCGCCCTGTCCCGACGCAGGAGGACGGAGGCAAGATGAACGGCGTTTTCTCGCGCGGCGCGCTCTACGGACTGCTGGCCGGCGCCGCCGGCACCCTGGTGATGACGCTCGGCGAACGGCTGGAGCAGCGGTTCACCGGCCGGCCCGACTCTCAGGTGCCGGCGCGGACCCTGGAGCGCCTCACCGGCCGGCCCGAGCCCTCCCGCGGCACCGGCCCGGCCATGCACGTCGGCCAAGGGGTGCTTCTGGGCACCGTACGCGGCGTCATGTCCTGCGCGGGCCTGCGCGGCCCGTGGGCGTCGGCGATGTTCGGCGTGGTCCGCCTGACCTCCGACCAGATCCTGGAGAACGCGACCGGGGTCGGCGCTCCCCCTGGACCTGGCCGCGCCGGGAACTCGCCGTCGACCTCGCCCACAAGGCGGTCTACGCCTTCGCCACCGGTCTGGTCAGCGACCTGCTGGCCGCCCGCCACGGTCCCGGCCCCGGTCTGCGGCACGCCGAACTGCTTCCCGGGCGGCACGAGGACGTCGGGCCGCTCCCCCGGCCCCGGCGGGCTCCGGGAGGCTGACCCCTCCCCGGTTACCCCGGCCACCGTCGGGTAGCCGGGGAGCGTGGAGACGTCCGAAGGCACAGACGCGGTGACGGTGACCCCGTGCGAGAACGGCCCCCTGCTCCTTAGAGGCGCGTTCCGGCTGACCACCCACGAGGGCGAGGAGATCGACCCCGGCCGGCGCACGGTCGCACTGTGCCGGTGCGGCGCCTCAGCCGTGAAACCGTTCTGCGACGGCTCCCACAAGGCGATCGGCTTCGTCGCGCCCAGCGGTGCCGAGGTCGCGCCACGCGAGGATCCTCCCCCGGACGGCGCGCCGACGTAGCGCCCTGGAGGGGTGCGCGGCCACCCGCAGGCGTCCTCCCGCGTAGGCCACCCCCCTGCCGCTGACCGCGGCGGCCAGCGCCCCCCAGCTGCACACCCCGCGCTCGAGCACCCACACCGGGGCCAGCAGGCTGGCCCGGAGCGGGAACACCCGGGTCCCCTCCCCCCTGCGCCTGCCCCACTCGGCCAGCGCGACCAGCGCGCCGGCCCCCGCGGCCAGCGCCCGGTAATGACGTCCCCGCAGCGCGACGCCCACGGCCGGCAGCACCGCCAGGAACAGCGCCATGCGCAACGGCTGTGCGGTGTCGTCGTAGGCCTGGCGAAGCCGCTGGTCCCAAAAGCGCCTCGTGGTGGGGGGCCGCCGTCGGACGTGCAGATGGGCCGGCCGGACCTCCACCCCGCCGTGCGCCCGTACGGTACGGATCAACTCCAGGTTCTCGAACAGGACATCACCGTCGTATCCCCCCATGCGCAGGAAGGTCGACCGGCGCACCCCGAAGGTGCCCGGATAGTCGTGGCCCACGCCACGGTTGAGAAGGGTGCGCGCGGTGTCCCAGAGGGCGTGCCAGGGGAGCGGGTCGAAGTAGTTCTGCGGTCGCACGAGGTCGGCGTGTTCCAGCAGGGCGGCGACATCCGCCAGTGCGCGCGCGTCGTAGCGGACGTCGTCGTCGGCGACGATCACCCGCTCCGCCCCGGCGTGCCGCATCCCCGTGAGCACGCCCCACACCTTCCCGTTGGCGCACCGCAGGTCCGGGTCGGGGCGGAGATGGGTGACCAGTCCCGCCCAGGCGCGGGCGTGGGCGGCGAAGACCTCCGGCGGGGACCCGTCCACGACGAGCACCTCGGCCCGGGCGGCGATGCGGCGCAGGTAGCCGGTCAGCTCGGCCAGTCCCTCGTCCCCCTCCCACCGGAGGGGGAGCACGTAGGACAGCGCGGGGGCGTTCACGCCGGCACCCCCCGGCCGATCGGATCCTCGGCGCGCAGCGAGGACGCGCCCCGCTCCCAGCAGGCCATCAGGTGCGTGGCGAACAGGCGGTCCAGTTCCAGGCAGACCCCGGCTCCGAACAGCACCTCCCCGGCGAGGTCGGGGTGCTCCCCGGCGAAGCGGCCGCACATGTCGTGCGCGGCGACCTGCTCGTGGACCGCGTCGGCCTGGACGTGCTCGTCGTAGAAGAGGCGCGTCGCCGCGTCGGCCCCCAACCGGCGCAGCCCCGCCGAATAGGCGCGATTGGGCAGGGAGGAGGTCATCTCGAAGGCCGCGAGGTGTCCCAGCAGCGCGGCCCGCCGGGACCGGTGCAGGCCAAGGAGTGACATGGCGTTGTCCACGGCGAGGGTGATCGCGGGAGCCCGCTCCACGTGGGCTCCGTAGGAGTCGTCCAGGCCCAGGCCGCGCATGGTCGCGCGGAACAGCTCGGCGTGCATGCGTTCGGGCCGGCCGCCCCCGTACTCATCGGCCTGGATCTCCACCAGGGCGGCCTTGGCCGCCCCCCTCAACCGGGGGATCGCCCAGGTGTGCGGATCGGCCTCCTTCAGATGGTAGACCGAGCGGTGGACGACGAACTCGCGGAACTGCTCGATGTCCGCGCGGCGTTGCAGGAACGCCGACAGCGACGGTCCCGTCTCCCGCGCGGTCATCCGCGCCAACGCGCGTGGGACCTCGGCGGCGTCGACGCGGGGCAGCGGCGGCACCACCGCGCGCAGCGCCTGTTCGAAGCGCCGCTCCAGCCCGCGGCGGACCCGCAACAGCGAGGGCTCCCACTCCCAGTCGGCGGCGACCTCGTCGTAGCCGTTGTAGTGCAGCTCGTAGCAGACGTGGAGGGCGAGCTGGAGATCCTCGTCGTGGAGCGCGGTGTCGGCCGGTCCCCGCGCGGGCGCCGGCAGGGGCGCCAGCTCGCCGACAGGGCCGGTCAGCTCGGCGAACAGCGCTTCGGTGAGCGGTCCGCGGGGCGTGGGCAGCGGCATACGGTTCTCCTCTCCAATAGCACGTGGGGTCAGCAGGGGCGGCGGTAGACCGTGACGTGCTCGCGGCTGGTGTCGGCGAAGGGGGTACCGTGCCAGTCGGACCAGCGATGTTCCAGCTCCAGCCCGGCCAGCCGGGCCATCAGGTCCAGCTCCGCCGGCCAGGCGTAACGGTGGTTGGCGGGCAGCAGCCGCACCCCGCGCGAGGTGACGCGCACCTTGGTGGTGCGCATGTACTGGTCGGCGGGGAAGATCTGCGCCGCCTCCAGCACGACCTCGTCCTCGGCCACCGACAGCAGCCGTACGGCCTTGCCGTCCCGGAAGGCCGCCGAATCCGGCGTCCACGCCTCGACGACGAAACGGCCGCCCTCGCGCAGGTGGGCCGCCGCGTTGGCGAAACAGCGGACCTGCGCCTCCTGGGAGGGCAGGGCGAAGACGGTGTTCAGGGCGAGCAGCACCAGGGCGAACTCGCCCTCCACCCGGGTCTGGGAGAAGTCGCCCATGTGGACGGGGATGTCGCGGCCCCCGGGTTTGGCCCGCAGCTGGGCGGCCATGTCGGGCGAGCCCTCGATACCGGCCACGGGGATGCCTCGCTGTACCAGGGGCAGGGCCAGGCGTCCGGTGCCGACCCCGAACTCCAGGACGGGTCCGCCCTCGCTCAGCTTGGCCAGACAGGCCACGGCCGCCTCGGTCGGCAGCCCCTTGACGGTCGCGTCGTAGATGTCGGCGATACGGCTTCCGTAGTCGGACGGATCGAAGTCCGGCTCCATGGCGGCTCCCCACACTCGGCTCGGCCGCCAGCTACCCCCCGCCCCTTGCGCGAAACGACGGTCCGTTCTCGCGGGAGTCCGCCCGCGCCCCCGCGCCGCACCCTGTTCGGGAGGAGTGCGCCCGCGTCTCCCGTCGCGGGGCTCGGGTCACGTCTCCTCGCGCGCTCCGCCGGAGGGGGCGCCCGGTCCGCGGTCCCCTCCAGCGCGCAGTGCCGCGTGCAGGACCTCGGCGAGGTGCCGGGCGCGCCGGTCGGTGCCCTGGGCGATCTGGGTGCGGCAGGAGAAGCCGTCGGCGAGGACCAGGTCCTCGCGGGCCGCGGCCCGGACCTTGGGATAGAGCTCGCGCTCGGCGCAGGCCTGGGAGACCTCCCAGTGGCCGCGTTCGAACCCGAAGTTGCCGGCGAGGCCGCAGCAGCCCGAACCGATCCTGTCGGACCGGACGCGCAGGCGCCCCAGCACCCTCAGGTCGGCGTCGAAGGACCCCTTCGCCTCCTGGTGGCAGTGGATCTGGGTGACGGCGTCGACGTCGAGGTCACCGAAGGGCCAGGGACCGTCGTGGGCGTCGACGAGCTCGGCCAGCGTGGTGACCAGCCGGGCCAGACGGTGCGCGCGCGGATCGTCCGGCAGCAGCTCGCGCGCCTCCTCCCGCAGCATCACGGCGCAGGAGGGCTCCAGCACCAGCACCGGCCTGTCCGCGGCGAGCGCCTCCTCCAGGGCGCGCAACGCCCCGCGCAGGGCGCGGCGGGCCGGGCCGAGCTGGCCGGTGGAGTGCCAGGTGAGTCCACAGCACACGGGGCCGCGCGGTAGTTCGACGCGGTATCCCAGTGTCTCCAGTACCTCCACCGCGGCTCGGCCGGGCCCGGGATCGTGGAAGTTGGTGAAGGTGTCGGGCCACAGCACGACGGTTCGGGGACTCTGGGATGTCGTGTCTCGTGCCACTGCCTTTACATTGTAGATTTTCTGAGATGAAGGGCGCCTCCCCATCCACCGGCGCAGCGTCGGCGCGGCGAAGCCGATCATCTCTCGCCTCGGCTCGATCCCCGCGATCCGCTTGACCAGGGCGGCCACCGCCGGGCGGGCCGTCAGCGCGTTGACCGCCCGCGCGACCGGAGCCGCCGCGGTCACCAGACGGGACCACACCGGAAGCCACCCCATCGACAGGTGGGCCAACGGACGGGGCCGCCAGGCGTAGTGGCGGTGCAGGAACTCCGCCTTGTAGGTGGCCATGTCCACGTTGACCGGACACGCGGTGGCACAGGCCTTGCACGACAGGCACAGGTCCAGCGCGTCGCGCACCTCGGTGGAGCGCCACCCACGCGGCAGGGTCTGTCCCCTGAGCATCTCGGCCAGCACCCGGGCCCTGCCTCGCGTGGAGTGGACCTCGTCCCGGGTCGCCTTGAAGGAGGGGCACATCGATCCGGCGTGCAGCGTGCGACACGACCCCACCCCCACGCAACGGCCGACCGCGCGGGCGAAGGACCCGCCGTCGCCGCTCAGCGCGTGCACGGGAAGGAGGTCCAGGCGATCGTGCCCCGGCCCGGGGCGGACCTCGGCGTCCAGCGGGGCCGGATCGACCAGCACCCCGGGGTTGAGCAGCCGCTCCGGGTCGAACACCTCCTTGAAGGCGGCGAAGGCCGTCAGCGTCTGCGGACCGTACATGCGCGGCAGCAGCTCGGAACGGGCCCGGCCGTCACCGTGCTCTCCGGACACCGAACCGCCGTGCGCGGCGACGAGATCGGCGGCGTCGGCCATGAACGCCCGATAGGCGGCGAGCCCGTGTTCGGTGTGCAGATCGTAGTCACAGCGCAGGTGCAGGCACCCCTCGCCGAAATGGCCGTAGGGGATACCGCGCAGCCCGTGGGAGTCCATCAACCGGTAGAGGTCGCGCAGGTAGTCGGCGAGCGCGCCCACCGGTACGGCGGAGTCCTCCCAGCCCGCCCACGCCTCGCCGCCGTCGGCCATCCGCGCGGCGATGCCCGCCCCGGCCTCGCGGATGGCCCAGAGGGCACGCGCCTGGGCCGGGTCGGTCACCACCCGCGCGCTCGCCGCGGGGAAACGCTCGGCGACCAACGCCGTGACGGCTCGCGCGGCCGCCATGGCCTGTTCGGTGTCGGCGCCACCCACCTCGCAGTACAGCCATCCGTCACCGGGGGGAAGTTCGCCACCCGCCTGTTCGCGGCCGGGCCGGGTCCGCAACGCGTCGATGAGGTCGCGGGCCATGCCCTCCACGGTCAAGACGTCACAGCGCGCCACATCGGCGGCCGCGGTCGCCGCCTCGAAGACGTCGGGGAACCCGAAGACCACCAGGAGGCGCACCGGAGGGGAGGGGACGAGCCGGACGGTGGCCTCGGTGACCACCGCGCACGTGCTCTCGCTGCCGACCAGGGCCTTGGCGACGTCGAAACCGTTCTCGGGCAGCAGGTGGTGCAGGCCGTAACCGGAGACCTGGCGGCTGAAGCGCCCCAGTTCGGTGCGTAGGGGGACGAGGTGACGGTCGCGCAGGCGGCGCAGCCGGTCGTCGATGTCGGGGTCTCCGCTGCTCCCCCGCCCGGCGTCGATGGCGCGGCCGTCGGCGAGCAGCCCCCGCAGCCCGATCACGTTGTCGGCGGTGGTCCCCCAGCGCACCGAGTGCGGACCGCAGGCGTTGTTGCCGATCATCCCGCCGATCGTGCAGCGGGAGTGGGTGGAGGGGTCGGGGCCGAAGGTCAGCCCGTGCGCCGCCGCCGCGGCGCGCAGGTCGTCCAGCACGACACCGGGCTGCACGACGGCCGTGCGCGTCCCGGGGTCGATGGAGACGATGCGGTCCATGTGCCGGGAGAAGTCCAGCACGATGCCCTCGCCGATCGCGTTGCCGGCGATGGAGGTGCCACCCCCGCGCGCGGTGACCGGGGTGCGGCTCTCCCGCGCGACCTCCAGCACCCGGGCGACGTCGTCAGCGTCTCGGGGCAGCACGACGGCCGACGGCGGGATCCGAAAGACCGAGCCGTCGGAGACGTAGGCGGCCCGGGTCGTCGCGTCGCCGCGCACGACCTCGGCCGGGAGGACCCGCCGCAGGCGTTCGATCACCTCCCGCGCGTTGTCTCCCGCCGCCGCACGCGCCTGTTCCCGCCTGACCACCACGTGATCAGTCCTATCAGCCCGCGCCGGTCCGGCGCGAGGGTCCCGGCGGCGCCCGCCGGGACCGCCCCCTCGGCGCGGCCGGGGCC
>NZ_BAAGVM010000014.1:0-218588 GCF_054780875.1 Marinactinospora endophytica | reverse complement strand
ATCCGGTTTCGTCGCGCCGCTCATCGGGCCGTCTCCTCCAGCATGGCGCGCAGCCGCTCCAGGGTCGGGGCGGTCAGGGACTGGCCGGGGCCGCGCGCGCACCACGAGACGCCGTCGCGGTGGATCACCCAGGCAGGGAAAGCGTCCTGGAGAAGCCGGGTGGTGAGGGCAGGAGGGCGACCGGGCATTCCCGCGAGTTGATCTGCGCAGGGCCGGGCAGGCCCTCGGGAAGGGGGTTCCATCATCGTCTCCTTGGCGTCCTTCGCGCTGACAAGGCCGTAGCCGCCCCCGGGGACAGGGGCACCGGCTGCGGCGGCCCCGTAGGGCTTGCCTCAGGGCCTGTGACCAGTACAGGGCAAACGGCGACCCGCGGGCAGGAGGGTGTGCTATCGAACCTGTTGAACGTGTTGAACGGTTGCCAGAGCGGAGCCCCCCATGCCGCGCACGCCGAACACCCGGCTCGCCTCACTTCTTGCCGAGGCCGAGCTGACCTACGACGCGCTCGCGCGCGCGGTGAACCGGGTGGGTGCCGAGGCCGGACTCGACCTCCGCTACGACCGGACATCGGTCGCGCACTGGCTGTCCGGCGTCCGGCCACGTGGCCAGGTACCGAATGCCATCGCCGAAGCACTCGCCCGACAGTTGCGCCGTCCACTCACACCGACGGACACTGGATTCGCCGTACCTCCTTCTCTTGACGAGATCGGGCTGAATTGGCGCGGTGACGTTGTGGCCTCGTTGGCGGAGCTGGGGAGAGCAGAGATGGACGTGAGCCGTCGAACCGTCCTTCGTCACAGCGTGTACTCCCTGGCCGCCCTGGTCGCCATCCCGAACTGGCAGGAGATCGCGGATCGGTCCCAACACGCCCCTAAGGCCACGCTCGGGCGTGTCGGCCCCGGAGAGATCGAGGCCGTCTCGACGATGGCCGAGGCGTTCTCCACCCTCGACGACAAGTTCGGCGGTGGGCACGCCCGCGCAGCCATGGCCGCCTACATCACCAACGACCTCACCCGGTGGCTGCGGGCCGACGCCTCACCCGAGAACCGGGCGCGGCTGCACGCCGCCGCCGCTGAGTTCCTCTACCTCGCCGGCTTCATGGCCTGGGACGACGAAGCCCACGGTCTCGCGGAGCGCTACTACCTTCAGGCGCTCGGCCTCGCCGCAGAGGCCGGCGACCCGCTGACCTACGCCACGGTGCTGCGTGGCATGAGCATCCAGGCCAGCGCCCTCGGCCACCACGGCGAGGCACTGCACCTCGTGGAAGCCGCCGAGTCCGCGGCGAAGAGCGCCGCGCAGCCACGGATGCGCGCCTTCCTGGCCGGCCAGAGGGCCGTGGCCCAGGCCGCGCTCGGCGATCGCCGTTCCGCCGTCGCCTCCCTCGGCGAGGCGGAACGCGACCTGGAGTCGGCCACCAGCCCGGCCGAGACCTTCGGGTCCTACCACCACGCGGCTTTCTCCTTCCAGGAGGCCCACCTGCGTGCCCACCTCGGCGATGTCGATGGCGCGGTGAAGGCCATGACCGTGTCGAACAGGTGCCGCCCGGCACAAGAACGACGGTCCCGCGCGTTGTCGACGGCGCTCCTGGGCGACTACCGGTTCCGGGCCGGTCACCTGGAAGCGGCCTGCCAGACGTGGCATGACTTCCTCGATGACTACCCGTACCTGTCGTCGGGGCGCGCCGACACCGCCCTGGGCAGGATCCGGCGCAGCGTGAAACGGCACCCGGGCAACGCCGCCGCGGCGGCCCTGTCCCGCAGGATGGACGGCCTGGTGTAGACCAGGGGTGACCTGTCTGGAACCGAATTGCGCTGGGGCATCCTGTGCGCCGTCGGAGCGCTACAAGTGCCACGTCGCCATCGGTGCCAACACCGGCACCTCTGCTGCCGACCAGATCGCGCTCTCGGTGCAACGTGCCGACAACAACTGTCCTGGCGTCACTGAGTCTTGGTGTGTTGGCTTACAACTCAACGATGACTCTGTGGCTGCCGGCCTCGCCACAGACAATGATGCGAACCTGACCCCGCTGTGCATCGGCGCAACGTTGGACCGGAGCAAACCCGCCAACTCCGGGGCCGACGAGTTCATGTACGGCGTTCCCGGCAGCTGGGCAACAGGCAACTCGTCGATCAGGCCCCGACAAATGGGAGGATCGGGATGACGTCATCGAGCGTCAGGTGCTCCTGAGCCTGTTGACCACTGAAATCCAGGCCGACGCCCTCACGCGGGTGTCGGCCTCCTCAAGGAGAAGCCGCCTGATGAAGGACCTGATTTGCAATCTGCTCGTGGGCCTGGCCAAGGTGCTTCTGGGCTTGGCGTTGTTCGTTTCTACCGTGCTCATCGGCGGCGCCGTGGTCTTCAGGATCATGAAGTACTTCCATTTCGGTTGCGCAGGGCCATGGACAGGTGCGGCGCCACATGAAATGGCTTGCGACAATATGGGATACGTGATTCCCGTCTTGTCCATAGGGCTCCTGAGCGGTCTGTTCGCCATCACCTCTTACGTCGTCATCCTGCGGCGGATCCGCAGCCGACCGAGCAGGAAAGCGACCCTCGATCTGCTTGCCGGAATGCTCGTCACACTTCTCGGGATGGTGCTGTTCGCCGCCGCGTTCTTCCTCGGCGGTGTAGCGACCGTACACATCACGGAATACTTCGATATCGGGTGTGTGGGGCCATGGGCAGGAGCGGCGCCGATCGACGTCTCTTGTACTCAAGACGACTACATCCGGCCCATCGCGCTCGGTGGACTCGCCGCCGGATTGATCACTGTCATCACTTACGCCCTGGCCCTTCGACGGCTCCGCGACAACGGAGGACATGAAAAGGAGAGCTAGGGATTCTCCCGCGACCGCCATTCTCGGCTGAGTGCTCTCGGCCGGGACGATGTGATCACGGCGTCGGAGCCGTCCTGGACAGCCCCGTTCACGTGTGCCTTCGGCAAGCCGGTGACCACGCTGCGAGGCGACAGAGCGGACATGGTCGGTAAGGGGCGACCGTGGGGCCTGGTCCTTGGATCAGCCCCGCAAGCGGTTCACCAAGGATGCCGTGTTCATCGTGGACGGCGCCCTGGTGCCCACTCGTGACCACACCGGCGCTGAGCAGCCGAAGAACTACCGCTACTCCGCGAACCACCAGATCGTCATCGACGCCGGTACCCGGCTCGTCGTCGTGGTCGGCCGCCCGCTTCCCGGCGATCGCGGTGACGGCAAAGCCGGGGAGGAGTCCAGGGTCAAGGCCGCCGTCGGCAACACCAGGACGATCGCCGATGGCGACCACCCGGGCACTGGCCCCGTGATGCCTCACCACCGCCGCAATGGCGAGGAGCCTCCGGCTGGAAGCAGGCACCCGACAAGTCCCACCAAGCAGGTCCAGGCCCGCATCGAGCACGCATTCACCCGCATGAAGACCGGGAAGGTCCTCCGCGACCGTCGCCTCAAAGGCGACGGAGTCCACCACGCCATGCGCGGCATCGCCGGCCTGTACAACCTCACTCTCGCCGGATGAACGAGCAGGACACACGGCGGCCGAGCACAGCCGATGCAGCGGGCCTCCGGCAGCGCCTTCCGGGTGTTCACGGCCCACCCCAGGTCCTACGGGCGGGACTCGGCCCGGCCGCCGGGGCGTGGCGCCGGGCGGCGTCCCTGCCCGCAACGGGGCAGGGACGCCGCCTCCTCGGGATCTCCCGTGACCTATCCAGGCGAAACCCCGCTGTGGACGGCGGAGGATCGTTAGCGTGGGGACCGTCGGATCGTCGTGAGGGGAGAGGGCGGTCATGGGCCGGCTGAGGGTGAGCGGGATCCGTGAGGTCAAAGGCGTGGTCCCGGTGCCGGGGGACAAGTCGGTGTCGCATCGGGCGCTGATCCTGTCCTCCCTCGCGGAGGGCGTCAGCACGATCAGCGGGCTGTCCGGCGGGGAGGACGTCGCCGCCACCCGTCGCGCCCTGGTCCGGATGGGCGCGGACATCACGGTGGACGGCGCGCTGGTGCGGGTCGAGGGCGGAGTGCGCGAACCCGACGACGTGCTCGACTGCGGTAACGCCGGGACGGGCATCCGCCTCCTGGCGGGGATGTGCGCGGGCATCGACGGGGTGAGCGTGCTGACCGGCGACCGGTACCTGCGCCGCCGCCCCATGGACCGGATCGCGGTGCCACTGCGGCGGATGGGGGCCCACGTCGACGGCAGGGAGAACGGCAGGGTCGCCCCGCTGGTGGTGCGCGGGGGCGGCCTGCGCGGCATCACCTACGCCTCCCCGGTGGCCTCGGCCCAGGTCAAGTCCAGTCTCCTGCTGGCCGGCCTGTCCGCGCAGGGGTCCACCACGGTGATCGAACCCCATCCGACCCGTCGCCACACCGAGGAGATGCTCACCGCCTTCGGCGTCCGGGTCGAGGTGCGGGAGGAGCGGGTGACCGTCCATCCCGGGCCGCTCACGGCCACCGACGTCGCCGTGCCGGGAGATCCGTCGCAGGCGGCGTTCTGGGTGGTGGCCGGCCTGCTCGGCGGCGAGGTCGAGGTCCCGGGCCTGTACCTGGGGCATGGCCGTGCCGGGTTCCTCGACGTGCTGTCGCGGATGGGGGCCGACCTGGACGTGGACCCCGCGACGGGGACGGTGCGGGCGCGCGCGTCCAGGCTGCGCGGGGCCGACCTGGAGGCGTCCCATGTTCCCGGCGTGGTGGACGAGATCCCGATCCTGGCCGTGGCCGCCGCCGCGGCCGAGGGGTCCACGATCATCTCCGGCGCGGCGGAGCTACGGGTCAAGGAGTCCGACCGGATCGCCTCCACGGTGGCGATGCTGCGCGCCTTCGGGGTGGCGGCCGAGGAACGCCCTGACGGGATGGTGATCCACGGCCGTCCGGCGTTCACCCCGGCCGAGGTGGACTCCCGCGGCGACCACCGCATCGCGATGGCCGCCGCGGTGGCCGCCATCGCCCGCGCCGAGGGCGACACCGCGATCGCGGGGTGGGAGGCGGTGGCCACCTCCTATCCCGGCTTCGCCGAGGACCTGGTGGGCGTGGCCGGGGCGGGGGCGTGCGCCCCGGCCGACGGCTAAGACCCGTTCGGGCGACCGTGACCGCGGCGTTCTCGCCCCCGGCCCCGCGTGAGGTGGCACGGCCATGACGGTGGGCGCCGAAGGCGGGGACGTCGAGGGGTGCGCGCTTCCCTTCGCCCGGGGCGGGGTCCTTGTCGGTTCCGATCCGGTCGCCGGGGCCGCGTGTCGTCTGGCCGTGGCGTATGGACCCCGCCGCTTCGGGGCGATCGTCCCGCTCTCAACGGCCGGGGACCGTCCCGGTGACCGGCGTCCTTTGGCGGGTCGCCGCCCCGTGGCTCCGTCGCGGGGCGGCCCGTCTCGGATGTCCGGATCTCTGAGTCGTTCGGCGCGTGGGCGGGGACGGCCGCCGTCGCGGGGTCCATCGAGGGGCGGACGTCACCGCCTCCCGGGATCGGGGCCGTGACCGTTATCGCCGGGGATCCCGTCCCGAGAGGATCGGTGGGCGCCATCGCCGAGGGCCGACGGAGTGTCGCCTTGACGGTAAATATTGAAAATGATTATCTTTGTCGCGTTTTGGTGGTGAGTGAGGGGCGGTGCCGTCCGCGATGGGCGAGCAGGTGGAAGAGCCCGGCGCGCGCCAGGTCGCGCTGGTGACCGGCGCCTGTGGTGGGATCGGCGCGGCCGTCGTCCGCGGTCTCGTCGCGCGCGGTGCGGCCGTGGCGGCCCTCGACCGCGACGGCCACGGCGTCCGGGAGCTCGCCGCCTCCCTCGCTGAGGAGGGCGCCGAGGTGCTGCCCTTTTCCGTCGACGTCGCCGACCGCGTCGCCGTCGAGGAGGCCGTGGCCCGGGCGGAGGCGCAGGCCGGCCCCCTGACCTCGGCCGTCAACGTGGCCGGCATCCTGTCGCCGGGTTCGGCCCTGGAACCGGCCGAGGACGCCTGGCGCACCGCCTTCGAGGTCAACACCCTCGGCGTGGTCAACGTCTCCACCGCCGTGGCCCGACGGATGGTCCCGCGCCGCTCGGGGGCGATCGTCACGGTCGGTTCCGACGCCGCCCGCATCGCCCGCATCGACATGGCGGCCTACGCCGCGACCAAGGCCGCGGCGGCGCGCTTCACCATGTGCCTCGGCCTGGAACTGGCCCCCCACGGCGTCAGATGCAACGTCGTCTCGCCGGGCTCGACCGACACCCCGATGCGGCGGCTGCTGTGGGGCGACGACGGCGGCGCCGGTTCCGTCGCCGGCGCCCCCGAACGCTTCCGGGTGGGCATCCCCCTGGGGCGTATCGCCGACCCCGCCGACATCGCCGCCGCGGTCCTGTTCCTCCTCTCCCCGCAGGCGCGCCACATCACCATGCACGACCTGCACGTCGACGGGGGAGTGGGGCTCGGCCTCTGACGGGAGGCGAGCGGCTGAAGCACCCCCGGTCCCACCGCCGTGCCGGACCGCGGCGTCCACGGTCCGCGACCGTACCCATCGATGGAAGGAACCCATGACACCCCGATCAGGGAGCGATCACTCGTCGGCGCTGCCGGGCATCGCCGCCTACCCCATGCCCGCCGAGGACGACATCCCGGCCCCACGTGTCGGATGGAGCATCGACACCGACAGGTGCGCGCTCCTGGTCCACGACATGCAGAACTACTTCCTCAACGCCTTCCAGCGCGACGCCGAGCCGATCCCGGAGCTGACCGCCAACATCGCCGCGCTGCTGGAGGGCAGCGCCCGCCACGGGGTGCCACGGATCTACACCGTACAGCCGGGCTCCCAGGAACCGGCCCGGCGCGGCCTGCTGCGTGATTTCTGGGGCGAGGGGCTGCGCGACGAGGCCGCCCACACCTCCATCCCGCAGGAGCTGGCGCCGGCGCCGGAAGACACCGTGCTGGCCAAGCACCGCTACAGCGCCTTCGCGCGCAGCGACCTCCAGGGCGTGCTGCGCCGCATGGGACGCGACCAGCTGGTCATCTGCGGTGTCTACGCCCACATCGGCGTGCTCATGACGGCCTGTGACGCTTTCATGCGCGACATCGAGACGTTCGTCGTGGCCGACGCGGTCGCCGACTTCTCCGCGGAGGACCACGCGATGGCGCTGTCCTATGCCGCGCGCCGCTGTGCCGTCCCGATGAGCACCCGCGCGGCGCTGGCCGCCCTCGACGGCTGACGCAGAGCAGGCCCGTCCACGGCGGGCCACGCGCGGCGGCGGCCCGGTTCCGCCTCCTCGGGAACCGGGCCGCCGTCGCGTCACCGTGTCGTGCCTTCCGACCGGATCCACGTCCCCGAGGCGCGGCGCGGGTCTCGGGCGGGGCCGCCGGCCCTGGCGGGAGACCCGTCCCACCGTCTCGGGCGAGGGGCGTGCCGGGCGTGCCGCCGGCCGTGCCGTGGACCGTTCGGGCGAGCGGCCCCGCCCACGCTCGACCGCGACCGTATGGTTCCCCATCGTCGGGCCGAGGGAGCGGTGAGGGCGCCGTTGCGGCGGCTCCGGCGCGACCCCGCCGACCACAACGGTTCCCGGCTCGTCACAGGGCCGCGCCGGACGGGTCCGGCCCGCCGTCTGCCCTCGGCACCGCCGCCGTTCCCCTCGCCGCTCACGCCCGGACGCGGGGACCGGTGGCGCCGGCTCTCCCGGAGGCACGCCTCGGGCGCGTCCACCGGCGCCGCCGTCCGCCCGCGTGTCGCCCCGCGCGGCGGCGCCATCGCGATCACCGCGCCGGCCGCCCCCGCCACGCCACCCGCGCCGATCCGGCGCGGCCGACCAGGGGCGGTGACCCGCCCGTGGCCGGCGTTCTTCCCGGTGGGGCTCCTCGCCTCCTCCCGGCCGGGGTCCCCGTGGACGTCTCACAGGGGCGGCCGGTCGTGTCAGGTGACCGGCCACCCTCCCGCCCCGGGGGCGAGGGGAGGCGCGGATCAGGCCCGCCTCACCCCGCGCCGGCCGTGGGGGAGGGGACCGTCGGCGTGAGGCCGGCGACGTCGGCGCGCAGCCGCCTCTTGTCGACCTTGCCGATCCCGGTCAGGGGCAATTTGGGGACCGCGCGCACCTCGTCGGGAACCTTGAACGCCGCCAGGCCGCGCTCCAGCAGCAGCCGGCGCACCTCGGAGCGTGAGGGGCAGGGCGCGTCGGTCTCCAGGAACGCCACCGAGCGTTCGCCCAGCTGCGGATCCGGCACGCCCACCAGCGCGGCGGCGCGCACGTCGGGCAGCGCGAGCAGGTGCTCCTCGACCTCGATGGCCGCGATCTTCTCCCCGGCCCGGTTGACCTGGTCCTTGATCCGGCCCACCACGACGAGGTCGCCGCGCGCCGTGCGCACCACGAGGTCGCCGGTGCGGTAGAAGCCGTCGGGGGTGAAGGAGAGGCGGTCGTGTTCCGGCGCCCGGTAGTAGCCGCGCAGGGTGTAGGGGCCGCGGGTCAGCAGTTCGCCGAGGTGTCCCGGCGGGACCGGACGGCCCTCCTCGTCGACGACGAGGATCTCGTCGGCGGGGGAGAGCGGGCGGCCCTGGGTCGTACAGACGACCTCCTCGGGGTCGTCCAGACGGGTGTAGTTGTTCAGCCCCTCGGCCATGCCGAACACCTGTTGGAGCCGGCAGCCCAGTTCCGGCCCGACCCGCCGCGCGGTCGCGTCGTCCAGCCGGGAGCCGCCGACCTGGAGGACCCGCAGGCTGCTCAGATCGCGGGAGGTGCGGCGGGCCTCGTCGAGCCAGTGGGGGACCAGCGACGGGACGAGCGCGGTGATCGTCACCCCCTCGGCCTCGACCAAGGTGAAGGCCGTGGTGGGGCTGGGGTCGGGGCACAGCACCACCGTCCCGCCGGCGGCGAGGGTACCGACGATCCCCGGCGAGACCATCGTGAAGTTGTGCGTGACCGGCAGGACGGCGAGGTAGACCGTGTGCTCGTCCAGGGCGCAGACCTCGGCCGAGGCGCGGGCGTTGTAGTCGTAGTCGGCGTGGGTGCGCGGGATGAGCTTGGGCGTGCCCGTGGTGCCGCCCGACAGCAGTAGCAGGGCGGGGTCACCGGGCGCGGCTCCGCTCGTGACCGCGGGGGCCTCGGCGCCCGCCCGCTCCAGCGCGGCCAGGGAGTGCCCCCCACCGGGGCCGGGGTCGCCCGCGACGACGAGGTGGCGTAGCGACGGGCAGGCGCGCGCCACCTCGCCCGCGCCCGTCCGGGGGTCGTTGCGTCCGCGCCCCTGGGCGACGACGTGCGCGGTGGCGCCGGACAGCCGGGCCAGCGCGGTCAGCTCGGTCGTGCCCAGGGAGGGCAGGGCCAGGATCGGCAGCGCGCCGATCCGCAGCAGGGCGAAGAGCGTGACCACGTACTCCTCGCGGTTGGGGAGCTGGAGCAGCACCCGGTCGCCCCGGTGGATCGGGAGCCCGGCCAGCCCGGCGGCCAGCCGGCCGGCGCGCTCGTCGAGGTCGGCGTAGCTCAGCCGTCCGGATGCCGAGACCAGCGCCGTGCGGTCGCCGTGCTCGGCGGCGCGCTCCCGGAGCAGGTCGTCCAGGGTGCGGTCACGCCAGTAGCCGGCGCGCCGGTATCCGGCCGCGGTCTCCTCGGGCCAGCCGATCACGTCGCTTCTCATGCATATCTCCCGATTCTTCGCGAATCCGGCTCGACTGGGACAAGCCGGCAGTGCTATACATGATGCCGCATAATGAAAACGGTTATCAGTTTCATTTTCGTGAGTGGCGTGCGCTGAGGGGAGTGGGCGGTGTCGGGTCAGGGACGGGCTTTCGCCGGAGAGGTCCGCGCGAGGGTCGCGGAGATCATCGGCATGGACGACTTCGCCGACGGCGACGACCTCTTCGACCACGGTCTGGACTCCCTCGGCCTGATCCGGCTCGCCGGGACATGGCGCGAGCAGGGGGCCGAGATCACCTTCGCGGACCTCGCGGCCGAGCCCACCGTCCGGGCCTGGACCGAACTGCTGGAGACCGCCCCCGCCCCGGCCCCGGCCACCACGCGGACGCCGGCCGAGGACGAGCCGTTCGAACTGGCCACGATGCAGCACGCCTACTGGATCGGCCGCCAGGACGAGCAGCCGCTGGGCGGGGTCGCCGCGCACTTCTACACCGAGTTCGACGGCCACGGGGTGGAGCCCGCCCGGCTCACCGCCGCCGTCGCCGCGGTCGTCGAACGCCACCCCATGCTGCGCGCGCGCTTCCTCGACGACGGGCGTCAGCGGATCGTCCCGCCGGGCGGCCCGGTTCCCGTCACCGTCCACGACCTGCGCGACCTGCCGGCCGCGGCGGTGCGAGAACGCCTCGACGCGATCCGGGACGACGCCACCCACCGGCGCATGGACGTCGCCTCGGGGCGGGTCCTCGACGTCGCGCTGTCCCTGCTGCCGGACGGGGCGACACGGCTGCACGTCGACCTCGACATGATCGTGGCCGACGCGCTCAGCCTGCGTGTCCTGCTCGACGACCTCGTGGCCGCCTACGACGGGCGCCCCCTGCCGCCCCTGGAGTACGGCTTCGCCCGCTACCTGGCCGAACGGGCCTCACGCGACACCGCGGCCAGGCAACGCGACCGCGCCTGGTGGCACGGGCGGCTGGGCGACCTGCCCGCCCCGCCCGAGCTGCCCACCGTGATCGACGCCTCCCGGCCCACCCCCGCCGGCTCGGAGTACGCCCGCTCCACCCGCCTGCACCACCGGCTCGACCCCGAACGGGCGCGCCGGCTGACCGAACGCGCCCGCGCCGCAGGCGTCACCCCCGCCGCCGCGCTGGCCGCCGCCTTCGCCGAGGCGCTGGGCGGCTGGAGCGGCGCGCCCCGCTTCCTGCTCAACCTGCCCCTGTTCGACCGCGCGCCCCTGCACCCCGACATCGACCAGGTCATCGGCGACTTCAGCGGGTCGGTGCTGCTGGCCGCCGACGTCGAGGGCGACCTCCCCTTCACCGAGCGGGCCGAACGGATCCAGCGCGAGTTGCACCAGGCCATCGGCCACGGCGCCTACAGCGGTGTCGAGGTGCTGCGCGACCTCGCCCGCGCCGCGGGCGGTACCCCCGTCCTGGCCCCCGTCGTCTACACCAGCGCGATCGGCCTGGGCCCCCTGTTCACCCGCGCCGTGCAGGAGTGCTTCGGCCGGCCCACCTGGATCATCTCCCAGGGGCCGCAGGTGTGGCTGGACGCCCAGGTGACCGAGTTGGACGGCGGCCTGCTGCTCAACTGGGACGCGCGCGAGAAGGTCTTCGCCCCGGGGGTCCTGGAATCGGCGTTCGCCGCCTACCGCGACCTCGTCGACGCGCTCGTGGACGACCCCGACACCTGGCGGCGGCCCTTCACCACGCCGGGCCGTCCCGAGATCGTCGGCGCGTCCTCCCCGCTCCCGCAGGCGCGTCCGCTGCACGGGAGGTTCTTCTCCCACGCCCGCCGCGCCCCCGACGCCACCGCGCTGGTCGCCTCGGACGGCACCACCCTGTCCTACGGGGAGCTCGCCGCGCGGGCCCTGCGCGTCGCCGGCGCCGTCGCGGCGCGGCTGCCGGTGGGCGGCACCGTCGCGGTCGACCTGCCCAGGGGCTTCGACCAGGTCGCCGCGGTGCTGGGGGTCCTGGCCGCCGGATGCGCCTACCTTCCGGTGGGCCGGGAGCAGCCTCCCGCGCGCCGCGCGCGCGTCATCGGCGTCGGGGGCGCCGGACTCGTCCTGGCCCAAGACGCCCACGCCCCCGGCGAGGGGGACGACGCGCCGCCGGTCCTCGCCGTCGCCGACGCCCTGGCCGCCCCGCCCCTGGCCGCCCCCCGCGACACCGACCCCGACGCGGTGGCCTACGTGCTCTTCACCTCCGGGTCCACGGGGGTGCCCAAGGGGGTGGAGGTGGCGCACCGGGCCGCCGCCCACACCATCGACGTGCTCGCCGAGATCGTCGGGTTCGGCGCGTCCGACCGCACGCTCGCCCTCGCCGAACCCGACTTCGACATGTCGGTCTACGACCTGTTCGCGCCGCTGTCGGCCGGTGGCGCCGCGGTCCTCGTCGAGGGCGACGCCCGCCGCGACGCCACCCGATGGGCCGACACGGCCGCGCGCGGCGGCGTGACGATCCTCAACTGTGTCCCCGCGCTGCTCGACCTGCTGCTGTCGGCGGCCGAGGCCGACATGGCGCCGATGCCGCCGCTGCGCGCGGTCCTGCTCGGCGGCGACCGGGTCGGCGTGGACCTGCCCGGCCGGCTGGGCGCGCTCGCCCCCGGCTGCCGCTTCCTCGCCCTGGGCGGCATGACCGAGGCCGCCATCCACTCCACCCTCCAAGAGGTGGAGCGGGTCGACCCCGCGTGGCGCTCGATCCCGTGGGGACGGCCGTTGCCGGGGGTGGCCTGCCGGGTCGTGGACGCGCGCGAGCGCGACCGCCCCGACCACGCCGTGGGGGAGCTGTGGGTCGGCGGCGCCGGACTGGCCCTCGGCTACCGCGGCGACCCCGACACGACCGCCGACCGGTTCGTCGTGCGCGACGGACGGCGCTGGTACCGCACGGGCGATCTGGTCCGCCGCCTGCCCGACGGGACGCTGGACTTCCTCGGCCGCGCCGACCACCAGGTCAAGGTCCGCGGCGTGCGCGTCGAGCTCGGCGAGGTCGAGGCCGCCCTGACCGCCCACCCCGACATCGCCGGCGCGGTCGCGCTGGTGCTGCCCGACCCCGCGCCGCGCCTGGTGGCGGCCGTCACCGCGGCCCCCGACGCCACGGGCGACCCGGCCGCCGCGGCGGCCGGCCACGCCGGTTCCCTGCTGCCCGCGTCGATGCTGCCCGAGCGGATCGTCACCCTGCCCGAGATCCCCCTGACCGCCAACGGCAAGCCCGACCGCGCCGCCGTCGTCCGCGCGGTGCGCGCCCGCGCGGACGCGGCCACCACCCCCTCGGCGGCGCCCTCCGGCCCGGTCGAGGCCGCCGTCGCCCGGGTGTGGGCTGACCTGCTCGGCCGGTCGCGGGTGGGGCGCGACGACGACTTCTTCGCTCTGGGCGGCGATTCACTGCTGGCCACGCGGGTGGTCGCGGCGCTGCGGGAGGAGGGCTACGCCGACGCCGGCGTCGGCCGCCTGTTCGCCTCCCCCGTCCTGCGCGACTTCGCCGCCGCCCTCGCCCCCCAGGTCGAGGGCCGGCGCGCGGCCCGGGTCGAACCGGACCCCGACCACGCCCACGACCCGTTCCCGCCCACCGAGGTGCAGCGCGCCTACCTGACCGGGCGCAGCCCCGAACTCCCGCTCGGCGGCGTCGGCACCCACCACTACACCGAGTTCGACGGCGCCGAGGTGGACCTGGACCGGCTGGAACACGCCTGGAACGTCCTGGTCCGCCGGCACGGGATGCTGCGGGCGGTCTTCGACGACGACGGCCGCCAGCGCGTCCTGCCCGAGGTGCCCCACGTCCGTATCCCCGTCACCGAGGCGGGGCCCGGCGACCCCGACCACGCCCTGGCCGCGCTGCGCGAGGAGATGGCCCACCGCGTCTTCGAGCCCGGCCGCTGGCCCCTGTTCGACCTGCGCGCCGTCCGCTACGTCCGCGACGGCGTCGAGCGCACCCGCCTGGGGGTCGGCCTGGACTACCTCGTCCTGGACGCGCTGAGCATCATGACGCTCTACACCGAGCTGGGCCGCCTCTACACCGACCCCGACACCGTCCTCGACCCGATCGACGTGACCTTCCGCGACTACGTCACCCAGGTCCACGACGACCCCGCGGCCGTGGAGCGCGCCCGCGACTACTGGCGCGAGCGCGCCGTGCAACTGCCGCCGCCGCCCGCCCTGCCCCTGGCCACCGACCCCGCGACGGTCGCCACCCCCCGCTTCACCCGGCGCAGCGCCCGCCTGGACCCCGGGCAGTGGCGCGCCCTCACCGACCTCGCCCGCGGCGCCGGGATCACCCCGTCGACCCTGCTGCTCGCCTGCTACGCCGAGGTCCTGGGAGCCTGGAGCGGGCAGACCGCCCTGAGCCTGACCCTCACCCTGTTCAACCGCCACGACACCCACCCCCACATCTCCCGGGTCCTGGGCGACTTCACCTCGCTGTCGCTGACCTCCTACCGGCGCGACCCCGGCGAGAAGCTGCTGGACGCCACCCGCTCCCTGCAACGGCGCATCGGCCGCGACCTCGACCACCGCGAGGCGTCGGCCCCCTGGGTGCTGCGCGACCTCGCCCAGCGCACCGGCGTCGCCCACACCGGCGTCCCCGTCGTCTTCACCAGCTCCCTCGGCCTGGGCGGCGACGTCTCCATGGACCTTCCGCCCGCCTTCCCCGAACGGGTCTGGGGACTGTCGCAGTCGCCCCAGGTCCACCTCGACAACCAGGTCCTGGAGATCGCGGGGGGCCTCCAGGTCTACTGGGACGCGGTGGAGGAGCTGTTCCGCCCCGACGTCCTCGACGCCATGTTCGCCGCCTACCTGGAGACGCTGCGCCACCTGGCGCGCACCGGCCGGATCGCGGCGCCACCGGACCTCCTGCCCGCCCGGCAGCGCGAGGAGCGCCGGCAGGCCAACGCCACGAGGGGGCCGGCCCCCCGCGGCCTGCTGCACGACGCGGTGTTCGCCCGCGCCGACCAGCGCGCCACCCGCCCCGCCGTCATCACCGACGACGGTGAGCTCACCCACGGTGAACTGGTCGAACGCGCCCTGCGCATGGCCGCGGGCCTGCGCCGCGCCGGCGTGGAGCCCGGCCAGGCCGTCGCGATCGGCCTGCCCAAGGGCGCCGACCAGGTCTGCGCCGTCCTGGGCGCGCTGGCGGCCGGGGCCGTCTACGTCCCGGTGGGACCCGACCAGCCCGCGCGCCGGCGCGAGCGCATCCACCGCGCCGCGGGCGTCGTGCTGGCCATCGCCGAGGAGGCGACGTCGCCCGGCACCGTCACCCCCGCGCGGCTGCTGAGCGAACCCCCGCTGGAGGCGCCGGTCCGGCGCGACCCCGACGACACCGCCTACGTCATCTTCACCTCGGGCTCCAGCGGGGAGCCCAAGGGGGTGGAGGTCACCCACGCGGCGGCCCTCAACACCGTCACCGACATCAACGAACGTTACGGCGTCGGCCCCGACGACCGGGTGTTCGCCCTGTCCGCGCTCGACTTCGACCTCTCCGTCTACGACCTGTTCGGCCTGCTCGGCGCGGGGGGCGCGCTCGTGCTGCCCGGCGAGGAGGAGCGCAGGGACGCCGCCAGATGGCGCGACCTGGCCGAACGGCACCGGGTGACCGTCTGGAACACCGTGCCCGCCCTGCTCGACATGCTGCTGCTCGCCGCCCAGGACGGCCCCGTTCCCCCGGACCTGCGCCTGGCCCTGGTCTCCGGCGACTGGGTGGGCACCGACCTGGCGCCGCGGCTGCGCGAGGCCACCGGCGGGCGCGTCCGCCTCGTCGCGCTGGGCGGGGCCACCGAGGCGGCGATCTGGTCCAACGCCTTCGACGGGGGGCACGCCCCCGAGGGGTGGCCCTCGGTCCCCTATGGGCGCCCGTTGCGCAACCAGCGCTACCGCGTCGTCGATCCGCACGGCCGCGACTGCCCCGAGTGGGTGCCCGGAGAACTGTGGATCGGCGGCGCCGGGGTGGCCCTGGGCTACCGGGGCGACCCCGACCGCACCGCCGACAGGTTCGTGACCGACGAGGGGGTGCGCTGGTACCGCACCGGCGACCTGGGCCGCTACCGGCCGGGGGCCCTGCTGGAGTTCCTCGGCCGCGCCGACCGGCAGGTCAAGATCGGCGGTCACCGCCTGGAACCGGGCGAGGTGGAGGCCGCGCTGGAGGACCACCCGGCCGTGCGCCGGGCCGCCGTGGTCGCCTCGGGTCCGCGCGAGGCGCGTCGCCTCGTCGCCTTCGTCGTCGCGCGCGGGGACGACGTCGCCCCCGGCGACCTCGCCGCGCACCTGGCCGACCGGGTTCCGGCCCACGCCGTCCCCGCGCTGATCCACGTCCTGGCGGAATTGCCGCTCACCGCCAACGGCAAGGTCGACCTCGCCGCGCTCACCGAACGCGCCGGCGCGGCCGGCCCGCTCCCCCCGACCGCCGCGGCACCGCTGGGCGACGACGTCGAACGCGAGATCGCGCGGGTGTGGAGCGAGCTGGTCGGGGTGCCGGTCGCCGACCGCGAGGCCAACTTCTTCACGCTGGGCGGCACCAGCCTGCTGGCCATCCGGATGATCACCACCGTGCGCGCCGTCCTCGGCGTGGAGGTCCCCACCCGTTCCTTCCTGGCCGCCCCCACCCTCGCCGCGCTCGCCGCCAGGGTCCGCGGCGCCGGAGGCGACCGGGGGGAGACCGGCGTGATCTGACCCTCCGCCCCACCCACGTCCCACCATCCCCGACGGCCCCCGGCCGCCCGCAGAAACCAGGAAGAAGAGGCGAAGCACGTGTCCGCCATCGACGACTCCACCGGCACACTCCCCGCGCTGCTGGCCGACCTGCGCGCCGACGGCGTCCACCTCTGGGAGGACGAGGGACGGATCCGGTTCCGCGCCCCCACCGGCACGCTCACCGAGGAGCGCCGCGCGCTGCTGCGCGCCCACCGCGACGAGATCCTCGCCCTGCTCCGGGCCGAGGCCCGGCCCCGGCTGACCCCCGACCCCGCCGCGCGCCACGAGCCGTTCCCGCTCACCGACGTCCAGGGCGCCTACCTCGTCGGCCGCGGGACGGCCTACGACTACGGCGGCGTGGCCTGCCACGCCTACGCCGAGCTGGAGTTCGACGACCTGGACCCCGAACGGCTCCGCCGCGCCTGGGCCGCCCTGGTGGAACGCCACGACATGCTGCGCGTCGTCGTCGCGGCCGAGGGCCACCAAAGCGTCCTGCCCGAAGCCCCCGGCGAGGCCCTGACCGTCACCGACGTGCGCGGCAGCGATACCACCGTCCACGTCGAGCGCGCCCGCGAACGGCTGCGCGACCTCGTCCCCGACCCGGGCACCTGGCCGCTGGTGCGCCTCCACCTCACCCGCGGCGACGACCGCAGTGTCCTGCACCTGTCGGTGGACCTGCTCGCCGCCGACTACGCGAGCGTGCGGATGCTCCTCGACGAGCTCGCCGCCCTCTACGCCGACCCCGACCACCCGCTGCCGCCCATCGGCGCGACCTTCCGCGACTACGTGCTGGCCCAGCGCGCCCTCAAGGACGGTCCCGGCTACCACCGCGACCGCGCCTACTGGATGGAGCGGATCGAGGACCTGCCCCCCGCCCCCGAACTGCCGCTGCGCGAGCGCGCCATCGACGCGCCCGCCCGCTTCACCCGCCACCGGGCCGCCCTGTCCGCCGCCGAATGGCGGGCCCTGCGCTCCCGGGCCGCCGAACACGGGCTCACCCCCTCGGCGGTCGCGCTGGCGGCCTACGCCGAGACGATCACGCGCTGGAGCCGCCGACCCGACTTCACGCTCAACCTCCCGGTGGCGCGGCGGCTGCCGCTGCACGAGGACGTCGACCGGATCGTCGGCGACTTCACCACCGTCACCCTGCTCGCGGTGCGCTCGGGTGACGGCGCGACCTTCGCCGAGCGCGCCCGGACCCGGCAGGGCCGGCTGATCGAGGACCTCGACCACGCCCTGTACTCGGGGGGCGAGGTGCTCGCCGAGCTGTCGCGCCGCCGCGACGAGCCCGCCGTGCTCATGCCGGTGGTCTTCACCGGCGCGATCGGCGCCGAGGAGCCCGACGCAGCGGGCGGGTCGTGGGCCTCCCGCGAGGTCCACGGCGTCAGCCAGACCCCGCAGGTGTGGGTGGACTGCCAGGTCTCCCTGGAAGAGGGCGGGCTCGGCGTGCGCTGGGACGTGCGCGAGGAGGTTCTGCCCGAGGGGGTCGCCGCCGACGCCTTCGCCGCCTACGTCGACCTGCTGCGCCGCCTCGCCGGCTCCGCCGACGTCTGGGAGGACGCCGACCCGGTCCGCGTCCCGCGCCACCAGCTCGACCTGCGCGCCGAGGTCAACGCGACCGCCGGCCCGCTGCCCGGCGGCCTGCTGCACGAGGGGGCCCTCGACGCCGCGCTGCGCACCCCCGACGCTCCCGCCGTCATCACCCCCGAGGGGACGACCAGCCACGGCGAGCTGTGGGCCCGCGCGGCCGCGGTCGCCGCCGTGCTCGCCGAGCGCGGCTGCCGTCCCGGCGACCGCGTGGCCATCGTCATGGACAAGGGGGTGGAGCAGGTCGTCGCCGCCTACGCCGTCCTGCTCGCCGGCGCCGCCTACGTTCCCATCGACATCGCCCAGCCGGCCCACCGGCGCCGCGTCATCCTCGCCGACGCCGGCATCCGCCACGTCCTCACCCAGTCCTGGCTCACCGGGATCGACGACTGGGCCGACACCGCCGAGCCGATCGCCGTGGACGCCGTTCCCGCCGGGCCGGCCCTCACCGCGCGGCCGCCGCGCGCCGCCGCGCCCGGCGACCTCGCCTACGTCATCTACACCTCCGGGTCCACCGGTGTGCCCAAGGGGGTGATGATCTCCCACCGGGCGGCCCTCAACACCGTCGCCGACGTCAACCGGCGCTTCGAGGTCGGACCCGGCGACCGGATCCTGGGGTTGGCCTCCCTCGGCTTCGACCTGTCGGTCTACGACCTGTTCGGCCCCCCGGCCGCGGGGGGAGCCCTCGTGCTGCCCTCCGCCGAGCGGCGCGGCGACCCCTCGCACTGGGCCGAGCTGGTCGCCGACCACGGCGTCACCCTGTGGAACTCCGTCCCCGCCCAGATGCAGATGCTGGACGACTACCTGGCCTCGGCGGGTGACGCGGACCTGCCCACGCTGCGCCTGGCCCTGCTGTCGGGCGACTGGATCCCGGTCACGCTGCCCGACCGCATCCGCGCCCGCGTCCCCGGCCTGTCGCTGGTGAGCCTGGGCGGCGCGACCGAGGCGGCCATCTGGTCCATCCACCACCCCATCGGCGAGGTGGACCCGGCCTGGCCGAGCATCCCCTACGGCCGTCCCCTCGCCAACCAGACCTTCCACGTCCTGGACGAGCGGATGAACGACCGCCCCGACTGGGTCGTCGGCGAGCTCTACATCGGCGGGGCCGGGGTGGCGCTGGGCTACCTCGGTGATGAGGCCAGGACCGCCGAACGGTTCGTCACCCACCCCCGCACCGGGGAGCGCCTGTACCGCACCGGTGACCTGGGCCGCTACCGGCCCGGCGGCGACATCGAGTTCCTGGGCCGGGAGGACTCCCAGGTCAAGGTCCGCGGCCACCGCATCGAGCTCGCCGAGATCGAGGCGGCGCTGCTGGCCCACCCGGGCGCGGCCGCCGCGGCGGTCCTCGCGGTGGGCGACCGCGACTCCCGCAGGCTCGGGGCGTTCGTCGAGACCGCGCGCCGCGACCACCCCGCCGAGGACACCACGGCCCCGGCCGCCCGCGCCCGCGCGGCGGCCGAGACGGCCACCGCGGGACTGGACCGCGCCGACCTGGGCGTCTTCCTCGACGCGATGGACGAGGCCGCGCTGGCCGCGATCACCCGCACCCTCACCGGCGCGGGCCTGTTCGCCGAGGGGGCATCCCACACCCGCGCGGAGGTCGCCGCGGCCCTGCGCGCCGACCGCCGCCACCACCGCCTCGTCCGGCGCTGGCTGGACGCCCTGCTGCGCGCCGGACGCCTCGGCGAGCAGGACGGCCGGCTCGCCGGGCTGCGCCCGGTCGGCGAGGAGGAGGCGCGGCGGGCCTGGGAACGGCTGGCCGAGCTGGAACGGCGCGTGGACTACGGCACCGAGGTCCTCGACTACATGCGCGCCTGCGCCGAGCACCTGCCCGAACTGCTCAGCGGCGAACTCGACGTGCGCACGCTGCTGTTCCCCGGCGCCGGCCTGGACACCGCCGGCGCGGCCTACCGCGACAACCTCGCCATCCGCCACCTCAACGCCGCCGCGGCGGCGGCGCTGCGCGAGGTCGCCGCGGCGCGCACCGGCGAGGAGCCGCTGCGGGTCCTGGAGATCGGCGCCGGCGTGGGCGGCAGCACCGCCGAGATCGTCCCGGCGCTGGCCGGGCACGACGTCGAGTACCTGTTCACCGACATCTCGCCGTTCTTCCTCACCGAGGCACGCGAACAGTTCGCGGCCTTCCCCTGGGTCTCCTACGGGCTGTTCGACGTCAACCGCGACATCGGCGACCAGGGGCACGCCCCCAACTCCTTCGACGTGGTCGTCGCCGCCAACGTCGTGCACAACGCCATCGACGCCGACGCGGCCCTGCGCCGCCTCCGCGAGCTGCTCGTCCCCGGCGGCCACCTCGTCCTCATCGAGACGACCCGGGAGCACAACCCGTCCCTGCTCGTCTCCATGGAGTTCCTCGACGGATTGGACGGCGGCCACCACGACGCGCGGGCCGCCGCCGACCAGACCTTCCTCACCCGCGAGCAGTGGGCCGCCGCGCTCGCCGGCGCCGGGGCCGTCACCGACCTGGTCCTGCCCGGCGACGACGACGGCCTGGCCCGCACCGGGCAGAGCCTCTACCTGGCCCGGTTCAAGACCGACCGGCAACCGCTCACGGCCGGCGAACTGGCCCGCCACGTCGCGGCCCGGCTGCCCGACTACATGGTCCCGGCCCAGTGGCGGATCCTCGACGCGCTCCCGTTGACCGGCAACGGCAAGGTGGACCGCGCCGCGCTGGCGGCGGCCCTGCCGCGCGAGGACACCCCGACCGCCGTCGCGGCCCTGCCCGCCGAGCCCGCCGACGACCTGGAACGCGCCCTGGCCGACCTGTGGGCCGGCCTGCTGGAGCGCGAGCACGTCGGCCGCGACGACGACTTCTTCGCCCTGGGCGGGGACTCGCTGCTGGTCGCGCGCATGGTGGGCCGGCTGGGCGAGGCCGTCCCGGGCGTCGGCGACATCGAGTGGGAGGTGGTGCTGCGCCACATGCTGCGCCGTCCCACCGTGGCGGGCCTGGCCGCCTACCTGCGTGACCGCGCCACCCCGCACCGCGGCGCGGACGCCGCGCCGGCCGGCCCCTACGTGGCGCTCAACGGTCCGGGCGGCGGCACGGTGACGGCGCTCGTCCACGCCGGGACCGGGACGCTGGTCCCCTACCGGGCGCTGATCACCGAGATCCGGCGCAGGTCGGCCGGCGCCACGACCCTGGCCGGACTGGAACTGCCCGATGTGCCGGTGTTCTTGGAGGCCGATCCCGCCACCGTCATCACCCGGTGGGCGGCCGACTACGCCCACGCGCTGCTGGAACAGGGCGGGCGGCGCTTCCACGTGGTCGGCTACTGTCTGGGCGGGCTGGTGGCGACCGAGGTCGCGCGCACCCTCGCCGAGGCCGGCGCCGAGGTCGCCTCGCTCACCGCGATCAGCACCCACCGCCCGCCCTTCCGCCTCGACGACGAGCTGATCTCGGAGTACGCCTTCGCGGTCATGATGGGCATCGACCCGGTGGCCGTGGGCTTCCCCGCCGACGAGAACCGGGTCTCGGCCGCCTCCGATGTGCTGCTGGAACGGACCCCCGGCCTGCTGCCCGACGGCGCCATCGGCGAACTGACCGGCGAGTACGCCGACGTCGCCGCCTGCTTCCGGGCCCTGGCCGAGGTTCCCCGTGACGTCCGCGTCGAGCGCATGTGCGCGGCCGTTCCGCCCTCGGCGGGCACCTACGAGCCCGAGGCGCTGCACGAGCTGTTCCGCATCTTCCGCCAGAGCGTCTTCGCGATCTCGCGCTATGAGCCCGAGCCCTACGCCGGCGACATCACCTTCCTGCGGCACAGCGGCGCCTACCCCTTCCCCGGCAACAAGGAGAGCGTCACCGACTACTGGGAGCGGCTCGTCCTGGGCGACCTGCGCATCGTCGACGTGGCCGGCGACCACTTCAGCTGCCTGTCCGTCCCCTACGCGCCGGGCGTCGTCAAGCTGCTCGACGAGATCACCGGAGGGGACCTCACCCGATGACCCCCCTCCCCGACACCCCCCTGGTCGGCGTCACCGGGGCCTCGGGCGCCGTCGGCACGGCCGCGGCCCGCTTCCTGCGCGGGCTCGGCCACGCCCGGCTGCGCCTGGGCGGACGCCGCCACGCCCCCCTGGCGGACCTGGCCCGGGAACTGGGGCCGGGCGCCGAAGCGGTCACCGTGGACGTCGAGGACCCCGCGGCGTTGGCGTCCTTCGCCGCGGGCTGCGCGGTGGTGCTCAACTGCGCCGGCCCCTCCTACCGCATCGTCGACCGGGTGGCCCGCGCCGCGCTGGACGCCGGCGCGCACTATGTCGACGTCACCGGGGACGCCCCCGTGCGCCGGCGTTTCGACGCCGACCCGCCGCGCCCGGGACGCGCGGTCGTGCTGTCGGCCGGGGTGCTGCCCGGCCTGTCGGCGCTGCTGCCGCGCTGGGCGGCGCTGCGCGGCCCCGGGCTGCGCAGCGTCGTGGCCTACTGCGGCGGCCTGGAACGGTGCACCCCGGCGGCGGCCGGCGACCTCCTGCTCTCCCTGCCCGGCGCCGACCCGGCCGCCGTGTTCGGCGAGCCGCTGGCCGCCTGGCGCGACGGGCGGCGCGTGTCCCGGGCGCTTCGGGCCGTCGACGAGGCCCAGCCGCCCTTCTTCCCCGCGCCGGCCTTCGTCCAACCCTTCCTGACCGACGAGGCCGCCCGCCTGGCCGCCTCCCTCGGCCTGGCGGAGCTGGAGTGGTACAACGTCCACCCCGGCCCGCGCGCCCGCTCGGTGCTGACCGCCGTGGCCGGGCGGCCGGAGGCGGCCACGGCGCGGACCGCCGAACGGCTGCGCGCGGCGGCCGACCTCGACCTGGCCGGGCGCGTCCCCTACTACCTGCTGGTCCTGCTGCTGACCGACCGGCAGGCGCGCGAGCGCGCGCTGGTGGTGCGACTGTCCGACAGCTATCGCATGACCGGGCGGGTCGGCGCGGTCACGGCCGACGCCGTGCTGCGCGGCGGGATCGGGGCCGGCGTCCACGACGCGGCCGAGGTCGTGGACCCCGACGCGACCGTGCGGCTGCTGTTCGCCGACGCGGAGGCGGGGACCCTGCGCGTGGTCGAAGGGGTGGCCGCGGCGGGGGAGGCGGCCGGGGCCGAGGAGGGGACGCTGTGACCGGCCCGTCCCGACGCCCCCTGCGCACCGTCGTGTGCGGTACCGGGTTCGGCCGCTTCTACGCCGAGGCGGTGCGCTCCCTGCCCGGGGAGTTCGAACTGGTCGCGATCCTGGCCCGGGGCGGGGAACACTCGCGCGCCTACGCCCGGCGCCTGGGCGTCCCCCTGTACACCTCGGTCGAGGAGCTGCCGGAGGGGGTCGACGTCGCCTGCGTGGTCGTGGGCGCGGCCGTCTCCGGGGGGCCGGGCAGCGAACTGGCCCGCGCCCTGCTGTCCCGCGGCGTCCACGTGCTCCAGGAGCACCCCGTCCACCACGACGAGCTGGCCGCGACCCTGCGCACCGCCCGCGCCCACGGGGTGGTCCACCACCTCAACCCCTTCTACCGCCACGTCGCCCCCATCGCCCGGTTCCTGGCCGCGGCCGCGGAGCTGCGGCGGCGGGGACGGCTGCTGTTCGCCGACGCCACCGCCGCCATCCAGGTGCTCTACCCGCTCCTGGACGTCATGGGCCGGGCGCTGGGCGGGCTGCGCCCCTGGGGCCTGGCCGACCCGGTGGAGCCGCCGGCCGGGGTGGAGGCGCTGGCCGCGACCCCACGTCCCTACCGGACCGTGCAGGGCGTCATCGGCGGCGTCCCGCTGACACTGCGGGTGCAAAACCAGCTCGACCCCTCCGACGGCGACAACCACGCGCTGCTGTGGCACCGCCTGGCCATCGGCGCGGAGGGAGGCGTCCTCACCCTCGCCGACACCCACGGGCCGGTGCTGTGGAACCCCCGGTTGCACGCGCCCCGCGACGCCCACGGGCGGCTGGTCTCGACCGGGCCGGGCACCGAGCACCTGACCGAGCCCAGCGCGACCGTGCTGGAGGGCACCGAGCCGGTGCCCTTCCGCGAGGTGTTCGCCCGGCTGTGGCCCGAGGCGATCGCCCGGGCGCTGCGCGGCCTGGCCGCCGACATCGCCGAAGGCGCCGACCCGCTCGCCCGCGGCCACTACGACCTGGCCGTCTGCCGGATCTGGCACGACGTCACCGGCCGCCTGGGCCGCCCCGAGATCATCCGCCCCACCCCGCCCCGGCCGCTGCGCGCCGCCGAGCTCGCCGGCCCCGCACCGACAGGAACCCCATGACCGCGTCATCGCCCCACCCCTGGCTGCGCCGCTTCCGCCCGGAGCCGGGCGCCCGGCTCCGCCTGGTCTGCCTGCCGCACGCGGGCGGGGGCGCCAACGCCTACCGCTCCTGGGCGGCGCTGCTGCCGTCCGCCGTGGACCTGGTGTGCGCGCAGTACCCGGGACGCGAGGACCGCTTGGGTGAGGAGCCCGTCGACGACATGGCCACCCTCGTCGCGGCCCTCGCCGACGGGCTCGCCCCGCTGCTGGACCGTCCCTACGCCCTTTTCGGCCACAGCATGGGATCGGCCGTCGCCTACGAGCTGGCGCGCGAGCTACGGGCCCGCGGCCACGCGGAGCCACGGCGGCTGTTCGCCTCCGGGCGCATGGCCCCGGGCGACGCGCCGGCCGGCACGGTCCACCTCGCCACCGACGAGGAGATCGTCACCGAACTCGTCCGCCTGGGCGGCACCGAACGCGAGGTGCTGGCCGACCCGGGGATGCGCGCCGTCGTGCTGGGCTGCGTGCGCGCCGACTACCGGCTGATCGAACGCTACCGGCCCTTCCCCGGCGCGCCCCTGTCCTGCCCGGTCAGCGTCTTCACCGGGAACGCCGACCCCGAGGTCGACGCCGGCCGCGCCGCGGGCTGGGCCGGGGTCACCACCGGACGCATGGACGTCCAGGTCTTCCCCGGCGACCACTTCTACCTGGGGCCGGCCCGCGAAGCGGTGGTCCGCGCGCTGCTGCGCAGGCTCGATCCGGCCCTGGCCGCGGCACGCCAGCCGTGGCCCAGCACCCCCTGACCACGCCTTGAACCTTCGGAGGACACCATCACCGCGCCCGACTACTACTCGCCGGCGGCCGAGTTCTTCGACCTCGTCGGCCACCGCCACCTGACCTCCAGCGCGCCTGCGTTGCGGGCCGCGCTGGCCGGCCTGGACACCTCGCACGGTCCCATCGTCGACATCGGCGCCGGCACCGGCCTGGTCACCGCGACCATCGCCGAGACGCTGCCCTCGGCGCGCATCATCTCCGCCGAACCCTCGCCCAACATGCGCGCGATCCTGACCAGCAGGGTCTTCTCAGACCCCGACCTGCGCCGGCGCGTCACCGTGCTGCCCGAGCCCGCCCAGGAGCTCCCGCTGCCCGACTCGATCTCCGCCGCGGTCATCTTCGGCGTCGCCGGACACATCCCCCGGCCCGAGCGGACCGCGCTGTGGCGCCGCCTGGCCGACCGGCTCCCCCCGGGAGGTCCCATCGTGGTCGAACTGATGGGGGTCGACACCCCCCGCACCATCCCCTTCACCCGCATGGTCCGCGAGAGCGTGGGCGAGCAGGTCTACGAGTGGTGGGTCTCCGGCGAGCCCGCCGGCGCCGGCGTCATGCGCTGGCGCACCGAGTGGCGGGTCCACCGCGGCGGCGAGCTGGTGCGCACCGTGGCCGACGAGTACGACTGGGAGACCTTCGGCGTGCAGCGGCTCGCCGAGGAGTCGGGGTTGACCGCCAAGCGCCTGGTCCAGGCGGGGCGCGAGGCCACGCCCGAGATCGGGGTGCTGGTCAAATGACGGATGTGTCGGCCCCACCGGCCAACCGGTCGCCCGGCGGCGGGCCGCGCGGCGCCACGGCGCGGGGGCGGCGCCGTCCCGCCGGACCGCTGGGGGTCCTGCTGCGTCCGGTTCGCGCCCGGGTGCGCGCGGCGGTGGCGCTCCAGGCTCTCGCCGGCGTGCTCGGGCTGTTCCCGCTCATCGCCGTCGCCGAGGTCGCCCGCGCCCTCCTCGCCGCGGGGGGACCCGACGCCGCGCGCGCCTGGACGTGGGCGGCCGTCGCCCTGGTGGCCGCGCTCGCGGCCTCGGCGCTCTCCGCCGTCTCGGTCCTGGTGGGCCACCTCGCTGACAACGACATGCAGCTCGACGTGCGGCGCTCCCTGGCCGACAGGCTGGGCCGGGTCCCGCTCGGCTGGTTCTCCGGCCGCGGGTCGGGCCGGGTCAAGAAGGCGCTGCACGACGACATCGACGAGGTCCACTCCCTGGTGGCGCACACGCTGCCCGACCTGGCCACGGTGGTCACCGTCCCGGCGACGGCCCTGGTCTACCTGGCCGTCGTCGACTGGCGGCTCACCCTCGTCGCGCTCCTTCCCGTCGCGCTCGGCGTCCTCCTGTTCGCCCGCGCCATGTCCGGGTCGATGCGCCGGATGGCCGAGTACGCGGCGGCGATGAGCGACGTCAACACCGCCGCCGTGGAGTTCATCGACGGCATCACCGTGGTCAAGCACTTCGGCGGGCAGCGGCGCGCCCACGAACGCTTCACCCGGGCCGCGGACCGCTTCGCGGACTTCTTCATCGCCTGGTCGCGGTCGACGATGGCCCCCTCGGTGGGCTCCTTCCTGGTGCTGTCGCCCGTCGTCGTCACCGTTGTCGTCGTCGCGGCGGGGGCCGCGACCGCGGCCCTGGGGTGGAACGACCCCTTCGACGTGGTCCCCTTCGCCCTGCTCGCGCCGGCGCTGTGCGCGCCGATGAACGTCATCGGGTCGCGCGTCCAGCAGATCCAGGCCGCCCGGGCCGCGGCCGGCCGGGTCGCCGACCTGCTGGCCGAGCCGGAGCTGCCCGAGGGCGGCGGGGCCTCGCCCGAGGGCGCGCGCGTCGTCTTCTCCGACGTGGCCTTCGCCTACCCCCCGGCCGACGGGCAGGGGTCGGGCGAGGAGGTGCTGCGCGGCGTCGACCTGGTGCTGGAGCCCGGCACCGTCACCGCCCTGGTGGGCCCCTCGGGAGCGGGCAAGACCACCCTGGCCACCCTGCCGGCCCGGTTCCACGACGTCACCGCCGGATCGGTCACCGTCGGCGGCGCCGACGTGCGCGACATCCCCGCCGCCGAGCTCTACCGGAAGGTCGGCTTCGTCTTCCAGGAGGTCCGGCTGCTGCGCGAGTCCATCGCGGCCAACATCGCGCTGGGCCGCCCCGAGGCCACCCGCGCCGAGATCGAGGCCGCCGCCCGGGCCGCCCGTATCGACGAGCGGATCCAACGACTGCCGCGCGGCTACGACTCCGTCGTCGGCGAGGACGCCGAACTCTCCGGCGGCGAGGCCCAGCGCGTGTCCATCGCCCGGGCCCTGCTCGCCGACACCCCCGTGCTCGTCCTCGACGAGCCCACCGCCGCCAGCGACCCCGTGTCGGAGGCCGCCGTCCAGGACGCGCTGAGCGAACTCGCCCGGGGCCGGACCGTCCTGGTCATCGCCCACCGCCTGGCCACGGTCACCGGCGCCGACCGCATCGCGGTCATGGACGGCGGCCGGATCGTGGAGAGCGGCACCCACGACGACCTGCTCGCCCGCGGCGGACGCTACGCCGCCCTGTGGCGGGCCCAGCACGACGCCACCCACGACGGAGGGGGAGACGACCGGTGATCCGCGCCTTCCTGCACGCGATCGGCCCCGAACACGCCCGGCCGGTCCGCACCCGCCTGCTCCTGACCGCGCTGGTCTGCGCCCTCCAAGGCGTGCTGTTCGCGCTGCTCGTCCCCGTCGTGACCACGCTGCTGGGGGAGGGGCCCGCGGCGGCGGCACCCTGGCTGATCGTGCTGCTGGTGGTCACCGTGCTCTACGCGCTGCTGCGCTCGGTCTCGCTCTACCTCAACTTCGAGCTGGGCGGGCGGGTGTCCCGGGCACTGCACCACCGGCTCGGCGCCCATGTGGCGCGCCTGCCCCTGGGGTGGTTCACCGGGGCGCGCCTGGGCGAGCTCAACCGGATGGCCACCGACGGCGTCTCCCGTGCCATGCAGGTCCCCGTGCACATCCTCCCGCCGTTGGCCGACGCGGTGGTCACCCCGGCCGTGGCCGTCCTCGCGCTGCTGGTCTACGACTGGCGGATCGGTGTGGCGGCGGCGGTCTGCGCCCTGCCGCTGTGGGCGGCCTTCCACCACGCGGGCCGGGCCGTGGGCCGCAACGAGGCGGCGCGCGACACCGTCGCCGACGAGGCCGCGGGACGAGTGCTGGAGTACGCCCGGGCCCAGCCGGTCCTGCGCGCCTTCGGCCGGACCACGCGGGGACACGCGCGGTTGGACGAGGCGCTGCGCGCCGAGCACGCCGCCGTCCGCCGCCTCCTGCTCGCGGGGATCCCCGCGCTGACCGGGTACGCCCTCGTGCTGCGGGTCGCGTTCGGTGCGCTGGTGTTCCTCGCGGTCCACCTCGCGCTCGGCGGAACCCCCGACGGGCCGCTCGCGGTGGCGCTGCTCGTCCTGGTCGTCCGTTTCGTCCACCCGCTGTCCAACGCGGCCGACCTCGGTGCCGCGCTGCGCATGGCGGCCGCCGGCCTGGCACGCATCAACGCCGTCTTGGACCTGCGACCGCTGCCCGAGCCCCGGCAGCCGCAGACCCCGCGCGACGCCGGGGTGGAGTTCGACGACGTCCGGTTCCGCTACACCGACGAGGGGCCCGACGTGCTCGACGGCGTCACCTTCCGCGCCGCGCCCGGGACGGTGACCGCCCTGGTCGGCCCCTCGGGGTCCGGCAAGAGCACCGTGGCCCGGCTGCTCGCCCGCTTCCACGACCCCCGGCAGGGGCGGGTCCTCATCGGCGGCGTGGACACCCGCGACCTCGGCAGCGAGGAGGTGTCCCGCCAGGTCGCCATGGTCTTCCAGGACGTCTACCTGTTCGACGCCACCATCGCCGACAACATCCGTGTCGCCGCGCCGCAGGCCACCGCGCAGGACCTGGAGCGGGCGGCCCGCCTCTCCGGCCTCGACGAGGTCGTCGCCACGCTGCCCGACGGCTGGGACACCCGAGTCGGCGAGGGCGGCACGGCCCTGTCGGGCGGGCAGCGCCAGCGCGTCTCCATCGCCCGCGCCCTGCTCAAGGACGCGTCCATCGTCGTCCTGGACGAGGCGACCGCGGCCCTGGACGCCGAGAACGAGGCGATCGTCTCCGCCACGGTGGCCGAACTGGCGCGTGAGCGCACCCTCATCGTCATCGCCCACCGCCCGGCCACCGTGCGCGCCGCCGACCACGTCGTGTTCCTCGACGCGGGCCGGGTCGTGGAGCAGGGCGGTCACGACGAACTGCTCGCCGCCGACGGCCACTACACCGGGTTCCTGCGCGCCCGCGAGCGGGCCCTGGGCTGGCGGCTGTCCGCCGGGCCGGCCTGACCGGCGCCGCGCGGAGGCGTCCGGATCCTTTGGCACTCGACCCTTCGAGAAATTTCAGAGAAGAGAAGAAGAGAGAAGATGACCTCGTCCCCCTCCGCCGAGCCGCGATCCGCCGACGGCCGGCCCGCCTCCTTCCCGATCGGCCGCTCCTGCCCCTTCGCGCCGCCCGACGCCTATGCGGCGATGCGCGAGGAGGCCCCACTGACCAAGGTCGCCATCCCCGGGGGCAAGGAGGCGTGGCTGGTCACCCGCCACGCCGACGTGCGCACCGCGCTGGCCAGCCCCGCGGCCAGCTCCGACGCACGCCACCCCGCCTTCCCCGCCCTCGGCGACGGCGAGCAGGCGGTCGCCGCCGACCTGCGCCCCTTCATCCGGATGGACCCGCCCGACCACACCCGGGTCCGGCGCATGCTCGTCGGCGAGTTCACCGTCAAGCGGGTGCGCGCCATGCGCCCGGCGATCGAGGAGATCTGCGCGGAGCAGGTGGACCACCTGCTCTCGCGGCCCGCGCCGGCCGACCTGGTCGGCGACTACGCCAACCGGGTCTCCACCACGGTGATCTGCCGGCTGCTCGGGGTGCCAACGGCCGACCTGGAGTTCTTCCGGCGCGTCACCACGATCACCGGGGGACGCTCCAGCACCGCCGAACAGGTCGGCGCGGCCCTCGCCGACCTGTTCGCGCTGCTCGACCGCCTCATCGACGACAAGGCCGCCGACCCGCAGGACGACCTGATCAGCCGCCTGGTCACCGGCCCCCTCGCCCGGGGCGAGATCACCCGCAGCTCCCTGCTGTCGCAGATCGGCATCACCCTCAACGCCGGCCACGAGACCTCGCGCAACATGATCCCGCTGGCCGCGCTCACCCTGCTGCGCCACCCCGACCAGCTCGACCTGCTGCGCGCGGACCCCGGCCTGTGGCCGGCCGCGGTCGACGAACTGCTGCGCCTGCTGTCGGTGGCCGACGTCATCCCGCTGCGGGTGGCCACCGAGGACATCGAACTCGACGGGGCGACCATCCCCGCGGGCGACGGCTTCATCGCGCTGCTCGCCGCGGCCGACCACGACCCGCGCGCCTTCGCCGACCCCGGCGAACTCGACATCACCCGATCCGAGCGCCACCACGTCGCGTTCGGGTACGGCGTGCACCAGTGCGTCGGCCAGAACCTGGGGCGCCTGGAGCTGGAGGTGGCGCTGCGGACCCTGTTCGACCGGGTGCCCACCCTGCGCCCGGCCGTTCCCGTCGAGGAACTGCCGCTGCGCTCCGCCTCGGCCATCTTCGGCCTGGAGGAGGTGCCGGTCCGGTGGTGAGCCCGGGGTCCGGCGCCGGAGCGCTGCGGGCGCGCGCCGAGACCGGCGTGTGCGTGGGCGCCGGCCAGTGCGCGCGGGTCGCCCCCGCCCTGTTCGACCAGCACGACGACGGGACGGTCCGCCTCCTGCGCGCCGACGTCCCCGCGGAGGCGCGAGACGACCTGCTCCTCGCCGTCGACCTGTGCCCCTCGGGCGCCCTCGGCGCCGAGGAACCCGCGTGAACCGCCGCGCTCGGCGCGGCACCGAACCTGAAAGGTCCCTTCCCCGATGAGATCGCGAACGATCCTCGCTCTCGGGTGCGCCCTCGTCCTCGCCGCGACCGGCTGCGCGGGCGGCGACACCGCGGCCACCACCGAGGATCCGGTGACACTGCGCTACGCGGCGGTGGGCGCCCCGGCCGCCATGACCCACGACCCCCACGGCAGGGTCGGCAACGAGTCGGACTACCTGCGCTTCGCCATGCTCTACGACGTGCTGACGGTCCCCGACGAACAGGGGGTCGCCCAGCCGCGTCTCGCCCTGTCCTGGGAGGCAGTGGACGGCGACCTCACCCGCTGGCGGATCGCGTTGCGCGACGACGCGGTCTTCTCCGACGGCTCCCCGGTCACCGCCGATGACGTGCTGTTCTCCCTGCGCCGCATCCAGGGCAAGGGGGCCGAGAACAACGGCCGGCTCTCGATGTTCGACCTGGAGTCCTCCCGGGTCACCGGCGAACACGAACTGGAGCTGCGCACCCACCAGCCCTACGCCGAGGTGGGCGGCGCCCTGGCCGCCCTCACCTTCATCGTCCCCGAGGGCACCGGCGAGATCACCGAGCCCGTCCCCGGCTCCGGCCCGTTCGCGCCCGCCGGCGGCGACGACACCACCGCCGTCCTGGAACGCAACGACGCCTGGTGGGGGCAGGCGCCGCGGGTGGAACGCCTGGAGATCACCGCGATGCCCGACCCCGCGGCGCGCGCCGCGGCGGTCGCCTCCGGGCAGGCCGACGTGGCGGGCAGCGTCTCCCCGGTCAGCGCGCAACAGTACGCCGCCGACGAGACGATGCAGGTGGTCACCCGGCCGGCCTCGGTGAACTACCCGCTCGTCATGAACCTGGAGACCGAGCCCTTCGACGACCCGCGGGTACGCGAGGCCGTCAAGCTCGCCCTGGACCGCGAGGAGCTGGTGGAGACCGTCTTCCTCGGCTACGGGACGCCCGGCACCGACGTCGTGTCCCCGGCGGAGGCCGCCGCCCCCGAGCCCCGGCCGGTGGAACGCGACGTCGAACAGGCCCGCGAGCTGCTGGCCGAGGCCGGCCACGAGGACGGCGTCTCCCTCACCCTGCACACCACCACCTCCTACCCGGGCATGGAGGACGCGGCCGTGCTCGCCGCCGAGCAGCTGGGGGAGGCCGGAATCGACGTCACGGTGGACAGCGGCCCGCCCGACACCTACTGGAGCGAGGTGTGGAACGTCGAACCGTTCTACCTCAACAGTCTCGGCGGCAGCGCCTTCGTCGACTTCGCCCGCATGGCGCTGGTCACCGACGGCCCCATCAACGAGACGGGCTGGGCCGAGGAGGAGTGGGACGCCGACCTCGCCGACGCGCTGGCGACGGCCGACGATGAGGAGCGGCGCGCGATGATCGCCGACCTCCAGCAGCGTGTCGCGGAGGAGGGCGGCTACGTCGTGTGGGGGGTCGGCGACGGCATCGACCTCGCGCGCGACGAGGTGAGCGGGCTGCCCACCGGCCTCGGCTTCCAGCGGCTGTTCATCGACCAGGTCGACGTGGCCGGCTGATGGACCTCGGTCCTGTGACCCGCCCCTCCCGCCCCGCCGCTGCCCGGCGGGGCGGGAGGGGACCGGCCGTCGCCGTGGCCGTCGCGCGGACCCTCCTGCTGCTCTTCCTGGTGTCGGTCGCGGTGTTCGCCGCCACCGAGCTGCTTCCCGGCGACGCCGCGACGCAGCGCGCCACCCCCGGCGCCACCGAGGACCAGGTGGCCGACCTGCGCGAACGGCTCGGCCTGGACCAGCCGGCCTGGTGGCGCTATGCCACGTGGGCGGGGGGACTGCTCACCGGGGACGCCGGGGTCTCCCTGGTCAACGGCCGACCGGTCGCCGAGGCCATCGCCCAGCGCGTCCCGGCGACGGCCGTGCTGGTCAGCGGGGCGCTGCTCCTGGCGGCGCCGGCCATGCTCGTGCTCGGCTGGTGGGGCGGTGCCGCCCGGCGCGGGCGGACGGTGGCCGCGGCCGTGCTCACCGGGGGCGCGGCGGTGCCCGCGGTGGTGGTCGCCGGCGGATCGGCCGCGCTGCTGTCGGGGGCGCTGGGCCTGGTCCCTCCGGTCTCGCTGCTGCCACCGGACCGTTCCCCGCTCGCCGTGCCCGAACTGCTGGTGCTGCCCGTGCTCTCCACCGCCGTGCCCACGGCGCTGTTCGGCGCGGGACTGCTGGCGGGCGCGGTCCGCGACACACTCGCCCGCCCTCACGTGGCCGACGCGCACCGCAGGGGCCGCCCGGTGTGGCTGGTGGCCTGCGTCGACGTCGCACCGTTCCTGCTCGCCCCCTTCACGCGGATCCTCGCGATCAGCGCGGGCGGCCTGGTCGCCGCGGCCACGGTCGTGGAGACCCTGTTCGGCTATCCCGGGCTGGGGTCGCTGCTGGTCACCTCCGTGGCGGCGCGCGACCTTCCGGTGATCCAGGCCGGCGCGATGCTGGCGGCCGCGGTGGTGCTGGCCGGCCTGCTCGCCGCCGACCTCGTCGCGGCGGCCACCGACCCCCGCGCCGGCCGGACACAGGCAGGGGCGAGATGAGGGCGCTGGGTGTCGCGGTGGCGGGGGTGTCCCTGCCGCTGCTGTTGGGCGTGGTCCTCCTGGGGGGCGTGCTGGCGCCCCAGGACCCCACCGCGTCGGTGGCCGCCGCCTGGCAGCCGGCCGGGCCGGGGCATCCGCTGGGCACCGACGGGCTGGGCCGTGACGTGTGGTCCCGGGTCCTGGCCGGTGGCCGTGACCTTCTCGTCACCGGGGTGGCCGCGGCCCTGGCCGCCTCCCTGGTGGGCGTGGCGGGCGGGCTCGCCGCGGGGTGGGCCGGCCGGACCTGGGACCGGGTGCTCACCGGTGTGGCCGACCTGCTGCTCGCCGTCCCCACGCTGCTGCTGGCCCTTCTCGCCGCCGTCACCCTGCCGGGCCGGGCCGCGGTCGTCGTGGCCACCGTGTGCGGAGGGGCGCCGTTGACGCTGCGGGTGGTGCGTGACGCGGTCCGTTCCCTGCGGCACAGCGGCTACGTCGAGGCGGCGTTGTGCCGGGGGGAGCGGCCCGTCGCCGTCGTGGTCCGCGAGGTGCTGCCCGTCATGCGCGGGCTCGTCGCCGCGGACCTCGGCCTGCGCCTGGTGGTCGCCCTCCAGATCGCCTCGGCGCTGAACCTGCTGGGGTTCGGTGTCTCCCCGCCGGCCCCGGACTGGGCGCTGATGCTGCGGGAGAACATGCCGGGGATCGCGGCCAACCCGGCGGCGGTGGCCGCCCCCGCCGTCGCCCTCGGCCTGGTGACGGTGGCGTTGGCCCTCGCGGTGCAGACGGTGACGCACCACAGGGGCTCCGATGGGTGAGACGCCGGCCGTCACGGAGACGGCGGGGCGGGGAGAGGCGGGGCGAAACGTGTCGGAAGGACTCGACGTCCGCGGGATCCGGGTGGTGGACGCGGGGGGACGGCCGATCGTGGGGCCGCTGGACCTGCGGGTCCCCCCGGGACGGGTGGTGGCCGTCATGGGGGAGTCGGGCGGTGGAAAGACCAGCGCCGTCCTCGCGGCCCTGGACGCGCTTCCCCCCGGCCTGCGCCGAGCCGGCGGAACCACGTGGTGGAACGGGCGTCCGGTGCCGCCCGGCCGCGCCGCCCGCCGATGGCGCAGGGCCGAGGCCGGTCTGCTCGGCCAGGACCCCGCGGCCGACCTGCACCCGTTGCGGACTGTCGCCGGTCTCGTCGCCGACGGGTTCCCCCGTGGCCGCGACGGTCGCGGCGACGCCGTTGGCCGGGTCCTCGCCGAGCTCGGGTTGGACCCGCGGGAGGTGGCGCACCGCCGCCCCCACCGGCTCTCCGGCGGCCAGGCCCAGCGCGTGGCGCTGGCCCGCGCCATCGTCGGCGATCCACCCCTGCTCGTCCTCGACGAACCGACCAGCGGACTCGACCCCGCCACCGTCGAGCTCGTCGTGGGAGTGCTGCTGCGGCGGCGCACGACGCCGGGGGCGGCGACCCTCGTCGTCACCCACGACCGGGGTTTCGCCGAACGTGTCGCGGACGAGGTGGTGACGGTCGGCGCGCGGCCGGCCCCGCGCCGCGAACCGGCCACCGCGCCACGGCGACGGTCACGCGGCGAGCCGGTGGCGCTGCGGCTCCGCGGTCTCGACGTGGCCCCTCCCGGAGGTGGACCGTCCCTGTTGACCTCGGTCGACCTGGAGATCGGCCGGGGCGAGCTCGTCGCCGTCGTGGGGCCGTCCGGCAGCGGCAAGTCGACGTTGCTGCGGGCCGTCGCCGGACTGCACCCCCCGACGGCCGGCACGGTCGAGGTCGAGGGGCGTGCCCTGCCCGCCCGGGTGTCCGACCGCGACCGCTCGTCGCTGCGCGCGGTCCAGTTCGTCGGACAGGACCCGCTGGGGGCGCTCAACCCGGCCCACCGTGTCGGTGCGGCGCTGGCCCGGCCGGCCCGGGTCCTGCGCGCGCTGCCCGCGGCGCCGGCCCGGCGACAGGCGGAGGAGCTGCTCGCGGAGGTCGGCCTGTCCCCGCAGGTGGCCCGCCGCCGCCCGCGCGGACTCTCGGGCGGGCAGCGGCAACGTGTCGCGATCGCCAGGGCGCTGGCGGCCGGTCCCGCAGTCCTCCTCGCCGACGAGGTGACCTCCGCGCTGGACGCGGTGAACGCGCACGCGGTCCTGGACCTGCTGGAGGACCTGCGCGCGCGCCAGGCCATGGCGGTGCTGTTGGTGACCCACGACGTCACGGTGGCCGCCCGGGCCGACCGCGTGTTCGCGATCGACCCGGAGCACGCCCGGTTGCTCCCCGTCGGCAGCGCCGCGGACGCGGCGGCGCCGGACCGTGACGGCCGGGGACGACGGACACCCGAGAAAGATGAGAAGGAGAACGCCGATGCGTGAGTACCGGGACGACTATGTCCGATCCGGCGAGTACATCGACATCCTGATCGCGCCTTGGTGGCAGCGGTTCGGGCGGGACGTCGCCGAGGCGCTGCGCGGCGTCGACGCGCAGGCCGGCCCCCTGGTCGACATCGGGGCCGGCGGCGGTCAGGGAACGCGGCTGGCCGCCGAGGTCCTGCCGGAGGCCGAGGTGCTCGCGGTCGAACCCTCGCCGTTGTTGCGGGGCGTCCTGCTGTCGCGGGTGGCCGAGCGGCCGGACCTGCGCGAGCGGGTCAGCGTCGTGGCCGAGGACCTGCTCTCGGCCCGCCTTCCCGAGCGGATCTGCGGCGCGCTCGCGATGAACGTGATCGGCCACTTCGACCCTGATGGTCGCGAACGTGTCTGGTCCCTCCTCGCCCGCCGGCTGTCGCCCCGGGGACGGATCGCGCTCAACCTCAGCGAACCCCTCCGGCCCGCGAGGGTGCCCCGCGCCCCCATGGGGGAGGCGCGGGTGGGCCGTGGCCGCTGCGTCGGCTGGGCCGCGGCCGAGCCCTCCGGCCCCGAGAGCGTCACCTGGTACATGGAGTACGAGGTCCACGACGGGCTGGGCGGGGTGCGCACGAGCCGGACCGACTACACCTGGTGGACCCTTGACGAGGCGGGTCTGCGAGCGGAGACGGCCCGCCACGGGTTGGCCGTGTCCGCCTTCGGCCCCGCCGGCGCGGGCTTGTTCGTCCTGTCCCACGGGCGGGGGTGACCACCCGCGCCGTCCCGGGGACGGGTGATCGGCGCCCTCGTGACCAACGGGCGGCCAGGTCATACCAAAGCCCTTTTTCGGAATATGTCAGGAAAAACCCGGGGTCGCGTGGTGAACGCCCGGGTACCACGGCCCACGAGCCGGAACACGGAAAGTGGACCGGTCGTCCGGTGACAGCGACGGGAGAAACGGATCGGGGGCGGTTCTCATGGCGCCGCAGAAGGCAGCGCAGGAGTTCGTCGGTCACAAGCTGCTCGACCGGGAGGGGAACAACGTCGGAAGGATCGAGCAGATCTACTTCGACGACCGCACGGACAAACCCACCTGGGTGTCGGTGCAGACGGGCATGCTGGGCCGCCGGCACAGCCTCGTCCCGTTGCAGGGGGCGCGCGTCAACGAGGGCGACCTGATGGTCCCCTTCGACAAGGAGCGGATCAAAGACGCCCCTGACCTCGACGTCGACCGCCACCTGTCGGTGGAGGAGGAGAATCGTCTCTACCGGCACTACGGGGTGCAGGTCCCCGGGCCCCGGCGTGGCATGCAGGACCAAGGGGACGCCCAGGGGCGGCACGCCGCGGGCGCGGCGGAGGAGACCGGAATGGCCGGCCGCGCCACGGGCGAACATGGAACGGACACCCGCGCCGCCAACGCCCGGGCCATGAACGCCGAAGCGGCCGACGCCCGGACCGCCGAGGCCGACACCCGGAGCGGACGGGGACGCGCCGACGCCATGGCGGATGAGGACATCACCATGGTGCGGTCGGAGGAGCAGGCCCACGTCGGGGTCGAGAGCCGCGAGAGCGGGCGGGCCCACGTGCGCAAGTCCGTCGACACCGAGCACTTCGAACAGGACGTCCCGGTGTCCCATGAGGAGATCCACGTCGAACGGGTGCCCCTCACCGACGAGGACCGGGCCACCGCAGGGAACGCGCAGATCGGCGAGGAGGACGAGGAGATCATCCTGCACGCCGAGCGCGCGGTGGTCGCCAAGGAGACCACGCCGGTCGAGAAGGTGCGCATCTCCAAGGAGAAGGTCACCGACGTCCAACACGTCGAGGGCGAGCTGCGCAAGGAGCACGTCGAGGTGGACCGCGAGGCCGATCACCTGACCGAGGACGACTACCGGGGGCGGCGCCGCCCGCCGGCCGGTTGACCGGCCACCCGAGGGGGCCGGGTCCGTGTCCCGGCCCCGATGCGCGAGCCGATCGGCCGGACTCGGGGGCGTGCGCGGCGGCCGTTCCCAAGGCGCGGTGCGCGGCGTAGCCGTCCAGGGCGGCCGGGGCGCGTAGCCGCAGCGGATCCCGGTGGCGCGGTCCCCGTCCCCGTTCGGCGGGTTCGGCGCGGACCCGACCGGGATCGGCCGTGGCGCGCGGTTCCCCGGCACCGCTCACACGGCGGGGAAGGGGAGCGGGCCCGTCTGAGCAGGGCGACGCCCCGGGCCTTGAGCGGTTCCGCCTCGTCGTAGCGCCGGTATCCGGTGGACCGCTCCCGATGGGGGGCGAGCGGTTCGCGCTTCTCCCAGAGCCGTAGCGCCGAGGTGCGCACCCCGGCGAGGCCGCGACCGTCGCCGATTCCACGGCGGCGGACTCGAACGCGCTGAGCGCCGTCTCGAAGTCGGCCCGTTCGCGCGTCCGGTTCGGCGCGACCGCGATCGACGGCCCCGATCTGCACGGTGCCGGGAAGGCGTCCGCCCCTCAGCCGGTCGGTCAGGGCCGCGGCGCGCGGCCCTTCCCGCAAAGTTCGCGGGGTGGTGTCACGGCCGACGGTGTGCGGGCCGCGAGCGGGCTGTGCCCTCGCGCTCGCCGTCATGACACGACCCCGGCCCACCCCAGGGCGTCGCTCCGCGAGGCGGGGCGAGATGTCAAGATCCTGGTCCCGGAGGACGTCAGGGCGGGGTGGTGCCTCCGGTGGCGCGCCGGCCGCCGTCCCGGTCTCCGGCTGCCAGGGGACGACGCTCGCCCGAGGAGGCGTTGTGGGGCCGCCGTCCTTCCCGCATGTGGACCGGGATGGCCCCTGGCCGCTTCTTCGAGATCGTCTGGACCGGGACGGCGGGGACGGCGGAGCGAGACGGTCGTCCTCTGCCCGGTCAGTGGGACAGCCCGGCCACCACCCACATCAGGGCCGTGCCGGCCAGCGTGCAGGCCAGCGTGGCGCGGTTGGGGTGCGGGCTGTGGGCCTCGGGCAGGATGTCGGAGGTCGCCAGGTAGAGCAGGAACCCGGAGAAGAGGCCCAGGTAGAGCCCCAGCAGGTGGTCGGGGACGGTCAGGACGAGGGTGAGGGAGGCCCCGGCCACCGGGGCGAGGGCGTCGGCGGCGACGAACACCGCCGCGCGGCGCCGGTCGTTGCCGTAGGTCCTGACCAGGGTGTAGGTGTTGAACCCGTCGGCGAAGTCGTGGGCCACCACCGCGACCGCCACGGCCGCCCCCACGCCGCCGCCGATCTGGAAGGCGGCGCCGATCGCCAGCCCGTCCATGAGGCTGTGCAGCACCATCGCGCCCGCCGCGGCCACGCCGATGCCCCGTTCGGGGGCTCCACGGGGCGGGGTGGCGGCGACCGGGTGGGTGTGCGGGGCGTACTCCCCCTCGTGGGCCCGGTGGATGGCCACCGATCGTTCGACGACGTGCACGGCCAGGAAACCGACCGCCGCCGCCAACAGGGCCTGTGGCACCCCGAACAGCTCCCCACCCGCGGTCTCCAGGGCCTCGGGGAGCAGGTCGAAGGCCACCACGCCCAGCATCAGTCCCGCGGCCAGGCCCAGCGCCAGGTGGCGGCGGTCGCCGGCGTGGCGCGCCGTCCAGCCGCCGAGCAGGGTCGTGAGAAAGGCCGCGGCGGCGACGGCGACGGCGATCACGGCTTCCTCCCGTTACGTCGAGGCCGTGGGGCGGGGCCCGTGGAACGCGCCCGGTCCGGCCGGGTGCGCGCGAGTCTAACCAGGTCGGGGCGGCGTCGCCGGTCGGCGTGCGGGGCCGGCGGGAAACGGACGGCCGTCCCCGCGCAGGGGGCTTCCGCGGCCGGGTTCCCCGGCGCCCATCCATCTGTATGATAATGAAAATCGTTTTCATTAGGAGGGTGGGTGGAATGCGACAGGAACGTCCGATGCGGGTGGTGGTCGTGGCCGGCAGGCACCGCGAGGCGCGCGCCCGCACCGTCGACGAGCTGCTCCTGGCCGAGCCCAGGGCGGTCGCCGTCCACCACGATCTCGGGCGGGTCGCCGAGGGAGTGGTCCACCGGATGGTGCGCGACCGCTGGGGCGTGGTCGACGGCGCGCGCGTGGCCGCCGTGCCCTCCTGCGTCTCCTGCACCCTGCGTGAGGACCTGCGGCCCTTCCTGGAAGGGCTCGCCGCGCAGGGGGAGCACCCCCTGTGCGTGGTCGAGCTGGCGGACGCGGTGGAACCCCGGGCTGTGGCCGAGTCGATCTCCGCCTGGGAGGGTGAGGAGGACGCGCGGGGGCGCATCCACCTGGCCGCGGTCTGCACCGCGGTGGAGGCGGGCCTGCTCGCCACCGACCTGGCCGGTGACGCCGCGCCCCGCGGCCGCTCCCCGTGGACGGCCTCCCGTGGGGAGGGCGACACCGTCGCCGAGGTGGTGGCGCGACAGGTCGAGTACCCCACGCTGCTCACGCTGACGGCCCCGCGCGGCGGCCACGCCCTGTGGGAACAGGGGCGCGCGTTGCTGGAACACCTCAACCCCGCGGCCCTGGTGCTGCCCCCGGTGGGGGAGCGGCTGCTGCGCGCCACCCGTGGACGCTTCTCGCCGCGCACGGCCGCCGCGCGCCTGGACCCCGCCTGCGCCCAGTACCCCGCCTCGCGCCGCACCGGGCGGGTGTCCACCATGACGTGGCGTCGAAGGCGCCCCCTGCATCCCGAGCGTCTGCACGCCGCCCTGGAGCGGCTGGCCGAGGCGGCCCCGCGCAGCCGGGGACGGTTCTGGTTGGCCGGACGGCTCGACACGCTGCTGACGTGGGAGGCCGCCGGTGGCGCGCTCGCGATCGGCGCGGCCGGACCGTGGCTGGCCGCGCTGCCCGACACCGCCTGGGCGCTCGTCTCCGCGCAACGCCGCATGTCGGCGCGGGTGGACTGGCATCCCGTCATCGGTGACCGCGGCCAGTGCCTGTCCTTCACCGGGGTCGACCTCGACGCCGGGCGGATCGCGGAGGTCCTGGACTCCTGCCTGCTCACCGACGAGGAGATGGGAGACCCCGGCCACACGCGGCCGGCGGCCCACGACCCCTTCGCCGAGGTGCTCGGCGGCGTCCGCTGACCGTCGCCGTCCGGCCCCGTCCCCGAGGGGCGGGGCTCAGCCGGTGGTACGCCGAAGGCCCGCCACGATGATGTCCACGGCGAGCTCGAAGGTGCGGTCGACGTCCTCGGCGCCGCGCTGGCGGCCCAGCTCGTCCCTGCTCTCGGCCGTGACGAAACCCGAGACGAAGGAGTACAGGGCCTCGCCGGTGGCGGCCAGGTCCTCCTTGGGCACCCCGGCGGCGAGGAGGGTCCGGCACAGCGCGCCCCACATGCCGTCCTCCCTGCCGATCATCTCGGGGTGGACCTGCACGTAGCTCCACAGCGCCGGATGCAGCCGCGCCAGCGAGCGGTAGGTGTGGGCCAGCGCGCGCAGCCGATCCTGCCAGGCCGAGCCGTCGTCGGGAGGCGGTTCCAGCCGCGCGACCACCAGGGAGCAGACCCCTTCGAGCAGCGCGGTCTTGTTCTCCACGTGGTGGTAGAGCGACATCGGGTTGACGCTGAGCTCGGCCGCCAGGCGGCGCATGGTCAGGGCCTCGACCCCGCCCGCGTCGATCAACCGTAGCGCCGTGGTGAGGATCTCCTCCCGCGTCAGGGGCGCTCCCCTGCGCGCATGACTTGCCATACGTCGTATGGTACCGTCTGGCATACGGTGTATGGCTGGAGGGCGCGGAAGATATCCGGCCCTCGGAAACACGAGGAGTCCCATGACGGTCACCGAGATCCCCGCCCCCCGCGGCCTCCCGTTCGTCGGCAACACCTTCCAGATCCCGGCCCACGCCCCCAGCGCCTACTTCAACTCCCTCGCCGCCGCCCACCCCGAGGGGATCTACAGGGTCACGGTGCTCGGCCAGGAGATGCTCCTCGTCTACGACCCCGACCTGGTGGCCGAGGTCTGCGACGAGAGCCGTTTCTACAAGTCGATCGACCCGCCGCTGTCGATCGTCCGCGACTTCGGCGGCGATGGCCTGTTCACCGCCCGCCGCAGCGAACCGGTGTGGGGGCACGCCCACCGCATCCTGATGCCGGCCTTCGGGCAGCGCTCGATGAAGGCCTACTTCCCGCAGATGCTGGAGATCGCCGACCAGCTCGTCGCCTCCTGGCGCCGCCGCCAGGGCGAGGAGATCGACGTCAGCGACGACATGACCCGGCTCACCCTCGACACGATCTCCCTCACCGGCTTCGACTACCGTTTCGACTCCTTCGACTCCCCCGAGCTGCACCCCTTCCTCCAGGCGATGGGCCGGGCCCTCACCGAGGCGATGCTGCGCAGCCGGCGCCCGCCCTTCGTCACCCGGTTCATGAAGCGCCAGGAGCGCGGCTACCGGGCCGACATCGCGACCATGCGGGAGCTGGTCGACGACATCATCCGGCACCGCCGCCAGGAGGGCCGCGCGGGAGGCCGCGACCTGCTCGGCCTCATGATGGAGGCCGCCGACCCCAAGACGGGGGCGCGCCTGTCGGACGAGAACATCCGCAACCAGGTGCTGACCTTCCTCATCGCCGGGCACGAGACCACCAGCGGGCTGCTGTCCTTCGCGGTCTACAACCTGCTGCGCAACCCCCACGTGCTCGCCCGCGCCTACGCCGAGGTCGACCGCCTGCTGCCGGGGGAGGAGCCGCCCACCTACGAGGCGATCATGCGGCTCGACGTGATCCCGCGGATCCTGGACGAGACGCTGCGGATCTGGTCGCCGATCCCGGCCTTCAGCGTCAAGTCCTTCGTTGACACCACGCTGGGCGGCCACCCCGTCCCCAAGGGCCGCAAGGTCGTCGTCCTGCTCCCCTCCCTGCACCGTCACCCCAAGGCGTGGGACAGGCCCGAGGAGTTCGACATCGACCGATGGCTGCCGGAGAACCGCGCCGGCCACCACCCGGCCGGCTACAAGCCGTTCGGTAACGGGCAACGGGCCTGCATCGGCCGGCAGTTCGCCCTCACCGAGGCCCGGCTGGCGCTGGCCCTGGTCCTGCGCTCCTTCGCGATATCCGACCCCCACGCCTACCGGATGCGCACCCGCCAGACCCTCACCCTCAAACCCGAGGGGTTCACCATCAGGGTCCGCGAACGCCGTCCGCACGAGCGGGCGGCCGTCGTGCCGGCCGAACCCGAACCCGAGACCGGCGGCGACGAGGTGACCGTGACCGGCGTCGCCCTCACCGTGGCCTACGGGTCCAATCTGGGCACCGCCGCCGACGTGGCCGAACGCCTGGCCGAACGGGCCGGGCGCTCCGGGTTCACCACGACCCTGACGACCCTGGACGAGCTGGCCGCCGCGCCACCCGGGGAGGGTGTGCTCGCCGTGGTCACCTCGACCTACAACGGCAAGGCGCCCGACAACGCCCAGGACTTCGACGCCCTCGCCGCGCTGCCCTCGATGAAGGGGGTGCGCCTGGCCCTGCTCGGCTGCGGCAACACCCAGTGGCCCACCTACCAGGACTTTCCCCGGCGGGCCTTCGACAAGCTCGTCCGGGCGGGCGCCGAGCCCCTGCTCGAACGCTGCGAGGCCGACACCGACGGCGACTTCGACGGCGCCGTCTCGGAGTGGACCACACGGCTGTGGGCCGCCCTGGCCGCCCACTACGGCACGAGCGCCGCGCAGGAGGGGCCGCGCTACACGATGGAGGTGCTGCCCGAGACCGAGGTCCGGCCCGCCGTCGTCTCCGCGAACGCCGTCCCCCTGACCGTGGTCGCCAACGAGGAGCTCACCGGTGACCCCGAGGGCCTGTGGGACTTCGAGCTGGAGGCCCCCCGGCCCGGCGTGCGCTCCATCGTGGCCGAGTTGCCCGAAGGGACCGCCTACACCGCCGGCGACCACCTCGCCGTCTTCGCCAAGAACGACCCCACGGCGGTGGAGCGGGCGCTGCGCCTGCTGCGGATTCCCCGCGAACAGGTGGTGCGGCTGCGCGCTGAGGGGAGCAGCCACCTGCCATTGGACACGCCGGTGACGGCGGGACTGCTGCTGAGCGAGTTCGTGGAGTTGCAGGAGACGGCCACCCGCGCCGACCTGGAGACCCTGGCCGCGCACACCGCGTGCCCCTGGACGCGGGGGGAGCTGGCCCGGCTGGACTACGTCGAGGACGTCTTGACCCCCCGTGTGTCGGTGCTCACCCTGCTCGAACGCTTCCCCGCGATCGAGTTGCCGCTGCCGGTCTTCCTGGAGATGGCCGGACCGATCCGGCCGCGCTACTACTCGATCTCCTCCTCCGCGCTGGCCGACCCCGGACGGGTGCGCATCACCGTGGGCCTGGTCGAGGGGCCGGCCCTTTCGGGTGCCGGCCACTACCGGGGGACCTGTTCGGCCTACCTGGCCGGTCTGCGCCCCGGCGACGTCTTCTACGGCTACGTCCGGGTCCCGGCGCCGGCCTTCCGGCTGCCCGCCGATCCCGCGACGCCGCTGCTCCTCATCGGGCCCGGAACCGGGTTCGCCCCGTTGCGCGGATTCCTGGAGGAACGCTTCCTGACCGGCGCCTCCGGCCGGGTCGAGGTGTTCTGCGGCTGCCGCCACCCCGAGCACGACTGGCTGTACCGCCGGGAGCTGGAGGAGTGGGAGCGCGCCGGGGTGGCCCGGGTCCACACCGCCTTCTCGGCCGTGGAGGGGCACCCCCACCGCTTCGTCCAGGACGCGCTCGCCGCTAAGGCCGACGTCGTGGGCGACCTGCTCGACCAGGGCGCGCACGTCTACGTCTGCGGCGACGGGGTGCGCATGGCCCCCGCGGTCCGCCGGACCCTCGCCCGCATCCACCACGACCGTACCGGCGGGGACGGTGAGGCCTGGATGCGCCGCCTGGAGGCCGAGGGCCGCTACCACCAGGACATCTTCGCCTGACGGCTAGAGAGCGTCTTGAGCTGCGTTCATGATTCGGAACCACTAGGTCGCGATGGACGCCGATGCCTGCTTTGTCACCGCCAGCAGACCGCTGTCCGGCAACCGTAGCCGGGCATGGGACTTCGGTGCGAAGACCGTTGTCGGCCCCTCTTGAAGATTGCCGACGGCAACTACCAGGGGGGCCGGCCTGGTTGTTCCGTACTACCACCGACGCCAGAACAAGAACAGAAACAAGAACCCGCCTTCCTGGCAGGAGAAGCGCAACGCCTTGTATCGCTGATTCTGCGCGGATGAAGAGCAGGAAGTTTTTGTGGGATTTTTCAACTCAGGGGGACGGGGTTTCCCTTGCTATATTCGGCTCACCGCCCGCGCAGCCTCATTATCGTCGGATGATGAGGTAAACGAGTAGGCCATCCATTATGTCCCGGAGTGTTTACGGGAAACTGTCTAAAGTGACCTGTCTTCTTGAGAAGGCGGAGGTGAGGGGTGAACAGAGGCTTCATGTGGGCCGTAGGGTGCCCCATCGTCCAGAGGGCGGCTTGCCTCCCAGGCTCTAGAAAATAAATGTAAAGCAAAGTCGTACATTAGGCTGGGTCGTTGCGTGTAAACGCAAGGTGAGTTTCTGCCGTGTTCAGATGGCCTGTAGAAGGTTATGTAGGCGGCCTCGTCTGTTGCGATCACTCGACACATGTTTGGGAGATCGTAGAAGCGGATAGCGGTGTTCTTTGTTTTGCGAGCGATCTCGGATAGGTATGTTAAATTCGCGTTCACTTGCTCGGCGAGTAACCCTGGCCGGAACCCTGGGTCGATTTTCTGGATTTCTTCCTCTCTCTTTGTTAGCCATGATTCTGGACCGCCTTCTGGATCAGGCAAGAGGATTCGAGTGCTCTCCAGTCGTCCCGCTGACTTCGTCCATAACGAAACGAAGGTGTCACGTGTCAGCGCATTTCCTCGACCGGCCATCACCCATAACCAGCGTGCGTTGTTAAGATCGAGGGCTAGATCCCGTTCGGCTTCTCGCTGCTGGTCGTAGACATAGTGGATGCCTAGTCCGGTCAAACCTGCCAGTCGAGCTACGATTCTGCGGCGGATTCCTCTGGAGAACAGCCAGCCGAGGGTGACGGTGAGCGCTGTAGCTATGATGGAGCTCAACACACCGATAATGAATTCGTTCATTCCTACCTCCTCCTGGAGGCAGGGGTTCCTCCCCTGCCCCTGGCAGCTTAGAATCTAGATAAGGTAGGGAATGAGTGCCTTCAGTGTCGCCGCGGCATTAATTGCTGCTACTTTATGGTGGTCATCGTTCTTTGTGGCGTCTGCTTTATCTGAGATTCCACGCACGACTAGCCATTCGGGTGCGCCGCTGCTGATTGCGGAGTTTTCTTGAGAAAACTGAGTGATCGCTCCAGCCTCCATATCCACTGCGAGAATTTTGTCGTTATAGGAGGTCAGATATTTCTTGATCCATCCCCTATCGTCTGTCACGACTGCTTCTCCGGAGCCGATCGGACCAGTGAAGACGCGAAATTTTCCTGTCGCTGTAGTGAGGGTGGCTGGCTCTTCGTGATCGGTGAAGAAAGCGTTCACCGAATGCAGTATGCTTGCAGGGGATTCCCGTTCTTCACCGCGGGGCTGTACGCCTTCATGGCTCTCCCTTCGTAGGTCGTAGTAAACGACTCGTGTGGCAACCACAACATCGCCGACGGCGACACTGCTGTGGATGCCTCCCCCAATCCCGACGAGTGCCGTGATCTTAGGAGAAAAGCACCTGCGGAGATTCTCCAATGCACCCATTGCTGCTCTTTGTCCTTGGGAAAGTGCTCGGATTACGGCTACCCTAGCTACACCCTCCCCTGTGTCTATTTCTCCTTTATAGAAGCGTAGCGGTCCGACCTTCTGAGATCTGCGGGGGATTCCCAATTCGCTAACGACTGCGGCGGCTTCCTCTGCGAGTATGGTGACTATGCCGATATGACACTCCTCTTCCATTCTGTTGGGAAAATTAATTCGGCTGTGATCGTGTGATTCTCCTATTGATGCGCCGTCTCCCACGGCTGAACTGTATACCTGTGTGGTTCCGCTTAGGTTCATGATTCCGCTATTAGTGATCTCGCGAATATTCTCGCTTTTCATTTGTTCTCCGTGTCCTGGCTTTGGTTGCCCTGGTCGTCAGGTTTCCCTGAAGATTCATTACGGGTGCGAGAGTTACGGCCAATCGCGGAGTTGTTTACTTCTGTCTTGCCGCCCATGTTCAAGACTCCGCTGTTGATAATGTTGACGGCCTGCTTCTTGAAGGTGGACGTGTCCACCTCGTGTGTCTCCAAAAATTCTTCAGTGGCTTTCAGAATCCACTGTTCGATGATCTTCATTTGGTCGAAGATCACATCATGATCCCGTTGGGAGATCTCAAGCCAGTCTTGAGAGGCGTTCTCGCGAATGCTTATCCTGGGACCTATATGGATGCCCCGACGTGGTCGGATCGAGCGGTCCTTCCTGGACCAAAGAGCGCAGATTAGGAAAATGGGTGCTTGGATGAGTCGAGGGGTTCGCCGGATTGTGCTCGGGAGCCCCACCACCTCTCGTAAGGCCGAGCGGGCGACTGCGAGCTTGCCGTGCTCTGCGTAGGCATCAATTTTCCGGTGATCGTCGAGGGTTCGGGTTAGAGCGCAAGAAGAAAATTCCAGGCTTAGAGTCCGGCTTTTGATGCTTACTCGCAGGAAAACCGTCGTGATTAACTCGGCCTCTGCGTAAGGGGCCGTGATCACAAGGAAATGGTCGGCTTTTTCATCGGGGTTGTCGATTATTTCCGCAAGACGGTCTGGGGTCAGTGGTTCTGTCAGGAGGCTACGGTCTTTCGAAACGTCGGTTTCGGCAACGTAGACCCGGTCGGTGACTTGTAAACCGCGCATGCGGCCGCTGCCGGTTCCACTGTCGAGCCCTTTTATTGTTGTCCGAAGATGATCGACTAGTTCATGTGCATTGAATGGGAGAGAGTTATGTCTCCTCTGTGTCATCCCTTCGTTTCCGGGGCGAAGTAATTGTACGGTCAAGGGTGGGATCCAGCGGTGTACCAGTTCACCACTGCCGATGAAGGGGGAGCGGAGGTCATTCTCTTCAGGTGAGAGAAACCTGATTTCCTCATACTCTTCTCCCCCTCTTCCTTCAGGTCGGCGATAGACGGTGCAGCCGTGGAATTGCTGGGCGTCCACTGCCCTCTCGCGAGAAGTTAGGGAAGAAGGGCGTAGCGTTGGATTCGCATGTATGTGATTCAGCAAGAGCTGCCGTATAGCTCCGATGGTAGCGGCTAGCATTACTACGCCGAATAGGATCGATATGAGGCCGGGAAGGGCGCTCTCTAGCGATTCGTTGAGCAGGCGGGACGCTATCCAGGGAAATATAGATGTGGCTGCTCCGGCGCCAAGTGAAGCTTTCAGCCACCGGATTCTTTTGCGTAGCCTTGTTGAATCGTTCCACCTTCCATTCTTCCGGGTCCGCTCTTGCCATTCCTCTGCGGTCAGGGTCACTTTCAAACGGATGATCTCTGGAGCGGTACGCAATATGAACAAGAGCAGAGAGCAGAGGATGAAACCCGTTGCTGCCAGTGTGGCGGCGAGGCGGTGGCCGAGGGACCAAGTAAGAAGGAGGATTCCGGGAACCGCGGCCAAGAGCGTGGTTTCCAGCGCCCATGCGTGCCACGCGTGCCTCAGGACTGGCACCAGGTCGAAACCGTAAGAGGGAGCGACCCGGCGATAGGGGGCGTTGTGCACCTTGCGGATAACAAGATCACGAAAAGGACGGTCAACGTAGGTGCCCGCGCATAGATGGCGGGTCACTGCGGTCTCTCCTGACTGGGAGACCGCTTCTTCTGTGGTCGGCGTCGCTTGGGTGTCGCTCATGAACTCCCCAACACCTCACTGGTTAAGGTCGCCTTGACTTTAAGTGGGTTTGAGGTTCTGGTCAAGCTGACCTTTAGATTGAGGGATGATGAGTGCTACAAGAAGGACAATTGGCCATAAAGAGCCCATGTCGGTCACGGTGGACTTGGTGATCTTTACGATCCGTGACGATGTGCTTCAGGTGCTTCTGGTCGAACGGGGGAACGAGCCTTTCGCGGGCTGTTGGGCTCTGCCGGGCGGCTACATGAGAAGTAACGAGACCCTAGATGGGGCCGCGCGGCGCGAGCTGTACGAGGAGACGGGAGTCGATGTTGGCCGGCTTCACCTGGAACAGTTGAGGGCTTACGGTGACCCTGGCCGTGATCCACGAGGAAGAGTCGTTACCGTGGCTTACCTGGCGCTCGGTCCCGATCTTCCTGCTCCGGTCGCGGGTACAGATGCCAGATCTGCGCGCTGGACTGCTGTCGCGAGCGCCCTTGACTCAGGAATGGAGTTGGCCTTCGACCACGCGGTGATCCTTGCTGATGCGTTGGAAGGGGCGAGGAGGCGTCTGGAGTACACGACGGTTGCGGCGGCTTTCTGTGTGGAGCCCTTCACTGTCAGTGAGTTGCGCCGTGTGTATGAGATCATTTGGGGCTTCCCTCTGGACCCGAGTAATTTCCGTCGCAAGGTGACCCGAACGGAGGGATTCCTCGAAGCGACAGGAGAACGCCGGATGCTCGAGTCGGGGCGTCCTGCAGCGCTCTACCGCAGGGGGGGCGCAGAGGCCCTCGTTCCTCCCCTCCTGCGCCACTTCAGCGATGGCTGACTTAATGACACCTAGTGGTCTTTGATCTGTGGCGATAGGGGCGAGTCCGCTGTGATGTCGCTTAGCGCTATGGCGAGTGCTCCGCCCCGGGGTCAGTGGCCGGGGCCGTCGTCCAGGGGGAGGACGGCGGCCAGGCCGTCCAGGACCCGGTCGAGCTGCCAGGTGAACACGGCGTCGCGGTCGGGGTGGCGCTCGGCCTCCTCCACCATGTGGGCGAAGCACGGGTGCTCGCCCGAGGCGAGGATCCGGCGCAGGTGGGACAGCGCCGCGGGGGCCGGGGAGACGTCGCCGGAGCCGGACCAGGCGCGTGTCATCGGGGAGGTGCTGGGCCGGCCGGTGCGCTTCGAGGAGATCCCCCGGAACGGGTGCGCGAGCTGCTGCGCGAGGAGGACCGGCCGCCGCACGCCGCCGAGGAGATGGTGTCCGCCTACGCGCGGCCGGCGGCCCTGCCCGCCGCCACCACGACGGCCGTCCAGGAGATCACCGGGGCGCCGGCGCGGACCTTCCGGCAGTGGGTGGCCGACCACCTGGACGCGTTCCGCTGACCCCGGACCCGGCGGGTCCGGGTCCGGCGGAAACGCGGCGGTTCACCGGGTTCCCTCCGTCTTTGCGTAGGGTGGTTGCGCCCCGCCATGGGGCCCGCGCCGTCACGTCCGCGTTTCGTGGGTCCGGGCCGTCGACGGTGCCCGCCCTTGCAACCGGCTGGAGGAGACGACGCAATGCCGCGACGCAGCACCGTCATGACCCTGCTCAAACGCGCCCTGCTCGCCGTGGTCGCTGCGGAGGTGGCGGTGGTCGCCACGCTCATCGCGATCGACAGCTGGCGCAAACGGGTCCGCCCCAAGCGCACGAGCTTCCCCCGCTCCGCGCCCAAGGAGATGCCCGTGGGGGAGACGACGGTCACCGTCTACGCCTACGGCGAGGACCTCTACCGCGACATGCTCGACGCGATCCGCTCCGCGCGGCACCGCATCATGTTCGAGGTGTTCATCTTCAAGGGCGACGCCGTGGGACGGGAGTTCAAACGCGCCCTGATCGAGGCCGCGGAGCGGGGCGTGGAGGTGCACGTCATCTACGACGGGTTCGCCAACCTCGTCGTGCCCCGCTCCTTCTTCCGCTTCCCGCCCTCGGTGCACGTCCTCCGCTACCCGGCGTTCCGCCCCGGGGTGCTGCTGCTCAACGTGCGCAAGTCCGGGCGCGACCACCGCAAGATCCTGGTGGTCGACGGCGAGATCGGCTTCATCGGCGGCTACAACGTGGGCCAGGCCTACGCCACGGAGTGGCGCGACACCCACCTGCGCCTGCGGGGTCCCGCGGTGTGGGAGTTGCAGAACGCGTTCTGCGACTTCTGGAACGCCAACCGCGGGCCGGGACGCCCCCGCCTCGACGACATGGGCACCGAGCACTGGGACGCCCGGATCCGCACCCACCGCAACGTCCCCGAACAGCTCATCTACCCGATCCGGGCCATGTACCTGGAGGCCATCGACAAGGCCAAGGACCACATCTACATCACCCAGGCCTACTTCATCCCCGACCAGGCGATCCTGCGCGCGCTCCTCGCCGCCGCGCGTCGGGGGGTGGACGTGCGGGTCCTGATGCCGCGCAACTCCAACCACGTCGTGGCCGACTGGCTGTCGCGCGGTCTCTACGCCACCCTGCTGCGCGGCGGGGTGGGACTGTGGCTGTTCGAGGACGCGATGGTGCACGCCAAGACCGCCACGATCGACGGCCGCTGGTCCACGATCGGCACCGCCAACGTCGACCGGCTCAGCCTCACCGGCAACTACGAGATCAACGTGGAGATCTTCGACGACGGGGTGGCGGCCCACCTGGAGGAGGTCTTCCACAACGACAGCACCAACGCCCGGGCGTTGACGATGGCCGAGTGGAACCGCCGTCCCCTTCCCGCCAAGATCGGGGAGACCATCCTGCGGCCGCTGCGGCCACTGCTGTGACCGGCGGCCCGGGGCCGGCCGCCGACGCGGCCGGCCCCGGGCCGTTGGGTCAGCCGGTGGCGACCCGTCCCGGCTCCACGGTCAGCGTCGCGCCGTCGGAGAAGGTCACCGTCAGCGGCGCCGTCCCGGCGTTGAACGCCACGTGGGTGCGCCGTCCCCCCTTCTCGAACACCGCGTAGTGCGGGGTGTCGGCGGTGACGGAGGTGTCCACCCGGCCCAGTTCGGCCAGGGTCGACACCCACTGGTAGGTGTGCGCCTTGGACTCCCCGGCCTCCGGCTCGTAGGTCTGCCACTGGGCCTCGAAACGGGCCAGCGCCGCCGGGCCGTCCGACAGCGCCAGATGGGCCCAGTGGATGTCGCGCCACACCTGGGGTTCGCCGCCGAGGCGTTCGCGCAGCGACAGGTGCATCGCCGCGGCGTGCTCGGGGTCGTGGCCCAGGTACAGCGAGGCCGCCGTGATGGGCAGGTAGTTGATCCCGTACAGTTCCTCGGCGCCGCCGGCCCACCAGATGGCGTAGTGGCCGCCGTCGCCCCAGACCATGCCCACGACGTCGTGGCCGAAGTTCTCGGGGAAGGTCTCGCCCCCCTGGTTCTGCCAGTAGGTCCCCATGGCCGATGCCTGCGTGGTGTACATGAAGACCCCGAGGTCGCGGATCTCCTCGTCGCCGATGAGGGAGCCGAGCAGCGCCGTCGCCGAGGCGAAGTGGATCCCCTCGGAGGAGGACTCCTGGTTGTTGCCCGCCGCGAACCCGGCGTGCCCCGACGCCCAGCCGTGCCCGGCGTAGGGGGAGAAGGAGCGCATCCACGGGAACATCGGGTCGTCGCGGTCGGGGTTGGCGACGTCGCGCAGCACGGTCTTCACCATGGCGCCCCAGCGGTCGTCGGAGATCCAGGCGCGGTCGTAGCGGGCGATGGTGGCCGCCGCGGTGATGAAGTAGCCGTAGTGGAAGTCGTGGTCGTTGATCTGGTCGTCGGAGCCGAAACTGGCCGGGTAGCCGGTGAGGGTGTCCCACTGCCCGTCGTAGTGGAACTGGGCGCGGTCGCCGTCGCCGCCGGCGGTCAGCCAGTCCTCCATCCTGGTCCTGATCAGGCCGAGCAGCCGGTCGCGGCCGTCGACGTAGCCGATGGAGTCGGCGATGGTGACCAGCTGGGACAGCCGGCCCAGGGCCTTGCCCGTCCAGTAGGTGTCGGTGGCGCCCTTCCACGGATCGGCCGCGCCGAGTTCCTGGTCGATGAGGGTACGCAGCCGCGCCTGGTCGGCGGAGGCGACCGTGGGCAGGTTCGGCAGGATCCCGTGGGTGGTGAGCGTCGTGGAGAAGGAACCGCCCTCCACCACGGTCATGGTGCCGCGCGGCGAGGGGTAGGTCAGCCCGGTGGACGGGGTGGTCGCCGCCCGCGTCTGGTGCGGGTACATCGCCATGAGGGTGCCGGTGCGGTCGCCCTCCTTGGCCTGGGTGGTCACCCGGTAGGTGGTGCGCAGTTCGGCGGCGCCGGGATCGTGGTCGTACTCCAGGGTGCTGCCGGTGACGAAGGAGTAGGCGTAGCCGGCGTACAGGTCGAAGTCGGCGGGGCTGGGCAGCAGCGCCACCGAGGCGTAGGAGCCGTCGGCGGTGAAGGTGGTGCCCGATCGGGTCCAGCTGCTGGAGGAGGGGGCGAAGATCGCGTAGTGGGAGTCGCCGACGGTGACGCCCAGCTTGCCGCCCTGCTCGGCGAACACCTGGGGCGGCGCCGCGAACTCCACCTCGATGGGGCCGCCGCTGACCTCGGCGTAGGCGAAGGGCAGCCCCTGCCCGATCGTGGTGCGCAGGCGGCGGGTGGAGTCCGACAGGTCGGCGGTGACGGTCCAGTCACCGTATCCGGCGACCTTGGCCCCTGAGGCGTTGAGGCCGGCGACCCCCAAGGTCAGGTCGGTGGTGTGTGGGTACTCGTACTTGGTCCCGTCGGGGATGATCACCGGTTCGGGGGTGTGGCCGATGCCCAGTCCGCCGGCGGAGGCGCGGTAGGACAGCGGGTGGGCGAAGAGGTTCTGGCCGAACCTGGCGTCGTCGTAGCGCGGGAAGATCAGCGAGGACCACCAGTCGTTGGTGACGATCGGCTGGTCGAAGTCCGCGGTGACCTGGGGGACGGCCGGGGTGCCGGATTCGGTGGAGGGACCCCGGGATCCGGCGGGCCGGGTGGTGGTGTAGCTGCCGGAGCCGACGGTGATGATGTCGGCGGCGGCCGGGGCTGCGGGGGTGAGCAGGGCCGCGACGACGAGCGCGACCGTGGCGCCGGCCGTGGCCCGCCGCAGGGCACGGGGGAGGAGGGAACGTGGGACTCGCATGGGCGGCCTCGCGAACAGGGGGGAAGTGGGGTGCCATGGCACCCCTCCGTGCAGGGAGCGCTCCCACCTCATGGGACTCGGAAGCCCCGCCGATGTCAACGGATGATGTCCGTTCTGTTACTGCTACGTTACCCTGCGTCCCTCGGTGGGGCGGGGCTCACCCGCCCACCGGCGCCGCGTGGTCCGGGGCGGGGATGAGGGGCCAGTTCCGTTCGACGAGCGCGTCGGGGTCGCGGCGGCGCAGGTAGGCCTCGAAGGAGGCCGCCTGTTCGGCCCGCCAGTCCGCCTGGGCGGTGTGCAGGTCCTCCAGGGCGCGCGTGGCGAGTTCCTCGTTGTCGGCCGCCAGGCGCCAGGCCAGCCGGGCGGCGGCCAGCGCGTCGGCGGGCGCGCCGTGGGCCTGGCCGTCGAAGGCGACGCCGTGGTGGGCGCACACGTCGGCCAGCCGGCGGCTGCCGCGCCGGAAGCGGTCCAGGTGTTTGTCGATGACGAGCGGGTCGATCACCCGCAGTGTCCCGCCGGTCAGGACGTCGCTTGGGTGGCCGTGGCGGCGGGCCTCTCGTTCCAGCAGGGTCAGGTCGTAGGGGGCGTTGTAGACGACCAGGGGGACGCCCCGGGCGGCGACCTCGGTCAGCGCGGCCAGGATCTCGCCGATCACCTCGGCGGCGGGCCGGCCGTGGGCGCGGGCGTGGTCGGTGGTGATGCCGTGGATCGCGGTCGCCTCCTGCGGGATCTCGACACCGGGGTCGGCCAGCCAGGTGGTCGGCGTCATCGCCCCGCTGGCGCCGTTGATGCGCAGCAGGGCGGCCGAGACCAGGCGGTCGGACTCGGGATCGGTGCCGGTGGTCTCGGTGTCGAAGGCGGCCAGGGGGCCCAAGTGCCAGCTCATGTGCTCTCCGGTGAGGGGACGGATCCCCATGACGCTACCCGCAGGCGGGGACGTCCAACGGGCCGCCTCGCCGGACGCGCCGTGTCCGTCCCGGGGCCGGCCGCGCGAGTCCGGCTTCTCGCCGGCGGGCCGAGGAGGGCACGGGGAGGCGGGGCCGGCCGGTGCCGGGCCGGGCGCGGACACCGCCCCGACGTTTCGCGTGGAGGGGACGGCCCGCTCGGCGGGCGGTCCGGTGGGGGACGGCGTTTCACGGGACGGGTCATGGCGCCATCGGCCGGCCACGTCGAGGCGGTTCACGGTGGTGCGGCCGGCGCGTGCCGGTGGCCGCGGCGGCGCCGACCGTGGACCAGGCCGGTCCGGTCGAGAGGACCCGAACCGGGGTTCGGGGACGTCGGCTCCGCCCCGCGTTCCCCGGAGGGCTCCGGCGGCGGGATCCACCCGTCGCGGGGGCACCGACCCCTTCCGAGCCGCACCGGACCGCTGGAAGTCCCACGATCGGCAGGGGGCCTGTCAGGCTCTTCCCGGGAGAGCGCGCCTATCGGGCCGATCGCCGGGGGTGACCGGCCCGATCCGCACAGGGACCCCGGGGTGGCCGGCGGGACTCGGCTCCACGGGGTCCTCGCTCACGCGGCGGCGTCGAGCAGGGCGAGCTGTTCGGGCGACAGCTCCAGGTCGACGGCCTGAGCCGAGTCGGTGATGCTCTGCGGGCGGGAGGCGCCCGGGATGGGGATGACGGTGGGCGACAGGGACAGCTCCCAGGCCAGGCACACCTGCTGGGGGCTCACCCCGTGTTCCGCGGCGACCTGGGCGAACACCTCGTGGCGCTGCGCGAGCCGTCCGGCGTTGGCGATCCCGCCCAGAGGGCTCCAGGGCAGGAACGCGATGCCCGAACGCGCGCACAGCTCCAGCTCGCCCCTGCTGGAGCGGAAGGCCGGGGAGAACTGGTTCTGCACCGCCGCCAGCCGGCCGCCCAGCACCTCCTGGGCGGTGCGGATCTGCCCTTCGTCGGCGTTGGAGATGCCCGCCATGCGGATCACGCCCTCGTCCAGCAGCTCCGCCAGGGCTCCGATCGTCTCCTCGTAGGGGACCCGGGGGTCCGGACGGTGGTGCTGGTAGAGGCCGATCGCCTCCACCCCCAGCCGGGCGGCCGAGGCCTTGGCCGCGGCCTTCAGATGCTCGGGACGCCCGTCCAGGTCCCACCCGCCGTCGGGGGTGCGCACGTGGCCGCCCTTGGTGGCCACCAGCACCCGGGAGGTGTCACCGCCGTAGGAGGCGAGCGCCCGGGCGACCAGCTCCTCGTTGTGGCCGATGCCGGCGCCCTTGGGCTGGTAGGCGTCGGCGGTGTCGATCAGCGTCACCCCGGCGTCCAGGGCGGCGTGGACGGTGCGGATCGCGCGTTGCGGCTCGGGTCCGCCGTCCACCGACAGTGGCATGGCCCCCAGGCCGATCGCGCCGACCTGGACCTCACCCAGGGTGCGTTGTTCCATTCGGTCTCTTCCCTTCGAATCCGTGTTCGCCGTCGGCCCCCGGAGGGATTCCCGGGACACGCTACCTCGCGCGGGACGGCGGAGCTCCCGCGGAGGTCCGATGGCGGCCGGGCCGTTCCCGGTGCCGGCCGCGCGAGCCGGGGTGATGGCCGGTTCCCCGCCGCGGGGCGCTTCCAGGTACTGTCAGGGCCTCCCGCGCCGCCCCGGCCCGTGGTGACCTGGTGGCCGGTCAGGGGGTCTTCCGCGCGCCGGGGTACGGCCGCGCGGGCCGCCGCGCGTTCGCTCCGAGGACGGGAGCGGCGTACGCCGGTCCGAGGGGCGGTCGGATAGCGTCGACCCGACGGGCGGGGGAAGGCCCGGCCGGAACCCGCGACAGGAACGCCGACGAAAGCGAACGACGTGAGTCCCAGGATCGCCACCAACACCACCGTCGACCGTGACGCGCTCATCGAGTTCATCTCCCCACGGCACAAGGCGCTGCTGATCACCCGGCGCCGCGACGGTTCCCCCAGGCGTCTCCCGTCACCTGCGGGGTGGACGGGCAGGGGCGGATCGTGGTGTCCACCTACCCCGAGCGGGTCAAGGCCCGTAACGCCGCGCGCGACGAGCGGGTGAGCGTGGTCGTGCTCTCCGACGACTTCGACGGCCCCTGGGTGCAGGTCGACGGCACCGCCGAGGTGCTGAGCGGGGAGGAGGCGGTCGAGCCCCTGGTCGAGTACTTCCGGGTGATCGCCGGAGAGCACCCGGACTGGGAGGAGTACCGGCAGGCCATGCGCCGCCAGGGCAAGGCCCTGGTGCGCGTCACCCCGCAGCGGTGGGGACCGGTGGCCACCGGCGGGTTCCCCGCGGGGCGCGCCCCCTCCTGACCCGGCCCCGGGCCGGGCCGGCCGCGCGTCCGGCCGCCACGTCGCCACTGTCGGCGACCGCGGGTCCCACGGCACCACCGGCGGGCGCGGAGTCCGTGCCCGCCCGTGCCCGCCCGTGCCCGCCCGTGCCCGCCCGTGCCCGCCCGTGCCCGCCCGTGCCCGCCCGTGCCCGCGTCGGCCCCGCGTCGACGAGTCCCGCGTGGTCGCGCAGTGCCGCCAGGGCGAGCGCGCCGTCGGGGTCAAGGGGAGGAGCGACACAGCGACCCACGCCCACGCGGGCGGGGACGAGATCGTGTCGGCCGGGGGTCGGGCGGTAGCGATGAGACCGTTCAGGCCCTGGTGGCGAAATCGGGCGCGGTCGGGCAGGCGCCTCATGGGGTACGCCGACGGCCGATCACTGCGGATCGGCCGTCGGGTGGGATAGGGGCGTGCGGGATCGGCACATCCGACCCGGAGCCGTGGTGTTCCCAGCGGCGCGGTTTGCGGTGTCGCGGACCTGTTCGTGATCGACGCCTCGGTGATGCCGGGCCTGCCCACCGCGAACCCCGATCTCACCCCCCTGGCCCTCACCGAACACCGCGCCGCCGCCCTGGCCGCCGGTCGAGGATGCCGCCGCAGGTGATGACCTCCATCGGGTAGAGGCGGACGACGACCTCGCCGGGCACGCCGCCGCGTCGGGAGCCACGGCTGTGGGTCCACATCTTCGGGGCACGAGACACGACAGAGGAGTTCGGTATGAGCCGGCCGACAGCAGCCGACGACGCCGCACCGGCGACGATGCGGGCGGTCGTCGTCACCCAGCCCGGTGGTCTGGACGCCCTTCAGGTCACCACGGTGCCGATGCCCGAGCCGCGGCCCGGATGGGTGCGGATCAAGGTGAAGGCGTTCGGCGTCAACGAGTCCGAGGTCACGACCCGAAGGGGCGAGTCGGATCCGGAGGTCACCTACCCGCGCATCCCCGGCATCGAGGGCGTCGGTGTGGTCGACCAGGCCGACGCGGACAGCGGGCTGCGCCCGGGCCAGCGGGTGGCGACCATGATGGGCGGCATGGGCCGCTCGTTCGACGGCGCCTACGCCCAGTACGTGGCCGTCCCCGCGGGGCAGGTCATCCCGTTCGAGACCGGCCTGCCCTGGGACGTCGTCGGCGCCCTGCCGGAGATGTTCCAGACCGCCTACGGATCCCTCACCACCGGTCTCGGCCTACAGGCCGGGCAGACGCTGCTGATCCGCGGCGGCACCTCCACGGTCGGGCTGAGCGCGGCCACGATCGCGAAGGACATCGGAGCCGCCGTGCTGTCCACCACCCGCAGCCCGGACCGGGCCGGGGACCTGCGAGCCGTGGGCGTCGACCATCCTCTCGTCGACAACGGCACCATCGCCGACCAGGTGCGCGAGCTGATACCGGACGGCGTCGACGCCGTACTGGAATTGGTGGGCTGCTCGGTCCTCGCCGACACCTTCCGCGCCGTCCGCCGCCACGGCACCGTCTGCTTCACCGGAGCCCTGGCGGGCCAGTGGACGGTCCCCGACTTCACCCCGTTCATGATCCCCAACGGGGTGCGGCTGACCAGCTACGCGGGCGAAGCCGGCGACCTGCCCGCGCGGGTGTTCCAGCAGCATCTGCACGCCATCGCCGCCGGACGGCTCAGGGCCCCGGTCGCGAAGGTCTACCACGGCCTGGAGCGGGTTCGCGATGCCCAGGCCGACGTCGAGACCGGCACGACGCCGGGCAAGCACGTTGTCGTCCTGAACGACTGAGAGGGCATTGGGGGCGCCGCACGCCGCTCACGGATCGGCCGTGATTGCGCGGGCCGCGAAGGCGACCGGGGTGACGCCGGTGTGGTTGCGGAAGAAACGGCCGAAGTTCGCGGGATCGGTGAAGCCGAGGTGAGCGGCCACACTCCGGGCGTCCCACCGGGCGCTTCCGAGCAGGCGCCGGGCTTCGAGGAGGCGCCGCTCGTCGATCAGGTCACGCGCCCCTTTGCCGGTGGCGTCCCGAGCGGCGCGGCTGAGGGTGCGGACCGAGCAGCCCAGCAGCTCGGCGTAGTCCGCGGCCCGGTGCAGTTCGCGGAAGTGCAGCTCCAAGGCGTCCACGAACCGGCCGTAGGTGTCCCCGCGGCCCGTGCCGGCCGTCGCCGCGCCCGCGGGGGTGATGCCGGGGGCGTTGGCAAGGCGCAGCAGCAGTGATTCGAGCAGGCTGCGCCGCAGGGCGTGGTGGACATCGAGGGGGCGGCGTCCAAGTGCCCGGTGTTCGTCGAGGAGCTGGAGTGCCGTCTGCTGGAGCCAGGCGGCGTCGTCGGGGGGCGGGCTGAGGACGGCGGGGGCCTCGTGCGCGATGAGCGGTGCCAGCAGGCGGGCGGTGCCGGGTGTCAGTACGTCCGGTTCGAAGAGGATGAACGGGCCGCGGGCGGTGCCGGGCGGATGCCAGCACTGTGCGTGTCCGGGACGCACCCACAGCCACTGGCCGGGGGCGACGGTTCGCGTGACGTGGTCGACATCGTGGAGCAGCTCGCCCTCGGTGACCGCGATGAGGTAGTGGAAGGTGGCGCGGCCTGGACGGGGCGGGTTCCACGGCCAGTCGTCGTGCTCGGCGAAGAAGTCCTCGACGGTGCTCACCTCCAGCCCGTAGGGAGTGCCCACCGGGGGCTGGAAACCATACAGCGGGATCGCGGCCGGTCCGGGCTGCCCGCCCGGCCTGGGGTGTCGCCTATCGACCATCATGTGTCCGCAGCCTACTGCCCGATTTGCCGCTTTCAACGGAAGGATGGGGGTGCCGCCGCGACCGTGTGGTGCACTGTCCGCGTCCCTCGGCGCCGACCCGCCACCACCCGAGGAAGGAGACGTTCATGAACGGACCGACCCTGCACAAGACCGCCGCTGACTGTGCGCGGGAACTTCCCGGAGCCTGGCTGGATCATCCCTTCGGTGACGACTGGGAGGTCTTCAAGGTGCGCGGCAAGGTGTTCATGCTGATGACCGAAGTCCCCGGGCGTCCCGTCGTGATCCTCAAGGCGGAGCCCGGCGAGGCCCTTGCCCTGCGGGAGCACAACAGCCACATCACTCCCGGCTACCACATGAACAAGAAGCACTGGATCACGCTGGAAGGCGGGGAAGGCGTCGATGAGTCCCTCGTCAGGGAACTCGTCACCGAGTCCTACCGGCTCGTCGTCGCTCGCCTGCCCAAGGCCGAGCAGCCCGTCGACCCCCACACCTACGGCAGCGGCGCGCGGGCGGCCCGGTGAGCGCGGCCGGGATCAGGAGTTCCCGCCGGACGCCCCTTCACCCCCGGTTCGACGTGTACACGGTCGCGGGCAAGGTGTTCCCGATCGCCACCGTCGACCCGGACGGGCAGGTCATCATGGGCAATCGCGACCGCGAACCCGCCCGCGCGCATGAACGGCTACGCCTCGATCACACCGGGCCGCTACCTCGACAGAGGCCACTGGATCTCACCCGGGCCGGGACCCGGCGTCAGCGAGGGGCCTGTCGCCGACGCGGTCGAGGATTCCTGCGACCTGGTCGTCGAACGGCTGCCGTGACGCGACCGTCCTGGTGTGGGAGGAGCGCCACAAGCGGCTGATCCCCCGCTCGCCAGTGTCCCCGTGCAAGGCTCGCCACCCCGCACACGTCCGCCACCGACCCGAGAGACCGATGGAACCGACCCTGCCGCTCTTCGACGAGGAGCCCACCCGGCCGCTCGCCGACCGCCTGCGCCCCACCCGGCTGGAAGAGGTCGTCGGACAGGACCACCTCCTGGCCCCAGACGCCCCGCTGGGCCGCATGGTCGCCCAGCGGCGTCTCAGCTCCGCCATCCTGTGGGGGCCGCCCGGCGTCGGGAAGACGACCATCGCCCGGCTCCTCGCGCACGCCGGCAACCTGGCCTTCGAACCGGTGTCGGCCACCTTCTCCGGCGTGGCCGACCTGCGCAAGGTCTTCGCCGCCGCACAACGCCGGCGCGGCATCGGCCAGGGCACTTTGCTGTTCGTCGACGAGATCCACCGCTTCAACCGTGCCCAGCAGGACAGCTTTCTTCCCTACGTCGAGGACGGCACGATCACCCTGATCGGCGCCACCACGGAGAACCCGAGCTTCGAACTCAACGGCGCCCTCCTCTCCCGCACCCAGGTCCTCGTCCTCAAACGCCTCGACCAAGCCGCGCTGTCCACGCTCCTCGACCGCGCCGAGCAGCTCACCGGCCTCCGGCTGCCTCTTGACGACGACGCCCGCGGCGCCCTGATCGCCATGGCCGACGGTGACGGTCGCTACCTCCTCAACATGGCCGAACAGCTCCAGGCCCTCCCCGACACCGAAAGCGCCCTGGACACCGCGGCGCTCGTCCACCACATCCAGCAGCGCGCCCCCCTGTACGACAAGACGCAGGAGGGCCACTACAACCTGATCTCCGCGCTGCACAAGTCGATGCGCGGCTCCGATCCGGACGCCTCGCTGTACTGGCTCGCCCGCATGCTCGACGGCGGCGAGGACCCCCTGTTCGTCGCCCGCCGCCTGGTCCGCTTCGCAAGCGAGGACATCGGCATCGCCGACCCGCACGCCCTCCGGCAGGCGCTCGCCGCCTGGGACGTGTACGAACGGCTGGGCTCCCCCGAGGGCGAGCTGGCGATCGCCCAGGCCGTCGTCTACCTCGCCACCGCGCCCAAGTCCATCGCCGTCTACCGCGGCTTCAACGCCGCACACCGCGCCGCCCGCCGCACCGGCTCGCTCATGCCGCCCGCTCACATCCTCAACGCCCCGACCCGGCTGATGAAGGATCTCGGCTACGGCGAGGACTACCAGTACGACCCCGACACCGCCGACGGTTTCTCCGGCGCCGACTACTTCCCCGACGGCATGGACCGCGAGACGTACTACCGGCCCACCCGTAACGGCTACGAAGCCCAGATCTCCGACCGCCTGCGCCACTGGGCCGCTCTGCGTGCTCGCAGACGAAGCGACTGACCGGCCGGCGCCGTGAAGAATCCGTTGTCCGGGTCCTTGCTCGCCCCTGTGTGGAGTGACGCCCTCGGCGCCGGGGGCTGCTGCACGTCCCGTGTCCGCGGAAATGAGCGGTTCTGAGAGGACGCGAACCCCCGCCGGACCGTGTTCGGTTCGCCCCTGAACTTCGTTCTCACATCCTCTCGTGAGACAGCTTCCGCGCGATGCCCCTCGCGACGGGTTCTGTGATATGCCCCGGCTTCCCGAACCGGCCGCCGCGGTCCGACTGTTCCGGTGAGCGTTTCACATGACTCAGCCCACGCGGTTTGGGTAATGCCAGATCCGACGCGGATACCCCTCGTAACGGAGGCCTTCTCCTGAGGCGGTGTCAGCCGTGGCGCTCACTCACTCCGGCCGGTGGCTCGGCCTCAGGGGCGAAGCCGTGCCGGGCCAGCACCGAGTCGCGGTCGAATCGGGTCACGAACTGCGCCGTCACCCAGAAGACCAGCCACAGACTTCCCGCCGCCAGCAGGCTCTCCACCACCTTGGGCGCCAGTCCCACCGTGTAGTCGTCCCCCCACGGGTCCAGCCCCGCGTACAGGGCTCCCCCGTAGGCGAGCGGCAGGCACGCCGCCATCACGACGACGAGCGCCGCCAGGCCCCAACCGAACCGGCGTACCGCGAACCAGCGTCCAACCACGTCGTCGCGGGCCCACATCCGATACCGGTAGGGGACCCGCGCCCCCAGGAAGCGGTAGGCGGCCCACGCGCGCAGCGGCGGGTGCTCGCGCACACGGGTGCGCAGGCCCGCCAAGGCCAGTCCCCGCAGTTCGGCCCGGTCCACCTCCTGCGCGCCGGGGGCGCGCAGTTCCAGCGCGGTGGCCACGATCTCCTCGCCGCGGCTCTCGCGGTAGTGGCGCGGGTACCAGCGCAGTGCCCGGCGCAGCTGCCGTTCGTAGGCGTCCATCGGTCAGGCTCCTCCTGTCTGGGGGCGGGGGCCGGGGGCGAGCAGACGGTGCGCGAGCTCGGCGAGGCGGGCCATGCGCTCGGCCTCACCGGCCAAGACCGCGTGTCCCTGGCCGGTGAGCCGGTAGTAGCGGCGGTTGCGGCCGTTGACGACCTCCTCGCCCGAAACCTCCACCAGGCCCTGATCGGCCAGGCGGTCCAGTGCCCCGTACAGGGTGCCGGCGCCGAGCTTGACCTTGCCCTCCGACAGTCGGCGCATCGACTACACCTTCCCCAAGGGAGACCGCGAGCGGTGCCTGCCTCCGGGGCGCAGCGACATCGGTGGCGCCAGGGAAGTCACCAACGCCTGGTACACAGGCAGGACCTGCTGACCCGACGGGGTGGTGTGGTTTGGGAAAACAAGGCGTTCACCCTGACGCCGCGGCGCCCGCGCGACGGTTCGCGCGGGCGCTGCTTTTTCCTGAACCTGACCTCCGATAAGTGAACCTTGCCGACGGACAGACGGCCTGGGTTGACGAACCTGGACACGATGAAGCCTCCGGGTAACGGCACGTTACGCGGAGGCTGCCACCAGATCCTGAAGCGGTCCTCCCCGCCCCCTGCCTACCACTGAGGGCTGGATCGTTGATGGGATTGTTGTGTGTCCTGGTCAGTGGTCGTAAGCGATCAAGGACCGTTTGGCCGGGGCATCGATCAGCCGGTCACGTCAGATCACGGCGTTGAACGCCACGATGCGCTGACATACCCGCGCCCACACCCCTCCATGGTGCGGACCGCGTACCGCTCCGGCCCGAGCTGGTTCTTCAACGTCCAAATCGCCGCTTCGATCAGCTGAGGCAACCAGGAAGGGAACACCTCCACCTCGGGTTCGTCCCCTCGGATCGGGCGAATGAGTAGATGGCCCAGATCGGCTCGACCCGCCGGACGCGGTCATGGCCGAACATCAGTGAGGTCGAAGGCGTGGGCGGTGGGGCCGCCCGCACCGGGCATGATCGCTCCGCTCGCCGCGCCGATCGGTGCGCCCCGTCCCGCGGCCTGGGCCAGGCCGCCCCAGGCGGTCAGGGGGGCGGGTTCTCGGCGTGGACGCTGGTGCGGAGGCCGGCGGCCGAGCGGGGCGGGCTGACCGGGGTGGCGAAAACCGGGCGGGTACGCTGCTGGGTGGGGAAGACCGCGGTTTTCACGGCAATGGATTCCCCGCTCGATTGCACTCTCGCGGCGTGCGTCCGCGGTTCGGGGGAACGGTGAGGTGGACGGTCATGGACAAGCCGCGTGAGCAGGACTCGTTCTCGCTGCTGTACAGGATGGGATTCCATATCAACTACGCGTTCCTGCACGTCATGGGCCCGGCGGCCCTGACCCCCGAAGCAGATCCGCGGCTCCGGGCGAAGAGGGAGTACGAGCGTCGGCGCGAACTCCACCGGGCGTGGAAGGCGCACCGGCGGTCCCGGTAGCGCGAGCGCGCACGAGGCGTTCGCTGACGCCGGGCCCGGTGCGGACAGCAGGGGGGCGGACATCCGGTCCGCCTCCGGCTTGGGATCGGACCGGTGTCCTCGGCCGGCTCGTCGCATCGACACCCGGGCCGTGCGCCGGCGTCCCCGTCACCTCAGGCCGTGGTCTGGCCGGAGGCGTACGCGGCGCCGTTGCCCGGCCGCGGCCCACGACCAGCGCGTCGGGCCGAAAACCCTGGTCACCGCGGTGACGACGGCCAGGGGGCCGGTCCGCGGGCGGTCGTGGTGGATGTCCTCGTGAGCGTGACCCCGCGGCCACGGCAGGGTGTCGCCGTAGTCCAGGAGGCGGCCACGGACCAGGCCGCCGTCGACCTCGACATGGGTCTCGGCGCGCAGGTCCAGGCCAGGGGCCGAGACCGGCAGGAGCCGTTGACCGAGTGGCCCGTGTTCTCCCTGGTCCCGATCACGGTGCGTGGTCGTTGGAGGTGTAGCGGTTCCAGGCCCCTCCGGCCTGGGTGACGACCCGGGTGGTGGCCCCGTGGTCGAACCCCAGCGTCCCGACGACGAGCGGTGCGGGGCGCGCACCGCTGTCGCGGATCGGTTCGGCGAGGCCGTGCGGGTGCGTGGGACGCTCGGCCCCGCGGCCGGGGAACAACCAGGTCGCGTCCTGGCTGGTGGTGTTCATGTCGGTCCGCTGATCCCGGGCCTGGATCGGCAGGTCGGCGGGGGTACGGGGACCAGTGCCGGCGGGCCGCCGGGACGGACGAGCGCCTGGCCGTTGGTGTCCTGGGGGATGTCGCCGGTGGTCAGCGGGGCGATGTGGCTCGCGGGTCGGGTGGAGAGCGGCATCAGGCGGACCGCCGCCCGGAGGCGTAGCGGTCCCGCGCTCTGGTCCAGGACCCGGTGAAGGAGTTCGGGGCACCGGTGCCAGCTGAACCGTGGCCCTGCGGTGATGGCCGGGCGGGGGAACCGTCCGTTCACGGCCGGTGGCCGCGTCCCCAGGTGTTGCCGGCGGGTTTCAACGCCGTCGAACGACCAGGGGAGGCAACGGGGGGTTCGGCAGGGCGCGGGGACGGGCCGGCCCGTCCCCGCGCCCGGGGTGTACGTCCGTTCGGAGATTTCGGATCTCTGGTCGCCGATGAGCGCTAGATGACCTGCTCCGTCGGGAGGATGGTGATCTCGGTGAGGTTGACGTGCTTGGGCACCGCGCTCATGAAGGCGACCGTCTCGGCGACGTCCTCGGACGACAGGACGTCGATCCGTTCGATGAGATCGGCCATGAGCTTGCTCGCGGCCGGGTCGGTGACGTGGTCGGGCAGTTCGGTGTCGACCATGCCCGGCTCGACCACTCCCACGCGGATCCCCTTGCGGCCCAATTCGGTGCGGAGCAGCCGGGTCAGCTGGGCGACGTAGGCCTTGGTCGCCGAGTAGACCTGGAAGCCCTCCAGGATCCGCACGGCGGCGATCGACGACGTCATGATGAGGTCGGCGCTTCGGCCCTCGGCCGCGGCCGCCTCCAGGGAGGGGACGAACGCCTGAATGGTGTTCATGACGCCCTTGACGTTGAGGTCGATCTGGGCGTCCCAGTCGGCCGTCGCCAGGTCGGTGATGGGAGAGATCAGCTGCACACCGGCGTTGGCGAAGACGAGGTCGGCCCGGCCCAGTTCCTCGGTGACCCGGTCGGCCGCCGCGAGGACGGCAGCGCGGTCGGTGACGTCGGTCGGCAGCGCCAGGGCGGTTCCCCCGTCGGCGCGGACGCGGTCCTCGACCTCGTCGAGCCGGTCGCCGCGACGGGCCATCAACGCCACCTTCGCGCCGAGTCCGGCCAGGCGCAGGGCGGTCGCTTCGCCGATGCCGCTGGAGGCACCGGTCACCACGGCGACACGTCCAGCGAGCGGGGTGCCGGAGATGGTTCGGGCGGAGTGCTGGGTGTCGTGTGTCGTGTCCATGTCGACCAGTGTGCGACCGGTTCCGCCGATCCGGGGGGTAGCGATACGGCCCCCCACCGGTCGGCGGCCACGCCGTGTCCGTCGGTAGGCTCACGGCATGTCACGCAGCGAGTTGGGCGAGTTCCTCATGACCCGCCGCGCCAGGGTGACGCCCGAGGAGGTCGGCATGCCCGCGGCGGGGGAGCGCCGGGTGCCCGGCCTGCGCCGCGACGAGGTCGCCGCGATCGCCGGGGTGAGCGTCGACTACTACCGACGACTGGAGCAGGGCAAGGAGACCCGCCCCTCGGAGGTGGTCCTCGCCGGCCTCTCCCGGGCGCTGCGGCTGACCGAGGCCGAGGACCGGCACCTGTACGCGCTGGCCGGCGCGGCACGCCGGCTCGACGAGGAGGCGACGGTCCGGCCGGTGCCGGCCGAGCTGTTGAACCTGATGGACTCCTGGAGCGACTCCGGCGCGATCGTGCTGGATCCGGTGCTCGACGTCCTGGCGATGAACGCCGCGGCGCGGGAGCTGTTCGCCGGGTTCGAGGAGACCGCGAACCTGCTGGAGATGGTCCTGCTGGATCCCCAGGGCCGCCGGTTCTTCGTCGAGTGGCAGGCCTCCGCCGAGGCCACCGTGGCCAACCTGCGGGCCAGCGCCGACTTCGCGGTCGCCCCGGCCCGGCTCCGGGAACTGCTCGACCGGCTCAACGCCGAGAGCCCGGAGTTCCCCGACCTGTGGGCGCGCCACGACGTGTGGCCCAAGACCCATGAGACGAAGGTGCTGCGCCACCCCGCCCGGGGCCTGCTGCGCATCGAGTTCCACGCGTTCGACGTCGCCAGCGTGCCCGGCTACCAGCTCCTGGTCTACCAGGAGAAGGGGGAGGCGACCGATGGTGGCGGCTGACCGCGGTGCGGTCGGTGTTCTTCGCCGCCTCGGGCCGGAAGGCTCCGCGGGCGTCGGCCGCTCGGACAGGTCCGCCCGCGGCGGCATCCGGTTCACGCGACCACGCCCCTCCCGGTAGCGGGAAGGGCGCTCTTCATGCCTGAATTGTCGAGGTTTCCGGTCTCCTGTAGGTGATCCCGCGACGGGCGGGAAGCCCCACTGTGGTTTCGGCTCCAGGCTGGAGGGAATCCCCACCCCCGGGAGAGCTCCAACCCGTCGCGGGGGACACGGACGTCGGCGTGGTCGACGTAGGGATCGGCCGCGGTGGGCGTGCCGGGCTGGGAATAGCCGGTGCCGTTTCCGGTGGTCCGCAGGGGCGCGCCGGCGTTGCCCGCCCGCGCGCCCCGGAACCGGGCGTCGGGGCCATAGGCGCTGGCGTCGCACAACGGACGGGTCTCCGTCCAGGACCGTGGGTGACGGGCCGGCCCCGCCGCCCCACGCCCCGGGCGAGGCCGTCTCCTCTCCGGCCGGAACCATGACCGCCCAGGCCCGGCCGCCCCGCCCTCCCCGCGAAGGAGCAGGAGCATGACCGAACCGCCATCGGACCGCTACGGTCTCGCCCACCTGTCCCCGGTCGAACGAACGCTCGTGGTGACGTTGATCGGCCGGGCGCGGGACGAGCGCCGGTCCGTGCCGTTCCTCGGTGACCCGGTGCCCGCCGCGCTGCTGGAGCGCCTGGACGTCGACCCCGGCCGTGTCGGGGTCGGTGGCACGGTGGCCCTCGCCACGGCCCTGCGCAGCGTCATGCTCGACCGCGCCGTGCGATCCTTCCTGGCGACCCACCGCGACGCGGTGGTGGTCGAACTCGGAGCCGGGCTGGAGACCCGCCGCCACCGGATCCGGCCGGGTTCCGAAGTGGACTGGTACGACGTCGAGTTGCCCGCGGCCGCGGAGTTACGCCGTGCCCTGCTGCCCCCTGAGCCCCTGTCGCCCGAAGGCGCCCGCGCGCACCTGGTGGCGGCCGACGTCACCGCCGCCGGCTGGCTCGCCGGCCTGCCCCGGAACCGTCCCACGATCGTGGTGGCCGACGGGCTCGTCGGTCTCCTTCCCCCTGACGGGGCGCGGGCGATGCTCACCGCGCTCGCCGGGCACTTCCACGACGGTGAACTGGTCTTCAACGCCTATCCGCGCCTGGTGGCCCGCACCGTCGGGGCCCAGCCCATGATGCGGCGCCTGGGAATTCCCCGCGGCTACCGGGGCTTCGGGTTCGACCAGCCGCGCGCCGTCGAGGCGCTGGCCCCCGGCCTCGTCTTCGTCGACGAGCGCTTCGGCGTCCAGGAGCGGGTGGGGGCGCTGTCGCCGCCGCTGCGGATCACGGCCGCCCTGTTCGCCCGATGGCCGGCCCAGGCCCGCAGAGGGGTGTGGGTGGTGCGCTACCGCTTCGCCGGCCCCCACCGCGAACGGCCGGGAGCCGAGGGACGGCCGGGCTGGCCGCGGAACGGGGCGCCCAGGGGGCCGTGCCCAGGGCCGGCTCGGTGGCGCGCGCGGGGCAGGGCGGGGCGGGGCCGCTGCCTGCTCCGGCCGCCCGCCACACGCCCGGCCGGGGCCGGGCGGTGACGCGAAGGGACGGTCGCCGGCCCGAGACCGGGGAGGCGGCGGCGCCATCGTCGCCGTTCCACCCCTCTGCGACACCGATGCGGCGGCGCCTTCCCTTCGACGCCGTGGGGCGGTGCCCGACGACGGCGCTCCCGGGCCGGACGCGCCGCTTGTCCACCGACCGGCGCGTCCCCGCGCGGGGGACGGCGCTCTCGGACCGAGCACGCATGCCCGGTGGGCGTGCGGGTAGCGGCGACTCGCCCCACCTCGACGGGCGCGGGGAGACCGTTTTAGGACCGCCCCGATGGCACTCGGCAGGTGCCGCCCGGCGGGACGGGGCGCCGACCTCCCGACCACACGGAACGAGGAACAGATGCAGATCGGATACAAGCTCGCCGCCGAGGCGTTCGGCCCCGACGAACTCGTCCGCCAGGCCGTCCTGGCCGAGCAGGCCGGGTTCGACTTCGTGGAGATCAGCGACCACTACCATCCCTGGCTCGACGTGCAGGGCCACTCCCCGTTCGCCTGGACCGTGCTCGGCGCGATCGCCGCCCGCACCGAGCGGATCGGCCTGGCCACCGGTGTGACCTGCCCGACCGTGCGCTACCACCCGGCGATCATCGCCCAGGCGGCGGCCACCACGGCCCTGATCTCCGGCGGGCGGTTCGTCCTGGGCGTGGGGTCGGGGGAACGCCTCAACGAGCACGTCGTCGGCCAGGAGTTCCCCGATTCGGTCCGGGTGCGCCACGCGATGCTGCGCGAGGCGCTGGAGATCATCCGGCTGCTGTGGCGCGGCGGATACCGCTCCTATGAGGGGGAGTACCTGCGGCTGGAGGACGCCCGCGTCTTCGACCTGCCCGAGGAGCCGCCGTTGATCGCCGTGGCCGCCAGCGGCGAGGTCTCGGCGCGCATCGCCGCCGAGCTCGGCGACGGCCTGTTCGCCACCGAGCCCAAGGGCGAGATCGTCGAGCACTACCGCGCCGCGGGCGGCGACGGCCCCGGCTACGCCGAGGTGCCCATGGCGTGGGCCCCCGACGAGCACACCGCCGCGCAGGCCGTCCTGGAGACGAGCCGCTGGGCGCTGACCGGGTGGAAGGTCATGAGCGAGCTGCCCAACCCCGTCAACTTCGACGCGGCCACCTCCACCGTCCGGGAGGAGGACGTGCTCGCCCAGTTCGCCTGCGGTCCCGACCCGGAGCGCTACGTCGAGTCGGCCCAGGCCTACGTCGACGCCGGCTTCGACCGGCTGGTGATGCAGAACGCCGGCCCCGATCCCGACGGCTTCATCGACTTCTACCGCAAGGAGCTGGACGGCCGCATCCGCGGGCTGACCCCGCGCGCCTCGGGGTCCTGAAATCCGGTCCGGAATCGGTGAAGCCCGGCGGGGAACCCGCGGACCGGGCGATACTCGGGAAGCCGGGGACGGCGACGGCTGGGCCTCGATGGGGCGAGGCCTCACCGCGCGTGCGTACCGGCGGGCTGTGCCCCGCGCGCGGATTGTCGTGGCATCCGGCCCCCGGCACCGACCCCGGCGAGGACGTCTGGACCCACTACGGCTTCACCGGGACCGCGACGTGGGTGTCGCCCCGGGTCGGCAGGTGGGCGCTGCTGCTCACCGACCGGATCCGCTACTCCCGCGACCCGGTGCCGATCTCCCGGCTGCGTGACGCCTTCCGCGGGCTCGTCTTCGGCCGGGCGGGCGAGGGGCAGGGGCGTCCCCGCGGGCACGGCCGGAGCTTCGGAGGCGAGGAGGGCACCAATGGCGCGGCAGGAGGAACCGGAAGGCGGCCCCGCCCCTTCCTCCTCGACCCTGCGGCGGTGGCGTCGCCGGCTCGCCGACGAGCGGGAGGCGGCCCGGACCTACCGCGCGCTGGCGGCCCGCCGCACCGGCGAGGAGCGCGAGATCCTGCTCGGCCTGGCCGCCGCGGAGGAACGCCACGTCGCGCACTGGGAGGACCTGCTCGGCGACCGGGTCGGGCCGCCGCGCCGGGGCGGGCCCCGGAGCCGGCTGCTCAACCTCTGCGCCCGCCGCTTCGGCTGGGTGTTCGTGCTGGCGCTCCTCCAGCGGGCCGAGGACCGGTCCCTCTACGAGGGCGACGCCGACGCCTCACCCGCGATGGCCGCCGACGAGCGCGTGCACGCCGAGGTGGTGCGCGGGCTCGCCGCGCGCGGGCGGGCCCGGATGTCGGGGACACTGCGCGCCGCCGTCTTCGGCGCCAACGACGGGCTGGTGAGCAACGCGGCCCTGGTCCTCGGGGTGATCGGCGGTGGAGCCGGCTCCCAGACGGTGCTGCTGACCGGATTGTCGGGGCTGCTGGCCGGCGCGCTGTCGATGGCGGCCGGGGAGTTCGTGTCGGTCAGCTCGCAGCGGGAACTGCTGGCGGCCTCCGCCCCCGGCGGGGACGCCACGGCGCCGCCGCCCGCGCTCGACGTCGACGTCAACGAGCTCGCCCTGGTCTACCGGGCCCGGGGGATGGCGGCGGAGGAGGCGCGCCGGCGCGCCGACGCGGTGCTGCGCCACGGCATGCCCGCGCCCGGCGCGCTGGGCGCGGGCGGTGGAGGCGACGAGGTGGTGGGCAGCGGGATCGGCGCGGCGGTGTCGAGCTTCGCCTTCTTCGCGACGGGGGCGGCGATCCCGGTGCTGCCGTTCCTGGCCGGTGGGGAGGGGACCGCCGCGCTCGTCGTGGCCGGTGTCCTCACCGGGATCGGCCTGCTGCTCACCGGCGCGGTCGTGGGGCTGCTGTCCGGCGCGTCCCCGTTGCGCAGGGCGCTACGCCAATTCGCGATCGGCGCCGCCGCCGCTGCGGCGACCTACCTGCTCGGCCTCGCCTTCGGCACGGCGGTCGGCTAGGCCGTGTCCCATGATCGATCGTGTGGTGGGGCGAGGAGAGACAACGGACGCGCCGTGGCGACCCGGTTCGCCAAGCCGGCGGCCCGCTACCCGGCCGGGGTGGTCATCGTGGCACTGATCCTCCGGCTCAGGGCCGACAGCTGATCATCGTGTTCAGTCCGAGTTGAACCACACCAGCACGCCTGGACCGTCCGGCGTGACCACCGGCACCCACGCCTCATCGATCTCACGGATCCGGCTCCCGTCCAGCCGCAGAGCGTGCGGCTCCTCGGTGGTTCCGTCGGATGCCCAGTAGCGGACGGCTCCGATGATCTCCCGGAGCCTGTCCCGCTCGTCATCCGGCCACCCGTGGTTCCGGGTGCCGGCACCACGGAAGTGCTTCTCGAACAGCTCGCGCAACGCGTCCAGCTCATCAGGGCCGAACAACGGCACTAAAAAGCCCTCGACCCGCCCCTGCCGGCAAGCCGTTCCGCCGTACTGCTGCTGATAGCAGACCCCGGTCTCCGCCTCGACCACCACATACAGCCAGCCGCCGGCACTCATGCCGTCAGGATCGAGGAAGACGAAGTGTCGAGAGGCCATGGCGTCAGTCTTCCGGGCCGCCCACCACAAGCTCAACGACATTTGGCCCTGCGAGATCGATCATGAGACACGGCCTACGCCGCGTGGCCGGCGGCCACGCCCGGTCGCCCGGACGAGGGCGGCCCTGAAATCGCTTCACTCGCGCTCGCCTCGTCCACTACGATCGCCGGGTTGTTCTCCCGCCGGGGCCAAGAGGTCCGCCCCTGGTCCACCCGGCGGTTCCCGGAGTGAGAGTGGGGTTCGTTCATGGCGTGTCGTATCAGTGAGCTCGTGCTCGGCTGCCGCGACCCCGAGGCGCTGGCACGCTTCTGGTGCGAGGTCCTGGACTACGTCGTACTGGACCGCGAGGAGGGCGCGGTGGAGATCGGGCCGCGCGAGGGGTTCGGCGGCCCACAGCCGACGATCATCCTCAGCCGCAGGGACGAACCGGAGAAGGGGAAGTCCCGACTGCACATCGACGTCAACGCCACCGACCGCGATCAGGACGCCGAACTCGAACGTCTTCTCGCGCTCGGTGCCCGCCCGGCCGACATCGGCCAGACGGGGGAGGAGCCGTGGCACGTCCTGGCCGACCCCGAAGGCAACGAGTTCTGCCTGCTCAAGGCCCGCCTCGACCCGCTGTGACGTTCGCGGGTCACGCCCGGTCGCGGGTGCCGCGATCGCGATGTGAGCGCGGTCTCCGGTGGCGGGTCCGTCCACGACGGCCCCGCACACCGGGGACCGCGTGGCCGCCCTGACGGGGCGGCGCGCCCCGACCAGCGGGCGCGGCCGGAACCCGGTCGCCCGTACCCGCGCGATCGGGGCGGCGGCCGGCGCGCCCAGGCGGGGCGGCGCGGACCGCCAGGCCCCGGGTGGGCGGTGCGGGCGCCGGTGGGGCGACGGGCCGGACCGGCGGAGCGGGAGGTCAGCGGTAGTACCCGTCGATCGCCCGGAGCAGGCGCCCACGGGCGGCCTCGGTCTGCTCCACCCCGACCAGCACGTAGTAGGCCAGTCCCTCGGCCAGGGCGACGAGGGAGACGGCGGCCTCCCTCGCGTCGGCGTCCTCGCGCAGCAGACCGGCGTCGCGGTCGCGTTCCAGCAGCCGTGCCAGGCGGTCGTGCAGGTGGGCGTACTCCGCTCGCAGCCGGGTCGCGATGGCCTCGTCGGTCAGGGCGAGGGCGCCGAAGGAATGGCGGACCCGCAGGTGGTCCCGTGTCGCGGCGTCGTAGGGGATCAGCTCGACGAGGACGACGGTCACGACGGTGCGAGGCGCCGCGGGCGACGCCGCTTCCGCGACCTTGCGTTCGATCCGGGCGGTGCTCAGGGCGTTGCCCCGCTCGAACGCCGTGGTGATCAGCCGGTCCTTGGTCGGGAAGTAGTGCTGGACGCGCCCCGGGGAGACGCCGGCGCGGGCGGCGACCTCGCTCAACGACACGGCGGCCGGGCCGAGGTCGGCGACCACCGCCAAGACGGCGTCGGCGATCTCGGCGCGGCGGAGTTCGTGCTGGGCCCCCGGACCGCGGGTGCGACCTCCCATGGGCACTCCAGGTAAATCGATGAGGGCATATCGGATTGACGGGGTGAGTGTATCCGGGTTAGGTTCGCGCCATCAGCAAAGCGATGAGGTCTCATTGTTTTGAGGGCTTCCGCCGCCGGAAGATCCGGACCCAACGGCGCGAGCACGGAAGGCAGGCCGACATGACCGAGCGCAAACCGCCCGGGATGGACTTCGAGTCCTGGGTCGACCGTCAGATCCGCGAGGCCACCGAACGAGGCGAGTTCGACAACCTGCCGGGCGCGGGCAAGCCCATCCCCGACATCGACCGCCGCCACGACGACATGTGGTGGATCAGGCGCAAGCTGCGCGAGGAGGGCGCCTCGCTCCTGCCACCCGCGCTCGCCCTGCGCAAGCGGGCCGAGGACGCGCTCGCCGCGGCGCAGCGGGCCGGCAGCGAGGCCGAGGCGCGCCGGATCGTCGAAGGGATCAACGAGGAGATCCGCGCGATGCTGCGGCGCCCGATTCCGGGACCACCGCTCACCCTGATGCCCTACGACGTCGAGGCGGTCCTCGCCCGCAGGCGCGAACGCCGCGACGGGTGAACGGCTCCCCGCGGGCGGCCGTTGGACGGTCTCTTCGGGGCCGTCCGACACGGGCGGACACGGGGATCCCGGCCGTTTCGCGGGACGGCCGAAGCGCGGCGGGGGATTGGCGGCCGTGACGTGGGTAGCCGCGGGGAGGACTTTGACCCCGACTGGCGAGGAGACGACCGTGCCCCCAGCGAACATCTTCGTGATCGGCATGGACGAGACCAACCTGGACACCTTACGCGACGTCCCGGGCGCCCAGGAGTACCGCTTCCACCCCCTGCTCAGCGTCGAGGAGCTCCAGCACGGGGAGATCCCCGTGGCCGACCTGATGGAACGCGCCCAGGCCGGCCTGGACGCCTTCGACGGAACGATCGACGCCATCGTCGGCTACTGGGACTTCCCCGTCAGCACCATGGTGCCGATCCTGTGCGAGCGCTACGGCCTGCGCGGCACGAGCCTGGAGTCGGTGGTCAAGTGCGAGCACAAGTACTGGAGCCGGCTGGAACAGCAGAAGGTCATCGACGAGCACCCCGCCTTCGGGATCGTCGACCTGGACGATCCCCGGCCGCCCGCGGGGGTGGGGTTCCCGATGTGGCTCAAGCCCGTCAAGTCCTTCTCCTCGGAGTTGGCCTTCCACGTCGCCGGGGAGGAGGACTTCCGGGAGGCGGTCGCCGAGATCCGCGCGGGCGTCTCCCGGGTCGGCCGCCCCTTCGAGTACTTCCTGGACCGCCTCGACCTGCCCCCCGAGGTCGCCGTCGCCGGCGGACAGGCCTGCCTGGCCGAGGCGGAACTTCCCGGCGTGCAGGCCGCGGTCGAGGGGTACGCCGTGGACGGCGAGGTCGTCGTCTATGGCGCGTTGGACTCCATCAACTACCCCGACAGCTCCGCCTTCCTGCGCCACCAGTACCCCTCGTCCCTGCCCGAACCGGTGCTGCGCCGAATGGAGGACGTCGCCAAGCGGGTGATCTCCCGGATCGGCCTGGACTCGGCGACCTTCAGCATCGAGTTCTTCTACGACCCCGACAGCGGCGCGGTCAACCTGTTGGAGATCAACCCGCGCCACTCCCAGTCCCACGCCGAGCTCTTCGACTACGTCGATGGCGTCCCCAACCACCACTGCATGCTCGCGCTCGCGCTGGGCCGCGACCCCCGGATGCCGCACCGGCGGGGGCGCTACGAGCTGGCCGCCAAGTGGTACCACCGCCGCTTCGAGGACGGCGTGGTGCGCCGGGTGCCCACCCCCGAGGAGATCGCCCGCCTCGAACGCGAGATCCCCGGGGTCAAGGTCGACATCGTCCCCGAGGTCGGCACGCGGCTGTCCGACATGCCCGGCCAGGACAGCTACAGCTACGAGCTGGCCCACGTCTTCGTCGGGGCCGACGACGAGGCCGGGCTGAAGGACAAGTACGAGCGCTGCGTCGCCGCGCTGCCCTTCGAGTTCGCCGACCCCGATCGGAGAGAGGAGGTCCGATGATCTCCACCGTCACCGACCTGCCCCACCCGATCCAGGAGGAGGAGCACGTCCGTATCCCCGTCTCCGACGGGATCCACCTGTCCGCCCGCATCTGGCGTCCGGTCTCCTCCGACCGCGACCCCGTGCCGGCGGTGCTGGAGTACATCCCCTACCGCAAGCGCGACCTCACCTCGGTGCGCGACTCCCTCCACCACCCCTACATGGCCGGGCACGGGTACGCCTGCGTGCGGGTGGACCTGCGCGGCACCGGCGAGTCCGAGGGGCTGCTCGCCGACGAGTACCTGGAGGTGGAGCAGCGCGACGCCGAGGACGTGCTGGCCTGGCTGGCCGAACAGCCCTGGTGCAACGGCCGGCTCGGGATGATGGGGATCTCCTGGGGCGCCTTCGCCGCCCTCCAGGTCGCGGCGCGGCGCCCGCCCGGCCTCGACGCCATCGTCATCTCCTCCTTCACCGACGACCGCTACGCCGACGACATGCACTACATGGGCGGCTGCCTGCTCTCGGACAACCTCGCCGAGGCCGGCACGATGTTCGCCTACGCCACCTGTCCCCCCGATCCCGAACTGGTGGGCGAGCGCTGGCGGGAGATGTGGCACGAGCGCCTGGAGGGGACCCGCCCCTGGGTCCTGGAGTGGCTGCGCCACCAGCGCCGCGACGACTACTGGCGGCACGCCTCGGTCTGCGAGGACTACGGGGCCGTGGGCTGCCCGGTCCTGGCCTCCAGCGGGTGGGCCGACGGGTACTCCAACGCCGTGACGCGGCTGCTGGAGCACCTGGACGTGCCCCGCAAGGGCCTCGTCGGCCCGTGGTCGCACAAGTACCCCCACCTGGGGGAGCCGGGGCCGGCGATCGGCTACCTCCAGGAGGTCGTGCGCTGGTGGGACCACTGGCTGAAGGACGTCGACAACGACGTGATGGACGGTCCCATGCTGCGGGCCTGGATGCAGGAGAGCGTGCCCCCCTCCACCGCCTATGAGGAGCGGCCGGGACGCTGGGTGGGGGAGCCGGCCTGGCCCTCCCCGCACATCCGGGAGCAGACCCGGCCGCTGGCCCCGCACCGGATCGCCGCGCCGGGCGAGGAGACGCCCGAGGTGGAGATGACCGTGCGCTCGCCGCTGTCGGTCGGCCAGTTCGCCGGAAAGTGGGCCTCCTACAACGCGCCCCCCGACCTGCCCTACGACCAGCGCGAGGAGGACGGCGGGTCCCTGGTCTTCGACAGCGAGATCCTCGCCGAACGCACCGAGATCCTCGGCTCGCCGGTGGTCCACCTCGACGTCGCCGCCGACGCGCCGATCGCGATGGTGGCCGCCCGCCTGTCCGACGTGGCCCCCGACGGCAGCGCCACCCGGGTCACCTACGGTCTGCTCAACCTCACCCGCCGGGACGGCGGGGACGAACCGAGCAGGCTCGTCCCGGGCCGGCGCTACCGCGCCGAGATCCGGCTCAACGGTGTCGCCCAGGCCTTCCCGCCGGGGCACCGCATCCGGCTGTCGCTGTCCACCTCCTACTGGCCCCTGGCCTGGCCACCGCCGCGACCGGTCCTGTTGAGCGTGTTCTCCGGGAGTAGCGCGCTGACCCTGCCGGTGCGCCCGCTGGCCGAGCCGGACGAGGCGCCGCTGCGCCCCTTCGGGGAGCCCGAGGCGACCCCGCCACTACAGACCACCCGGCTCGAACCGGGGGAGCACCACTGGAGGGTCTCCCGCGACCTCGTGGACTATGAGTCGGCGCTGGAGATCGTCAAGGACAACGGCCGGGTGCGCTATGACGACATCGGCCTGGAGACGGCCCGGCGCGCCCACGAGCGCTACTCGTGGATCGCCGACGACTTTGAGTCGGTGCGCGGGGAGTCCACCTGGACCATGGGGTTCTCCCGCGGCGAGTGGGACGTGCGCGCGGTGACCCACACCGTGTTGAGCTGCACGTCGGAGGAGTTCCACGTCCACGCCACGCTCGACGCCTACGAGGGCGCGCGCAGGGTGTTCTCGCGGGAGTGGAGCGAGAGGGTGCCCAGGGACCACCTCTGACGGGGCCGCGCCAGACCGGACCGCGCCCGTCCCGTCCGGTTCGCGGACGGGACGGGCGCGGGCGGTCCCGGGGTCAGCCGATGGGGTCGGGCAGCCGGCGCGTGGTGTAGTCGAGGCCGATCACGTCGCCGGTGCGCGGGTCGCCCAGCTCCACCCGCCAGCAACGGGCGAACTGGTCGACGCCCTCGCGCATCGGGATGGTCCCCGACAGCAGCACCGTGCCGGGGTGGAGCAGGTCCCGTTCGCGCAGCAGCTCGACCCAGAAGTCCGGGGCGAGCAGTTCGGCGAGGGTGCCCCGCTGGATCTCGGTGTCGGCCTTGTCCTCGCCGACCCAGGCGGTCAGGGTCAGCTCGTCGAGGTGGTCGGCGACGTCGACCAGCCGCCAGGCGCGGGTGGCGATCACGTCGGGACCGGCGTTCTTGCTCCAGGCCACCCCGTGCACCTCCAGGGCGCGGTCGGTGTGGTCGCAGGCCGCGGTGAGCAGCAGGTCCTCGGGGCGGGGGCCGGCGACGATCAGCGCCCACTCGGCCTCGCCGGAGGTGCGCTCGTGCTGGACGGGCACCTCGTCGGTCTGCATCGCCAGGTAGGGCGAGATGGGGTAGAGCGCCGGGGTGGTCTCGGGGGCGGGCACGCCGAGCAGGGCGAGTTCGGCGACGTGGGCGCGCACGTCGTCCTGGCTGCGGCCGGCGTAGCCGCCGTTGAGCAGGGTCGTGATCTCGACGTCGACCTCGACGCCGTTGTTGAGCTCAAGTTTCAGACTGGTCAAATCTACTCCCGACACTTGCGCATACCTCTTGTATACAAGCAGTATAACGACAGGTTTGCTTCTCATGAAGGAAAGGTCGGGTCGACATGACGGATTCGGGCGGGGCGACGACGGCGCCCGCGCAACGCGGCGACGTGGTGAGGGCCTTCGTGGCCAGCCTCTCCGGAACGGCCCTGGAGTGGTATGACTTCGCCGTCTACTCGGCGGCGTCCGCGCTGGTGCTGGGGCACCTGTTCTTCCCCAGCCACGACCCTCTCGCCGCGACACTGCTGGCGTTCTCCACCTACGCCATCGGCTACGTCGCGCGCCCCCTGGGCGGCTTCGTCTTCGGGCGCCTCGGGGACGTCATCGGCCGTAAGAAGGTCCTCATCAGCACCCTCATGCTGATCGGCGTGGCCACCTTCCTCATCGGCCTGCTGCCCACCCACGCCTCCATCGGCTCGACGGCGGCGGTCCTGCTCGTCCTGCTGCGCTTCGCCCAGGGCGTGGGCGTCGGCGGCGAGTGGGGTGGCGCGGTACTGCTGTCCAGCGAGTTCGGCGACCCCCGCAAACGGGGGTTCTACGCCTCGGCGGCCCAGGTCGGCCCGCCGGCGGGCAACCTGATGGCCAACGGCGTCCTGGCGCTGCTGGGCCTGCTGCTCACCGAGGAGCAGTTCCTCTCGTGGGGCTGGCGCGTGGCCTTCCTGCTGTCGGGCGTGCTGGTGCTGTTCGGCCTGTGGATCCGCGCCAAGCTGGAGGAGACCCCGGTCTTCCAGGCCATGGAGAAGGAGGGGCACCGGCCCTCCGCGCCGATCCGCGAGGTCTTCCGCGACCAGCCGCGGGCGCTGACCGCCGCCGTCCTCAGCCGGGTGGCCCCCGACGTCGTCTACGCGCTGTTCACCGTCTTCGTGCTCACCTACGCCACCCAGGAGCTCGGCTTGGAGTCGGGGACCGCGCTGGCCGCGGTGCTCATCGGGTCCGCGACGCAGGTCCTGCTCATCCCGCTGGCGGGCTGGCTGTCCGACATCGTCAACCGCCGCTTCCTCTACGGCGTCGCGGCGGTCGGGGCGGCGGTGTGGCCCTTCCTGTTCTTCCCGATGATCTCCGGCGGCTCCTTCGCCATGCTGACCGTGGGGATCGTGGTCGGGCTCCTCCTGCACTCCCTGATGTACGGTCCGCAGGCCGCGTTCGTCGCCGAGCAGTTCCACCCGCGGCTGCGCAGCACCGGCAGCTCGCTGGCCTACACCCTCGCGGGGGTCATCGGCGGCGCCATCGCCCCGTTGCTCTTCACCTACCTGCTGGCCCAGTTCGGCACCTGGATCCCGCTGGCCGTCTACCTGGCCGTCACCGCGGCGGTCACGGTGATCGGCCTGCTCCTGGGCCGCGACCCCGCGCCGCACGAGGACGACGAGGTGCTGCGGGCGGCCCGGGAGCGGGCCGACGCCTCCGTCACCACCGGCTGAGCGCGCCGGGGTGCGGGTCCGGTCAGGTGTCGATCAGGACGCGCAGGGTCGAGTCCAGGTGCGCGTCGATCGCCCGGTGGGCGGCCGCGACGTCGCCGTCGACGAGCCCGCGCAGGATCTCCTCGTGTTCCTGGAGCACCGCCTCACGGCGGTGGGGGGCGGAGAAGAGCGCGACGATCCCGGCGCGCACCTGCCGGGCCCGCAGCCCGCTGTAGAAGTCGATGAGCATGTCGTTGCCGACGGCGGTGACCAGGGCGGAGTGGAAGCGGTGGTCCCAGTCGATGAAGGCGGCCCCCTCGTCGCTGCCGCGCAGTCCGTACTGGCGGTCCAGCGCGGCGCGCATCTCGGCCTCGGGGACCACGCCACGGGCGATCGCCTGGGTCGCGGCGTGGCGCTCCACCATGCCGCGCAGTTCCATCAGCTCGCTGAGCTCACGCGCCGTCCACGGGGCCACGTAGGCGCCGCGCTTGGGGATGAGCTGGACCAGCCCCTCCGCGGAGAGCAGGAACAGGGCCTCACGGATCGGTGTGCGCGACACCCCGATGCGGTCGGCGACCTCCTGTTCGTTGATGAACCTGCCCTGGCACTCCGGATCGGCCAGGTAGACCTCCTTCAGGTAGGTGTACGCACGATCCCGCCCCGACCCGGCCACGACCCCTCCTCTTGTACACAATTCGTATGCAGGCAGCCCAGTATCCCAGCCCGCCCACCGGGCGGACACACCCGAAAGGAGCACGGATGCGTATCGCACTGTGCCAGACGAGTTCCACCGACGATCCCGCGGCCAACCTCGAATCCGTCCGCGCGGGCGTTGCCGAGGCGGCGGCACGGGGCGCCGGTCTGGTGGTGTTCCCCGAGGCCGCCATGGTCCGGTTCGGGGTCCCGCTGGCACCGCTGGCCCAGCCCCTGGACGGGCCGTGGGCCGAGGGCCTGCGCGCCATCGCCGCCGAGGCCGGCGTCACCGTGGTGGCGGGGATGTTCACCCCGGCCTCCGAGGGCAGGGTGAGCAACGTCCTGCTGGCCACCGGCGGGGGAGTGGAGGCGGCCTACCGCAAGATCCACGTCTACGACGCCTTCGGCCACCGGGAGTCCGACTCCGTGGAGCCCGGCGCGCAACCGGTCGTCATCGAGGTGGACGGGGTCCGGATCGGCCTGGCCACCTGCTACGACGTGCGTTTCCCCGAACTCTTCCGCCACCTGGCCCGCCACGGCGCGGTCGCCACCGTGCTGTGCGCCTCGTGGGGGACCGGCGAGGGCAAGCTCGACCAGTGGCGGCTGCTGACGAGGGCGCGCGCCCTCGACTCCACCTCCTGGATCCTGGCCTGTGACCAGGCCGACCCCGAGACGGTGGGGGAGACCGTCACCGGCAACGCCCCGCGCGGCATCGGCCACAGCGCCGTGATCGACCCCACCGGGCGCGTCGTGCACGAGCTGGGCGCGGCTCCCGAGACGCTCGTCGTCGACATCGACCCCGCCACCGTCACCGGCGTGCGCGAGGCCATCCCGGTGCTGGCCAACGCCCGGCTGTGACACCCCCGCTCCTCGAAGGAGCCGCCGGTGCCGGGACGGGGGCGACCGTCCCGGCACCGGTTCAGGCGGGCGACAGCAGGTTCAGCGCGCCGGGACGGACGCGCAACCGAGCGGGAAGCTCCCCCAGGTCCTCGCCGTCCCCATAGAGCGGGACCGGCCGGTCGGCCGCGATGACGACCTCGCGCGCCGTCACGATCCGCACCCCCGCCATACCGGTGTGGGTCCCTTTGCGAGCGCGCAGCATGAAGGGGACGAGCCGGTGGCGGGAAACCGCGTCCACCGTCATGACCCGCAGCACCCCGTCGTCGAGGACGGCCTGCGGGACCATGCGCAGCCCGTGCCCGTAGGTGCCGGAGTTGGCCACCGAGACGGTGTGCCCGCGCAACGTGATCGAGCGGCCGTCGAGGGTCAGGGTGTAGCGCGGGACCCGCCAGCGCAGCATCGCCCACACCGGCGCCAGCCGGTACAGCAACAGCGGGGGAAGCCCCCGGAGCTCGTTGACGAGCAGGTTCGCGGCCGAGTCGACACCGGCGTAGACGTTGCCGACCACGATGGTCCCCTCGCCCACCTCGATGACGTCCACCGCGCGCGGCCGGCCTTCGAGCAGCACGCGCGCCAGCTCCCGCGGGGAGGCGGGCAGCCCGAGCCGCCGGGCGAGGTCGTTGCCCCGCCCGGCCGGCACGATCCCCATGGTCCCGCCGGCGGCGACCACCCCTTGCGCCACGTCCCGGACCAGGCCGTCGCCGCCCACGGCGACGACGACGTCCCCGGCTTCCGCCGCGGCTTTGGCGGCCTCGGTGGCGTGCGCGGAATCGCGGGTGCGTTCGGTGCGCACCACGGCGCCGGCCCGCCGCAGCAGGCCGGCCGGCCCGGCCCAGCGCTGTTCGGCCCGGCCGTCACCGGAGACGGGGTTGACGAGCGCGGTGAACCGCCGCGCCTGGCTCCGGGCGGGGACCGGGTGCGCGGGGGCGGGCCGGGGCGGCCGGATGGGGGGCGGGGGCGTCGAGGGGGTCCCTGGTGACACGGTTCCTCACGATCCACACGACGACGCGGCGGGCTACACGTTATACCGGCCCGCCCCGGAGGCACCGCTGAGGCGGGAGCCGGTCCGGATCCGGCGCCGCGCGGCCTCCACCGTGCCCCCCCACGCCATCCCGGGGAGGCCCGGAGACGGAGGCGCACGGGCGGGCGAGTTCCCGCGCGATGTCCAGGAGTCACCAGCTCAGAGCGCGTGCGTGTTCGGTCCGGTCCGGCGCGGGTACGGGAGGGGCGCGCGACCGCTGAGAGCGGGCGAGCGCGGCCACCGGGACGCCCCGGCGGGTGCGGCGGACGGTTCCGCTCGTATCGGCCCGGCCGGGCGGGCGCGGGGGCTCCCCTGTTGCGCGAGGGAACTCCTGTCGGTTTCCGGTGGGGAAGTGGTGTACACGCCGGCGCGTACCCGTCACAGTGAGGTGGGCGCGCGGGGAACCTCGAGAAAGGACGGATGACGATGACCGAACCGCCATCGGGAACGAGGCCGGCCCGCCCCGTCCGCTGACGAGACCCACCCTCCCCACCCCGACCCCCTGGAGACCTCTCCCCGTGCAGCCCCGATCCGCCCATGAGGTGCCCCTGCCCGATCCCGCCGTGGTCGAGGCCGTCCGCCTGTCCTGTGCCGACCTGCCCAGAGGGTCCACCCGGCTGGCCGACCTGTTCTACGACCACCTGTTCGCGCTCGTCCCCGAGACGCGGTCGATGTTCCCGGCCGACATGGGGCCACAGCGCGAACGGATGGCGCACGCCCTCGTGGAGGTCGTCGACCACCTGGACCGCCCCGTCCAGGTGCGTGACTTCCTGCACCGGTTGGGGCGGCACCACCACCGGATCGGCGTCCGCCCCGAGCACTACCCCCACGTCGGCCGGGCCCTGGTGCGCGCCGTCGCCGACATCGCGCCCACCTGGACCTCCTCGATGAGCTCGGCCTGGGTGCTGGTCTACGAGTGGATCGCGGCGACCATGCTCGTCGGGGCGCGGGAGGCCGCGGAAGAGGAGACGGCACGCGCTCCCCTGGCCGCGCGCGGCCGGCACAGCCGCGCCGCGCGTCCCGCCGGCCCGCTTCCGTAGTCGGGAGGCGTTCGCGGCGCCCGCCTCACGGACGGGCGCCGCCCCGGCCCGGCCGGGGGGCGGCTCACAGGCGGTGGAAGTAGTCGCCGCTGTGGTAGTCGGCGGTCAACCGGAAGCTCTCGTCTCCGGGAACACCGCCCCGGCCGTTCTCGCGGTGACGCTCGGCGGCGGTGCACACCAGGTCGTCCCACATCACCTCCTCGCCCTCGGAGGTGGGGGCGTCGGGCACCACGATCGTCACGGGGGTGTCGTCGGGCAGGTCGCTCCCGGCCACCGCGCGGCGCAGTTCGCCGAGCGTCAGGATGACCGCCTCGTGGCGGTAGGTCCGGTCCATGATCGTCCTTTCGTGCTCTCGGGGTCGCCGTCCTGCCGTTGGCCATGCTCTCAGCAGCGGGCGCGCCGAGCAGGGATTTCCCTGGTATGGCAGGGGTGGCGTCGCGTCGGCTCCCCGAAGGCCGGGGCCGCGGTCGGGGCGCTCCGCCGGGCTCGGCGCGGACCGGGGCCGGCCGGCGTCCAGCCCCGGCGCGCGTGGACAAGCGCGGAAGGAGCCGCGGGAGGGGCTTCAGGGCCCCGACCGGAAAGCGGCAGGCAAAATCCATCCAACTTCTCCGCCGTGGATCCCCGCCCCTTTAAAGGCTTGACGAACTTCGCCGGTGCCTGGTTGCCGCCCGCCGCGGACCGGATACAGGCTACGTGACGGCCGGCGGTCTACGTCGGAAAAAGCATCGGATGGCGAGAATATCGACTTCGATCCGGAGGCGACGATGAATGGACCCGAGAATATGCTGCCGAACGAAACATCGAATGGGCTGGAGAACGCGGCCGAAGAAGGGGACGGCCGGTCGGTCGTCCCCGGTGGGTCGGGCGCGCGGACGGTGACCGCCGTCCGTGGACGGCTCGTGTGGTTCTGTGACGATCCCTTCCTCGTCGGTACCGGCGCGGCCATGCGGCACGAGAAGGACGGCCTGCTGATCTGCGTGGACGGCCGAATCGCTTACTCGGGTCCCTATCAGGATGGAATCGGCCGCGTTCCCGAAGGCGTGAAAGTCGTCGACTATCGTCACTGCGTCATCACTCCGGGATTCGTCGACTCCCATGTCCACTACACCCAGGTGGGAATGGTCGCCTCCTGCGGCGAGAAGCTGATCAACTGGCTGGACAAGTTCGTCTACCCGGAGGAAATGAAGTACTCGGATAAGAAATACGCCGAAGAGGGCGCGGAACTGTTCTGCAAGGAGCTGTTGCGAAACGGCACCACCACGGCGCTCGTCTTCACCTCGACGTACCCGCATTCCGTCGACGTCCTGTTCGACAGGGCCGCGAAATACGGCATGCGCATCGCGGCCGGCAAGGTCCTGATGGACCGGAACGCGCCGGAGGCGCTGCTCGATCGCAGCGTCGAGGAGGCGATGGAGCAGACGAGGGGGTTGATCGACAAGTGGCACAACAAGGCGGGGACGCGCAACGTCTACGCCGTCATGCCCCGTTTTCCGCTCGCCTGCACGCGCGACATGCTCACGGAGGCGGGCAGGCTGTGGGAGGAGTACCCGTCCGTGCTCATGCACTCCCACATCGCGGAGAACGCCGACGAGGTCTTCGAGGGACGCAAGCTCTTTCCCGAGTGCCGGACCTATCTCGACGTCCTCGACGACCACGGGCTCCTCAGAGCGGGCACGGTCCTGGCCCACGGAGTGCACCTGACCCTGGGCGAGCTGGACACCTGTCATCGGACCGGGGCGGCGATCGCCCACTGCCCCACCTCCAACCTCTTCCTCGGCAGCGGCCTGTTCCGGCTGCGTGACGCCACCACGCCGAGCAGGCCGGTCACCGTGGGCCTGGCCACCGACGTCGGGGGCGGCACCAGCCTGTCGATGCTGACCACCATGAACGAGGCGTACAAGGTCGGGGCGCTGGACGGCAACCCGATCGACGCGGTCCGGCTCTTCTACCTGGCCACGCTCGGCAGCGCCAGGGCGATGCGGATGGACCACCAGATCGGGTCGCTGCAACGGGGCCACGAGGCCGACTTCGTGGTGCTCGACCCGCGGGCCACCCCGCTCCTGGAGAAACGCACCCGTACCGGCGACGGCTCCATCGAAGACGTGCTGTTCGCCCTGGCGCTCCTGGGCGACGCGGAGGCGGTGGAGGCCACCTATGTCGCCGGCCGCCGCGTCCACCAGCGCGGGAGGAAGGAGGAGAAGGCGACCTGGTCGGACTTCCCCTTCGCCTGGAGCCGCTACGACTGGAAGTCCGGCTCCTGGATCCCCGACCAGGTCGTCGCCACCACGCGGGGGTGGCGGCTTCCCGCGATCGACGCCTTCGCCGGCGGGCTGCACTGCGTCTACAACGATCCGACCGACCTGTTGCACTGGACGGTGTTCACGAAGAAGGACGACCGGCCGGGCACGTGGAGCAAACCGGAGAGCCTGGGGGTGCGCTCCCACGCCAGTGTCGCGCTCGCCCCCTACCATGACCTGCTCTACTGCTTCTACTCCAGGGACGGAAAGATCTGCTGGAAGTCCCGGGACGATCAGATGGCCAAGCCGTGGGGGCCGGAGCGGGAGATCCCCGGACTGTCCTCGCAGCAGCCGCCGGCGGTGACCGCCTACAACGACGACCTCCACGTACTGGCCGTCGACGGCGAACGGCGCATGCACTGGAACACCTACCACTCCAGCACCGGCGCCTGGAGCGGGTGGGAACCGTGGAAGGACGGCAACGGCGACATCGTGAAGGGAGGCTGGCCGAGCATCGCCGCCTACGCGGGACGGCTCTACGTCGTCTACTCCCCGGGCGCGGACGCCGACGTGCGATGGACGGCCCGCGATCCCGGAGGCGAGTGGTGGCGGCACCGGGACCTGGAGGGGACCGCCGGGACCGGCCAGCCGAGGATCGCCCATTACAACGGGCTCCTCTACGCGATCGGCTCCTGGTGGGAGTCGGGTAAGTACCAGGAGATCTGGTGGGCGCAGCAGGGGGTGGACGTTCCGGAGTGGACCACCCCGCGGTCGATCACGCAGATCCGCACCGGATCGTTCTCGGGAAACGGGTTGACCGCCTACCACGGCCAGCTCTACACCGCCTACTTCACGGGGTGAGGTTCGCCCGGCGTGGCGCGCGCGGGCGGGACGGACGTTCGGCCTGGGGTGGGGTGAGCGGCGTGGGCCGGGCTTCACCCCTCGGCCCCGTCGGGTCCGCGGCCACGGACCCCGGCCGGGATCGCCGGGACCCGCGCGCCCGGGGGCGTGGGGTCTCCTATTTCGGGGGTCTCCCCGCCGGCCCGGTCCCGCTCCGCGGGCTCCGCCCTTGTTCGGCGCGGGCCCGCCCCCGGCGCGGTGGAGCGGTGCCGTGCCGCGCTGCCGTGCCGGGCGCGGCGCCGTCCGCCCGGGTTCCCCGCCCTCTCCAGCGGGGCGCCCGGAGCGGAGGGCCGACCCGGCCCCGTGGTTCGGGTCAGGCGAGATAGTCCTCGTCGCGGACGTGCTCCAGCCAGGTGGTGGTCGCGGCGGGGTCGTCGGCGTTGTCGAGCATCGCCAGGTGTTCCATGAACGAGTCGGCGGAGGCGCCGTGCCAGTGCTCCTCGCCGGGCGGACAGTAGAGGGACTGGCCCGGGTGGACCTCGACCTTCGCACCGCCCCGTGACCGCACCCAGGCGACCCCCTGCGTGATGTGCAGGGTCTGCCCGCGGGCGTGGGAGTGCCACGCGGTCCGGGCGCCCGGCGCGAAGCGCACCTTGGCCACGACCATCCGCTGTCCGTCCTCGCGGGGAAACGCGATCGGGTCCAGCCAGACGTCGCCGGTGAACTGCTCGGGCGGGTTCTTGACGGTTGGGGCACGCGGATCGATCTGCACGGGCCTGCCTCCTCTCGCGGGCGGCCACCTCGGCCGCCCCTCTGTCCACGTTAGGCAGGTGTCCTCGCGGGAGGGAGGCCCTGACGTTCCCCCGCTGGGCGCCGCGCATCCTCGCGCCCGCGAGTCCGGACACGACCAGCCGGGAGGAGACGATGGCGCCGGGGAGCGCCGCGGACACCGTCCCGCGGGCTCCCGATCGGCGCGTGCTGTGCCCGGTTCCCGTGGCCTGCGCGGGGTGGCCGGACGGGACTGCTAGCATCTGAAAACGATTTCCATTTTCAAAACGTGTCAAGGGTGACGGGCGTCGCCGGGAACCCGCGCCATGGGCCGCGCGCAACGCCCTCGCGTTCCCCAGGCCACTCGCGGCCGTCGATCCCCGAAGGGCGGACGGTGCGGAGAAGGCGCCCACGCCGGCCCCTCCCAAGGCCCGCGGCCCCTCGGCGCCGTCCCCTATGAGCCCGCGTGGAAGGACCATCCCCATGAGCGCACCCACCGACCTGCCGGTGACCGTGCTGTCCGGCTTCCTCGGAGCAGGGAAGACGACCCTGCTCAACCACCTCCTGGGCAGCCTGGACGGGCTGCGGGTCGCGGTCATCGTCAACGACATGAGCGAGATCAACATCGACGCCGACCTGGTCCGGGGCGAGGGACACCTGACCCGGACCGACGAACGCCTGGTGGAGATGACCAACGGCTGCATCTGCTGCACCCTGCGCGACGACCTGCTGGAGGAGGTGGCCCTGCTCGCCCGGCAGGGCCGCTTCGACCACCTCCTCATCGAGTCCAGCGGAATCTCGGAACCGATGCCGGTCGCCGCCACCTTCGCCGTTCCCGGCCCCGACGGGCGTCCGCTGCTGGAGGGGGCCAGGCTCGACACCATGGTGTCGGTGGTCGACGCCGCGAACTTCCTGACCGAGCTCGACAAGGGGGACGATCTCGTCGAGCGCGGACTGGACGCCTACGAGGACGACGAACGCACCGTCAGCGACCTGCTCGTGGACCAGGTGGAGTTCGCCGACGTCCTGCTCATCACCAAGACCGACCTGGTCGCCCCGGAGGAGGCCGACCGGGTGGAGGCCGCCGTACGGCGCCTCAACCCGCTCGCCCGGGTCCTGCGCGTCTCCCACGGCCGGGTCGACCCCGCCGAACTGATCGGCGCGAACCGGTTCGACCTCGAACGCGCCTCCCGGGCGCCGGGCTGGGTGGCCGAACTCAACGGCGACCACGTGCCGGAGACGGAGGAGTACGGCATCTCCAGCCTGGTCTTCCGCGCCGACCGCCCCTTCCACCCCCAGCGGCTCTGGGAGTTCGTCTCGACCGGCCTTGAGGGCGAGCAGTACGGGACCGTCCTGCGGATCAAGGGCTTCTTCTGGTTGGCGACCCGGGCGCGGACGACGGGGCTGTGGTCCCAGGCCGGGCCGGTGGCCCGGTTCGAGCCGGCCGGCGTGTGGGATCCCGCCGACGGCCTCGCCGCGGGCTACCCGCCCGAGGACCTGGTGGACGCGGAGCCGGTGCGACCCCGGCAGGAGCTGGTGCTCATCGGCACCTCCCTGCGGCACGGCCCCCTGGAGGAGGCCCTGCGCTCCTGCCTGCTCACCGACGCCGAGCTCGCCCTTACCTGGGAGACGTTCGAGGATCCCTTCCCCGAGTGGGACCTCCATGGCCCGCACGCCCACCACGCTCACGGGTGAGCCGGGCAGGCGCGAGAGGTCCCCGGAGCCGGCCGCCTTCCGTGGCGTGCCGGCAACGGGGACACGGGGCGCGTCCGCGCCGGGCGCGCCCCGTCAGCGCGGCGTGGGGAGCGGGCCGGTGGCGGGAGCGGGGGAGTCCCCGAAGACCGCCGGCCCGCAGGGAAACGCCCGTGCCTCACCCGCGCGCCTGAAGCGGAACCCCGACACCGCCCGGTCCCGGCCCGGCCACCTCGGCGCGCCCGCAGGGGCCGGCGCGGGCCTGTGCCGCACCGGTGGCGGGACGGCGAACGTCCCAGCGACGCGCCCCCGCGGCGTCAGGCACCCCCCGTCCGGCCGGCGGGGACGACACCGGTGACGCCGGTGATGTCGGTGACGTCGACCAGGCGGTCGAGGCGCGCGAGGGTCTGCGCGCGGTGGGAGGCGACGAGGACGGTGCCGGGGAACCCGGCGATGACGTCGCAGATCGCCTGCTCGGTGGCGGGGTCGAGGCTGGCGGTGACCTCGTCGACAAGGAGGATGCGCGGCCGGCGGACGAGGGCCCGGGCCAGGCAGAGCCGCGCCCGCTGCCCGCCGGAGAGACGCACACCGCCCTCGCCCAGCTCGTCGTCGAGGCCGATCCAGGCGGCGGCGCCCACGCGCTCGAGCACGGCGGTCAGGTCGGCGTCGGAGCGGGGCGCGCAGCCGCGCAGCAGGTTGTCGCGGACGGTGCCGTGGAAGAGCACGGCCTCCTGGTCGACCAGGGCGACGGCGTCGCGTAGCGCGGCGTCGTCGAGCTCGGCGACGGGAATGCCCGTGCCGTCCGGCGTGACGAGCTCGATGGTGCCCGCCAAGGGGTCCCACAGGCGTGCCGCGAGCGCGATGACGGTGCTCTTGCCTGAACCGGAGGGGCCGACCAGCCCGACGTGCTCGCCGGGGGCGAGTTCGACGGACCAGGACGTGAGCGTCGGCCGCCGGCCCTCGTAGGCGAAGGACACGTCGCGAAAGCGCAGACCGAGCGGGCCGGTGGGCAGCGGCCGTGGCCGCTCGGGAACGGAGACGACCGGGGCGCGGCCGATGCCGGTCGCGACGCGCTCGGCGCCGGCGACCAGTGGATGCAGCCGGGTGAGGGTGGCGGTGGCGTCGGAGATCGCGGCGACGCCGGCGAGGGCCAGCGCGACCAGGGCGGGCAGCTCCGCGGGCGACAGCCGCGCCTGGGCGCCCTCGGCGAGCACGCCGGCGGCGGAGGAGCTGACGGCGATGATGCCGATGACCACGGCGGTGATGACGAGCTCGCGGATGGCGGTGACCAGCTGCGACAGCAGTTCATGGCGGCGCGCGATCGCGGCGGCGCGCGCGGTGGCGGCGTCGGTCTCGGCGATGATCCGGGGGGCCAGGCCGTAGGCGAGCACTTCGCGCAGGGCGCCGAGCGCGTCGACGATGCGCGTGGACAGGGCCGAACGCTCCCGCTGCTCCTGCTCACCCAGCCGTCTGGCCGCGCGCGCCCGGTACAGCGCGCTGCTCGCCACGACGAGACCGCCGACGAGCACGACGAGCCCGGCCTCGGGCAGCAGGACGGAGGCGCTGACCAGGGAGGCGAGGAACAGGGTGAGCGAGGCGCCGAGCTGGGCGACCGTGTGGGCGTAGAAGAACTCGAGCTTTTCGATGTCGTCCATCGCGACGGTGGCCGCGTAACCGGAGTGCTCGCGGCGCCGGCCGGGGACGCTGCGCGCGTAGGCGTCGAACAACGCCATCCGCAGCCGGGCCAGCACGCGGTAGGCCAGGGCGTGCGAGACGTCCATCTCCCGCCAGGTCAAGACCGCGCGCACCAGCACGAGCCCGATGACGAGGACCCACCACAGGGGACCGGGCGGCGTCCGTTCGACGACGGCGTGGCCGACCGCCCACGCCGTGAGGACGGTGAGGCCGGCCAGGCTCAGCGCGCTCGCGGTGCCGATGAGGTAGCTCCACAGCATCCCGCGCCATTCGGGGCGCAAGACGGGCAGCAGTTCGCGGAAGGCGCGAAGCGCGGAGAAGACGTTCACGGGGCGCTCCTGTCCAGGTGCCCGGAGTCGAGGCGCAGCACGTGCGCGACCTCGGTAAGGGTCTCGGGTCGGTGGCTGATCATGATGACGACGCGGTCGCGGGCAACGCGGTGCAGCGTCTCGATGACGTTGGCGGCGCGGCCGGCGTCCAACGCGCTCGTCGGCTCGTCGACGAGGAGGACCGGGCGGCGGGCGAGCAGCGCGCGGGCCAGGGCGAGGCGCTGGCGCTGCCCACCCGACAGGCTGGTACCGGCCTCGGTGACCTCGGTGTCGAAACCGTTGGGGAAGCCCCGGATCTCGTCGAGGATTCCGGCGGCGTGGCAGGCCGCGACGAGCTCGGCCTCCGTCGCGGGGCCGGTGACGGCGAGATTGTCGCGGATGGTCCCGGCGAAGAGCACCGGGCGCTGGGAGACCACCGCGATGTCGGAGGGCCGTAGCGGCCGGCCGTCGAGCTCGATGCGCCCGGAGTGCGGGGTGAGGAAGCCGAGGAGGAGGTCGAAGAGGGTGGACTTTCCCGCCCCGGAGGCTCCGACGATCGCGCTGAGGGAGCCGCGCCGGGCGGTCAGGTCGAGGTCGCGCAGGACGTCGTCGGGGGCACCCGGGTAGCGGAAGCCCAGCCCGGTCACGCGCAGCTCCTCCGCCCGCCGCTCCGTGGGAGCCCGGTCGCCTTCGACGGCGGAGGCCGCGTGGCCGGGGGCGGTGGCGCGCTGTTCCGCGAACGCCCCGAGCCGGTCGAGGCCGGGGACCGCGGTGAGCCCGAGGAACCCGGCGTGCCAGTGCCGCGAGAGGTCGCGGACGGGCCGGAAGGCCTCGGAGGCGAGCAGGAGGATCAGGTAGACCTCGATGGAGGGGGCCTGCCCGGCGACGGCGTGGGCGATGGCGGCGGCGGAGGCGGCGACCACTCCCGCCTGGACGGCGAGGTCGGTGACGGCCGTCTCGGCCAGGGAGACGCGCATCACCCGTTCGGTGGCCCGGCGCAACGCCTCCGAGCGGGCGTCCAGCCGGCCGCGGGTGCCGGGCACGTCGCCGAGCGTACGCAGGGTGGCCATGCCCCGCAGGGATTCGAGCAGGTCGGCGCTGAGCGCCTCGTAGCTATCCCAGTGGTCGAGTCCGCGCCGGGCCGCCATCCGCTTCCACGCCATCGGCCCCAGCAGGGCGAGCACGACCCCGGCGGCGACGCACAGCCCCGCCGATGGCGAGAGCGCGAGCAGACCGGCCACGACGATCGGGCAGGTGAGGAGCAGCTGCGCGACGGCGGGGAGGTACTTCGAGACGTAGGCGTCGATGCCGTCGACACCGTCCCCGAGACTGGCGCGCATCGAACCGTCCCGGGCCGCCGTGTCGTGCAGCCGTTCGGACACCAGCGCGGCGCGCATCGCGCGGCGGCGGACCGCCTGCCTGACCCGGCCCCCCAGGCGGGCCGCGGCCGATGCCTGGGCCAGGCAGAGCACCAGCCGCAGCAGCGCGATGCCGACGATCAGCGCCAGCGCGACGAGCACGTCGTGGGCCTGTCCGCGCAGTACCGCCGACATCGACCAGGCGATCGCCACGGCCTGGGCGAGGTGGGTGAGCGAGACGAGCGTCAACAGGGTGACGCTCCATGCCAGGGTCGCGGGGAAGCGTGCCGCCTCCCGCCACAACTGGGGGACGATCATCGTGGGTCCGGTTTCTTGTCGAGGTCGGGTCCGCCGGGAAGCATCGCCAGGGCGTGCACGGTCCACCGGCCGTCCGCCGCGACGAATCCCGACACCGGGCGGCAGCGCCACTCCCGGGACAGGGCGCCCGCGTAGCACAGGCCGGCCGCGGCCCGGTGGGCCCGCCACATGACGTCGGCGATCTCGGCCGCGGGTGCCTCGGTCGCGACGGACCACGTCTCCAGCCGCCGGGCTCCGAGCACCCAGGTCTGTCCGCAGGCTCTGGCGACCTCCACGGCGTGCGGGTCGGGTGCGCGCGCCGCCCCCTCGAACTCGCCGATCGCGGGAGAGCGCCTGGCGGCCAGGGCGTCGCGGCGCTCGGGGAGGACCGTCCACGAGCCGGGCAGCTCGACGGCGGCCAGCGGGATCTCCGGGACGAGTCCGCGCGCGAGCCACCGTTCGTGCTCGGCCGCGCGCGCGACGCCGAGCAGCTCGCGCAGCCACGGTCCGGGGCCCAGCCGTACCGAGGTGGGCGCCGGCGCGCCCAGGAACTCCACGGCGGCCAGGGCGTAGGCGGTGTCCGCGATCCACAGCGGCCAGGCCCGGTGGCGGTACCGGCCGAAGCTGCGGCCCGGCTGCACGGTCAAGACCAGGTGGGTCCCTGCCACGTCGCTGTTCGCGCCGAAGGCGTCCCAGCCCGCCTCCCGCTCCCACGCCTCGTCGCGTCGAAGAAGCGCGCCGTCCTCCAGGTCGTAGACGTAGCGCCCCGCCGCCAGGGCGCCGCCGGTGCCGACGACCAGGTGGGTGTGCACCGGATAGGCCGCCCCCGCGGAGGGCACCGGCCGCTCGCGGATGCGGGTCGGCGTCCCGTCGGCCCGGCGGTGGTAGCCCCGGCCGCGCCACAGGGCGTCGAGCAGGCCGCGTTCGCGTTCGGGGACCGCCACCGGCACGGCTCCGGCCCGCCGCCAGGGGTTGGCGCGCGGCCCGGGCGGGCACGGCGGCCCCGGAATCTCGGGTCCGAACGCGCGCGCCAGCTCGGGAGGCAGGCGCGGGGAGGCGTCCGGCCGGCGCGTCGCGCCGTGCGCGGGAAGAGGCGGCGGGGTGGTACGGGGCATGGGGGGCGGCCTCACATGTGCGGGGGCGGGACGAGGGTGACATCGTCCGGACCCCCGTCCCAGGAGGTGCGCCACCCGCGTTCGATGGCCGCGTGCTCGAAACGGGGCATGCCGAGGTAGGCGAAGGCGGCGGGGGCGTTGGGGACCAGCCCGGTGACGAAGCTGCGCACCACGCGCAGCGGGGTGCGGCCGACATCGCTCGTCGTCAGGTCGCGGGTCAGGACGCGGTGGCCGCGGGCGGCCAGCCGCCGGTAGACCTCGTCCATCGACACGGCCGGGATCGCGCTGATCGGCCGGACCCCCAGGGCCGGCGCCGTGAACCGCCGGGCCTCCCCGTGGACCCGGGGGTCGAGCCAGACCTGGACGTGGGCGCCCAGGTCGATGACGTTCTCGCAGTGGGCGCCGGCGGCGTCGAGGTAGGAGGCGTCGGCGCGAAAGTCGAGGTAGAGGCCACGGGCCATCAGACCGTGTTCGACGGCGCGGAAGACCCAGCCGTCGGCGGTGGTGCAGCCCTGGGTGTAGACCCAGGTGTGGACGGCTTCGAGCACGGCCTTGCGGGCGGCCCGGACCGGATCGAGCGAGGCGGAGAACCCCGCGGCGTACAGTCCGCGCTCCTCGTCGCGCACGAGCGCCGCCACGGCGGGGGCGAACTCCGAGGGCATGGCCACCAGGGACACGTCCAGGGAGCCGCCGCGCAGGTCCTCGGCCAGACCGGGGACGCTGGCGGGGTCGATGCCGAAGGTGGGGCCGTCCAGGTGCCACCACAGTTCGAGCGCGTCGCGTTCGACGATCTCCAGGACCCCGCGGTCCCGCGCGTCGTCGAACCCCTGCCCGGTGGCGATCCCGGCGTAGTTCAGGTGGTGGACACGCGGCAGGTGCCGGAAGCGCGACTGCCTCCAGTTGAGGTAGATCAGCGAGGCGGGCATCCAGACCTCGGCACCGTCGTGGTCGCCGCAGCGCGCCCACAGCGTGGGCGTGGTCTCGGTGAGGCGCTGGTAGGGGAAACCGGCGCGGTCGTACTGCCACGGGGCGAACACCGGCAGGTCGCCCAGGTCGATCGGGCGCAGGCCCGCGGCCAGCAGTTCCGCGTGGGAGCCGACGCGCAGTTCGCCGTCGGGGAGGTCGGCGGGAAGCCAGTTCCCGCAGTAGCGCTCGATCCCCTCGGCGATCGCGGCGATCCTGGCCTGCTCGACGTCACCGAAGGAGGTGCCCAGCGAGACGCGGTCGGCGGGCCACTCGCCGAGTCGGCGCGCGTCGCAGACGGCGGCGGTCAACCCCAGGTAGGAGGGGGGCGCGCCGGTGGGGTGCGGCACGGCCCGCACCGACCGGATGATCCCGCACTCGGGATCGACCAGCGCCTCCACGGGCAGGCGGCGATCGGCCGGCCGGGTGTCCGTGTCGGTGTGGGCGGCCGGCCGGTGGCGCCGCTCGGCGTCGAGGAGGGTCAAGGTGAGCTCCTTTCGTGGCGCCAGGCCCCTGACGCGGGATCAAAGGTCGATCGGGTGCGGGGCTCGGCGGTGGCCGCGAGGACCCGGGTCCACGCCGCCGGGGTGCCGGGCAGCCCGTGCGCCGCCAGCCAGGGGTCGATGACGTGGGTCAGTCCGCCGGCGGCCCTGACGCGGGTCCGCAGGGCCTCGTCGGTGACGCCGCCGACGAGGTGGTGTCCCCACGGGCCGCTGGCGAAGTGGTTCGAAGCTCCCCAGGCCCGCGCGAGACGCCGGGCGTCGTCGTGGAAGAAGTCGTCATCGCCGCTGATCACCAGCAGCGGCGCGGCGAGGTGGCCGTAGCGTGCCGCCAGGTCGACGCGCTCGGCACTCCACAGCCGCCGCCAACCGGTCAACGCCGGCGGCGCCCAGCCCCAGCCTTCGGCGGCCTCGACAACGCCCTGGGCGCGGGCCTGCGCGGTGCGCCGGTCGAGTTCGGCCACGGGCAGCGGGGGCAGGGAGCGGCGCAGGCGCCCGTGCTCGTGCCACCACCCGATCCGGTGCCGGATCTGCGGGGCGCCCGCGGCGTCCCACGCGGTCTCGGCCAGCCCGAGCGCGGGGACGAGGACGATGATCGCCGCGACCTGGGGCGTGCCGTCGCGCGCCGCGGCGCGGGCGGCCTCCAAGGCGGTGTGGGCGGCGTAGGAGGCGCCGAAGAGGACCAGGGGCAGCCCCGGATACTCCGCGGCCAGCCGGGCGAGCGCCCGCCCGCCGTCGTCCTCCTCGTGCGTGTAGGGGGACCAGGTGCCCGCTGACCGGTACCGGCCGCGCACGTCCTGGACGAGGCAGTGGTAGCCACGCGCGTTCCACGAGCGCGCCGTCGAGGCGTGCCGCTCGGCGTCGTAGGGGGTGCGGATCACCACGAGGCCCTTGGGGCGCGCGCACTCCCACACGAGCCCGCGCAGGACGGTGCCGTCGCGCGCCGGGCAGAGGTGTTCGCGTCCCTCCTGCGCGGTCACGGCCGCCGGCCCGCCTCGCGGTCGATGGGGTGGGGCGCGTCGTAGGCCAGGACCGGGTGCTCGCTGATCGTGCCGGTCGCGGGGACCAGCTTCCACAACGTGGTGCGGTACCCCTCCAGCGCGGCCGTCCCCTGGGCCCAGGCGAGGGCCACGGTGAGCACGCGGCCGGTCAGCAGCGTGCGCGCCGCGGGCGAGGGCGCCGTGGTGGTTCCGGCCGCCCGCTGCCAGGCGTCGAACTCGCGGGGGGTGGGGCTGGCCGCCAGGCGCCGCCGGTACACCTGCTCGGCTCCGGGGTCGTCCTCGGTGAGGCAGATCGGGTCGACGAAGCAGTTCTCGCCCTCGCGGTAGGCGCGCAGCCAGGCGACGCCGTGGCCGGGCAGCGCGTCGAGCCGCTCCCAGCCGACCCGCTCGGCGGGGGAGTCCGCGTAGGCGATCACCAGGTCCCAGCCGCCGGTGTCCCGCCTGTCGGGGTCGGTCGCCTCCGCGGCGTCGCGTCCGCCGCCGACCGCGCCGTCCAGCGCGCGGAGCAGGGCCGCGCCGTCGGCGTGGCGGGTGACGGCCACGTTCCACTCGGCCAGCGCCTCGGCGAGGGCGTCGACGAGCGGGCCCGTTCCGACCAGACCGACCCTGCCCCGCGGGCGCGGCCAGCGACGCCGGGCGTCGTCGTCCTCGCGCGCGGCCATCTCCGTCCGCAGCTTCTCGGCGTAGGCGGAGGTCCTCTCATCCCCCTCCGACGCGCCGGCCAGGACCTCCGGCAGACCGGGCGGTGGGGAGTGCAGGCGCAGAAAGCGCCCCGAGGAGGTGCGGACGATCCCGGTGTCCTCACCGTCGACGAGCACGTGCGCGCCGGTTCCCGGTACACGGGCGATGGAAGGTGGTGGGGTCATGGCCGGCCTCTCGAACGGGCCCGGTCGGGCGGCGCGAGGCCGCCCGACCGGGTGTCGGTTCTCACTGACCACGTCGTGGACGACGGTGGTTAGTCGAAGGGGTTCTCGACGAGGGCGTTGGAGTGCGAAGCCGACAGGTGCGCCAGCTGCTCGGGCTCCTCGATCTCGGTAACGATCTGGGTGTCCATCTGGTCGTCCATGGCGGACTCCTCTCGCAAGGAAGGACGTGCCGGTCGTCAGGTACCGACACGTGTTCGTGGGGGACGAACGTCCCTTACCCTAGTTGAAAACGGTTATCAGTCCCAATAGTTTTGCTTCATGACTTTGCGGGAACTCTTCGTGGCCGACTACCGCGCGGGCCGCACCTACGCCGTCGAGGACGGCGCCGTGCGCGCGCTGGGCGGCGCGGTCCTGGCCGAGCACGCCGGGGTCCTCTCCCTGCCCGGCCGTGGAGAGGGACCCGCCGAACTGGCCTTCGTCGACGACCGCTCCGGCGCCCTCGTCGTCTCCGGCCCCCGCGGTGAGCGGCGCATCCCCGTGGCCATCCCCGGAGAACACCTCGCCTGCGACGCCTCGGGCCGCTACGTGGTGGTGACGACCGGACTGGGCGCGAACGCGGCGGCCTGGAGCGACGTCGTCACCCTCGTCGATCTGGACCGGGGCGAGTCCGTGCGGTTTCGCGCCCGGGTCGGCGAGCCCGGGGCGATGATCGTCCCCGACCAGGCCGACGGGGAACCGGTGATCGTGCTGCGCCACCGAGAACCCGGGGCCATCGAGGCGTTCCCGCTCTCCCGCTGCCTCGACGTCGCCCCCCACGTGCCCCGGATCGTCGGCGCCGCTATCGACGACATCGCCGATGACGGCCACGGCGATGTCGTCGACCAGCGCACCGGCATCGCGGCGACCGCGACCGGCAGGGGACTGGAACGCTTCGTCGTGGACGGCGGCGTGCCGCGCATGCTCGGCGTCGTCGCCTGGCCGGTCCCCGGACGCGCCTACTACCTGCGCCTCGACCAGGCCGCCGGCCACGCCGTGGGCGTGGTCCGGGGCGGCCCGGCCTCCCCGACGGCGTGGACCGAGTGGACGAACCACCTGGTCGACATCGACCTGACCACCGGGCGGACACGCTGCCTTCGACTGCCAGGAGGGCTCGCCTTCCGGTTCGCGCTCGGCGGCACGAGCGCCGCCGTCGCCACGATCCATCCCGACGGGGACGAGCTGACCGTCGTCGAACGCGCCGGGCCGCGGCTGAGCGTCTCGCAGCGGACACCGCTTCCCGCGATGTCGCGCCCACCGGCCCCGGGCCGGCTGCCCTGGGACCCGGTCGGCGACTCGCCGGCACAGCGGCGGGCCGTGGCCGTCGATCCGACCGGCACGACGGTCGCGGTGACCCGAGGGGGCGACGGCCAGCTGCACCTGCTGCGCGACGGCCGGCTGCACACCGTCACCATGCCCAGCCCGCTCGACGAGGGCGGGCACCTGTACTGGCACGGCGGCCACATCGACCCTGTCGGCCGGTGAAAACGGTGACCGACCTCCCCCCTCCCACCATCCCCGCCATCGACGCCGCGCTCACGACGTGGGAACGGCACGGGCGCCCGGGCCTGCCGCACAACGGGTTCGCGCTCAGCCGGCCCGCGGGGCGCCCACGGCAGGGGATCTACCGCGTGGACACCGGCGCGTTGGTGATCGAGCCCGAGGGGCACATCCTGCGCATGGCCCCCTCGCCGGACGGCCGCCGCATCTGCGTCCAACTGGCCGAACGCGCGGACGAGGACGCCGCCCTGGGACTGGTCGACGTCGCCACGGGCGCGCTGCGGCTCTACCCGGACATCCGCTGCCGCTACGACCCCATGCTCTGGCACGACGACTCCACCACCGTCGAGCTGGTCGCCGGCCGCTCCCACGGCGTCGTCGGCCTCGACGCGGACACCGGACGCTGGTCGGCCACGGCCGCGCCGCCGGGCATCCGGCTCAGGCTCTTCCCGGGAGGCGCGCGCGGGCTGTTCGCCGAAAGCCGCCCGGGCCGGCCCACCCGCCTGGTCGACCGCGCCACCGGGACCGAACTCGCCACGTTCGCCGCCATCGCCCGGGTGCTGTCCGTCGGGGATGACGTCGCCGTGGACGACGGAACCCGCCTGCACGTCCTCGACCCGCGCGACGGCACCCGGAGATGGCACTGGGGGGATCCGGCCCTGCGGATCACCTCGGCGGCCGCCCTCGACGAGGACCTCATGGTCGTCGGCGTGCGCGCCGGGCGCAGCGTCATCGTGCGGCTCGCCCACGGCGCGGTCACGGCCGAACGGGAGGTCGCCTACCAGGGCGGCCCGGCGGTCGCGACCGGGGTGAGCGCCGACGCCGGCCGGTTCCACGTCCTCGTCGAAGGCCCGGTGCTGCCCCCGCGGGTCGTGCCCGCCGACGAGCTGCTGTCCGATCGACCCGCCAGAGTCCGCCGGGCGGCCCCGGCGCGCACCGAACGGCACGCCGTGACCGCCGACGACGGCACGCGCATACCGGTCGTGGTCACCTCCCCGAGGAACGCCGACGGCCCCACGCCGTTGATCCTGACCTGCTACGGCGGCTTCGGCGTGCCGAGCCTGCCGGTGTTCGAGCCCACCGTGCCGGCCTGGATCGAGCACGGCGGACGCTACGCCATCGCGCAGGTCCGGGGCGGCGGCGAGCACGGCAGCGCGTGGCGGCGGGCCGGATACGGCCCGCGCAAGGCGCGCGGTATCGACGACCTGGCCGCCGTCGCGCGCGGCCTGGCCGAGGCCGGTCTCACCCGGCCCGACCTGCTCGTCCTGGCCGGCGCCTCCCACGGCGGGGTGCTGGCGGCCAGCTGCGCGCTGGGGACCCCGGGGCTGTGCGCCGGTGTCGTCAGCACCGCGGCGCCACTCGACCTGCTCAACCTCGACGCCCACCCGCTCGGGCGACAGTGGGCCGGCGAGTTCGGCGCCTCGGACACCCCCGAGGGGGTCGAGCGCCTGCGCCGGATCTCACCGCTGTACCGTGCCGAGACGCTGGCCCCCGGCACCACGCCTCCCCGCTTCCTCGGCATCGTGCTGGCGGAGGACTCCCGGGTGGCCGCCGACGACACCCTGGCGGTCGCCGAGGCGCTGCGCCGCGCCGGCGGTGACGCCACGGTGTGGCGCGCACCGCGCACGGGGCACGGCGGCAACCACCTCGACAGCCTGCACCGCTTCGGGGCGGCCGTGCTCGGCTTCGCCGCCACCACCACCGGATCGCCACGGACCACCCCATCGACACCGTGAGAGAGCACCCGAAACAGATGGCACAGACAACCAACGGAGACGCGCGTTGACCTCCCTCGAACGCCTTCCACCCGATGCGCGCCCGGGGGCATCGGCCTCCGCCGACCCTCCGGCCGCCCCCGCGGGCTCCCCTCGGCGGCGTGGCGCGCTCGCCGTCCGGATCCTCGTTCCGACCCTGACGCTCGTGCTGCTGACGGTGCTGCTGCTGTCGACGAGCATCGGCACGATCGCGGTGTCCCCGGCGGACGCCCTGCGCATCGTCATCGGCCATCTCGTGCCCGGGATGCCCTGGATGTCGGACGGTTCGCTGACCACGGTGCAGGACAACGCCGTCTGGCAGTTCCGGCTGCCCCGCGCGCTCCTGGCCGCGACCACCGGCGCCGCGCTCGCGCTGGCCGGCGCGCTGATGCAGGCCGTGGTCCACAACTCCCTGGCCGAGCCCTACATCCTCGGCGTCTCCGCCGGCGCCGGCGTCGGCGCGGTGTCCTTCATCGTCCTGGGCGTCGGGGTCAGCACCCTCGGGGTGGGGACCTCGGCCTTCCTGGGCGCGCTCGTGGCCACCGCCGCCGTGTACGTCCTGGCCCGCAAGAACGGCCGTATCGCACCGCAACGGCTCATCCTCGCGGGCGTCGCCCTGGGCTCCCTGTTCAGCGCCGTGACCAGCTACCTGACCATCACCACCGACGCCCAGAACGTCTTCAGCATCATGTTCTTCCTGCTGGGCTCGGTCTCCGCCGCCACGATGGGACACCTCGCCCTGCCGGTGGCGGCGCTGCTCGCCGTCGGGCTCTACGCCGCGTTCCGCGCGCGGGCGCTCAACGCCCTTCTCGTCGGCGACGACGCCGCGGCGTCGCTGGGCGTCAACGTCGACCGGCTGCGCAGCGGCACCCTCGTCGCCGCGGCCCTGCTGACCGGGTCGGTCGTCGCGGTCTCCGGCGGCATCGGCTTCGTCGGGCTGGTCCTCCCCCACATCGCGCGCATCGTCGTCGGTTCCGATCACCGCAGGATGCTCCCGGTCGCCCTCCTCGGCGGAGCGGCGTTCCTCGCCACCTGCGATCTGCTCGCCCGGACCCTGGCCGCCCCCGCGGAGATCCCGTTGGGCGTGCTCACCGCGCTGGTCGGAGCGCCGTTCTTCCTGTGGTTGTTGCGGCGCGACCGCGCCGAGAGCGTGGGGGTGGGTCGATGAGGGTGGACATCGAGAACATCGGCGCCCACCGCGGTGGGCGCCCCGTCATCACCGACGTGAGCGTCTCGGTGCCCTCGGGCACCGTGCTCGGGCTGCTCGGCCCCAACGGGAGCGGCAAGTCCACGCTGTTGCGTGTCGTGTCGGGCCTCGCGGCACCCTCGGCCGGGCGCGTGCGCTTCGGCGGCACCGACATCGCCACCCTGAACCGCAGGAAGCTGGCCCAGCACGTGGCGGTGATGGCGCAGGAGCACAGCGAGGAGTTCGAGATCCCCGTCCTCGACATGGTCCTGCTCGGACGTATCCCGCACGGCCGCGGCTACGGCCGCGACTCCGACCGCGACATCGCCGTCGCGCGGCAGGCGCTCGCCCGGGTCGGGGCCGCGCACCTGGTCGACCGCTCCTTCTCCGCGCTGTCAGGGGGCGAGCGCCAGCGCGTGCTTTTTGCCCGCGCGCTCGCCCAGGACACCCCCGTACTCGTCCTGGACGAGCCCACGAACCATCTCGACATCGCCCACCAGCTCGAACTCCTCGACCTGGTCAAGGCCACCGACCGCACCGTCCTGATCGCCCTGCACGACCTGAACCTGGCCGCGCGCTCCTGCGACGCCATCGGCGTCTTGGCCGAGGGCCGCCTGCTCTCCCACGGCACACCCGACGAGGTCTTGCACACCGACCTGATCCGCTCGGTCTTCGGCGTCGAGTCGACCGCTGTCGCCCATCCGCGTTCCGGACGGCAGCACTTCCTCTTCGACGCCCGCAGCCCGTCGAGGTCGGACAGTCACGACCCCGCTGACCAGTCCATCCCGACCCAGGAAGAAATCACCGCCCCATGACACGCACCGAGACCCGGGCCGTGCCCCGGCACCGTGCCCGCCCCCGCAACCTCCCGACCGTGTTCGCCGCGCTCGCGGTGATGCCGCTGGCCCTGACCGCCTGCGGCACCGGTGTCACCGACGCCCCGGCGGACACCAACGCCTCCGGATCGGCCGTGACGATCACGAACTGCGGCCGGGAGCTGTCCTTCGACACCGCCCCCACCAGCGTCGTCGGCATGATGCCCTCGCAGACCGAGCTGCTCATCCGGCTCGGCGTCGGGGACTCCATCGTCGGTCAGGCCCAGACCGAGGTCTCGGCGTTGCCGGACGACGTCGCCGACCAGGCCGCCGACATCCCGGTGCTCAGCACCGACGTCCCACCGGCGCGCGAGGACCTCCTCGCCGCGGCCCCCGACCTGGTCGTCTCCCCCACCGAGTACGAGTTCACCGCGGAACAGGGCTTCGCCAGCATCGACCAGCTGGAGCAGAACGGCGCCAAGGCATATGTCGCGACCGGTGGTTGCGCCGACCGCCGCAACAGCGCGGAGGTCACCGACCTCCTGACGGACATCACCAACCTCGGCGCGATCCTGCGGGTCCCCGACGCCGCCGACCAGCTCGTCCAGGACGCCGAGGAACGACTGTCCGCGGTCGAGAGCGCCATCGGCGACTCGCCGCGCCCCTCCGTCGCGCAGGTCTTCCTGGAGGGCGAATCGCTGTCGGCCATCGGCGCCGGCATCGAGGCGGACATCATCGACACCGCCGGCGGCGCCAACGTCTTCGACCCCGACGCCCCCGAGTTCGCCGAGTTCTTCGCCGCCCAGATCAACCCCGAGGAGATCGTCAGCCGCAACCCCGACGCCATCGTGTTCGGCGTGCGAGGACCCGAGGAGGAGCAGCAGACCCGCGACTACCTCCGCCGCACCTTCCCCGATGTTCCCGCGGTGAAGGACGACCTCCTCATCGCCGTCCCCTCGAGCGACCTGTTCCCCGGCACCCTGGGCAACATCGACGCGGTGGAGACGATCGCCCACGCCCTCCACCCGGACGCGTTCTGAGCCGAGGGCCCTCACGGGTCCGGCCCATGCCCGACGTCACGGGCGGGGCGGGCCGTGCCCACTGTCCGTGAACGTTCACGGCCACAAGGGCACGGCCCGCCCCACGGCCCCCGCGTGGCCCCTCTCGTCCGTCAGGCCGGGAGGGGCCACGGCGGGGCGTCCGAACAGCGGGTGGCTCAGCGGGTGCCGGTCAGGCCGCCGGTGACGGCGACGATCTCGCCGACGGTGTAGCTGGAGTCGGCGTCGGAGGCCAGGTAGACGTAGACCGGCGCGATCTCCTCCGGCTGGGCCACGCGCCCCAGCGGTCCCTGGCTGCCGAGGTGGGCCAGGCCCTCCTCGGGCATGTTCTGGTCGGCGACGTTGAGCACCGTCCAGGTCGGCCCCGGGGCGACGACGTTGGCGCGGACGCCGTCCTTGGCCAGGTGCGAGGCGATCGACTTGGTGAAGTTGACCAGGGCGGCCTTGGCCGCCGCGTAGTCGATCATGGTGTCGCCGCCCTTGAGCGCCTCCTCCGAGGCGGTCGCGATGATCGCGTCTCCGGCCTTCAGGTGGGGGCGGGCCGCCTGCACGAGGTGGAAACAGGCGTACAGGTTCACCTTGAAGGACCGGTCCCAGTCCTCGAAGGACAACTGGGACAGGTCCGTCTGGCTGTTCAGGTGGGCCGCGTTGTTCACCAGGATGTTCAACCCGCCCAGCTCCCGCACGGTCCGCTCGACGGCCTCCCGACAGAACGAGACCTCGTGCAGGTCGCCGGGGAGCAGCAGGCACCTGCGGCCCTCGGCCTCCACCGCGCGCCGGGTCTCCTCCGCATCGGGCTGCTCCTCGGGCAGGTACACGATGGCGACGTCGGCGCCCTCGCGGGCGTACAGCACCGCCACCGCGCGGCCGATCCCCGAGTCCCCGCCGGTGATCAGCGCGACCTTGCCGCGGAGCTTGTCCGCCGCCCGGTAGCGCTCGGCCCGGTAGCGGGGTCTGGGCTCCATGTCGCCCTCGTGCCCGGGATGCCGCTGACGCTGTTGGGGATAGGGCGGTCTCGGTTGCGCGACCACCTGGGGGGCGCCACCACGGGAACCGTCGTCGTCCTGCATGCCCGAGAACCTCCTGACGCCGGCGATGACGAGGCCGGCTTCCTCGTACCACCTGAGGCCAGGTGCCCAGGCGGGCCCCGGGGAAACAGGGCGGGGAGGATCGGCGCGGGCGCGTGCGACGGGCCGCCGCCGTCCCAGGGCGATCCGGTGCCACCGGCCGTCCGGGGTGGGAGCCCCGCGCGGGGGAGGGAGAGGCCGCCACGGGGGCGGTGCGGGCGCGGCGTTTCCCTCCTGGAGCGGCCGGCCCCTTCGTCCCTCCCGACGGGGGTGTCAGGGGGTCAGTTCCTCCAGGTGGCCGCCGCGCCATTCGGCCAGCAGGACGGTGGCGTCGTCGTTGAGCCTGCCGGCGTGGTGGTCGAGCACGGCGTGGACCAGGCGGCGCAGGGACTCGTGCAGGGTGAATCGGCCGGAGTGGTGGCGCATGACGAAATCGGTGAAGCGCGCCAGACCGAACTCGACGCCCTTCGCATCGCGGGCCTCGGTGATGCCGTCGGTGTAGAGCACCAGGCGGTCGCCGGGCTGGAGTTGCTCGTGGCAGACGGTGATCGGCAGCCCCAGGTCGGTTCCCATGGGCCCGGCCGGGGGACAGGACAGCTGTCGGGACCACCGGTTCGCGCGGATGAGCAGGGGTGGATGGTGGCCGCGGTTGACCCAGCCGAGCCGGCCGGTCTCCAGGTTCAGGTCGGCCAGGATCCCGGTGGCGTAGCGGCTGGAGCCGAACTGCTCGACGAGTTCCCGTTCCACCATCTGGCTGGCCTGTGTGAGGGACAGACCCTGATGGCGGGCGTTGCGGCAGGCGGCGACCGCCAGGTTGGCGGTTTGCCCGGCCGTCGTGTCGTGGCCCATGGCGTCGAAGACGCTCAGGAAGAGGGTGGTGCCGGTCACGGCGTAGTCGAAGGCGTCGCCGCCGGCCGCGTAGGCCGGCTCGGTGACGGCGCCGACGATGACGTCGTGGCCGGCGAAGGCCGGCGGCGGGGTGAGGGTCTGCTGCATCTCGGCGGCCACGTTCATCGGCGCGGTACGCACCAGACGGGCGTAGGAGTCGCTGAAGGACCGCTTGCTCAGCAGCAGCAGCGCCAACATCGAGGCGAAGCCCCGCAGCGCCTCGTGGGTCGCCGCGTCGTCGCCGGCGACGTCCGCCCGCAGCGCGCCCAACCGCTCCACCCCGTCGGTGATCGGCGCCCACCACCGCTGTAGGCCGTGCTCGCCGGTCCTGTCCGATTCGGGGATGAGGTCCACCCGTTGGTAGGCCAGACCCGGCAGTGTGCCGTCGACCGTGAATTCCAGTCCTCCCTCGCCGGCGTCGGACCCCCGTCCGGTCACCTGGCGCAGCACCCTCTCCTGGAGGTCCACCACGAAGAAGACGGTGTGGTGCAGGCCCACGGCGTCAGCGGACTCGGCCACCATCGCGGGCAGCTCCTCCAACGTCGTGGTGTGGCTGGCCAGCATCAGGTCGACGAGGGCCTTTCTCACTCGCGCGGAGTCGATCACGCTGCGATCCCCCTTCCGGTACCGGAAGCGTGACGGCCTGCCCCCTGCGGGCGCTGCGCGATCGGCCCGGTCCGGCGGCGGTGCGCCTCACCCCTACCCCGCGTCTCCCGCCGGTCACACGGGTGGCGGCGGAGAAAGCAGCCCCCACCCGTCGGCGCGGTCGCGGCTCGGCCCGGCCGTTCCCCGAGGGGGAGTCGGCGGGGCGCGGGGACGGCGTTTCGGTCCGTGCCCCTCGACCGTGCGGACCGGGGAGCCGTCGGCGAGGGCCGTGAACTCCACGGCGCTGCCCGCCGGGCCGAGTGGGACCATGGTCCACCGCTGACCGGACGTCCTCCCAAGCCCGGTACCGGACCGCTATGACCGCCGGCCGGATTGTGGGGCCGCCGGAAGCGGCCCTGCGGCCCGTCGGTGTCAGCCCGTCGCGCAGTAGGAGCGCGCCGCGTCGAACAGCCGGCCGTCGGGTGTGTCGGGCGGGTGTGGAAGTGCCGCGCTCCACGTCGGCGGTTGCCGGTCTCTGGTGGACCGCGGTCTTCAGGGTTTCCCGGCCGTCCTCTGTGGGGGATGGTGCGTGCGGCGCGTGGCCTGTGGTGTCGCCGATCTTTTCCGTCCTGCTCGGTGCCGTGTGCCATGGGACGTGCGAGGACCGATCGTCGAGGCGGGGACGGCCAGTGGGCGCCGGCGCGGCGGTTCGATCCCGGGGGCCGGGCGCTCGCCGCCGGGGACCTCCACGGGTGCGGGGGCCTCGTCTTCGGTGCGGCCGGTGACCGACGCCGGCCACGCGGCTGTGGGAGGACCGGCGCGTGCCGCCTGTCTCCGCCCGGGGCACGGCGCGCGTGCCCCAAACAGGACGGTCGCGCCATGCCGTCCCCGCCTCGCGGCGGAGGGGACGTCCGGGGCAGGCCGGCCGGCTCCGGGGTCCGCCCCGTGGAACGACGGGGCGGACCCCGGGGGCGCCGCGAGTGCTCCGGGTCTTGACCGCCGGTTCCCCAGCTGGCGGTGCCGGGTCAGGGGATGATGGTGGGGGCGATGCCGCCGTCGACCTTCAGGGCGGCGCCGGTGGTGGCCGAGGCGGCGTCGGAGCCGACGTAGTGGACCATGGCGGCGACCTCCTCGGGGCGGATGAGACGGCCCAGGAGCGAGGTGGGCCGTTCCTCGGCGACGAAGCGGCGTTCGGCCTCGTCGAAGGGGACGTCGGGGCCGATGCGGTCGGCGATGAAGTCACGGACGCCGGGGGTGAGGGTGGAACCGGGCAGGACGGTGTTGACGGTGACGCCGGTGCCGGCGACCTCCTGGGCCATGCCGCGCGCCACCGAGATCTGCGCCGTCTTGGTCATCCCGTAGTGCACCATCTCGGTGGGGATGAACACCGACGACTCGCTGCTGATGAAGATGACCCGTCCCCAGCCGCGTTCGACCATGCGGGGGGTGTAGTGGCGGGCCAGGCGGATGCCGCTGAGCACGTTGACCTCGAAGTAACGCCGCCACTCGTCGTCGTCGATCTCGAACACCGGTGTCGCCTCGAAGATCCCGGTGTTGTTGACCAGGACGTCGACGTCGGGGACGGCCGCGAAGATGCGCTGCGCGCCCTCGGCCGTGGCCACGTCGGCGGCGACGGGGATGGGCCGGGTGCCGCCCGCGGCCGCGTGGACGCGTTCGGCCGCCGCCGCGGTGCGTTCCTCGTCGCGGCCGTTGACCACGACGGTGGCGCCGTCACGGGCGAAGGCGACGGCGATGGCCTCGCCGATCCCCGATGTCGAACCGGTGACCAGGACGGTGCGCTGCCCCGTGGTGTTCATGCCTCTCCTCTGTCTCCTCTTGGGCGCCGGAAGGCTTCCCCGGTTATTTGTTTGCATACGCTTGTATTTGCAGGCGCTAACTATATTCACATGGTGTGCTGCCGCCGGGACTCGCGGGGATCGACGGGGGAGTTCATCCCTTGAGAGGATGTAAGCGACGTTTACTTCCGCTGTGTGACGAAAGCGACGTGCGCGTGCCGCCCTCTCCGAGCAAGGTCTCCCCGCCTCCCCTGTCCCCGGAGCCACCCCGGTCTTCCCCTACCCGCGTCATCGCCCCATTGGTCTTCGCCGGCCTCACCTACGCCGTCGCCCAGACCACGATCGTCCCCGTCATCCCGCAGATCCAGGCGGCCACGGGGGCGGGCCCCGGAGCGGCGGCCTGGGTGGTCACCGGGTTCTTCGTCTCCTCCGCGGCCCTGACCGTGGTCGCCGGCAAGCTCGGCGACATCTTCGGCAAGAAACGGGTGCTGCTCGGGGTGCTGGGCCTCTTCGCCGTCGGCGCGGTCGTGGCGGCCGTCGGCTCCTCGCTCGGCGCGGTCGTGGCCGGACGGGTGATCATGGGCGCCGCGGGGGGTGTCTTCCCGCTCTCCTTCGCCATCCTCGGCCAGAGCCTGCCGCGCCCACGCGCCGCCTTCGGCATGGGGCTGATCAGCTCGATGTTCGGCCTGGGCGGCGCGCTGGGCCTGCCGCTCGGCGGGCTGGTCGCCGAACGCCTGGGCCACCAGGGCCTGTTCTGGGGCACCGCGGCGATGACGCTGGTGGCGATCGCCGCGATCGCCCTGTTCGTGCCCGAGCCCGGGGCCCGGGGCGGCGGCCGGGTCGACTGGACCGGGGCGCTGCTGCTCGCGGTCGCGCTGGGCGCCCCGCTCACCGCCATCAGCAGGGCCGAGGCGTGGGGGTGGACGTCGCCTCCCACGCTGGCGCTGCTGGGGTGCGGCGTCATGGCGCTGGCGGCCCTCGTGGTCGTGGAGCGTCGCGTCCGCGAGCCGCTCATCGACCTGGCCCTGATGGGCCGTCGCAACGTCTGGGTCGCCAACGTGGTGGCGGTCCTGGTCACCGTCGGTCAGTCCAGCGCCTTCCTGCTCGTCCCGCAGATCGTGCAGCTTCCCGCCGACAGTGGTGTGGGCCTGGGGGTGGGGGCCAGCGCCGCGGGGCTGTACCTGCTGCCGGCCGCGTTGACCAGCATGGTCGCCGGGCCGCTGACCGGCCGCGCGGTCGCCCGCTTCGGGGTGCGTCCCCTGCTGCTCGTCGGCGCGCTGGCGTCGGGGGCGGGGCTGCTCGTGCTGGCGGTGGGGGGCGCCCACCCGATGGTGGTCGTCAGCGGCGGCGCGCTGCTGGGCCTCGGCGGCGGGGTGGCCTTCGCGGTGCTGCCGGTGCTGATCTCCGACGCGGTCCCCGCCGCCGACCTCGGCGCGGCCAACGGCGTCAACACCATCGTGCGCCACGTCTCCATGGCCGTCGCCACGCAGGTCTCGGCCATGGTGCTGGCCCTGGCGACACCGCAGGGCGCCACCTCGCCCGCGGCGTGGGGGTTCGCGCTGGTCTTCGCGGCCGGCGCGCTCCTGGGGCTGACCGCGATGGCCCTCGTCCCCCTGGTGCGCCGCCGCTCCCAAGACGACACGCCGGCCTGAGACGCGGTCGCGGGCGCCCCGGCCGTCGTGGCCGGGCGCGCCCGCGGTGAGCGCTGTCAGTCGGTCATCCCGAGGCGGGAACCGGCCTTCTGCACGAACCCCAGCTTCTGCTGGGAGGGCCGCTGCTGTTCACCGTGCAGGGCGTTGAGAACCAGCAGCGCTCCGGTCAGGGCGGGCACCGCCCACTGGGCCAGGCGCAGCTGACGCTGGGCGTCCTCGGTGCTTCCCGGCGTCTTCTCCGCCAGCTCCTTCACCTTCGGCTCGTCGGTCTGGGTCGCCCCGACCTTCTTCCCCAGGAGGCAGGCGTAGGCGGTGGCGGCCAGCGCCGCGCCGGTCAGCACCGTCTTGGCGCCGGTCGAGGCGCCCACGCCCTCCTGGTGGCGCACCCGTTCGGCGTTGGCCTTGAAGAGCCCGGCCCCGCCCACCACGTGGACCGCGATCGCGGCGACGCTGACCGGCAGCCACTTGTTCCACCCGATGGTCGAGATCCGGATGCCGCGACCGGTGTCGTCGGCCTCCTTCGCGGCCCCGTTGAGACCGATCACCCCCATGAGCGAACCGCCGAACCAGGCGGCCAACCCCAGATCGTGCAGACTGCGGACCAGGGTGTTGCGCTGCGACGACACCATGTTCACCTCCACCAGACGAAATGAGCGGTCGCGGGACGGCCCCTGCGACCGGCCCACCCACTACCGCGTGACCGCGGGTGTATGCGCGATCACGCGGAGAAGTGACCGGCGGTCTGAGTGTGACGTCCGCGACGCGCCGTCGCACCCGGCCGGGAAGGTCGCACCGGGACGGGGGCGCGGTCCGTCCGCCGGTGCTCCCGGGGCGGACGGGGAAGCCCGACCGGGACCGGCGGGGGTGAAAAGGCCGGTCGGAACATGTCCATCGGTCACACCTGCGTACACTTGCAGGCAATCGCCGGGCCGCAGCGGTCCCGGACCGCCCGCTCGCGGCCCACCGCACGGTCCCACAACGCACCCGAAACGCGGAGGTGGATCGTGTCCTCTGATCCCCGGGAAACCCACCGCGGGCCCTCGTCGCAGGGTTCGCGCATCGACCCCTACGTCGACGCCTACGCCGCGCGCGCCCAGGGGATGGTGGCCTCGGAGGTCCGGGCACTGTTCGCCGTCGCCTCCCGCCCCGAGGTGGTCTCCCTCGCGGGCGGCATGCCCAACGTCTCGGCGCTGCCGACTGACGACATCGGCGAGATCGTGCGCAGGGTCGTCACCGAGCAGGGGCCCACCGCCTTGCAGTACGGCTCGGCCCAGGGCGATCCACTGCTGCGCGAACGCATCTGCGAGGTCATGGAGCTTGAGGGCATCGACGCCGTCGCCGACGACGTCATCGTCACCGTCGGCTCCCAGCAGGCGCTGGACCTGGTGACCCGGGTGTTCGTCGACCCCGGTGACGTCGTGCTGGCCGAGGCGCCCACCTACGTCACCGCCATCAACACCTTCGCCGCCTACCAGGCCCGGGTCGAGCACGTCGCGATGGACGACGAGGGGGTCATCCCCGAGGCGCTGGAGGAGCGGCTGGGCCGGTTGAGGTCGGCCGGGCAGCGGGTCAAGTTCTTCTACACCGTCCCCACCTTCCACAACCCCGCCGGCGTCACGCTGTCCCCGCAGCGCCGTGTCCGCGTCATGGAGATCTGCCGCCGTTTCGGGCTGCTGGTCCTGGAGGACAACCCCTACGGGCTGTTGCGTTATGAGGGCGAGCCGGTCCGCGCGCTGCGGGCCGACTCCCCCGACAACGTCATCTACCTCGGCTCCTTCTCCAAGACGCTGTCGCCGGGGTTTCGCATCGGCTGGGCGCTGGCCCCCGCCGCGGTCCGCGACAAGCTCGTCCTCGCCGCCGAGTCGGCGATGCTCAGCCACTCCAGCTTCAACCAGCTCGTCGTCGGCCGCTACCTCGCCGAGTACCCCTGGCAGGAGCAGATCAAGGACTTCAACGAGATGTACCGGCGGCGCCGCGACGCGATGCTGGGCGCGCTGGAGGCGCTCATGCCCGAGGGCGTCACCTGGACCCGGCCCCAGGGCGGGTTCTTCGTCTGGGTGACCCTGCCCGAGGGCATCGACTCCAAGTCGATGCTGCCGCGCGCCGTGGGCGAGCGCGTCGCCTACGTCCCCGGGACCGGGTTCTTCGCGGGTGACGACGGCCACCGCAACATGCGCCTGTCGTTCTGCTACCCCGACCCCGATCAGATCCGCGAGGGGGTGCGCCGCCTGGTCGGCGTCATCAAGGGCGAGATCACGCTGCGTGATACCTTCGGCAGCGCATCGGCGCGGCCGGGACACGGCACTGACGCGCCGGCCCCGGACCTTCCCTGAGGAGGGTGGACGCCGTGACGAACGGAGCTGAACACAGAGAGGGCGGGACGGTGGCCGATCTGGACCGGGTGCTCGTACTGGCGGGTGGGATGTCGCCGGAGCACGAGGTGTCGGTGCTTTCGGGACGACGTGTCGCCGAGGCGCTGCGCCGCCTCGGCGTGGAGGTGCAGCTGGCCGACGCCGGCGCGGGGCTGCTCGACGCGATCGCGGCGGACCCGCCGCAGGTGGTGTTCCCCGTGCTGCACGGCGCGGCCGGCGAGGACGGTTCCATCCGCGAGATCCTGGACCTGGCCGGCCTGCCCTACGTCGGCGCGCCCCCGCAGGCCTGCCGGATCGCGTTCGCCAAGCCGATCGCCAAGACGATCGTCGCCGGACGGGGGCTGGACGTGCCGCGCGGCGTCGCCCTGCCCAAGTCGGCCTTCCACGACCTCGGCGCCCCGGCCGTCATGGCGCGCATCCTGGACACGCTCGGGCTGCCGCTGTTCGTCAAGCCCGACCAGGGCGGGTCGGCGTTCGGCGCCGCTCCCGTCGAGACCGCCGAGGACCTGTCGGCGGCGCTGGTGGGCTGTTTCGCCTACAGCGACACCGCGCTCATCGAGGAGCGGGTCGAGGGGACGGAGATCTCGGTGGGGGTGCTCGACCTGGGCGAGGGACCCTTTGCGCTGCCCGCGGTCGAGATCGTCCCCGACGGCGGGGTCTACGACTACTCGGCGCGCTACACCGCCGGCCGCACCGAGTTCTTCTGCCCGGCCCGGCTCGACGACGAGGTCGCCTCGGCGGCGGCCGACGCCGCCATCACCGCCCACCTGGCCCTGGGGCTGCGCGATCTGTCGCGTACGGACCTGATCGTCGACCGGGACGGCCGGGTGCGCTTCCTGGAGGTCAACGTGGCCCCGGGCATGACGAGGACCTCGACGCTGCCCCTCGCGGTCGAGGCGGCGGGGTTGGACTTCGGGGTCGTGTGCCGCGACCTCGCCCAGCGGGCGCTGCTGCGCGGCTGACCCGCACCCGTCCGCGCGGTCCCTTCCCGGCCGCGCGGCGGGACCATCACGCTCCCCGGACCCCGGTCGGGCCGGCCCGCTGGGATCCGGCCGTGTTCGAGTACCACGGCTGGATCACCGTGCGGGAGAGCGCGACCGGCGATGACGACGAGGCGCGTCTGGCCGGCATCGCCGAGGAGCTGCGCCGCCGCGTTGCGCGGGCGGCCGACCCCTACCTGCTCGACCTGAGGTGGATGAACGGGGAGCTCTTCCTCCACCTGGGCGGCAACAGCAACCGCGCCGCGGCGGCGAGCGGGGTTCTCGACCTGTTCGCCCATGCCGGCGTGGTCGCGCCGGGCTCCTACGGGCTCTTGCACGTCCGCGACGACGAGGATCCCCGGCACGGTGACGAGGTGCGGGTCTTCCGGCTGGCGCGCGGGAGGGTCTCCGCGCACACCGAGCCGCTCCTCTCACCCTGCGTCCCCGCCCTGGAGGATCCCTACGCCGGGTGACGTGCCGGTTGCGCGCGGCGCCGCCCGTCAAGGAGCGGGCGCGGGCCCCCGTTCGTCGGGTTCGCGATACACCAGGAGGTAGCGCCACAACAGGAGGCGCCGCAGGGTGCTGCCCGGCAGCAGGACGCGGGCCGCCTCCGCGACCTGATCCAGCGTCATGGCCGGCCGGGCGGTGACGGAGGGCGGGCTGACCTGCCCGCCGCGGCCGGCGGCCTCGCGCAGGGCCGTCCCCAGCCGGTACAGCGCGTTCACCGGGACCGCGGCGAGGCTGACCAGCCGGTCGGCCAGGGTGTGCTCCCGGTAGCAGCCCAGGATCACCAGGACCCCGCCGGGGCGCAGCGCGCGCCGTAGGTCCGCGACGGTGGCGAAGGGCACGTGGTGGATGCTGGCCAGGCACGAGATGTAGTCGTAGGCGCCGGCCGGCAGGGGGGTCTGGGTGATGTCGGCCCGCCGGAAGCGGACGCGACCGCCGCCGGCCGTAGCGGGGGTCAGCGAGCGTGCCGTGGCGATCGCCTGTTCCGCGGGGTCGACGGCGTCCACGTCGACCCCCAGCCGGGCCAGCCGGCGCGCGAAGCCTCCCGTGCCGCACCCCACGTCCAGGGCCCTTCGGCAGGGGTCGGGAAGGTGGCGGAGCAGGAGGCCGTGGTAGTGGGCGTTGTGGTCGAAGGGCACGGCGCCATCATGGCAGGCGCGGTCGGCCCCGTGGGGGCCGCGCGGCCCTACCCCAGCAGCGGCCCCGCGGCGCCGATGGCGAAGTGGAAGACGAACACGGCGCTGAGCACCCACATCAGCCAGTGCACCTCGCGGTGCCTGCCGGTGAGCGACGTCAGCAGCGTGTAGGTGATGATGCCGGCGCCGATGCCGTTGGCGATGTTGTAGGTGAAGGGCATCAACACGATCGTCAGGAAGGCCGGGATGGCGACGGTCACGTCGTTCCAGGCGATCTTGCCGATCTGCATCATCATCATGGCGCCGACGAGGACCAGCGCGCACGCCGCGGCCTGCTGCGGCACGATCCCGGTCAGGGGGGTGAGGAAGAGGGCGAGCAGGAACAGCCCGCCGGTGACCAGGCTGGCGATGCCGGTACGGGCGCCCTCGGTGACGCCCGCGGTGGACTCGACGAAGATGAGCGTGGCGGAGGAGCTGGTGGCCCCGCCCGCGATGGCGCCGACCCCGTCGATCGCGAGGATCTTGTTGATGTGCGGCATCCGGCCGCGCTCGTCGGTGAGCCCGGCCTTCTCGCCGATGGCCAGGCAGGTGCCCAGGGCGTCGAAGAAGCCCGCGAGCACGAGGGTGAACAGGATGATCCCGGCGCTGACCGCGCCCGCCGAGGTCCAGGCGCCGAACAGGTCGACCTGGAAGAGCAGCCCGAAGTCGGGGGCGCCGACGACGGATTCGGGGATCTGCGGTACCTGGAGCCCCCACGCGGCCGGATCGATGTCGAAGACGTGGTGCACGGTGACGGCCATGACGGTGCCGGTGAGGATGCCGATGAGGATCGCCCCGGGCACCTCGCGGCTGACGAGGACGGCGGCGACGAGGAAGGAGACGATGAAGACGGTCACCGGCCAGCCCACCAGGTGGCCCACCGTGCCCAGCTGGAGCAGGGTGCCGCCCTCGGCGCCGGCGCTGAGGAATCCGGCGTCCTTGAGGGCGATCAGCGTCACGAACAGGCCGATGCCCACGCCGATGGCGAGGTTGAGGTTGCGCGGGATGGCGTCCATGATCATCGACCGCAGGCCGGTGACCACGAGCAGGATCACCACCACGCCCTGCCAGACGACCAGCCCCATCGCCTCGGGCCAGGTCATGAGGGGGGCCGCCTGGTAGGCGACGACGGGTGTGGTCCCCAGCGCCGCGGCCAGGGCGATGGGGGCACGGCCCACCAGGCCCATGACCACGGTGACCACGCCCGCCGACAGGCAGGTCATCGTGGTCAGCTGGGCGGGCGACAGCACGTCGCCGTTCACGTCCTGGGCGCCGCCCAGGATGATCGGGTTCAAGACGATGATGTAGGCCATCGCCATGAAGGTGGTGAGCCCACCACGGAGTTCGCGCGGGAGGGTGGAACCGCGTCCGCTGATGGAGAAGTACCGGTCGAGCCAGGATCGATCGGAATGGGCCGGGCTCGCCGGACCCGCCGTGTCGGGTGTCTTCACATTCCCCTCCTGGAGGGAGATGAGGGGCGGACGAGGAGCGTTCGCCACCCTGGGTTGTCGTGTCGTAACGTTCTGTAGTTAATGTCGTGCGTTTCGTGCCCTCGGCCGTGGACGGTGACGGGAGACCCGGCGCCGAGAAATGCCGTTCAGGGGATGAAAACGACATTACCTACCTGGGTGGAGTGCGCTGAACAGGGGAGACCACCCGCCCCGACACCGAGGGCGCCGGCGGTGGGGACGGGCGGCCTCCTCCCGGGCCGCGCGTGGGCGGCCCGAGTCCGTCACCCCTGCGGCGGGTCGATCCCCACGATGTCCTCCGGACGCACCGGCGCGTGGGTGAGCGGACGCCCGGTGGCGTTGCGGACCGCCGCGACGATCGCCGGCGTCGACGACAGCGTGGGCGGCTCCCCGGCGCCGCGCAGACCATAGGGGGCGTGCGGGTCGGGGTGCTCCAGCACGTCGATGCGCATCGGCGGGGTGTCCAAGATGGTGGGGATCAGGTAGTCGGTGAACGACGGGTTGCGGATCACGCCGTCGTGCACCTGGATCTCCTCCATCAACGCCAGCCCCAGCCCCTGCGCCGAGGCGCCCTGGATCTGTCCGGCCAGCTGCTGGGGGTGCATGACCTTGCCGACGTCTTGGACCGCGTCCAGCGCGACGACCTTGACCAGGCCCAGTTCGACGTCGACGTCGACCACCGCGCGGTGCACGCACATGCCGAACTGCGTGTGGGAGGACCCCTGGCCGCGGGAGGGGTCGAGCATCTGGGTGGGCCGGTGGTGGTACTCGCGGGTCTCCTCGATCGCCTCGCCGCCCAGCAGGTCGGCCAGGGAGATCAGCACCCCCTCGGCCGCCGAGACCACCTTGCCCCCGCTCAGCGACAGCAGCGCATCGGGGTGGCCGTCCTCGACCAGGCCCCGTTCGCGCACCAGCGCGAAGACCCGCTCCCGCACCGCCTCGCACGCCGTCTTGACCGCGCCCCCGGTCATGTAGGACTGACGGGAGGCCGAGGACGAGCCGGCCGACCCCACCCGGGTGTCGGAGGGCAGGATCGTCACCCGCTCCACACCCAGCTCGGTCCGCGCGATCTGCCCCTTGACCGTGACCAGCCCCTGGCCCACCTCCGCGGCGGCGGTGTGCACCGTCACCGCGGGTTCCCCGCCGACCACCTCCAGGCGCACCCGCGCCGTGGAGTAGTCGTCGAACCCCTCGGAGAAGCAGAGGTTCTTCAGGCCCACGCCGTAGCCGATGCCGCGCACGATCCCCTCGCCGTGGCTGGTGTTGGCCACGCCGCCGGGCAGGGTGCGCGGGTCCGAGGGGGCGGGCAGCGACGAGCGGTCGGGGGGCAGCGGCATCTCCCTGGCCCGCCGCAGCATCTCGGCCATGGGCATCGGCATGTCGATCTCCTGGCCGGTGATGATGCGCGAGCCCTGCGACACCGCGTTTTTGATCCGCAGGTCCACCGGGTCCATCCCCAGTTCCGCGGCCAGCCGGTCCATCTGCGACTCATAGCCGAAGCACGCCTGGACCGCCCCGAAGCCGCGCATCGCGCCGCACGGCGGGTTGGTGGTGTAGACGCCGTAGGCGTCCACCGACACGTGGGGGACCTCGTAGGGGCCGATCCCCAGCGAGGAGGCCACGCCCACCACCGCCGGCGTCGCCGAGGCGTAGGCGCCGCCGTCCAGGACGATCTCCATCGTCGCGTAGACGAGCGTGCCGTCCCGCTTGGCGCCGTGCTCGTAGCGCATCGTCGCCGGGTGGCGGTGCACGTGGCCGAAGAACGACTCCTCGCGGTTGTAGACGAACTTGACCGGCTTGCCGGTGTGCAGGGCCAGCATGCAGGCGTGGATCTGCATGGACAGGTCCTCGCGGGCGCCGAACGCCCCGCCGACGCCCGCCAGCGTCAGGCGGACCTTGTCGGCCGGCAGCCCCAGGCACGGCGCGATCTGGCGCTGGTCCACGTGCAGCCACTGGGTGGCGATGTAGAGGTCGACGCCGCCGTCCTCGGCCGGCACGGCCAGGCCCGACTCGGGGCCGAGGAACGCCTGATCCTGCATGCCGACCTCGTACTCGCCGGTGACGACGACGTCGGCGAGGGCGCGCACCTCCTCCACCGACGCCCCGTCCGCGAACGCCCCGGTGCGGATCGGCTGGTAGCGCACCCGGTTGCCCCGCTGGTTGTGCTCCTCGTGCAGGGGCAGCGACCCCTCCTCGTGCACCAGGGGACAGTCGGGGTCCAACGCGGCGCGGCGCGCGTCCGACACCGGCTCCAGCACCCGGTAGTCGACCTTGATGCGCTCCAGCGCGCGTCGGGCGGTCTCGGGGTGGTCGGCGGCCACGATCGCCACCGGCTCGCCCTTGTAGCGGACCTTGCCGAACGCCAGGACCGGCTGGTCCCGGTACTCCAGGCCGTAGCGCTTCTCCCCGGGGACGTCCTCGTGGGTGAGCACGGCGTACACGCCGGGCAGCCGCAGCGCCCCGGAGACGTCGATGCCGAGGATCTCGGCGTGCGGGTGGGGGCTGCGCAGCGTCGCCCCCCACAGCATGTCCTCCATCCACATGTCGGAGGAGTAGGCGAACTCGCCGGTGACCTTCAGGGTTCCGTCAGGGCGGCGCGGGCTGGCGCCGATCCCGTCGCGGGTGACGCTGGACAGGCCGACGGGGGCGCGGGTGGACGTGCTGGCCATCAGCGGGACACCTCCTGCAGCAGTTTGCGGTGGGCGGCGCGGCCGGAGGCCGCGGCCGAGTCGGCGGAGACGGTGCGCAGCTCGCCGCGTTCGACGAGCGGGCGCCCGCCGACGAGGAGGAGTTCCAGCGGCGGGGGCGGACCGAACGTCAGGGCGACCACGGGATCGTCGATGACGTCGTAGCCGAAGCCGTCGATGCGCCACACCGCGATGTCGGCGAGCTTGCCGACCTCCAGCGAGCCCAGTTCCGCGTCGCGCCCCAGGAGGCGGGCGCCGCCCAGCGTCGCCATCTCCAGGGCCCGCCGGGCGTCGAGCGCCTGCGGTCCCTTGCGCGCGCGGGCCATGAGGATCGCCTGGTGCATCTCGCCCGACAGCGGGGTCAGCTCGCTGGAGGCCGGGCCGTCCACGCCCAGGCCGACGGCGGCCCCCGCCGCGAGCAGTTCGGTCACCCGGCAGATCCCCGCGCCCAGGCGGGCGTTGGAGGTGGGGCAGTGCGCCACGCCGGTCCCGGTCGCCGCGATCCGCGCGATGGCGGCGTCGGACAGGTGCACGGCGTGGGCGAACCACACGTCGGGGCCCAGCCAGCCGAGCTTCTCGGCGTACTCCACCGGGGTGCACCCGAACTCCGCCAGGCACCGCTCCTCCTCGTCGAGCGTCTCGGCGAGGTGGGTGTGCAGTCGCACCCCCATGGCGCGGGCCAGTTGGGCCGCCTCGACCATGAGCTCCCGGCTCACCGAGAACGGGGAGCAGGGGGCGACCGCGACCCGGGTCAGCGCGTCGGCGGCGGGGTCGTGGTGGGTCTCGATCGCGGCCTGGGTCGCCCGCAGGGCCTCCTCCAGGGTCTCCACGACGCTGTCGGGCGGCAGCCCGCCGCTGGATCGGCCCCGGTCCATGGAACCGCGGGCCAGGTCCAGGCGGACGCCGACCGCACGGGCCGCCTCCACCTCGGCCGCCACGATGTCCCCGCGTCCCCGCGGGAAGATGTAGTGGTGGTCGGAGACGGTGGTGCAGCCCGACAACGCCAGCCAGGCCGTGCCCGCGGTGGTGGTGCCCGCGACGACGTCGGCGTCCAGGCGGTGCCAGATCTCGTAGGAGCCGGTCAGCCACTCGAACAGGGTGCCCTCGGCGAACAGGCCCTGGGTCGCCCACTGGTAGAGGTGGTGGTGGGTGTTGATCAGGCCCGGCGTCACCACGCAGCCCGCGGCGTCGATCCGGCGGGCGCCGGGGGGCAGGGGGCCGGGCCCCGGCCCCACCGAGGTGATACGGCCGTCGCGGAGCGTGACGTGCCCGCCGGGGTACTCCTCGCCGCCGACCGTGACGACGTGCGCGCCGTCGATGACCAGGGTCTCGCTCACGCCGGGCCACCCCCGTCGCGCTGGGCCGCGGTGCGCTCGGCCGCCAGGCGGACCGCGTCGATGATCTTCTCGTAGCCGGTGCACCGGCACAGGTTCCCGGCGAGGTGTTCGCGGATCTCCGCCTCGTCGGGGACGCCCCCGCCCTGGCCGACGGTGCGTTCGATCAGGTCGTCGGTCTGCACCAGCAGGCCGGGCGTGCAGAAGCCGCACTGCACCGCCCCGGCCTCGACGAAGGCCTCCTGGACCGGGCTGAGCCGCCGCTCGGCGAGGTCGCCGGACTCGGCCAGACCCTCGACGGTGCGCACCGCGCGCCCCTGGGCCTGTCCCGCGGCCACCAGGCACGAGCAGACCGTCACCCCGTCCAGGTAGACCGTGCAGGATCCGCACTCGCCCTGCTCGCAGGCGTTCTTGCTGCCGGGAAGCCCCAGGCGCTCGCGCAGCACGTACAGCAGGCTCTCGCCCGGCCACACGTTGTCGGCCGTCACCTCGTGGCCGTTGACCTCGAAACTCACGCGCATCGCGCGATCTCCTTCCGGTAGTCGGTCACGGCCCAGCTCACGGCGCGGCGGGCCATCACCGACAGGGCGTGTCTGCGGTAGTGGGCGCTTCCCCGCACGTCGTCGATGGGGCGGGCGGCGGAGGCGACCAGTTCGCCGAAGCGCGTGACGGTCGCGGGGGAGGGAGAGGCGGCGCCGTCCCAGTCGAACTCCGAGGCGAGGAACTTCTCGGCCTCGATCGCGCGCAACGGCGTGGGCCCGGCCGATCCGATGCCGGTGCCGACCGTGCGGGCCTGGGCGTCGAGCGCCAGTGAGAAGGAGGCGACCGCGATGACCATCGCGTTGCGGGTGCCGATCTTGGAGAAGGACTGCGGGCCGGCGGGCTCGGGCAGCAGGACCGCCGAGATCAGCTCGTCGTCGCGGCGGGCGGTACGCCGTGGGCCGTGGTAGAACTCGCGCGCGGCGACCCGGCGCACGCCGCGCACCGACGCCAGTTCGACGAGCGCGTCGACGGCCAGCAGGGGCGGATGGGCGTCGCCCGCGGGCGAGGCGCCGCCGAGGTTGCCGCCGACCGAGCCGCGGTTGCGGATCTGGGGGGAGGCGACCGCCCGCGCCGCCTGGGCCAGGGCCGGGGAGCGATCGCGCAGCCGTTCGATGATCGTGGTGTAGGGGACCCCGGCGCCCAGGCGGAGGTATCCGTCGTCGGGACCGTGGTCGCGCAGCTGCGGGATGCGGGTCAGGTCCAGCAGGGCGGGCGGGCGGCGCCTGCCGAAGTTGAGCTCGACCATGACGTCGGTCCCGCCCATGATCGGCACCGCGTCGGGATGCGCGCTCTTGGCGGCAAGCGCTTCCTCCCAGGTGGAGGGGCTGAGAAAATCCATAGTCGTCCTCGTCGTCGCCGGTCATGGGAATCCGCCGGGGCGCCTCACCGCGGCGGTGGCCTCCATGTGAAGTAGAACACTCTGCCGGGGACGCTCACCAGGACGCGATGCCATGAAGTGCGCTGCGGGGGCGCCTCCTCCTTTCGTGCTTTTCTACAACTGAGGTTTCGGCTAACGTTTCCGCCACACCGAAGACGGCGGGATTTCTGCCGGTATGTGTGTTTTGACGGAGACGTGAGGGTCGACCATGCAGATCAGCGAGCTCGTTGCGATCCCCCGCCTGCGCCTGCGCTTCCTGAGCGGCGCCGAGCAGGCGCGGCGCGACGTCCGCTGGGTCTACACCACCGACCTGCTGGAGCCCGCCCGCTACCTCAGCGGCGGCGAGCTCGTCCTCACCGGCATGATGTGGCACAACCGGCCCGAGGACTCCGAGACGTTCGTGCGTTCGCTGGTCCGGGCCGACGTCGCCTGCCTGGCGGCCGGGACCGCGCTGGGGGAGGTCCCCGACGACCTCGTCCGCGCCTGCGAGCGCCACGGCATGCCGCTGCTGGAGGTGCCGCCCGAAACCGGTTTCGGCGCGGTGACCGAGGAGGCGATACGGCTGCTGGAACGCCGCCGCTTCGTCACCATCGCCGAGCGCCGCGACCGCCACCGCCGCCTGATGACCGAGGTCGCCACCGGCGGCGGGCTGTCCGAGGCCCTGACCGAGGCCGCGTGGGAGGCCGACGTCACCGCGTGGGTCCTCTCCGCCACCGGCCGCACCGTCGTGCAGACCGGCCCCACCCTGACGGCGGCCGAACGTACGGCGCTGGCCGGACGCTTCCTGACCGCGACGACCTTCCCGCTGCGGGTCGACCTGCCGCCCCGGGGCGAGGGCGCTCCCCGCGTCCTCACCCTCATGGCGGTGCGGGGCCGCGACCCCCACCCGCTCGCCGGCTGGTTCCTGGCCGTCACCGGCGACCACAACCGATGGCCGGAGGAGCGGCAGGAGGCCGTGGCCGAGCTGCTGTCCATCGTGGTCCTCGCCCGCAGCCGCGACGAGGAGAGGGCGGCCGACGACGCCCGGCGCGCGGAGGGGATCGCGGGACTGCTCACCGAGCAGCGCTTCGACGAGGTGGCCGCGCTGCTGAGAACCGCCGACCGCGACGGCGCCGGACCGACCGCGGGGCACGTCGTGCTCAGCGCGATGCTGCTGCCCCGGCCCCGCGTCCCCGACCTGGCCCGCCGGGTCGTCACCGAGCTCGTCGCGGCCCACCCCGGCGCGATCGTCACCGGCGAGGACGACGTGCTCGCGATCGTCCCGGTCGCCGAGGCGGAGGGCGCCGCGGAACTGCTGCGCGAGGAGATCGCCCACGGTGCCCGGGTCCTGGAACGCGGCCTGGGCGAGCACCGGCTGGTCGTGGGGGTCGCCTCGATGGCGCGCGACGTCGCGGGGTTGCGCGGCGCGGCCGTGGAGGCCCGCCACGCCCGCCGCCTGGCCGAGCTCCGGGGCGGTCCCTCGCGGGTGATCGCCGGCGCCGAGATCGACTCCCACGAACTGCTGCTGGCCTCGGTTCCCCAGGAGGTCCAGTCCTCTTACCGCGACCGGCTGCTGGGACCGCTGCTCGACTACGACCGCGACCACCGCTCCGACCTGGTCGAGACGCTGGAGACGTTCCTGCGCCACTCCGGGTCCTGGCAGCGCTGCGCCGCGGCGATGCACGTCCACGTCAACACGCTGCGCTACCGCATCGGCCGGATCGAGGAGCTGACCGGCCGCGACCTGAGCAGCCTGGAGCACCGCGTCGACCTGTTCCTCGCCCTGAAGCTGCGCGGCTGAGCCGCGGGGTGACGGCCCCAGGGCGGGCGGCGGGCTCCCGACGCCACCCGGCACGGCCGGCCGCGCCGGGTCGGTGCGCGGACCCCGGTCAGCGCCTTGAGACCGCCTCGGAGGCGCGGGTGAGGGCGTCCATCTCCTCCTCGGTGAGCCGCACCCGCGCGGCCTCCAGGAGGGCGGGAAGCTGGCCGGGGCGGCTCGCGCCGGCCGGCACGGCACTGACGTGCGGACGGGCCAGGACCCAGGCCAGGGCGATCGTGGCGATCTGGGTGGAGTGCGCCTCGGCGACGTCGGCGAGCACGTCCACCACCCGCAGCCCCGCGGAGGTGAGGTATCTCTTGGCCATGGGGCCGCGCGGCGCCGTGGCCAGGTCCTCCTCGGTGCGGTACTTGCCGGTCAGGAACCCCGAGGCGAGGGCGAAGTAGGGCATCACCCTCAGGCCGTGCCGGCCGGCCGCCGCCAGCAGGTCGGGTTCGTAGACGTCACGACGCACCAGGCTGTACTCGGGCTGCAACGCCACCGGCGGGGCGGCGCCGAGCCGCGCCGCGGTCTCCACCCAGGCGTCCACCCGCTCGGCCCGGAAGTCGGACAGGCCCATGTGGCGGACCTTGCCCTCGCGCACCAGGCGGTCGAACGCCCCGACGGTCTCCTCCAGCGGGGTGTCCTCGTCGTCGATGTGGGCGTAGTAGAGGTCGACGGCCTCCATGCCCAGACGGGTGAGGGAGGCCTCCGCCGCGGCGACGACGTTGTCGGCACCGAGCCCCCGGAACTGAGGGTGCTGGCCGACCTTGGTGGCGATGGCGACGTCGCGCGAACCCCTGCGCGCCAGCCACGCGCCGATGACCTCCTCGGACTCGCCGCCGCTGTGGCCGGGGGCCCAGACGGAGTAGGAGTCGGCGGTGTCGACGAGCGTGCCGCCGCCCTCCACGAAGGCGTCCAGGATCCGGTGTGAGGTGGCGACGTCGCTGGTCCAGCCGAAGACGTTGCCGCCCAGGACCAGGGGGTGGACGCGCAGGTCGGAGCCTGCCGGCTGCTTCACGTCCTCTTCTTTCCACGGATGACGACGGGGCCGTGGCCGGCGCGTGGCGCGCTGTGTGACCGGTTCCGACCCTAGCCCGCGCCTCCCCGCCGCCACGTCTTCACAGCGGGCGCGTCGTCTGGGATTCCGCGGCCGTTTCCGCTGCGACGCCCCGGGGAGTCCGGTGGTGGAACACGTCGGGGCCTGGGGTGGGAGCGGGGCTCCTCCCGGTCCCCGCCGCGTGCCGGTCGCGGCCTTGCGTGCGCGCGGTCGCCGCGGTGTCCCGCGTCGGCCTTCCCGAGGCCGTTCCGGCTCAGGGGCGGCGCCGAGACGGCGCGGGCCGCGGCTCGGCCGCCGTCCACCGGCAGGGGCGCCGATGACGAAGCGGGCCAGGTTCATGCGTCCAAGAAGGCCGAGGTGGCGGAGGAAGCGGCTCCGACGCCTGCGCGGTCGGATGAGGCGCTCGGCCACGGAGAGACAGGCGATCCGCGTGGGCCGGGTCAGCCGGCGTAGACCGCGGTGCCGCTCTCGCGTCCGCGCAGGGCCGCCGCGAGCCGGGGGGCGATGAGCGGGTGGACCATGTCGACCGCCCGCCGCGGGGGGACGAAGGCGTAGCCGTCCAGCTCCTCCTCCTGCAACGTGATGGCGGTGCCGGGGGCCAGCGCGCCGCAGTCGAAGACCAGGGACAGGAAGGGGCGGGGCCGGTCGCCGTGGGGCGGGCTCCAGTGGCAGGCCAGCAGCGCTCCCGCGGTCACCCGCAGGCCGGTCTCCTCGACCACCTCGCGTTCGCACGCCAGGTGGGGCGGTTCGCCGTGCTCGACGACCCCGCCGGGCAGCGTCCAGTGCTCGCGGTAGTTCGGGTCGACGATCAGCACGTCGCCGGAGACGTCGGTGATCAGGGCGGAGGCGGAGAGGTAGGCCGTGGGCAGGGAGGCGAACCATTGCTCCGGGGGGAGCTGTAGCGGCATGGGGGCAGGGTAGCCGATCTCCTCCGCTGGTGGGGCGCGGACGGAACTTCGGGATCTACGACGTAAAGGATGAGAAATATGGCATTCCGGCCTCCTCGAAGGGCACCACACGCGACCAGGAACAACCCGCGCCAAGGACCGTAACCCCGCCCACACCCCCGAATCCACCGATGTTTTCGGTCAGCCGACCCCGCGTCTTCGTTACGATCTCAAGGGTTCACGACACGGCGGAAGGCGGAGGTTGAGGCGTGGGCCCACTGGAGAGCGGCGACCCCGAACGGATCGGCCGGTACCGGCTGATCGGACGGCTGGGCGCCGGAGGTATGGGTCAGGTGTTCTTCGGCCGGTCCGTGGGAGGACGGGCGGTCGCGGTCAAGCGGATCCACCCCCACCTGGCCACCGACACGTCGTTCCGGCAGCGGTTCGCCCGCGAGGTTTCGGCGGCCCGACAGGTCAGCGGTGCCTTCACGGCGCCGGTCATCGACGCCGACCCCGAGGGGGAGGTGCCCTGGCTGGTCACCTCCTACGTCCCCTCCCTGCCCTTGGACGAGGCGGTCCGCTCCCTGGGACCGCTGCCCGAGGCCACGCTGCGGGTGCTCGCGGCCGGCCTGGCCGAGGCCCTCAGCGAGATCCACCGGGTGGGGCTGATCCACCGCGACCTCAAGCCCGGCAACGTCCTGCTCGCCGAGGACGGTCCGCGCGTCATCGACTTCGGCATCGCCCGCGCCACCGAGGGGACCGCCGCCACCCAGTCGGTCATCGGCACCCCCGGATTCATGTCCCCCGAACAGATCCAGGGCATGCCGTTGACCCCCAGGAGCGACATGTTCGCCTACGGGGCCGTCCTGGTCTACGCCGCCGGCGGCGTCGGGCCGTTCGGCGAGGGGTCGATGCCGACCATGGTCATGCGCATCCTCCAGCACGACCCCGACCTGTCGGCGGTGCCGCCGTCGCTGCGGCGTCTGGTCGGCGCCTGCCTGGCCAAGGACGAGCGGTACCGGCCCGGCCCCGGCGACGTGCTCGACGCGCTCGGCGATGTTCCGGCCGGCACCTCCTGGCTTCCGCCGGTCTTCCAGCGCGGCGTCCAGGAACAGGTCGCCAAGGTCAACGCCGCCCTCAGCGGGGCCTCCGCCGCCGACCCGGCCGACGGGGCGACCGCGGTGCTCGGCGGCGCGGCGCCCACCGGGCCCGGCACCACCCCGCCGACCGCGTTCCTCGACGACCGGAACGGGCGCACGGCCGGGCAGGACGCCACCTCGGTCATGGGCGTCGAGTCCGGCCGTACCGCCGGATACCCCTCGACCTCGGTCTACGCCGACAGCGGCCCCCTGGCTCCCCCCACCCCGCCCACCGCGGCGATGCCCCCGACCGGCCGCCACGGCAGCCCCGGCACCGCGGGGGACGAGTCCGCCTACGCCGACCTGTACCGCGGCTCGCGCGCCGACGAGGAACGCAGGCGGCGCGAGCGCGAGGAGGCCTACCGGCGCGAACAGCACCGTCTCCGCCAGGAGGAGGAGCGCGAGCGCCAACGCGAGGAGGAGGAACGGCGGCGCGAGCTCGCCCGCCAGGAGGAGCGCCGCCGTCGCGCCGAGGCCGAGCAGGCCCACCGCGAACGGCTCCGCGCCGAACGCGAGGCCGCGCGCCGGGCCGAGATGAACGCCCGGACCGCCGAGCAGCCCGGCCTGTGGAGCTTCGCCCGGCTCATCCCCCTGCTGATCATCCCGCTGATCCAGATCCCGCTGGGCTGGGGCGTCTCGCACGCCTGGCAGTGGTTCACCGCGTCGGACGCCTACTGGGGCGCGCCGTGGTACTACTCGGGCATCCTCACCTGGGACGGCTTCCTCCAGGCCCTCTACCTGGGCTATTTCCTGCTCAACAACGTGGTGTCGCTGGAGTACCTGGCCCGGTCGTTGCGGACCGGGTTCGTCACCGGCGTCATGCTGGCGGTGGCGGCCATCGCCGGCACCAACGGCGCGTTGTGGTACTTCGGTTTCTTCGGCTGAGCCCGCCGGTACGACTCGGACGGCCCCGTTCCTCGGAACGGGGCCGTCCGGCGTCTCCGCCGCTACGCGGGGCCGGGGACGCCCTGGGGAGCACCACCGCCGCTCGGTGCGGGCGGGCTTTCGCCCGGCGCGTGGTGGCGCTCCCGTGGTCAGTCCCGCGCCCCCGCGCGCAGCGCCGCGATGAACCACTCCCAGGCGGGCACGGTCGGCTCCATCGGGGGGTGGCCGTTGACGATGCCCAGGAGGATCCAGTACCGCTCGACGCGGGTGTCGGCGCCCATGGCGAAACGGTCGGCGAGTTCGGCGCGCCACCGAGGGGTGTCGGCCTGGTCGTACAGGCGGGCGATCGCCGGCGCCACCTCGGCGACGATCTGCTGGCCGGCCGGGCTCGCCGGGTCGATCCCGGCCTCCACCGCCGGCCGTGACCTCGCCACGACGAGCTCGGCCGCCTCCTGCTCGGCCCGCCCGGGGGCGAGCGGCTCACCCGCGGCCAGGGCGCGTTCCTGCGCCCGGGCCATTTCCCGGACCCGCGCGAGGTAGTCGGGGTCGCGGACCAGTTCGGCCAGTTCCACCCAGGCGTCGATCTGCTCGGGGGTGGGGTCGTCGGGAAGGTCGACCTGCACCGAGCGCATGCGGGCCACGAACTCCTCGTCCAGTTCCAGCCCGCCGAACACGGCGTCGTGGTAGTCGTCGATGATCCTGCGCCGTTCCTCCGCGGAGAGTCTGGCCAGTCGGTTCATGAGGGTGATGTCCTTTTCCGATGGGGTGCGGTGAGCCACGGTGCGCAGAACCGCCCGGCGCAGCCGCAGCAGGCGGATCTGGGCGTCCAGCGCGTCGGCGTGCGCCGCGGCTACTCCGCCGAGGTCGGCCTCGTGGGCCAGGACGCGGCGGATCGTCGCCAGGTCGATGCCGAGGTCACGCAGCGTCCGTACCAGCTCCAGCCGGGCGGCGGCCTCGGTGTTGTAGAGCCGGTAGCCGGAGGTGGTGCGTGTGGTGGGTGGGACGATGCCGGTGTCGGCGTAGTACCGGATCGTCTTGACCGGTAGGCCGGTGCTGCGCGACAGCTGGCCGATGGTGGACAGGCCGTGGCGTTCTTCCATGTCTGGAGTCTGGAGTCTCCAGTGGCTGGAGGGTCAACCCGGTTCCTCCGTCCGCGGTCCCGGTTAGGGTGCGTGGACCCACCGAGAGGGGAGGGCCGGATGGAGAGCATGCCGGCGGCGCTGGAGAGGCCGGTGCGCTGGATGGAGGCGCGGAGAGGCCCGTTGTGGCGGGTCGCGGCCTGGCTGCTGCGGTTCGGCTGGGCGCAGGCGTGGGCGTGCGCGTTCGCGGTGTGCCTGTTCGTGGGGCTGGCGTTGTCGTCCCTGCTGCCGCTGCCCCTGGCCCGCTACGACGCGATGCTGCTGTACGCGGTGGCGGTGACGGCGGTGTTCTGGTGGCTGCGGCTGGAGAGCGGCCGCGAGATCGCGGCCATCCTCGGCTTCCACGTCGTGGGGTTGGTGTTCGAGCTGTTCAAGGTCCACATGGGCTCGTGGTCCTACCCCGAGCCGGCCCTCACCAAGATCGCCGGGGTACCCCTGTACAGCGGCTTCCTCTACGCCGCGGTGGGCAGCTATGTGGTGCGCGCCTGGAAGCTGCTGGATCTGAGGCTGGAGGGGTACCGGCCGTGGGCCACCGCGCTGGTGGCCGCCGCGATCTACGTCAACTTCCTCACCCACCATTGGCTGCCGGACGCGCGCGTGGTGCTGGCGGTCGCGGTGGTCGTCGTGACGTGGGGGTCGTGGGTGGGGTTCCGCGTCGCGGAGCGCCGCCATCGCATGCCGTTGGCGGTCTCCTTCGCGCTGATCGGGTTCTTCCTGTGGGTGGCGGAGAACGTCGCGACGCTGCTCGGCGCCTGGAGCTACCCCGACCAGCTCCAGTCCTGGACGATGGTGCACCCGGCCAAGGCCGGGGCGTGGGCGCTGCTGGTCACGGTGTCGTTCGTCCTGGTCGTCTGCTGGAAGCGGCCCGACGGTACCGCGAGGCAGGCCCCGGCGTGACAGGCGGGGCCGGGCGCTCCCCCGTTCCTGAGGACGGGGCGCGGGAGGCCGGGGGCGTGCGTCCCACGGCGTCTTGAGTCCCACCCGGCCGCCAGGTGGCGGCCGATGCCCGCCGAGAGCACTGCCCGTCGGGGCCGCCTCCCCGCCGTGGGCGGGTTCGTTCACACGCGCCCCTAGGGGGCGGTCTGCTCGGCGGGGGCGGCGGGGGCGTGTGTGGTTGCCTCGGCCGGGCGGAGGAGGGCGCCGGTCGGGGAAGACGGGCGCGGCGGGGAAGGGCGGAGGCCCGCCGACAGTGGGTGAGGGGCGGGGGCGGCGCTGCGTCGGCGGGGCCGGCCCGCAGTCCCGCCTCCGCGCGCACGAGGTCCGGGGCAGGCAGGGCCGGCGGGACGGCGCACTCCCATAGAGCCTTATTATCTTCGTATGCGTGAAGGTAATAAGGTTTGCAGCTTCGGTCCGGAGAGCCCCTACGTGGACCTGGCCGCCGAGGTGTTCCGCCTGCTGGCCGACGCCACCAGGATCAGGATCATCCTCGCCCTGCGCGAGGGGGAGCGCTCGGTCAACGAGCTGGCCGAGGCCGTGGGCAAGTCGCCGACCACCGTCTCCCAGCACCTGGCGAAACTGCGTTGGGGACGGGTGGTGGCCACCCGCCAGGACGGCACCCGCGTCTTCTACAGCCTCCGGGACGAGCACGTCCGCGAACTGGTGGCCCAGGCGGTCTTCCAGGCCGAACACGCCCTGGAGGAGACCCCGGCCCACCACCGGGCCGGCGTGTCCATGCGACCGGGCCAGGACGCTCCGGCCTCCTGCCCCGCCAGCACCGGCGATGACACCCCCGAGGAGAAGGCGTGACCCAGACGCGGGTGCCGCCCGCCCCGCGGGACCGGGCCCTGGCCCGCCCTCCGTCGATCCTCGCCACCGGCGTGCGGCTGCCGGAGGTGCGCTGGGCTGCCGCCGCCCTGCTCCTGTTCCTGCTGGGATGGGGGATGCAGCTGGCCGCGGCCCCGGCGCCGCTGTGGTGGGCCGCCTACCTCGCCTGCTACGCCACGGGAGGCTGGGAACCGGCCCTGGCCGGCCTGCGCGCGCTGCGGGACAGGACTTTGGACGTCGACCTGCTGATGATCGTCGCCGCGATCGCCGCGGCCTCGATCGGGCAGGTCTTCGACGGGGCCCTGCTCATCGTCATCTTCGCGACCTCCGGCGCACTGGAGGCCGTCGTCACCCAGCGCACCGCCGACTCGGTGGACTCCCTGCTGAACCTGGCCCCCGAACAGGCCACCCTCCTGCGTGAGGACGGCACCACCGCCACCGTTGCCAGCCGCGACCTGACGCCCGGGCAGCGCATCCTCGTCCGCCCCGGCGAGCGCATCGGCGGCGACGGCACCGTCGTCGAGGGCATCAGCGAGGTCGACCAGCAGGCCATCACCGGCGAATCGGTGCCCGTGGTGCGCGGGGTGGGCGACGAGGTGCTCTCCGGCACCGTCAACGGCACCGGCACCCTGACCGTGCGGATCACCCGGGAGGCCGGCGCGTCGGTGATCGCGCGCATCGTCGCCCTGGTCGAGGAGGCGTCGGGGACCAAGGCCAGGACGCAGCTGTTCATCGAGAGGATCGAACAGGCCTACTCCTTCGGCGTGGTCGTCGCCACCCTGCTGGTGCTGGCCGTGCCGATGCTGTTCCTCGGCCACGCCTTCGAGCAGGCCCTGACGCGCGCGATCGTGTTCATGATCGTCGCCTCCCCGTGCGCGGTCGTGCTGTCGACCATGCCGCCGCTGCTGGCCTCCATCGCCAACGCCGGCCGCCACGGCGTCCTGGTCAAGTCGGCGACGGTCATGGAGACCGTCGGGCGTACCACGGTCGTCGCCTTCGACAAGACCGGGACCCTCACCGAGGGCGCGCCCGAGGTCACCGAGGTCGGGGCCGCGGCAGGGCACACCGAGGACGAGGTGCTCGCCCTGGCCGCGGCGGTGGAACGCTACAGCGAGCACCCCTTGGGCCGGGCGATCGCGCGCGCCGCCGCCGAACGCGACCTGGCCGTGCCCGAGGCCGTCGACTTCCGGGCCCTGCCCGGCCGCGGGGTCACCGGCCGGGTCGGGGGCCGCGCCGTCACCGTCGAGCGCGCCGACGCCGCCTCGGCCACCACCGGTACCGTCGTCGAGGTCCGGCGCGAGGGGGAACCGGTCGGCACGGTCACCCTCGTGGACCGCCTGCGCCCCGACGCCCGCGCGGCGGTCCAGGCCGTGGCCGGCCTCACCACGGCCCCGGCGATGCTGTTGACCGGCGACCACGCCTCCGCCGCGGCGGCGGTCGCCGAGCGCACCGGCGTCACATCGGTGCGCTCCCGCCTGATGCCCCAGGACAAGGTCGCCGTCGTCGAGGACCTGCAATCGCGAGGGGAACGGGTCCTGCTCGTCGGTGACGGTGTCAACGACGCCCCCGCCCTGGCCGCGGCCTCCACGGGCGTGGCGATGGGGCGCCGGGGGTCGGACCTGGCGCTGGACACCGCCGACGTCGTCATCGTGCGCGACGAACTGGGCGCGGTGGCCAACCTGGTGCGGCTGTCGCGCAGGGCCCGCCGGTACGTGATCGCCAACCTGGTCATCGCGGCGAGCGTCATCGCGGTGCTCGTCACCTGGGACCTGGTCGCCACCCTGCCGTTGGCGCTGGCCGTGGCAGGGCACGAGGGCTCCACCGTCCTGGTCGCGCTCAACGGCGCGCGCCTGCTGCGCCGCTCCGCGTGGCAGTCGGGGTGAGGCCGGGGGCCGTCGGGGCCGCCGGTCGCCGGATCGGTCGGCGGGGGCGCAGCGCCTTCTCCGGGGTTCGGCCGGGCCGGGGGAGGCCGGGTGAGACGGTGCGCGACCGCGCCGTAGACCCCGCCGGGGGCGTTGCCCCGAGCCGATCATCCTCTGGCCGCCGTCTCGGGACGGTGCGGGGACGAGCGCCGGAACGGCCGGGGAGCCGCCCGTCGAGGGGGACCTCACCGCCCCCGGGAGGGGGGCCGGTGCGAGACGTTCAGCGCCGGGTCCCCTCCGGCGCCGGGGTGTAGTGGTCCAGCGCGGCGCGCAGGTGCGCGGCCAGCGCCTCGCGTAGCTCGGGCGGGTCCAGCACCTCGATGTCGGGGCCGTAGCCGGCGAGCTCGGTCACGGCCTCCTCCACCCCCTCCAACGGCAAAACGCCCTCGCGGCGTCCGTCGGGGCCGGGCGGACCGAAGTCCTCGACGGCGGCGGCGGTGATGGCGGAGGACAGCAGACGCACCAGCTCACAGCCCCGTTCGGTGAGCCGGACCCGGGCGCGCAGCGAGTACCGGCCGACCTCGAACTCCCGGCACCACGTCGCCCAGTAGCGGGACAGGTCGAAGCCGGCCGGCCACGGCGCGGGCTCCTCGGTGACGGTGAGCTCGTCGACGCGGCTGACCCGGAAGGTGAGGGGGGAGCCGTCAGGGCGGATCGGATGCCGGCGGGCGACCAGATACCACACGCCGCCCTTGAGGACCAGGCCGAGCGGGTCGAGCAGGTGCTCGGCGGGCTCGCCGCGCCAGCGGCGGTAGCGCAGCCGGACACGGCGCCCCCGCCACACCGCGTCGGCCAGCGAGGACAGGTGCGGGGCCGCCTCGGGGGCGCGGAACCAGCCCGGCGCGTCCAGGTGGAACCTGCTGCGCACCCGTTCGGCCCGTTCGCGCAGTCCCTCCGGGAGGGCCGCCGCCAGCTTCAGGCTCGCCGCGGCCATCTCGGCGCCCAGCCCCAGCTGGGCGGCTGCCTCGGGCAGGCCGGTGAGGAACAGCGAGTCGGCCTCGGCCGCGGTCAGCCCCGTCAGCCGGGTGCGGTAGCCGTCGAGGAGGCGGTAACCACCGCCGGAGCCCCGGTCGGCGTAGACGGGGATCCCCGCGGCGTTCAGCGATTCGACGTCGCGGTAGATCGTCCGCTCCGACACCTCCAGTTCGGCGGCGAGCTGGGCGGCGGTCATGCGACCGCGGTTCTGCAACAGCAGGATCAGGGAGAGCAGCCGGTCCGCGCGCATCGCGCCGCCCTCACCGGGAGGTCCGGCCGGCGCCGAAGGCGCCGTCCCAGTCGGCGTAGCGGATCCGGTGGAGCTCGTCGACCTCGCCGACGGTGCCCCACTCGTCCCCGCCCAGCCGGGACAGCGGGCGTAGCCGGGTGATCTCGGGGTGCCCGTCGACGAACATGTCGGAGTCGATCGAGGCGTGCACGACCCGCCCGAACACCACCGTGGAGTCGCCCAACCGCAACGTCGAGTGCAGCCGGCACTCCAGCGCCACGGGGGAGCCCGCGACCCGGGGCGGCGCGACCACGGCGCTGGCGGCGCGTTCCAGGCCGACCGCGTCGAACTCCCCTATCTCGGGAGGAAAGTCCGTGGCCGTCGCGTTGACCTCGCGCCGCAGCGGTTCGGGGGCGAGGTTGACGACGAACTCCCCGCTCGCCTCGACGTTGCGCAGGGTGTCCTTGCGCCCCACCGAGGAGAACTGCACGATCGGCGGCCGGGCGCACGCGACGTTGAAGAACGAGTGCGGCGCGAGGTTGTCGACGCCGTCGGGCGAGGTCGTGGAGACCCAGGCGATGGGCCGGGGCACCACCACCGCGGTGAGGAACCGGTAGAAGCGGCGGTCGCCGAGATCATCGGGGTCGAGGTTGGTACGCATCGCCCTCCCACCCTAGGGGTTCCCCGCGCCGCGACGGTCCCGGCCCTTGGGCGGCCCGGGACGGCGGGGGATACTGGCGGGCGTGGAGCTGATCGGGATCGATGACGTCACCGCCGCGGCCGAGCGCGTCGCCGGCCATATCGTGCGCACCCCGCTGCTGCCCTGCCCCTGGGACCGCGCCGGGCTGTGGCTGAAGCCGGAGAACCTCCAGCCGGTGGGCGCGTTCAAGATCCGGGGCGCGGTCAACGCCCTGTCCCGGCTGAGCCCGCGCGCCCGCGCGGCCGGGGTGGTCACCCACTCCTCGGGCAACCACGGCCGGGCGCTGGCCCACGCGGCCCGGGAGATGGGCGCGCGCTGCACGGTGGTCGTGCCCCACGGGGCGCCGCGGGTGAAGGTCGAGGCGATGCGCGCGGCGGGGGCGCGGATCGTCCCGGTCCCCGCGGCCGAGCGGGCCGCCGTGGCCCGGGCGCTCGCCGACGAGGAGGGGCTGACCCTGGTCCCGCCGTTCGACCATCCCGACGTGATCGCCGGTCAGGGCACGGTCGGCCTGGAGATCGTGGCCGACCTGCCCGAGGTGGAGGTGGTCCTGGTGCCGGTGGGCGGCGGCGGACTGGCGGCCGGGGTGGCCACGGCGGTCCGGGCCCGGTGCCCGCGGGCGCGGGTCGTCGGGGTGGAGCCGGAGCTGGCCGCCGACGTGGCCGAGGGGCTGGCCCTGGGGCGCCTGGTCACCTGGTCGCCCCAGCGCACCGCGCGCACCATCGCCGACGGGGTTCGGGTGGGGCCGTCGGAGTTGACGTTCGCCCACCTCAGGGAGCGGCTGGAGGGCGTCGTCACGGTCTCGGAGGAGGAGATCCGCGCGGCCATGGGGGTGCTGGCGCGCCAGGCCCGCCTGGTGGCCGAGCCCAGCGGGGCGCTCGCCCTGGCCGCCCACCTGTCGGGACGCGCCCCCGCCGGCCGGACGGTCGCGGTGGTCAGCGGCGGCAACGTCGACCCGGGCCTGCTGGCCGAGGTGGTCGCCGAGGACGGGGGCGGCGGGCCGGACGCCGAGGGAGGGGCGTCCGGCCGCGCGTGACCGTGGAGCCGGCCGCGGTCGCCTCCGGTCAGCCGGAGGGGACCAGGTGGTTGAACCTGTCGTCGGCGACGTCGGCGATGTCGGGGGCCGAGGGGATCTCCCCGGCCTCGGCGAAGGCGTCGGCGAGCGCCTGCTCGCTGTCGACGAGGGCGTCGTCGACGGGGCGGGGGGTCGCGGCGCGCCGTTGCGCCGCGACCCGGGTGATCTCCACGGGCAGCCCGCTGTGCTGTGACCACACCTCGGCGTAGCGCTCGGGGTGCTCCCGGCTCCACAGCACGGCCCGGTGGATGCGTTCGACGTAGTCCTCCAGCGCGGCCTCCTTGGCCGGGTCCTCCAGCACGGCGGCGTTGGCCACCTGGAAGGAGTAGGTGTTGCTGTAGCCCTCGGCGTCGACCAGGATCCGCGCCCCGGCCAGGGACTCGGCCTGGGCGACGTAGGGGTCCCACACCGCCCAGGCGTCCACCCGCCCCTCGGAGAAGGCGGCGAGCGCGTCGGCGGGCTGGAGGTATTCGACCTCCAGTTCGTCGAAGCCGATCCCCTCGCCGTCGAGGACGCCCAGCAGGTGGGCGTGGGCCGAGCTGCCCCGCGCCACGGCGACTGTGGCCCCCCGAAGGTCGGCGGGGTCGGTGATGGCGCTGTCGGGGGGCACCAGGACCGAGGAGCCCTTGGGGGAGCTGTCGAAGGCGGCCACGATCCTGATGTCGGATCCGGCCGCGGCGGCGAAGACGGGCGGGGCGTTGCCGACCTGGCCGATGTCCACGGCCCCCGCGTGCACGGCTTCGAGGAGGGGCGGGCCGGAGGTGAAGGTCGACCACTCGATGGCATAGGGCAGGTCGTCCAGTTCGCCGGCCGCCTCCAGCAGGGGGCGCGCTCCGGCGATCTGGTCGCCGACCAGCAGGGTGACCGTGTCGGGGTCGGTGGTGGTGGCCGCCCCGGTGGAGCATGCGGTGCCCGATACCAGCAGGGCGGTCGTCACGGCGAGGGCGAGGAGGGGGCGGGTCATGGTTGTCCTGTCCGGGTGGCGCCGAGTTCGGTGAGGAGTCGGGAGCGGAGCGCGGCGAGGCGGCCGTCCTCGCGCGGCCGTGGCCGGTCCAGGTCGACGGCCACGTCGTGGGCGATGCGCCCGTCGGCGAGGACGAGGACGCGGTCGGCGAGCAGCAGGGCCTCGTCGACGTCGTGGGTGACCAGCAGCACCCCTGGACGGTGCCGCCGCCACAGCCGCAGCACCAGGTCGTGCATGGTGATCCTGGTCAGCGCGTCCAGCGCGCCGAACGGTTCGTCGAGGAGCAGCAGTCCGGGTTCGCGCACCAGCGCGCGGGCCAGGGAGACCCGCTGGGCCTCCCCGCCGGACAGGGTGAGCGGCCAGGCGTCGGCCCGTTCGGCCAGCCTCACCTCGGCCAGCGCGGCGAGCGCGTCCTCGCGCGGCCGGGCCGAACCCAGCCCCAGCGCGACGTTGGCCCACACCCGTTTCCACGGCAGCAGTCGCGGGTCCTGGAAGGCGACCATGGTCGGCCCGGGCACGGTGACCTCGCCGTCGAAGTCCTGGTCCAGGCCGGCGAGCACCCGCAGCAGGGTGGACTTGCCCGAGCCGCTGCGCCCGAGCAGGGCGACGAACTCCCCGGCGCCGATGTCCAGGTCGACCCCGTCGAGGACGGCGCGCCCGGCGAAGGAGCGGCCCACCGCCCGCAGCCGGGCGGCGTCGGGCGGGGGCGTCCCGACGGGCGGGACGGGGGGTCGGGTCAGGCCGGGGCCAGTCCGTGGCGCCATGCCAGCGCCCTCCTTTCGAGCAGGCGGACGAACGCGTCGGTGAGCAGGCCGAGCAGGCTGTAGACGAGGAGTCCGAGCACGACGATGTCGGTGCGCAGGAACTCGCGGGCGCTGTTGATCATGAAGCCCAGTCCGGCGTCGGCGTTGATCTGCTCGGCGACGATCAGCGCCAGCCACGCCGACCCCAGGCCCAGGCGCAGGCCGACCAGGAGGCCGGGCAGCGCGCCGGGGACCACCACGTGGCCGATCACCCCGGCGCGCGGCAGCCGCAGCACGGCGGCGAGTTCGCCGAACCTCGCGTCCACCCCCTGGACGCCGGCCAGGGTGTTGACGTAGAGGGGGATGGCCACGGCCAGGGCGATCAGCGTGACCTTGGGGGTCTCGCCGATGCCGAACCACAGGATGAACAGGGGGATGAGGCCGAAGATCGGCAGGGTCCGCAGCATCTGCAACGGGGGGTCGACCAGGTTCTCGCCCCAGCGGCTCAACCCGGCGAGCAGGGCCAGTCCGACGCCGGCGCCCGCGCCGATGGCGAAGCCGGCGACGACGCGGCGCAGGGAGACGCCGATGGCGGCGCCCAGCGTGCCGTCGCCCAGCAGGTCTGTCGCGGTGGCCGCGATGGTGGTGGGGGAGGGCAGCAGCCGTTCGGGGATGACGCCCAGCATCGCCCCCGTCTGCCACAGCGCGAGCAGGGCGAGGGGGCTGACCCAGCGGTGCCAGGAGCGTGACCGGCGGGGCCGGCGGGAGGGGGCGGGCGCGGGGGAGCCGGCGGGCGGCGCGGCGATGGGGGTGCGGGGCGGCGCGTCGGTGTCCGGCGTGCTCACGGGGACCTCCGGGGAGACGGGACGGTGGGGGTCAACCACGCGCTGTGGCGGGGAGGGGCGGCGGGCTCAGGGGTGCCGGGCGCGCGGCGGGGCGGGCCGGCGCGCCGGCCGGGTGGGTCCACAGGCCGCGTTCGCCCAGGAGGGGGAGCACGCCCTCGCCGAACCAGTACGCCTCTTCCAGGTGGGGGTAACCGGACAGGATGAACTCGTCCAGGCCGAGCCGGTGGTACTCCTCGATCCGGTCGGCCACCTCGCGGTGGCTGCCCACCAGCGCGGTGCCGGCGCCGCCGCGCACCAGGCCCACCCCGGCCCACAGGTTGGGGGCGATCTCCAGGTTCTCGGTGCGCCCGCCGTGGAGTTCGCGCATCCGGCGCTGCCCCTCCGACTCGCTGCCGGCCAGCCCCTTTTGGGCGTGGGCGATGGTGGCGGGGTCCAGGCGCGCCAGGAGCCGGTGGGCCTGCTCCCACGCCTCCTCGGCGGTGTCGCGGGTGATGACGTGCAGCCGGATGCCGTAGCGCAGGGCGCGGCCCCGCCGCGCGGCCAGGTCGCGGACCCGGCCGATCTTCTCGGCGACGGCGCCGGGGGGTTCGCCCCAGGTGAGGTAGGTGTCGACGTGCCCGGCGGCGACGTCGAGCGCGGCGGGGGAGGAGCCGCCGAAGTACAGGGGCGGGGGCGGGGTGGGCGTGGTGAGCAGGCGGGCGCCCTGGACCCGTAGGTGGCGGCCGGCGAGGTCGACCGTCTCGCCCCGCCACAGCCGGGTGAGGATCTGGAGGAACTCCGCCGTGCGCGCGTAGCGCTCGTCCTTGTCGAGGAAGTCGCCGTGGGCCCGTTGTTCGGCCGACTCCCCGCCGGTGACCACGTTGAGCAGGAGCCGGCCGCCGCTGATCCGCTGGAAGGTGGTGGCCATCTGCGCGGCGAGGGTGGGGGAGAGCAGTCCGGGGCGGAAGGCCACGAGGAACTTCAGCCGTTCGGTGGCGGTGGTCAGCGCCGCCGTGCTCAGCCAGGCGTCCTCGCACTGCGTCCCGGTGGGGGTGAGGACCCCCTCGAAGCCGAGCTGTTCGGCGGCGCGGGCGATCTGGAGCAGGTAGGCGGGGGTGGGTTCGCGGGTGCGGTCCGCGGTGTTCTGTTCGGCGCCGTGCCCGCCGCCGACGATGCCGCGGCCATCACCGCTGGTGGGCAGGAACCAGTGGAACGTCACAGCCATAGGGGGTCCTTCCGGTCGGCCCGGGGAGGGTCCCGGGCGCATGGCGGTGTGGCCGCGCCGCGGGGCGGGCGGCCGCGCCGGTGGCCACGGGACCAGCGTGATCCAGTTAGCCAACTTTGTCAACCAATAAAGTAGGGAATAGGTGGCGTGGGCGTCCCGGCCACCCGCACCGGCCCGTCACGCCCCGGGTGTGCGACCCTGAACCTCGGGGCCGTTACCCGCGGCCCCCCAAGGGAGGAGGACGACGGTGGAGGTTTTCGGCGGGCTGGACGTACCGATGGTGGCCGCGCCCATGGCCGGCGGCGCGAGCACCCCCGCCCTCGTCGCGGCGGTGACGCGGGCCGGCGGACTGGGATTCCTGGCCGCGGGCTACCGGACCGCCGAGGAGACCGCGGCCCAGATCCGCGAACTCCGCTCGCTCACCGACGCGCCCTTCGGGGTCAACCTCTTCGTCCCCGGCCCCGACACCGCCGACCCGGACACGGTCGCCGCGTACCGGGCCCGGCTCGAACCCGAGGCGCGCCGCCTCGGCGTCGAGCTGGGCCCGGCCCGCTGGCACGACGACGCCTTCGCCGAGAAGGTCGACCTGCTCGCGGCCGATCCCGTCCCCGTCGTCTCCTTCACCTTCGGCCTGCCCCCGCGTCCGGCGGTCACCGCCCTGCACGCCGCGGGCAGCGCCGTCGTCGTCACCGTCACCACCCCCGAGGAGGCCCGCGCCGCGGTCGAGGCCGGAGCCGACGCCCTGTGCGTCCAGGGCGCCCAGGCCGGCGGGCACCAGGGCTCCTTCGACGACGCCCGGGAGCGCACCGAACCGCTGGAGCGCCTGCTGCCCGCCGTCCGCGCGGCGGTGGACGTCCCGCTGATCGCCGCGGGCGGCGTCACCGGCGCCGAGGAGGTGCGCGCCGTCCTGGCCGAGGGGGCCATCGCCGCCCAGCTCGGCACCGCGCTGCTGCGCACCCCCGAAAGCGGCGCCTCGGCCACCCACAAGGACGCGCTCGCCGACCCCCGCTTCACCGCCACGGCGGTGACCCGCGCCTTCAGCGGGCGCCGCGCCAGGGGGCTGGTCAACCGGTTCCTCGCCGAACACGACGCCCAGGCCCCGGCCGCCTACCCCCAGGTCCACTACCTGACCGGCCCGGTGCGCGCCGCCGCGGCCCGCGCGGGGGACGCCACGACCCTGCACCTGTGGGCCGGGACGGGGTTCCGCGCCGCCCGCCCCCTCCCCGCGGCCGAGGTCGTCGCCGAGATCGCCGCGGACCTGTGACCTTGCGCACCGACGACGGCGCGGAGAGGCCCTCGGCGCGCCCCCTCCTCCTGTGGCCGTTGCTGACCGTGGCGTTCGCCCTGCACAACCTGGAGGAGTACCTGGCCGATCTGCCGGCGTGGGCCTCGGTCCCGGGACGCTTCCCCGGGGGATTCCCCGTCTCCACGCCCGCGTTCGGCAGCGCCCTCCTGCTGCTCACCCTGGCCTTCGCCGCGCTGGCGGCCTTCGCCGTCCTCCGCCGCCCCGCCTGGAGCGGCGCGGCGCTGGCCTGCGCGGCGCTGGCCCTGCTCCTCAACGCGGTCTCCCACGTGCTCGTGAGCCTGCTGGTCTGGAGCGTCATGCCCGGCCTGGTCTCCGCGCTCCTCGTGCTGGCGCCCGTGTGCCTGTCGTCGCTGCGCTCGCCGCCTCGGGGCACGGTCTCGACGTGGACCGTGGTCGGGGCGGTCCTGCTCGCCCTACTGGTGCCCGCCGCCTCACTGTTCCTCGGGGCCCGCTTCCCGCTCCCCTGGTGACGGCGGTGTTCGGGGGCGCCTGGTGGAGACGGCGCCGGGGTTTCAGGAATGGGTCGCCAGGTGTTCCAGCAACGGGCCGGTGACGCGGGCGGGGTCCTCCTCGGGCAGCCAGTGGCTGGCCCCGGTGAGGGGCAGGTAGGAGTAGGGCGCCGACACCCAGGCCGCGGTCGCCTCGGCGGCCTGCGCGGTGAACGCCAGGTCGTGCTCACCCCAGACGTACAGCGTCGGGACGGTGATCGCCGGAACCTCGGCGTCGCCGCTGTCAAGGGCCCGGTACCAGCTCAGCGCGGCGGTGAGCGCGCCCGGCCGCGACAGCCGGCGCACGTTGTCCTCGACCAGCTCCGCGGGGACCCGGCCCTCGTATATGGCGCGCAGCCGCGCGGCGTCGTCGGCCAGCAGCACCTCCTCGGCCTTGCCCTCGGTCCGAAACAGCCGGATGTAGGCCAGCCGGCCACGCTGCTCCTCCGAGGCCGCGGAGACCTCGGTCAGCGCCTGGGGGTGCGGGGTGGCCAGCACCGTCAGCGAGATCAGCCGTTCGGGGCGGCGCGCGGCGGCCGGCCAGCACAGCACCCCGCCCCAGTCGTGTCCGACCAGGTGGAACCGTTCGGCGCCCAGCTCGTCGGCGAAACCGAACAGGTCGTCGAGCAGTTCGGACACCACGTAGTCGCGGACGTCGCCGGGGCGCGCGCCGGGGGAGTAGCCGCGCTGGTCCACGGCCACCGCGCGGTAACCGGCGTCGGCCACCGACAGCAGCTGGGCCCGCCACGAGGTGGCGAACTCGGGGAAGCCGTGCAGGAACAGCACCAGGGGTCCGTCCTCGGGACCCGCCGCCAGGGCGTCGAACGTCAGGAGGCCACGCCGCAGCGTCAGCCTCTCGGCTCCGGGAACGAGGTCGTGGGACATGCTCCGCCTCTCGCTGGGAAGGCCTCCGCCACGCCGTAGCCTACGCCGCCGCGCCGCGCGGGTCCGCGCTGCGCGGCCGGGTGTCGCCGGGCAGGGACGCGCAGGCGCCGCGTGCGGGGGACCACCGCCCGCCGGAGGGGAGGGACCCGACCGGCGGACGCCGCCCGCCTCCGGCCGCACCGCCACAGGCCCGGTGACCTCGGGGGAGCGGCGCACTAGAGTGGAGGGATGAGACGCCGTTATCGGCGCTACGCCTGGCTGATGGGCATCTGCCTGACCCTGTTCGCGGGTTCGCTGCCCGTGTACTACCTCGCCGGTACGGGGTGGGCGGTGGCGATGTGCGCGGTCGCGGCGGTCCTGCCACCGGTCGCCGTCATCATCGGCAACTCCGCGGACCCCACCGACCCGGCCGACCACGACGCCCGCTACGGCCCCAACTCCGAATGATCCCGGCCGCCCCGCGGCGGCCGGGACCACGCCGCTAGCCCGCCGGACGGTCCAGGACCCGGCGCAGCGCGGCCAGGACCAGCTCGGCCCGATCGGGGCGCGCGTTGTGGCCCATCAGCCCGATGCGCCACACGGTCGAGGCGTACTCGCCCACACCGGCGCCGATCTCGATGCCGTACTCGGTGAGTAGCCGTTCGCGGACCTTCACCGAGTCGACGTCCTCGGGCACCCACACCGTGGTCAGCTGGGGCAGCCGGTGCCCCTCGGCGGCGAACGGCTCCAGCCCCATCTCCGCCAGCCCCTCCTGGAGGCGGCGCCCCGCCTCGCGGTGGCGCTCGGCCACGGCGTCGACACCCTCCCGCGTGATCCGCTCCAGCGCCGACTCCAGGGACGCCACCATCGCCACCGGCGCGGTGTGGTGGTAGGCGCGCCCGCCCGGGCCGCCGCGCACGTAGGCGCCGAGCAGCCCCAGGTCCAGGTACCACACCGGCGGGGAGGCGACCCGGCGCCGCCAGGCCCGCTCGGAGAAGGTGAAGGGGGCCAGCCCCGGCGCCACGCCCAGGCACTTCTGGGTACCGGAGTAGGCGACGTCCACCCCCCACGCGTCCAAGGCCATCTCCATGCCGCCCAGCGAGGTCACGCAGTCGGCGACGAGCAGCGTCTCGGGGGAGCGGGCGCGCAGCGCCGCGCCCAGCGCCGCGATGTCGCTCTCGACCCCGGTGGAGGTCTCGGCGTGCACGGCGGCCACGACCGCCGGGGCCGGATGGGCGTCCAGGACCCGTTCGACGTCGACGGGTTCGCCCCAGGTGTGGTCGACCCGCACGACCTCGGCGCCGTAGCGCGTCGCCACGTCGCACATGCGGGCGCCGAACAGCCCGTTGACCGCGACCACCACCACGTCGCCGGGCCGCACGGTGTTGGCGAACGCCGCCTCCATGCCGATCGACCCGGTCCCCGACAGGGGGAGCGTCAGCGGGTTCGCGGTGCCCCAGACCGTGCGTAGTCCGTCACACGCGCGCTCCAGGATCCGGATGAACTCGGGGTCCAGATGGCCGAGCAGCGGGGCGCTGAGCCCGGCCGTCGCCTCGGGATAGGGGTTGCTGGGTCCGGGACCCAGGAGGATGCGTTCGGTCAAGGACATGGCGATCACTCTAGAGTGTCACGGTCCCCCGTTTCCCCCGCCGCCCCCGAGGGCGGGCCCGCCGGCGCGCGCTCGGACCGCCGCCCGGACGGGGGCGAGGGGACACCCTGGGAGAGGAGGAGCAGATGCCGGTGAACGGGACCGTGCCCGACGTCCACGGCCCGACGGCGCGGGTCGTGGCGATGGACGACCCCGCGACCGCGCCGATGATCGAGGGGCTGCGCGCCGAGTACACCCGCCGCTACGGGGCCGAGGCCGCCCAACGGGAGATGTCCTCCTACCCCCTGGCGGACTTCGCCGCCCCGCACGGGGCGGTGCTGCTACTGGAGGAAGAGGGCCGGGCGGTCGCCGGGGGCGCGCTGCGCCGCCTCGACGCCGGCACCGCGGAGTTCAAGCGGATCTGGACCGCCGAGGGGTGGCGCCGTCGCGGCCTGGGCCGCCGGGTCATGGCGGGGCTGGAGGAGCGCGCCGCCGCCCTGGGCTACCGGCGCGCCTACCTCACCACCGGCCCGGCCCAGCCCGAGGCCGTCGCGCTGTACACCCGCCTCGGCTACGAGCTGCTCGACGACGAGGGGTGGGGCGAGGACGGGGAGCGCCGCTACTACGCCTTCGCCAAACCCCTCGACGGACCCGTGGCGCCGCGGTGAGCGGCGCGGCCTCCCCCGCCGGGAGCCGGCGGGGGAGGCGCCGGCCTCACGACAGGTCGGTGACCCGCTTGCCGTCGCCGCCCTTGTCGATGACGAAGGCGTCCACGACCGTGCCGTCGGCGGTCTTGGCCTGGTAGGTCAGCTCGTCCCCGTCCACCTCGACGATCTGGTAGGTCTGGGTGTCGCCGAGCTGGGTGCGGACCTCGGCGCCGCCACGCTGCCAGTCGCTCGCGGTGGGCGTGTACATCTTCGGCCCGGTCACGGAGACGACGTAGACGGGGCCGGTGTGCACGTCAGGGTCGTCGGTGCGGTTGGCGACGAGGTTGCCGCGCCCGTAGGAGTGGTCGTGGCCCTGCAACACCAGGTCCACGTCGTACTCCTCCAGGACGTCCAGCCAGTAGTCGCGCACGACCGCGCCGCTGCGCCCCTCGCTGTTGGCGAAGACGGGCTGGTGGAAGGTCACCACCGTCCACGGGTTGGGGTTGTCGGCCAGCACCCCCTCCAACCACACCTGCTGGTCCTCCATCCAGTCGACGATGTCCAGCCACGGCGCGTTGGTGTAGTTGCTGTTCAGCGAGATGAAGCGGACGCCCTGGTAGTCGGTGTAGTAGGCGGTGCCGTCCAGGTCGTCGTCATCGGGGCCGTTGCCGGTCCCGGGGAAGTGGAGCGGCCAGTGCCCCGACAGCGACCAGCCGCTGTACTCGTGGTTGCCGGGGGTGGCGATGTGGTTCATCGAGGCGCCGTTGTCCGTCCCGACCGCGGCGAACCACTCGGCCCACTGCCCGTCGTTGTCGGCGTTGTTGACCAGGTCGCCGGCGTGCACGGTCAGCGCGGCGTCGGAGGCGTCGGCGTAGGCCGCGCGCACCACCGGCGCGGCGCCGGCGGTGATGTCGTTTTGGATGTCGCCCAGGTACAGGAACGAGAAGGGGGCGGGGCCGTCGGCGGCGGTGCGGAAGGTGAACCACGCGCTCCACGTCGTCCCGTCGCCCACCCGGTAGCGGTAGTCGGTGGCGGGGGACAGGCCGGTGAGCGTGGCCCGGTAGTAGGTGCCGCCCCCGGCCGTGCCGGTGCGTGCGCCGTCCACCGTGACGGACGCGCCGCCCGACGCGGCGGTGAACTGCACCTTCGGCGCGGTCGCGGTGGTGGTGCGCCAGGTGACGGTCTGGGACGTGGCGGGCGACTCGGTGGGGACCAGCAGCACCCGTTCGGGCGTGGTCGCCGCGTGCGCGTCACCGGGGACGGCGAAGGGCAGGACGAGGCCGGCCAGCGCGCCGGCCAGCAGCAGGCGCGCGCCGCGGGACGCGACGCGAGGGGAGGGGGGAACCGTGGGCACGGGATCTCCTCGGAAGGCGGGGGAGGGGGACGCCGGTCACGGTAATCGCGCCAGGGGACGCACACGTGAATCCGGTTCTAACTTCGGTGTCCGTCCCGTCGCGCACGGTCACCTGGCCGGCGCGCCGCCCCGCGGACCGGTGGCACCCCCGTCACGTGCGGTGACACGCCTCCCGCCCCGCCCAGGGCGCGGCACCCGGCGTTCACGGCCCGTTCACACGGCCGCGGGGGGCGCCCGCCCGAAGCCGTCCATCGCCTCCCGGCACACGGGCTCATACGATGGGAGGAGGACCGCCCTGAGCGGCCCCCACCCAGCGCAGACCCGACGAGGAGAGCCAGACCGTGACCGAACACCAGCGTCCACAGACCGAGACCGGACAACAAGGCGCCGCCGGTGACGCGCCGGTGTTCACGCCCCGCAAGAACGGCCCCTACCAGGGGGTCTCCGAGGAGCTGGCCGAATGGATGCGCACCGGCTGGGCCGACACCGAGCGCACCGACCTGCCGCCCCTGGAGCAGGCCCCCTACACCGCCAAGCGGCGCGCCGCGCTGAGCGCCCGCTTCCCGGGCGAGCGCATCGTCGTGCCCGCGGGCAACCTCAAGGTCCGCTCCAACGACACCGAGTACCCGTTCCGCGCCGCCTCCGACTACGTCTACCTGACCGGTGACCAGTCCGAGGACGGCTGCCTGGTCATGGAGCCGCGCGACGGCGGCGGCCACGAGGCCACCGTCTACCTGCTGCCGCGCTCGGACCGCGGCAACGGCGAGTTCTGGCTCGACGGCCACGGCGAACTGTGGGTGGGGCGCCGCAACAGCCTCACCGAGGCGGCCCGGCTCCTCGGCACCGCCACCGGCGACGTCCGGCGGCTGCCCGAGGTCCTGCGCGAGGCCCCCGCCGCCCCCACCCGGATCGTGCGCGGCCACGACGCCGCCCTGGAGGAGGTCCTGGCCGGGCTGCGCGAAGGCGACGGGGACGAGGCGGCCCGGCGCGACGAGGAGCTCGCCGTCCACCTCCACGACGCCCGCCTGGTGAAGGACGAGTGGGAGATCGGCCAGCTCCAGCGCGCCGTCGACTCCACCGTGCGCGGCTTCACCGACGTGGTGCGCGCCCTGCCGCAGGCCGAGGCCACCTCCGAGCGTTACATCGAGGGCACCTTCTTCCTGCGCGCCCGCGTCGAGGGCAACGACGTCGGCTACGGCACGATCGCCGCGGCCGGCCCCAACGCCACCACCCTGCACTGGGTGCGCAACGACGGCGCGGTGCGCCCCGGCGAGCTGCTGCTGCTGGACGCGGGGGTCGAGACCACCACCCTCTACACCGCCGACGTGACCCGCACGCTGCCCATCTCGGGCCGCTTCGACGACGTCCAGCGCCGCGTCTACGACCTCGTCTACGCCGCCCAGGAGGCCGGCATCGCCGCGGTCGCGCCGGGCCGGCCCTTCCGGGCCTTCCACGAGGCTGCCCAGCGGGTGCTCGCCGAGGGCCTGATCGAGTGGGGGCTGCTGGAGGGGCCGCTGGAGCGGGTCCTCGAACTCGGCCTCCAGCGCCGCTACACGCTGCACGGCACCGGCCACATGCTCGGCCTGGACGTCCACGACTGCGCGGTCGCCCGCACCGAGTGCTACGTCGACGCCGACCTCGAACCGGGCATGGTGCTCACCGTCGAGCCGGGCCTGTACTTCCAGCCCGACGACCTCACCGTCCCCGAGGAGCTGCGCGGCATCGGCGTGCGCATCGAGGACGACGTTCTCGTCACCGCCGACGGCAACCGCGTCCTGTCGGCGGCGCTGCCGCGCCGCTCCGACGAGGTGGAGGCCTGGCTGGCGGAGCTGCTGCCCCGCTCCTGAGATCGGCTTCTGCGGGGCCGCTCTTGGGGGTCCGCTCCGCGGTCCCGCGCCGTCGCGGCCCTGCCGGAAAGGCCTCGCGGCCCCGCGCCGCGACGGGGCGGGGCTGCGAGGCCCGCCGTACCGCGAGGGCCGGCCCTGGGGACGGCCGGCGCGATCCCGGGGAGGCCGTGAGGCGCGGTCCTGCGGCGTGACCGTGGCGCTCCCGGCCACGGCAGCCTTACACCCGGCTCCGGGAACGGACGCGACCACCGCGGCGGCTCCGGGCGTTCCCCGTCTCACGGTTTGCGGCGAGAAGGAATTCCGGCAGAATGACGGTCGCCGGAAGCGGATTCTGACCGCTGTCGCGCGCTCCCAGGTTTATAAAGCGGAGATAACGGCCCGCAAAGCCGCAGGTCATCTTCTGTAAGCCCCGCGCACGCGGGGATGGACCGACGGCGGTCCCGGAGCATTCGGTTCGCCAGGAGTAAGCCCCGCGCACGCGGGGATGGACCGGCCGCGGGGCTCCCGTCGTCCGTGTAGGACCGGTAAGCCCCGCGCACGCGGGGATGGACCGTCCCGGATGTCGCCCGGGCCGATGCTCGTCGGGTAAGCCCCGCGCACGCGGGGATGGACCGGGGGAGGACGCCGCGCTGTGGGACGGGAGGGGGTAAGCCCCGCGCACGCGGGGATGGACCGGGCGAGCAGGGCACCGGCAAGTCCACCGCGCTGTAAGCCCCGCGCACGCGGGGATGGGCCGCACGCGCGGGCCGGTCCACCGCTGACCGGATCCGCGAGGTTCTACGGATCGGGCAGTCGCGGGCCTGGCAGGTTCGGGGTCTCTACGTCGCGGCCGTCTCCCACCCGGACGGGCCAGGGTTGCGTTCCCCCGCCTGATGCCGGGACCCGGAGTGGCCACGGATCGGTGGTGTGCGGGTGAAGCGGATGAAGGGGACGGCTCGCGATATCCCTCCGGGGCCGTCCGGGCCGTCTGGCCCCACGTCGAGCCCGGCGTGGGGCTGTCGGTATTCCAGGTGTCCTCGTCCGGCCGGATCCGGTGACAGTACGTGACCGTGGGTCTACCTTCACCGATGGGCATTTCCTCGCAGGTAGGGAGCGCGGATGGGCGGTCACGAGAAGCCGGACTCACAGGACAGCGGTAAAGGCCCGAAATGGGAACAGGACGGACAGCAAGGGAGCGGTCACGGCTCTCAGACCATGCCCGGCTCCTCCGGTGACGGCAAGGAACAGAAGTGACCGATCCGGAGTACGGCCCGGATCGGCTCGCTGATCTCCTCGTCGAGGACGGGGCGCTCACCGATCCGGCGTGGGAGGCCGCCGTGCGGGCGGTGCGACGACACGAGTTCCTGCCCGAGGTGGTGTGGGTTCGCGATGACGACGGGTGGCGTACCCCGTACGGCCGGGACACCCCGCAGTGGCGCAACGCGGTCTATGCGGACTACGCGCTGGTCACGCAGGTGGACGATGGCCGCCCGGCCGGGCCGGACGGGCGGGGGCGTTATCCGACCTCCTCGGCGTCGCAACCGTCGCTGGTGGTGGCGATGCTCCAGGCCCTCGACGTCGCCGAGGGGCATCGGGTGCTGGAGATCGGTACCGGCACCGGGTACAACACCGCGCTGTTGTGTCACCGGCTCGGTGATGAGAACGTCACCTCGATCGAGGTGGATGAGACGGTGGCCAGGCAGGCCGCGGCGAACCTGAAGGCCGCCGGGTACGCGCCGCGCCTGGTCGTCGGCGACGGCGCGGAGCCCGTGGACGGCGGGCCGTTCGACCGGGTGATCGCGACCGTCGGGGCCAAACGCATCCCCCGGGCGTGGGTCTCCCGGCTCCGGCCCGGTGGGCGGCTCGTCGTCCCCTGGGGCAGCGACTTCGGTGGCCACTGGCTGGTCACTCTCACCGCCGACGGGAACGGGGCGGTGCACGGCCGGCTCGACGGGATCGAGGCCGCGTTCATGTGGCTGCGCGACCAGCGCTCCCATAAGGGGGAATGGTCCGATCACATCGACTTCGACGCGAAGATGCGCGACGCGGTGACGGCCCTGGATCCGAGGATGGTCCACGTGGAGGAGGGCGGCGGGGCGGGGGTCGTCCTGGGGGCGCTGGTGCCGGACCTGTACCAGATCACCGCGTGGCCCAAGGACGCCGAGGGGCGCCCGATCCGTTCGGGGCGGTGCACGGTGTGGGTGTATGACGCGCGGGGATCGTGGGGGGCCGCCACCTACCTGCCCGACGCCGATTCCTACGGGGTGAGCACCTACGGCCCCCGGGACCTGTGGGCCGAGATCGGGGCCGCGTGGCGGGCATGGCAGCGGGCGGGTCGTCCCGGCCGGGAGCGGCTCGGTCTCACGGTCACCCCCAGCGGCGAGCACCGGCTGTGGGCGGACGAGCCCGGCAGCGTTCTCACGCCGTGATCTGGATGCCCTGACACGCGAAAATCCCCGCCCTACCTGGGGCTTCCCATGTGACTCCCACGGAGCGTGTGGCCCTGTTCGAACTGGGCTCAATAGAGAGCGGCCCGCACATGGCTACAGGATGCGGGCCGCGTTCGTAGGCTAGCGGGCCGCCCGTGCTTCGGCGAGGGTTTGGCGGTACTCGTGGGTCCAATCCGCGTCGCGCTGGTCCGGGAGAGCCCGTCGAGGTCCATGCGGATGTGGTCGGCGGCGGCCTCCGCCAGGTCGAGGAGGCTTCGGATGTCGTCGCGTCGTCCCGGCCGGGAGTGGATGATCCCGGAAGGTCCCTGACACATGAGGGAGGCCCTGCCTATCCTGGGGCTGCGACGCTCCAGGAAGGCAGGGCCTTATGACATCTCCTGGTACCTCGGACCTTTCGGGCGAAGAGCTGACTTTCGGGCAGCGTCTCAAGATCCTTCGCACTCGGCGTGGCATGTCGCGGGACGTGCTCGGGGGCCTCGTTGGTAAGTCCGGCTCATGGGTGAAATCGGTCGAGGTCGGACGGCTCGACATGCCGAAGCTTCACATTCTGGTGCGGCTGGCTGAGGCACTGCGGGTCCGTGACCTCTCGCACCTCACCGGGGAGCGATCCATGCAGGTCGACATGTTCACGGGGCCTGGCCACGCCCGTCTGCCCGCCGTGCGGGCGGCGCTCAACTCCTCGCCGGCTCTCACCCGCCGGGCGGCGCCGCCGGTATCGCACCTGCGCGCTCGCCTCGATCAGGCGTGGGTCGCACGGCACTCCTCACGCGATCACCGGGACGTCCTCGGCCGGTTGCTGCCCGGCCTGATCACCGACGCCCAACTTGCCGCCTACCAGGCCGAAGACCGGACGCAGCGGCGCGCGGCCCAAGCCGTGCTCGCCGAGGTGTATGCGATCGCGCAGTTCTTCATCGCGTACCAGCCGGCGGCTGACCTGCTGTGGCGGGTAGCCGAACGGGGAATGGTCGCCGCGCAGGACTCCGGGGACGTCCATGCGATCGGGGTGGCGTCGTGGCTGATGGCCCAGGCCCATCGGGATGCCGGGGACTGGGACGCCGCGGACGTGGTGACCCGCGAGACGCTGGACGCTCTGCGGCCCCATGTGGACGCGGGCCAGGTCCCCGCCTTCGCGATCTGGGGAGCGCTGCACTTCGAGGCCGGGTACACGGCGGCCCGCCGTGGCGAGGCGGGTTCGGCCTGGCGCTGGTGGGACTTGGCCGAGAGCATCGCCAGCCGATTGCCGGGCAGCTACTACCACCCCGTCACCTCGTTCTCCCGCGCCATCATGGGGGCGCACGCCACCACGGTCGCGGTCGAACTGCGAGCCGGTGGCGAGAGCGTCCGCCAGGCCGAACGCGCGGCGGACAGCGTGATTCCGTCCCGGCCGCGGCGAGCCCGCCACCGGATCGAGCAGGCCCGCGCTTACTACTTGGACGGCCAGTACCGTGAAGCGCTAGGCGTGCTCGACAACGCGTATGACGCGGCGCCGGAGACGATCGCTTACAACGGCTACGCGCGGCGAATCCTCCTAGAGGAACTGGACTCCCGCGACGCGTCCCGACGCACCAGCGCGAGCATCGTGGCGACGAAGGTCGGACTTCTCACGGCGTGACAACGAGGGGACACATTCTGTGCCCTCCCCCTGACGGGCCGCGATCTACCGTCAGGGCATGGCGACGACATGCACGTGGCCGGTCCCCCGCGTCCCTGAACAGTCTGCGGCCAGCCGGCATCGGAGGTTTCTGTTCCTGCTCGACCAGCGTCCGATCGCGGACCCGTCCCGTATCCCGGCATGTGTCGAGTGTGCCGAGGTGGCGCTGCGGCATGACGCCCGGTGGGAGGTCACGTATCGGACCGGTGACCCGGCGTCATACCGCGCGCGGCGCCGAGTGCGGCCGGATCTGGTGTTCATGGCCCCGGGAGGGGCGTGGTGAGCGCCGTTATGCCTTCCGGTGGTCTGTTGGGGCCGTCGGTGAACCGGGAGCATTACGCGGCGCAGTGCCGGGTGTCAGAGCGGGCACGGTTGCTGGGCCTGCTCTTGTCGTGGGAGGAGCACCGGCACGGGTGGGAGTACTGCCTGTTGTGGCCGGATGGCCGGTGCGAGGTGTATGGCCTGCTCTCCCGGGTGCAGGAGCGCCTGAACCGCCTGGAGCGGGAGGTCCGGTGGTGAGCGTGCGGGTCACGGTCAGGGTGAACGGGCGTCACCTTCCCATCGCGCAGACACCCGCCGCGAAGTGGCCGGAGTTGCTGACCACGATCGAGGTCGCCGATCTGTGCCGGGTGGCCCCCAGCACCGTCGGCCGATGGCTCCACGAGGGCCGGCTGCACGGACAGCGGACGTTGGGGGGTCATTGGCGGATTCCCGCCGACCAGATCCGCGCACTCCTGGAAGGAGACCAGGGATGAGGCGGCCCTGTCTTCCCGGTCACGCCGTCGCGCGTGATCTGTCCCGCCGAAGCGGAGTACTGGTGTGGCACGGGGAAACCTCACGCGGCTATCTCGCCCTGGCCGGGCGCGAACTGCTCATCGCGGCCACCGCTGAGGAGATGTGGATGAGGCTCGCCGCGCGCGGCCTCATCCCGACACGGGAGGAATCTTCCCCGCGTTCCATGGTTCTGCCCGGGCGCGATCACCTGGCCGGCGCCGACACGACCGACACCACCTGGACCCAGGCCAGACCGGTCAGACCAGCCGGCCCGGTCTCGTGGGGGCGTCCCGCCTCCGCGTAGACGGCCGCGTCGGGGTGAGCGTCCTGCTCACCGGAAACCCCGGCGTTGATCAGCCGCCCGTCTCGGGCGCGGGGCGGGCGGCCCACAAGGTTCCCGCGCGTCGTTCTCAGAGCCCGGCGCGTGGGACCCCGGGGAACCATTGAGGGGTGTTCCCCGGTCCGGTCCGGGACGGTAGAGGGACCGTCCCGGACCACCCCCCTTGTCCGTCACGGCCCCCAGTCACGGGATCACGCCCGCACCGCCGTCAGCTGAGAGATGGTGTTCTCAGGCCAGCCCGCCGAAAGGAACCCCGTGTACGTGACCAGGCCACCGCAATGCCGAAACCTCGTCGCGCCCGACGATTTCGCTGGGAAGCGACCCGGGGAGCTGAGAGGTCGTCCCGAACCGGATCTCCCAGTCGCTGACCCTTCACAGGGATCAGAGTCCGTCCGATCTCTGTTTTCCGGGCTCACCGGCGTCATCGAGAGGCTACGGTCGCAATGACACTGCGAAACCGCCGTATTGAGGTGAGCCATGCCGGAGCGCTATCGCAGCATCGTCGATGTTCACGTGATCCTGCACCGTGATGGAGAGATCCTGCTGTTGGAGCGACAGGGCACCGGCTACTGCGACAGAATGCTGCACCTGCCCTCCGGACATCTGGAGGAAGGCGAACCCGTTCCGCACGGTGCCGCGCGCGAAGCCCGCGAGGAGACCGGTGTCCTCATCGATCCCGGCACGCTCACGCTCGCCGCTGTCGTGCACCACCGGCAGAGCCCCGGCCACGCGCGCGTCGGCATGTTCCTCCTCGCCGAAACCTGGACGGGGGAACCCGTGAACACCGAGCCCCACAAGTGCGGGAAACTCCAATGGGCCGACCCGCACCTGTTGCCCTCCAACACCATCGACTATCCCGCCGTGGGCATCCGCGCCTGGCTGGAACAGCGCCCTCTCGCCCTGCACGGGTGGGGCAGCACGGAAACGGTGAGGTGAGAGACAGACCGGGCCGGGCCGGCCTTCCGACAGTCACGGCCCGACCGGTGTCTGTACCCGGTCACTGGGGCGGGCGGTCTTGACTCGTTGACGAGATCCCGTGGAACATGAACTCGCCCTTCTCGAAGGGCGCTTCTCGGGCTTCCAAGATTTATAAAGCGGAGATAACGGCCCGCAAAGCCGCAGGTCATTTTCTGTAAGCCCCGCGCACGCGGGGATGGACCGGCGTCGGCGCGCGCGAAGAGGCGCAGCGCAGAGTAAGCCCCGCGCACGCGGGGATGGACCGGCCAGCGCGATGTTCTCGGCGATCTGGGGCAGGTAAGCCCCGCGCAGGCGGGGATGGACCTCTCTACCTCCAGCTCACCTCCCGTGACACCGCGTAAGTTCCGCGCACGTGGGGATGGTTCTTCAACTCTCTTCGAGAGGATGTTGGTGGAGACTTGTTTGCCCGCCCATGACCGGAAAGACTTTCGAGAAGTCTCTCCTGGAGGGAGCTCATCGCGGCCTTTCTACCTGCGCTGATGCACTACCGGCGGATCGCTGCAAAAATGAGCCTTCGAGAGACCAGCAAGACGGCTCTGGCCTGCGACTTTACTCTCGGGTCGCTGATCATCCCTAGAGGGATCGCAACCTGGCTGGTCCGGATCAGTCCTTCCACCTGAAGCTGTCGCTGATCATCCCTAGAGGGATCGCAACATGCTGGCCGCGCAGATCTCCCTGCTCCAGGCGGTTCGTCGCTGATCATCCCTAGAGGGATCGCAACTCGGCGGCGGCGGGCCCACGCTCCCGCCGAACACGGGTCGCTGATCATCCCTAGAGGGATCGCAACTCGGTCTCCCCGGTAGGGGTCCGCCCGGATTTGGGTCGCTGATCATCCCTAGAGGGATCGCAACCCGCGCTGGGCCAGGTCCACGATCGCGGCGTAGATCGTCGCTGCTCATCCCTGGAGGGATTGCGACGAACAATCTGGTCGTCTGGTCGCGAGTCGGTGCAGGTGAACCTCGCGCGGGGATGGCCTCCGCTCGGTGGGATGTTCCCTTGCCTCAGGGGCGCGGGACCGGCTGTCGGCCTTCCCATTCGTGAGGGCGCCGTCCGTGTGCGATCCCGCCGTACCCGTGCCCGTCCTGTGCCTTCTGCTGTCTTCTGCGCCCATGCGCGCCTGCCCTGCCGGTCGCGTGGACCGGGTGGCGGCTGGCCTGGCGACCCGGCCCGGGCCAACAGCGCTTCAGTGCTGGAGGAGCCCGCCGACCGGGACGGGCGGGACGTGGCCGGTGGGCGGAAGGGTCCGCGCCAGGGCGATGCCGACGTCGACCAGCGACGACCGGCGCAGGCCGGCGACGTCGGGGATCAAGGTCCACACCGACTCGGCGGTCTCGCCGTTCGGTTCGGGGCGGAGCCGGCCGCCGGTGACGCGGACCCGGTAGAAGACCCCGACGTTGTGGTGCTCGACGCCCGCGCGCGCGACGGCGGCGGGGATCACCCTGGAGTCGACGCCCAGCAGGCGTTCGACCACCGCCTCACAGCCGGTCTCCTCGGCGACCTCCCGGATCACCGCGTCGAACGGGTCCTCGCCGTGTTCGACCCTGCCGCCGGGAAGGGTCCAGGTGCTCTCTCCCTCCGCCGAGACGTGCCGGGCGAGCAGCACCCGCCCGTCCTCGACGCACACGGCGTAGGCCGCCAGCCGGAAACTCACTCCGCACACCTCCCAGCGGACCCTATCCCGGTCCCGGTCCCGGTCCCGGTTCGCCGGCAGAGCCTCGGCCGGAGGTCCGGGGGGCGGCCGGGCGCGGGGGCGGACCGTCGCGCCCCCGCGCCCGGCCGGTGTCACAGCTCCCGGAGGACTTCCTCGGCGGCGCGCCGGCCGCTGGACAGGGCGCCGTCGAGGGTGCCGTTGGACGGGAACTCCGCGGTCTCGGTGCCGGCCCAGTGCAGCCGGCCGATCGGGGCGCGCAGCCGTGGCCCGAACTCGGTGAGCAGCCCGGGGAAGGCGGGCGACTGGTAGGCGCGGCTGTAGGGGTCGGGTTGCGCGCCGGCCTCGACCACGGCGAGGGGTTCGGCGGCCAGCGGGCCCAGCGCCCGCTCCAGGTTGTCCAGCAGCATGGCGCGGTGCCGGGCCGGGGAGTCGGTGACCTGCTGGTCGGCGCCGAGCGGGTCGTTCTCGCCGAAGGTGTAGGTGTGGGCAATCAGCCGGCCGCGGTCGGAGTCGGCCGGGCTGTCGTCGACGGTGAACGCGGGGATCCCCGACTCGAAGTGCACCTCGCCGGACAGCCCGAAGTTCTTCCAGAACGGGCGCTGGTAGACGAGTTCGGTGCGAATGATCTCGGCCTGCGGCCACTGCCGTTGCAGCCGGCGCCGGCTCGGCGGGAGCGGGGCGATGTCGATCCGGTCGGCGTCGGCGGGGGACAGCGCGAGGATGACGCGCCGCGCCGAGATCTCGCCCCACGGCCCGCTCACCCGCACGCGGTCGGCGTCGTGTTCGACGCGGGAGACGTGCCGGCCGGTGCGGATGCGGCCCGCGAAGCGTTCGGCCAGCGCGCCCACCAGCTCCCCGGCGTCCAGGCGGAGCGAGACGATCTCCTCGACCGGCCAGGGGCCGATGTGCGCCAGCAGCCACAGCAGGCTGATCCGGTCGGCGGGGAGGCCGGCCTCCATGGTCAGCTGCTCTTCGACGAAGGTGAGCGAGTCGGGTTCGAAGGTGTGCGTGCTCAGCCACGCCCGCACCGACTGGGAGTCCAGCTCCTCGGCGTGCTTCGAACGCCACGGCTCGGCGAAGTCGATCTCCTGGGCCAGTTTGGTCAGCCGGCCCAGGATCCACTCGTCGCGGACGCGGGTCCACCACGAGGCGGCCAGCGGGACGTTCTCCTCGCTGACCCAGGTGTCGCCGTCCTCGTTCATCCGCAGGTCGTCCAGCGCGGCGTCGTCCTCCACCCGGTCGACGTCGATGTCGAGTTCCCGGGCGATCTCCAGCAGGGCGCGGTCGTGGGCGGTGAGGAAGAGCGAACCGGGCGAGACCGCGTCCACCCCGGGGTTCGGCAGCAGCGCGCGGCCCCCGGGGGCGTCCCGCCCGTCGAGCAGCACGACCGATCCGACACCGGCGTCGTCCAGCCGCCTCGCGGCGGCCATCCCGGACAGCCCCGCCCCCACGATCACGACATCGGCCTGTTCCACCACCGCCGGTCCCCCGGACACCGCGGACCCACCCTTCGAGAGAAACGTCGAGACGGCGCGCCGCGCGAGTGCCCGGCGTGGTCGGCCGTCGATCTTCCGGCCACTATATGGGCGAAACAGGCGCCCGGCACGCCCGCCACCGTGGGGTGGCACGAGACACACCGGAAAGGGGCGGCGGTCGCGCGGCGGCGCGTTCGGGGGGCTGTGCGGCCGGCGCGCCAGCGCCGTCCTCCCCCGCGGGCGCGCGGCGTCCCCGGCGCCATGTCGCGGAACGGTCCTGGAGCGACCGGGCCGGCCGGCCCGGGAGACCCGACCGCCCGGCCGCTCCCACGCGGCCGGGCGGCGCGGTGTCGTGGCCCGAGGCCCTGTTCCGCGTTCCCGCCGGGGGTGGTGCCTCGATCGGCGGAGGTCGTGCCGGTAATCCGTTGTGGGATCGGGGAGCCGCCCGTAGGGTCGTCGATATGTCTCTCCGTCTCCGTCTGCGTCAGGCCCTGCCCGAAGCGATGCGCGCCCGCGACAAGGCCGCGGTGAGCGCCCTGCGCGCGACACTCGCCGCGTTGGACAACGCCGAGGCGGTGCCCGTGGACGAGGCCGGGCTCCGCGGCACGGCCCTCGAACAGTCGCCGATCGGCGCCGGCGCCACCGAGATGGCGCGGCGCGAGCTGGACGAGCACGGTGAGGTCGCCATCGTGCGCGCCGAGATCGCCGAGCGGCTGGAGGCCGCGGCGCGGTTGTCCGCGCCCGCGCACGCCGACCGGGCCGCGCGGCTCCGCGAGGAGGCCGCCGTGCTGCTCCGTTTCCTCGATGATCCCGGCACCGCCTAGGACTACGCGCGGGGCGCGGCCGGCAGGGGCGGAACGGCCCCCGCCCACCCCGCCCCCGGCCGGGGCGGAATCCGTGACCGCGCCGTGCCCGGGAGTTCCGTGCCGGGGCGGTCGCGGCGGCGGTTCGAGGGCGCGACCCGGCGATTCACGGCGGGCGGCCGGCGGCGTGAGGCGCCGCGGGAGCCCGGTGCCCGGCCGATCCTCCGCTTGCGGCAGTGGCGTGACATCGGCGTGTCCGAGGCCCTGCTGGAGGGCACGGGTGTGATCGCCGAAGGCGCCAGGTGCGGTGAGGCGGACCGTCTCTGCTCGGCATCGGCTTCACCGCCGCGCGGGCACACCACGACGCTGCCGGGACGCGCCCGGGCGAGGACGGGTCCACCGTTTTGGGGAGCGGCGTCGAAAAGGGGGCTTCGAAGGACGAAGCCGCCCGGGATCGGAGACGATCCCCGGCGGGACGAACGCGCCCCGTCCGACAGCGGTGGAAGAACCGGCTGGGGCCGTCCTCCTGGGACGTTTGACGTGGGGGGAGACCGGCGAGGCCGCCTCGCCGCCGACCGAGGCGTTGCCCGCCGGCGGTCGTTTCGGCCGCGGGCCAGGTCCGGACAGCCCGTGGCGTGTTCCCCGTGCCGGGAAGGACACGGGGCGGGCCTGTGTCTCTCGCGGTCAGTCGAGGGCTACCGCATGGGCCGAGACCGGCTCGTCCCACCGCGACCGCGCCCACCCGCGGAAACGCCGCACCAGGGGGCGCCCCGGAAAGAGGACCAGGCCGCCGAGCGGAGGAGCGGGGCTCCGGGGGCGGCCGTCCCGTCGGCAACGACGAGGGCCTCCGCGAGGAGAGGAACACCGTCGAGCGCCTGGTGGGTGAACACGAGACCCAGCGGGGAGGTGTCACCCGGTGCGGCAACACCCCGGACGGCCGCCCCGCCGGCCGCCACCCGCGCGCCTCGATGACCCGGATCGAAGACCTCACCCGGGTCGGCCGGTTCACGCCTCGACACGCGCCTTCGGGGCGCCTTCCTCGGCGCGCGGGCATCCTTCGGGGGAGCCGGACGGCGGGGCGACCGCCGGGGGTGGGTCAGTGTGCCTTGGTGAGGTCGACACCGAGCTGACGCAGGAAGCCGACATTGTCGTACTGGACCCACTCCTCGGCCAATTGACCGTTCTCGTGGTAGCGGAAGATGTTGATGAGTTCGAGCCGCATCGGCTTCCCGGTCGGCGCGATCGTGCCGACCGGGGACGCCTCGAAAGGCGCGGTGAAACGCCCCGACATCGAGGTGTGCGAGGCGATGTGATCACCCTCGCTGACAATGGTGCGCCGCTCGCACGAGAATCCCTCGAACGCGGCACGCATGGCCGCGAAGAAGGACTTGAGCTGCGGATACGTCATGTCGCCGTCGGGGCCATGGAAAACGAAGTCGTCCGCGAAATAGGCGTCCAGTTTCTCGTCGTCGGCCACGGCGATCGCCTCGCGACCGATCCGGACCAGGGCGCGCGCCCGCTCGTCGTAACGGGTGTCCTCGGGGGAGATGAACTCGCTCATCGGGGAATCCTTTCAGGGCGGTGGCGTTGTCGCCGCTTTCGATGCTAGACCCCGGGAATCCTTTTTCGGCCCTGCAGGACATGCAATCATCGACCTATTCCCATAACAGTCATGCATGGCTCGGGCGGCTACGATGGTGCCGTGCCCGAACTCAGCGTCAACGCTCTGCGCGTCGTGCGCGCGGTGGCCGCGCACGGCTCCCTGAGCGGCGCGGCGCGCACCCTCGGCTACTCCCAGCCCGCCATCTCCCGCCAGGTCTCGGCCGCCGAGAAAGCCGTGGGACAGCCGCTCTTCGTCCGCGGCGCGCGTGGCGTCACGACGACGCGCGCGGGGGAGCTGGTCGCCCGGTTCGCCGCCGAGACCCTCGCCGGCCTCGATCGGCTGGACGAACGGCTCGACGAGCTGGCCCACGGGCCTGAGGTGCGGGTCCGGGTGGGGGCTTTTCCCGCCGCGAACGCCGCTCTGCTCCCCTTCGCGCTGGCCAGGGCACTGAGGCGGCGGCCCAGGTTGTCGTTCACGCTCGTCGAGGCGTCCTCGTCGCAGCTCGTGCACCAGGTCATCGGCAAGCGGCTGGACGTCGCGGTGGTGGCCTCCGGGCCCGGCCTGCCGCAGCCGGCCCTGGAGGGGTTACGGATCGCCCCGCTGCCGGGCGGCGAACTGAGGGTGGGCGTGCCGCGCGGGCATCCTCTCGCCGCGTTGGAAGGCGCCGTTCCGGTGCGCGAACTCGCCCACGCGCCGTGGATCGTGGGCAAGGGCGCCCGGGACGAACCACAGTTCGGCGCCTGGCCCACGCTGACCGATCCGCTCATCGCCTTCCGCGCGCGCAGCTGGCACAGCCGTTTGGGACTCGTGGCCGCCGGGCTGGGGATCTGCGTCGTTCCGGATATCCTCGCCCCGGTCGTTCCGGAGAACATCGTCCTGGTGCGCGTGGACGACCCGAATTGGCTCGGCCGGAGCATTCTCGCGATCAGCAGGAATGACGGGGTGGAGGCGCACGAGGTCATCATCCGGGCCCTGCGGGAACCCGCCGCGGATCAACGGAGTCCCTGACGGGGCGGAGGGCCAGAAGAAGACCGGCAGGGCGGCTTCCGGCCGGCATGTCCGGCGTTCGGTCCCGCCTACCGGGGCCGGGTGCGGAAACGGCCGGCACCCGTCGAGGCCGCCGGAGGCCGTCACGCCGGAGAGGCGACGGCCGGGCGTCCCGTGACGTCCGTCGGCGCTGCCGCCGGACCGCTGGAGGCCGCCCGCCGCGGTTCGGCCGGGAGACCCACCGCCGGCGCGACAACGCCGAACGCCGCTTCGACCGGCTCATGGGATCACGGACCGTCGCCACCGAGTGGGATGGGACCGCCACCTGCTACAAGGCGGGGGTCTTTCCCGTCGCACTCCTGGCCCTGGGCGGGATCCGTTTGGAGACGGCCCCTGTACTCGGTACGGTTTCGCGGCTCGACCAGCGGGTTCGTCGGTGCTGACCGCGTCGGGTTGTCACCCGGCACGACCGTGAAGCCGGACCGGGGTACTAGAGGCTGTTCCCCTTCACGGCCTGTAGCAGGGCGGTCCATTCGGTGGTGGGGAGTGTGAGGTGTCCTGCTTCGGGGGTTTTCGAGTCTCGTAGTGCGGTGTCTCCGGAGGGGGTCACCGCGACTTCCACGCAATTTCCTCCCGTCTGGTTGCTGTAGCTGCTCTTGCGCCACGTCAGGTCGGTCGTCGTCATGCCATTTCTCCTTGTGTCCTGCGGATGAGGTTCTGTGATTCCTCGGGGGAAGTGCCAGTCCTCGCAGTTCCCCGAAGAACCTCCTGTGCTCTCTGGTGACGGCCGGACGGTCTCCGTCCGGACTCGTGTTCGGCTCCTGCGGATTGAAACCACTGGCCGTCTGTAGTCAGGGAAGGGGGCTTGTCCTCCGGAGTGGAAAGGGAAGGCGCGGGGCTGTTTCAGCAGTCCCCTGATCCGCGAAAGCGGGTACCGAAGTCGAGCGCAGCGCCACCTCATTCGGGAAACCCGCTCCCCGATCACCATGGGAGCGGGTCGATGGCGTGGAGATGGGCGGTCTGCGAAGAAGGGACTCGCGCCTCACATGGCGTCCCGCTTTACCGCGTGCAGGAAAGCCGTCCAGGTCGGGCTGGGGAAATCGAGCCGAGCGAGCTGCCGGTTCCGGGTGTCCCGCACGAAGGTGCGCACCCCTTCAGGGTGCACGACTTCGGCTACCTCCAGGCAGTGTCCTCCCTCTTGGTTGCTGTAGCTAGATTTGCGCCAGTTCACGGGGGTCTCCTTCGAGGATGTTCTTCAGGAAGGTGGACGTCTGTTCCGGGGAAAGTGCGGCGGCTTGCAGGGTTCCGAACCTGAAGCGGATCTCTTCGACCTTCTGCGGGTCGCTGATCAGGTTTCCGGTCCCGACACCTTCCACGTAGACGATATCTGCTTTGTCCGCGAAGGAGAGGACGGTGAAAGGACCGGAGAGACCAGGGTGGTACCTGATTCCCACACTCCACGGTAGAACTTGCAAGCGGACCCTCGACTCCGACAGTTCGAGTAACAGTTCGACTTGTCCCGCCAGAATCCCCGGGTCCGTGGCGAGGTGTTTGACGGTGATCTCCGTGATGATCGCCCATATGGCGGGATTCCGGGAAGCCGAAAGCTCCTCTCGGCGCTGCATCCGAGAGTTCACCAGCCGTGATATCTCGTCGTCTGTGGCCAGCTGCGATCCCGCCTTGATCGTGGCCCATGCGTACTCCTCCGTCTGGAGAGGTCCTGGGATCAAGGTCGGATGGTAATCCCGCATCACCGTCGCCGTGGGCACGGCCTGGAAGAAGTCGCCTGCGTACTCCGGATAAGCGGCCCGGCTGAACTCGGGCCACAGGGCCAGTAGCTTTCCCTCGGCCCCGAGGGCTTCGTCCAGGCGTGACACGATGGTCCTGCTGGGGGTCCTCAGGGCTCTCTCGTAATGCCCGATGGTGGCCCCTCTCAGGTTGAGAGGGCGCCCTAAGGCCTCCTGGGATAGATCGGCCATTCTGCGCAATCTAGCTAGCTCTGCCCCGAATTTCCTTAATGCTGGATTGCGCGCTGAATCCTTCTGAGGCATGGCAACGATGAAAGCATGCATTGCAACAGCCTGCAACGGAGAGGTTCTATTTCACTTCATCTGACCTGTATTCATGGCTCCGGTCTTCCTGTAGTGCCACCGTTGGGGCGTGAGTTGATCGGTGTATCGGTGTGACCGGGACGCCGAGAGAAGGAAGCGGAAAACGGCCCTGACCGGCGGTGGAGCGCCAGGCCAGGGCCTCAGTCCCCAACTGGAGGATCAGGTGGCGACCTTGCTGTGTCAGCCTAGCTGCTGTGCAATCACACATGAGCATTCCCTCTCTGAATGTTCCTCTCCTGGAGCGGCGAAGGAGGGAGCGTGACGGCTTTTACGGTATTTTCCACGTCTCTGCCCGGTATCCCGGAGAGCGTGGGGGAGGCCCGCCGTTTCGTCGTCGGCGTGTTGCGGGTGGCTCCGGAGAAGGTTCCCAGGGAGGTCATCGACAACGCCGAGGTCATCGTGTCGGAGCTGGCGACCAACGCCATCCGCTACACCCACAGCGGTGATCGCGGCGCGACCTATGACCTGTACTTCAGCGTCGACACCCGCCGGCTGACCGGCAGCGTCCGCACCAAGCCTCCCCTGGCGGGGTTCAGCCCTTCCGACTGTGAGCGCATGCCCGCTGTGGAGGGGGAGGGAGGACGAGGGCTGTACCTGGTACGAGCCCTCGCGGCCGAGTACAGCGACCTGCGGCCCTACGAACACGGGACGTGCTTCACGCTGCGGTGGACCTCTCTGGCGCTCGTCTCCAAGGGGCAGGGGTGACGGCGCCCGAAGAGGGGCGGCCCGGCCTGCCTCGGCGAGAGGCCGGCCGTCGCTACTGGCCCGAGAAGGTGTGTCCCTCCGAGCCGTGGCCTCCACGGCGTGGGCGGACCCCGCCCGGGGAACCGCCGGCCGGCGGGGAATTCCCCGTCCTTCCCGCCTTCCACTCCGGGGATCCCGTGACGGACTCCGATGACATTCGGGAGGACGGGCGTCAACGGCGGGACGGTTCGAGAGGGCCACGGGAGTAGCCGCCGCCCGGATGAGCCTTGAAGCGCGCCACGGCGTGGCTCGGTGGGTCTGGAGGCGAGAGCGCCGCCGGGCCACGCCGTTCCCCTGGGCAGAGGGGCGGATGCGGACAATGGGAAGGGAACGGCCGGCGTGTCCGGGAGGGGTTTTCGAGAAGTGCCGCGAACCGTTTCGGTCACTACCGACGGAACAATGTTCATGAGGCGGCTTTCATGATTTCCGGCGCACCGGCCGGTGTCAAAGAAACCGAGTGCGTGACCGGGAATACCAGGGGATTCAGTCCTGAGTTTCTGTGAGCCGCGCAAGGGGAATTCCGAATTCCGGGCGCCCCCGATCGCTCCCGTGTATCTTCGTCCTCACAACCGAAGACGGCCCCGGCAGGTGCGACCAACACCTGGCACGGGGCCTGACTCCCAACCTGCTCAACCAGGAAGAGAGCTATGCGCGACTTTATCAGCCGCGTCATGGTCGCGTTCGCGGCCATGCTGCTGGCCCTCGCCCACCCCCGCACCGTCGAAGCCATCACATCGGCGCTGAACGCCGGATCGCCCGCCGAGCACCCCGAGGCGGCCTCCGCCGCACCGGGAACGGACCTCCGCCCGCGAAGCGCCAACCGCGTGCGGTCCTACTCCAAGGACATCCGCGCGCCCTACGTGTTCGGTTCCCCGGAATGGTGGGAGTCCCACCGCGAGTCCAAACGCCCCCAGACCTTCGTCCATGACGGGCCTCCCTACCGGTGGCAGCTCATCGCATAGGAGACGCCGTCTCCCCGGCCCTGGCGGCCGACACCGCCAGGGCCTTTCGTGTCAGGTGCCCACCCCGCCGCCGAAGAAAGCGACGGAGAAGCCGGCCACTGGCCGACCCGCCATGCGAACCGACGAAACCCTGCGCCATTCGCGGCGACTGCCGCATTTCTGCGTTTTTTGGAGGCGGATGCGAACTTCGCCCCTTTCTCAAGAAGTGGTCGAAACGGAGGCCGGCCGCTAGTAACGTCCCAGGTCAGCAAGAGTGCTCCCCGCGCACGCGGGGATGGTCCCCATCGTGGAAGAAATGGCGTCGCCGTCCATGAGTGCTCCCCGCGCACGCGGGGATGGTCCCAGACCACTAGGGTGGAAGTCATGAGCGAGACGGTGCTCCCCGCGCACGCGGGGATGGTCCCAGACCACTAGGGTGGAAGTCATGAGCGAGACGGTGCTCCCCGCGCACGCGGGGATGGTCCCGCAGCCCAGCTCACCCAGCTCCGTGATGACGCGTGCTCCCCGCGCACGCGGGGATGGTCCCTAGACATATCGGGCCTAGGATCTAGACGTTGGGTGCTCCCCGCGCACGCGGGGATGGTCCCGACAGCGACGGGATGGCCAACCGGACCACCCCGTGCTCCCCGCGCACGCGGGGATAGACCCCTCGCCTCGGTTGGGCTGATCAACCTGGGGCCGTGTTCCCTGCACAAGCGGGGCTGGCTCATCTGCGGGCTCCTCGTGTATCTGTGGGGTGGTTTTCCGGTTCGCGGTTCTAGGAGGGGGAGGTTGTCCGGCAGAATGGTGGTCATCGGTCTCGACTTGTCGGTCGTTCCGGTGGGCTCCGGAGGTTTATAAAGCGGAGATAACGGCCCGCAAAGCCGCAGGTCATCTTCTGTGAGCCCCGCGCACGCGGGGATGGACCGGCGTTCGGGGACCTCTCGATCCCCTGCCAGCAGTGAGCCCCGCGCACGCGGGGATGGACCAGGTGAGGTTTCGTTCTCCGAGGTGAGGGGGTGGTGAGCCCCGCGCACGCGGGGATGGACCGAACGGCTACGGAGGTCGACATGAACATCACCGGTGAGCCCCGCGCACGCGGGGATGGACCGAGTATTGGGGGGATATCGAACGCCTGGGAGTGGTGAGCCCCGCGCACGCGGGGATGGACCGCTATTCCCGATTCTGACCGATCCCGATCAGGGGTGAGCCCCGCGCACGCGGGGATGGACCGGTCTAGGAAGAACGCGAGAGGTTGACGCCCCGGTGAGCCCCGCGCACGCGGGGATGGACCGTGCGTGGAGGTGGGGACCTCCGCGGACGCGGCGTGAGCCCCGCGCACGCGGGGATGGACCTGCGGTGCACCATGTGTGGCGGACCGTGCTCAAGTGAGCCCCGCGCACGCGGGGATGGACCGTACGAGCGCGGCCCGCTCACGTTTCGGGCCGTGGTGAGCCCCGCGCACGCGGGGATGGACCGTCGCCGCTGCTCCCCCGCCGGTTGGGGCCGCCGTGAGCCCCGCGCACGCGGGGATGGACCGGCCAGCGGATCGAGTAGCCCCATACTGAATCCGTGAGCCCCGCGCGCTCGGATGGGTTCACCACGGTCGCTGCGGATCGGCCTGCGCCGGTCCACGGCGGGCGCCCGGCCGCGCGGTCAGTGGTCGGGATGGTCGGTGATCGTGCTGGTCGTCGTGCGGGCGTGTCCCGGCCCGGGGAACCGGCCCCTCGGCGGACCGCCCGAGCCCTTCGCCCGCCAGCTCTCTCCGAGAGCGGTCAGCCGGAAAGAAGGTAGGAACATGGGGCCCGCTGGGGCGGGAAGCGCTTCGCGCCGCCGGCCCGCATCCGCCCGTAGCCGACGAGGAGAGGACGAGCATGGACGGGGAACACCTGTGGAGGACGGCCCGGGAACGCGCCGAGAGCCTGCCCGCCACCGCCCTGGAGTACCCCTTCGGCCCCGACTGGGAGGTCTTCAAGGTCCAGGGCAGGGTGTTCATGCTGATGACCGAGGTGCCCGGCAAACCGGTCGTGATCCTCAAGTCCGACCCCGGCGACGCCGAAGCGCTGCGCCGAACCCACGCCGACATCACGCCGGGCTACCACATGAACAAGAGGCACTGGATCACGCTCGCCCCCGGCGGCTCGATCGACGAGAGGCTGGTGGAGGAGCTGGTGACCGACTCCTACCGGCTCGTGCTGGCCAACCTGCCCAAGGCCCGCCGGCCCGTCGCCCCCGCCGTCTTCGGCGAGCGGAGGTAGGACCTCGGCCGCGACCGAGGCCGGCGCCGGCGGGCGACACGGCGCAAGAGTGGCCGGACCCGGACAAGTGCCTGTTCGCCGATAGGTCGGACGTCCAGGAGGAAGGCGGGATAGGGTCTTTGCGCTCACCCTCGGTGACGTCGACGAGCGGATCGTGACCGCCGAGGCCGGATCCGACCGAACGGACCCGCGCCGCCGCACGTGCCGATCGTTCCGGGCGGCCACCGCGGTGAGCGCACAGGACCCCTGTCGGCGCGGCCCGTGGGATCACCGCGGACCCGCCGAGGACCCCGCCCTCACCCCGGACCCGTCCTCGGCTGCACGCCCCGCGCCCACCGGCCCGGAAGGCCGGCAACCGGGGGTCCGCCCCCGTCCGGCACCGGCTCGGGGAGGAAGACGAGAAGGAGCGCGTATGCACACCATGTCGACCGAGGAGTGGCACGAGTTCGTCACCCGCGGTACCCCCATCGGGAAGTTCGCGACGACCGGGGCCGACGGCACCCCGCACATCGCCCCCGTCTGGTACGTGTTCGACGGCAAGGACTTCCTGTTCACCACGGGCGGCGACACGGTGAAGGCCCGCAACCTCAAGCGCGTCCCGCGCGCGGCCATCTGCGTCGACGTCGAGACCCCGCCCTACTCCTACGTCGTGGCGCGCGGCGAGGTGACGCTGAGCGAGGACCCCGACGAGCTCCTCGAGGTCGCCACCCTCGCCGGCGCCAGGTACGCGGGCCCCGACAAGGCCGAGGAGTACGGCAGGCGCAACGGCGTACCCGGCGAGGTCGTCGTCCGTCTTCACCCCACCAAGGTCGTCGCCTACCGCGGCATCCCCGGTTAGCCGACCCGGGTGCCGGGCGGTGCCCGATGGGGCGCGCCGAGCGGGCGTCGCCCTCCGAGGGCGGTGCCCGCGTCCACCTGGCCGGTCTGTGCCGTCGGGGCCTCGGCAGCGGGGCCGGCCGGGAGCGCCCGCCGGCCCCGCTGCCCGGCCGGGCGTGCGGCCGCGCGGCGACCACCGGCTCCGATGGTCTCGCCCCCTGGCTCCTGATCGAGCGGAGCGGCCTGGTGCGCGAACCGTCGCCGGCCGCCCTTCCGCGGCGGTCGGACCGGGAAGGCCGTCCAGCCCGCCGGGCACGGGCGCGAGGCCGGCCGGGGCGTCCCGCTGGTCACCGGCGAGATCCACCGGTTCGACCGCGCTCGGTGGGACGGTCCCCGCCGTACGCGGAAGGAGGGCGCGGTCCCGCTCATCGGGGCGGCGGCCGGGACCCCGGCCGCGAAGCCGACGGTGCCCGCTCCCGCGCCGCCAGGTGTTCGCCCCCCACACCTGAGCGGCGGCGCCGGAAACACCGGCCGCGCGCGTCGGCCCCCGATGGGCCGCCGGTCGCCGCTCGACGCTGCCGCGCGCCATGGCCGGCGGTGACGGCCGCCACCTGCCCGGCAAGGCCGAACAGGTCCAGGTGCTCTCCGGCCGGGAGGTCCCGCTCGACGTCGCCGGGCTCACCGGATGGGCCCGGAAGCGGACACCGGTGCACGACAAGGCGCGGGAGGGCCGCCGCGCCCCTGCCCTGGCCGGCCGGGACGCCGGGACGGCGCGAAGGACCCGCTCCGCCTCGCGCGTCCGCCGCAAGGACGCCGGGACGGCCGGCCCCACACGGGACCGCGGGCCCGCGCCGCCCGGCCGTACCTCAGCGGAACTGGGCGACGAGCTGGAACATGATCTGGTGGGGGAGGCTGCGCGGGAGCATCTGGTTGACGGTGCCGGACACGTAGAGGTCCCGTTCCGGCACGTGGTAGAGCACGTTGCCGAAGGCGCCCGAGTGGCCGACCATCTCCGGGACCGGCGTGAACGGCGACAGCCAGCGGGGAAGTCTGAAACGCATGACCCCCATGCCGTAGTCGATGGGTTCGAGGCGGGAGAAAACCGGGTTCCAGCGCGCGGTCATCTCGGCCAGGTACCGCGCCGGGAACAGCTCGCCGCCGAAGAAGGCGCGGAGGAACCGCAGCTGGTCGGCCGACGTCGACACCACCGCGCCATCGGGCGGGAACGAGGCGATCGACTTCGGGATGCGCACCGGGTCGCCGCCGTGCAGGATCGTGGCGACCTCGTCGTAGCGGTCCAGCGTGCGCGGGGTGAACAGCCAGGTGGCGTCCAGGCCGAGCGGCTCGACGATCCGGTTCCGGAAGGCGTCCTCGAAGCCGCCGGAGGTGACCACCTCGATGACGCGGCCCAGCAGCTGGTAGTTGGTGTCGCAGTAGTGGGCCCTGCCCGGTGTCGAGGGGGCGAAGCGGCTCGGCATGGACCGCGCCATCTCGATGAAGTCCTCGAACGTCCAGGCGGCGTCCCGCTTGAGCATCTCCCCAAGGAAGGTCGTGCCGTCGGGACGTTCCTGTTCGAAGTAGTCCGGTATCCCCGACGTCTGCGTCAGCAGCTCGCGCACCGTGATCGCCGGGCCGTGGTCATGGCCGCCGTGCACGTTCAGCCCGCGCATCGTGTCCGCGCCGAGCAGCTCCGCCACACGTGTGTCGAGCGTCAGGGCGCCCTCGTCGCGGAGCTGCATGACCATCGCGACGGTGTACAGCTTGGTGATGCTGGCGATGAAGTACGGCCGCCCGGTGTCCCCGTGGCTCCAGGAGAACCCGGTGGAGGGCTGCTCGACCGCGAAGCTCATCATCGACACCGCCGGCCTGGCGGAGTGACGTGCCGCGACCCTGTCGAGCCTGGCCGAGAGGGGGGTCCTCATGACGTGATCCGTTCCAGTCGTCGTCGGGTGTCGTCGAGCCAGTCCAGCTCGGCCCTGGCCTGGGAGATGCCGTAGGAGAGCGTGGCCAGGCGGAGGACCCCCCCGAGATCGTCGGCCGAGCCGGCGGGGACGGCGATCGCCTCCAAGGCCGCCAGTTGTTCGCCCACCTCCCGCCAGCGGGTCTCCAGCAGCCCGCGGATCTCCTCCGGCGGCAACCGGTCGGCGAAGAACAGCCGGGCCAGGAAGGGGTCGCGTGTCGGTGGCGTCTTCAGGGGCGAGGTGAGCCACCTGTCGAGCTCGGCCAGCCCGAGGTCGGTCGGGCTGTGCAGGTGCAGGTTGGGCCGTTCCTCCTGCACCACGGTGCGGCGGGTGGCCAGACCGTCCTCCACCAGGCCGGCGAGCGTGCGGTACACCTGCGACTGGTCCGCGCTCCAGAAGTGGCCGACGCTCTCGTCGATGACCTTCTTCAGGTCGTAGCCGCTCATCGGCTGGATGGACAGGATCCCGAGGATGGCGTGTCGTAAGGACATGGATAGAGGATAGTGCACATATATGTGGTGTCCAATATGGGTGAGGGCGAATATGGCACTACCGATGCGGGCCTTGGAGACGTGAGGTCGCCTGAGGGGGAGAGAGGCGGCGAAGTCCCGGAACTCCTGAGGAGAGCGAGCGTCCCCTCTTCACCTTGGGCGAAGGGCGCGACCGGGGATGCCCGGTGGTGACATCCCGGTCCGGCGGGCCGGTGAGAGTGCCCCTGGCGCGCGAGGATGGTCTCCTTGGGCGAAGAGAGGCCCCGCGCTGGCTGCTTCCCGCCCCGGCGGGATCACCTCGACGAGGGCTCGATCGTCGAAGCCCGCGAGTCGTGCCCCCTGTACGTGTAGGGTTCCGCTCGGGCCGTTCCTCGCCTTAAGGATGGCTGCGGCCGGGAGTGGGGGTTCAGTCCTTCTTGCGAACTTCCAGGTTTACAAAGCGGAGATAACGGCCCGCAAAGCCGCAGGTCATCTTCTGTAAGCCCCGCGCACGCGGGGATGGACCGCCGGCACGCCGTGCGTGGACTGCGGCGTGCCGGTAAGCCCCGCGCACGCGGGGATGGACCGGAGTCCAGGCTGTAGATCTGGGAGGCTAGCACGTAAGCCCCGCGCACGCGGGGATGGACCGACGCGGCACTGTGCGCACGGCGCGCTCAGGTGGTAAGCCCCGCGCATGCGGGGATGGACCGCTGAGCTCGACTGGCTGACCACGCCGGGATTCGTAAGCCCCGCGCATGCGGGGATGGACCGTGGTGGCGGAACCGGTGCGGGTGGACTCCGTCGTAAGCCCCGCGCATGCGGGGATGGACCGTGGTGGCGGAACCGGTGCGGGTGGACTCCGTCGTAAGCCCCGCGCACGCGGGGATGGACCGCCCCAGCCAGCCCGGTCGCGGTCGGTTCCGCTGTAAGCCCCGCGCACGTGGGGATGGACCGGTATCTCGGCACGTCGGGGTACTGCTCTGCTGGTAAGCCCCGCGCACGCGGGGATCCGGGGGTTAATCAGCTCGCGGTCGGGGAGTGGTCTTTCGGCTCGGGCGGTGAATCAGATCATCGTCGCCAGGCTGACGTGGGATGTAGTGGAAGCCGTCCTTGGTTTCGGGGTCGTAGTGGATGACCGCGTCCTCCTCCTCCAGGAACGCCTTCCAGTTCTCCAGGCGCTTAGCCTCGTCCTTCGAGATTTTCGCGCCGGCACGCCGTCGCGCCTCCACCCGGAGCATCGCCACGGGGTAGGACCAGCGGTGCTCAGGAAGGACGTGCCACGGAATCAGGTCATCGTCTCGGACGATGCGCCGTTCCAGGCCTCGACGGCGCCGGAAATTCCCCCAGAGTGAGGGGACGGTCTCAATGTTGTACTTTCGTTTGTACTCCGCCACCATCCAGGCGTAAGTACGCCCTTCTTCGAACCATCTGATGACTTCCTGCTCGTCGACGATCTTCTTAGCCCCCAATGGACTCACCTTCTGGTTGATTTCCGCTACTGTTTCGCTTCACTATGTCATCGCCGAATCGGTAACACTGTGTCAGTGTCACGAACACGGTGTGCTCTCGGTGTTACCAAGGCGGCAATCATGCATGGGAAGGCGATGGAACTAACTATCACGGTTTGCGACGTGGACCGGCAGCCCGGTCGCGCGACCAAGCGCTACACCCTCCAGCGGGGCGAGCGGGAGGTGACCCTTGATCTCCGCGAAGAGCACGCCGGCCCCATCGAGGCCCTGCTCGACGGAGATTACAGCGAGGGTGGCCAGGGAGGACAGTCCAAGGAGGAACCCAAACGGCAGCCGGTGGCGAAGAAGGCGGCCGCGACCTCGCGACGCCGACGAGGCCCGAAAGTCGTGACGCTCGAAGAGATCGAGGCCAGCAAGAAGAGCTGAGAAGAATACAAAGAGAGCCCTGCTGGCACATAGGTGAGTGGGGCTTCTATGCGTCAGGGGCCGCCGAAATCGAAATCCTCGGGAGCGTCGTAACTCTCGGAGAGCCGCCCGTCTGCTTCGAGCAGCCGAAGGCTGCCAGATCTTGGACGGAAATGGCCAGCTCGAATACGGCAGCGTAGAACTATGCCGCCACCGAGACGGCGACACCAACGATCTCAGTCCCAGCTTCACTTTCGGGCGGACAAAGTGCGGCAGGTGTTGTGCGCGATGGGGACCTGGGGCTTCCTGTGTCGGCCCCCAGGGGAACCTCTCTTGCGGATAACCGCGCAGGTGAGCTGCGCGTGGGCGGTACCGGTCACCTTCTTGGCCGCCTTCACGCTGGAGTCGGCGCTTTTGCGGGTGGCCGGCGAGCCAGTAGAAGTCGCCGGCCCTCAGTTGCCGTTCAGGCCGGCCGGACCCGGCTCGTCAGTGAACCCGGCGTATCCGATGAGGCGTTGAACGGCGACAACGGCCTCACCCTTGTCGCTTTCCTTAGCGCCGATCAAGCCATCTCCTAGAGTCATAGGGAAGTGTCGCTAACAGCGCTTCCGTCAGCAGGCGTCCCATCCTGAACCTATTGGTAGAGAGGGCGCCGGAACATGATGTGGCGATGCGGTCACGGTGCCCGAGCTTGCGAAGGGGCGGCCGAGTTCCCTGTGCATGCGGGGCTGGTCCATCTGAGGGTTCCTCGTGCACATGTGTGGGGTGGTTTTCCGGTTCGCGGTTCTGGGAAGGGAGGCGTTCCGGCAGAATGGCTATCGCTGATGTCGGCTTGTCAGTCGTTCCGGTGGGCTCCGGAGGTTTATAAAGCGGAGATAACGGCCCGCAAAGCCGCAGGTCATCTTCTGTGAGCCCCGCGCACGCGGGGATGGACCGGCCTCGCCGCCAGCGGTGGCGTCTGGGCAGGAGTGAGCCCCGCGCACGCGGGGATGGACCGAAGACCGGACCGCGTGATGAGCGGACGCTTCTGTGAGCCCCGCGCACGCGGGGATGGACCGTTCGCGCACCAGGGGGTCCCGGCCGGCCAGCCGTGAGCCCCGCGCACGCGGGGATGGACCGAGCGCGCCGCGGCGCCGCGCCTCATGGCCGGTGTGAGCCCCGCGCACGCGGGGATGGACCGAGCGCGCCGCGGCGCCGCGCCTCATGGCCGGTGTGAGCCCCGCGCACGCGGGGATGGACCGAGGGCGGGGAGAGGACCGTGCACGGGTCCTGGGTGAGCCCCGCGCACGCGGGGATGGACCGGTCGTGCTCAACCGCAAGGGCATCCGCAACATGTGAGCCCCGCGCACGCGGGGATGGACCGTCAGTGGGCGGGGTGACGGTGACGTCCTGCACGTGAGCCCCGCGCACGCGGGGATGGACCAGCTCGGCGCCGTCCGGTTCGTCGACCACCGCAGTGAGCCCCGCGCACGCGGGGATGGACCGACCTTGAACGTTTCACGCTGCATCCCCGGGGTGTGAGCCCCGCGCACGCGGGGATGGACCGGCGGCGCGGCGTGACCGGGAGGACGGCGATGCGTGAGCCCCGCGCACGCGGGGATGGACCGGCGAAGGGCAGCACCTGTTCGAGGACGGTGCCGTGAGCCCCGCGCACGCGGGGATGGGCCGGTACCGACGGCACGACGGCACGACGGCGCGCAAGGGTGGGAAGGCGCCGATTCGGGCCGGTCAGCGGTGGCGCGTCGAGCGCGCGCACGCCTGGTGGAACGCACTCCACCGGCCTGCCCGCCGCCACGGGTGCCGTGCGACCGTCGTCGACGCCTTCCGCCCCCCGCGGACACGATCATCAGCGCCCTCGGCCTGGTCCGCCGGGCCTGGGCCACCCACCGCTGGGATGACCGCCCGAAGCGACGCCCGTGAGCCCCGGCCACCTGCCCGGACCCGTGCGCGCGGACGGTTCCCGCCGATCAGCGCCCCTGTCGTGGTTCAGTCGGCGCGGGCGTCGTAGGTCTCGCGGTTGGCGAGCACGTCGTCCATGTGCGCCTCGGCCCAGGACTTGAGGCCGCGCGTCATCTCGTACAGCGACAGGCCGAGATCGGTCAGCTCGTAGGAGACCGTGACGGGCACGGTCGGCACCACGGTGCGGGAGACCAGGCCGTCGCGCTCCAGGGAGCGCAGCGTCTGGGTGAGCATCTTCTGGCTGACGCCGGACAGCAGGCGTTGCAGCTCCGAGTAGCGCATCGCCCGGGGTTCGCCGGCGCAGTCGGCGCCGGGCTGCGCGCTGCCGCTGCCGAGCGCGGCCAAGATCAACGTGACCCACTTGCCGGAGATCCGGTCGAGCAGCTTGCGGCTGGGGCAGGCCGCCAGGAAGGCGTCGTACTCCGCCTTGGCCTGCGCCTTCTGCTGGGCCGCCGTCATCGTCGCCATGGAGCCTTCCTCTCACCCGCGGGTGCCCTACGCACTTCGAAGTGCCTACTTCCCATCAGGAAGCCACGCACCAATAGTGGTGCAAGGTGCCGTCAGGCACCAGCCCTTGGCTCGACACGAAAGGCACACCATGACCACCCCCTCCGTCTCGCTTCCCGGCGGCACCTGGTCCCTGGGCGACCTGACCGTCACCCGGTTCGGTTACGGCGCCATGCAGCTCGCCGGCCCCGGGGTCATGGGTCCGCCGGCCGACCGCGACGGCGCGCTCGCCGTCCTGCGCGAGGTCGTCGGTCTCGGCATCACCCACATCGACACCGCCGACGCCTATGGACCCCACATCACCAACCGGCTGATCCGCGAAGCGCTGCACCCCTACTCCGACTCGTTGCACATCGTGACCAAGGTCGGCGCGATCCGGGACGAGGAGGGAGGCTGGCCCCCGGCGCGCAGGCCCGACGAGCTGCGCCGGGCCGTCCAGGAGAACCTGGAGAACCTCGGCCTCGACACGCTGGACGTGGTCAACCTCCGGCTCGGCGACGCCCAGGGGCCCGTGCCCGGTTCGCTCGCGGAGGCGTTCGAGACGCTCGTCGACCTCCAGCGGCAGGGGCTGATCCGGCACCTCGGCGTGAGCAACGCGACAGCGGAGCAGGTCGCCGAGGCGCGTTCGATCGCACCGATCGTGTGCGTGCAGAACATGTACAACCTCGCCCATCGCCACGACGACGAGCTGATCGACGAACTCGCCGAGCAGGGCATCGCCTATGTGCCCTTCTTCCCCCTCGGCGGCTTCAGCCCGTTGCAGGCCTCGGCGCTCACGGCCGTGGCCACCCGGCTGGGCGCGTCGCCGATGTCGGTCGCTCTGGCCTGGCTGCTGCGGCGGTCGCCGAACATCCTGCTGATCCCCGGCACCTCGTCGGTGGCGCACCTGCGCGAGAACGTCACGGGCGCGGGGCTCTCGCTCTCCGACGACGATCTCGCAGAGCTGGACAAGATCGGCCGCTGACCCTCGCGGGGCCTCCCAGCGAGTGGGCCGGATCGGCCGGGGAGCGCTGGGGTGGCGGTGGCCGTGGACCGGCCCCACGGCGGACCGGCCGGCCACGCTGGAAGGACGGGCGCGGGTCTCCCCAGTGGTCACAGGGCGCCGCAGCCCCATGGTCACGGGGACCTGTGCCCGCCATGTCGCCGAGACCCTCGCCTGTCCGCGCGGACTTCACACCCCCGCGCGGGACGGACCGGGGCGGCCGGGTTCGGGCATGGCCGTTACGCCGCGGGTCCCGCGCGTCCGAGGACGGGCCGCGCCGATGGCGGAGGCGCGCTCCTACACCGCGCACCATGGCGAAAACGCTCTACCCGGTGGGTCTCCGCGGCCTCGCCCCCGAAGGCGTTCCCGCGCTCGTCACGGCACTCCAACGGGAGGGGTGGACGGTGCTCGTGCTGTCCACCCCGACCGGGACGCGCTTCCACGACCCCGACGAGCTGGAGAGGCTGACCGGCGAGCGGGTTCGGCTCGAGTACCGGATGCCCGGCACGGGCAGGAGCCTGCCGCCGTCCGACGCGGTGCTGGCCTGCCCGCTCACCTTCAACAGCACGAACAAGTTCGCCCAGGGCATCGCGGACTGCTTCGCGATCGGCCTGCTGTGCGAGATGGCCGGCCACGGGGTGCCCACCCTCGTCGTCCCGCACTGCGAACCCCAGCTCGCGAGCCACCCGGCCTTCCAGCGGAGCCTGGAGACGCTGTGCTCCATGCCCGCCGTCACCGTCCTGCACGACCCCGACGCCCCCGAGGAGCGGCGCATCCCGTCCTGGCGGGAGGTCGTCGCCACCCTCGCCGCGATCTCCTAGGAGTTCGGGTGGTCGCGCGCGTGGAGCGTGCCGGCGGACGCGGCATGCGGTGGGGACGAGGCCGCCCCGGACGCGGCGGCCTGCGCCGCCGGCCCGCCCTCAGGAGGAGACGGAGGGGTTGTTCCCGGGGATGCCGACCGGCCGGCCTCGGTGGCGTCACCGCCGTCGGACGGCCAGGCCGGGGCCGCCGGCCTGTGACCGGAAGCGGTCCGCTGGGCACGGCACGGTGGCCGTGTCACCGCTCGCCCCGCGACGGCCGCCGGGCGACGGTGGCCAGGGACACGGGCCGGCGTCTCGGACCCCGGCACGCGCCCCTGGCCCCGGCCGCTCCGGCCGGAGGTCCGGCCGTGGTGGGCCGAGCGTACGCCTCGATCCCGATCCCCGCCGGAACCGCGCGCCGGACGTGGCGGCGGCCGGCCGCGCCTCGCCGAAGACGCGGCGCGGGACCGGAGGACGGGATCCGCAGCCGCTCCGGACCGGCATCGGGTAGCACGCCCGCGCCACCTTGGCGAAGACGGCCCGCCTGGGCCGGCGCGGCCCCGGCATCGCTCGGGCAGCGCTCCGTTCGCCCCACCACGCTGCGACCGTCAGACGCGGCCGGGCCGTGGCGGACGTCCCGGACCCGTGGCCGCCCGGCCGTCCACTGCGGCACGGCGCCCACGCGCGGGCGGTCGCCCGCCGTCGCGCGCGGGACGCCACACCGATCCGCCCGGCGGGGCTGTGTCACTCCCGGACCGGCGTGCGGACGTCGCGGACGCCGGAGAGCGACCGGTAGTGGGCGCTGCGCGCCCCCAGGATGACGGCCGCCAAGAGGGTGGCCAGCGCGGACGCGACGAGCACGGCGCCCTTGGCGTTGGCCAGCAGCACCGCGTCGCCCGCGTAGGACAGCTCGCTGATCAGCAGCGAGACGGTGAACCCGATCCCGGCGAGCTGCGACATGCCGACGATGTCGATCCACTTCAGGGACGGGTTGAGCTCGGCCGGCGTCACCTTCGTCGTCAACCACGCCCCTCCAGCGATGCCCGCCAGCTTGCCGAGGACGAGGCCGGCGATGACGCCCAGCGCGACCGGCTCGGTGAACAGCCCCGCCGGGTCGCTGAACGCCACCCCGGCGGAGAACAACGCGAACAACGGCAGGGCCAGCCCCATCGCCCACGGGCGCAGAAGGTGCTCCATTCGGACACCGGGCGGCGCCGTCTCGCCGGGGTGGGTCCGCGTGCGCATGAGAAGGCCCATGGCGGCGCCCGCGATGGTGGCGTGGACACCGCTGGCGTGCGTCAGCGTCCAGATCGCGACCGCCAGCGGCACCCACACCACGGCCGACGCGAGGCCCGCCCGCGCCAGCGTGGAGGCCAGCGGCCCGACGCCTCGTTGCAGGTAGCCGAAGACGGCGAGCAGCAGCACGGCCCCGGCCAGGGGGAGCAGCGCGAGATGGTCGGTGTAGAACGCCGCGATGACCACGATCGCCACCAGGTCGTCGACGATCGCCAACGTCAGGAGGAAGGTCCGCAGCGCGGGAGGCAGGTGGCGGCCCACCACCGCGAGGATCGCCACCGCGAAGGCGATGTCGGTGGCCATCGGGATCCCCCACCCGCGCACGGCCCCGGCGTCACCCCAGGTGAGGGCGGTGAAGATCAGCGCGGGCACGGCCGCCCCGCACAGGGCGGCGACGATGGGCAGCATCGCCCGGCGCGGGTTGCGCAGCTCGCCGTGGGTGAACTCGTGCTTGAGCTCGTTGCCCACGATGAAGAAGAACACCACGAGCAGGCCATCGGCCGCCCACGCCTCCACCGGCAGGCGAAGGTGCAGCGACTCGGGGCCGAAGGTGAGACCGCGCAGGGCCTCGTAGGAGGCGGCCCAGGGCGAGTTGGCCCATACCAGGGCGATCACGGCGGCCCCGATCAGCAGGAAACCGCCCACGGTGTCGCGACGCAGGGCGTCGGCCAGACGGGACGTCATCGCCATCACCGCCCGTCCAGCGGCGTGACGGCGGAGAGGAAACGGGCGCGGGCCGTCGGACGGCCCGGCGACATGGAAGACATGGGGAGGAGACCTCACAGGCATCGGCCGCGCCACGGACATGCCGATAGCGTGGCGAGGCATGCGAGGCCAGGCCGTCGGCACGAGGGCGCGGGTGGGAAAGACGGGACGGACACCGTCCGGAAGAGGACGGTGTGGAGGAGAGGCCGCGTTACGCGGCTCGGCGCACGCGCCGTCCCGGCGGGCAGCCCGCGATCTCACCGTGGGCGTTGGTGCCCCAGGAGCTCAACCATCCGTTGGTGCCGGCGTGACGCAGCACGCCCTCGGGCCAGGTGGGAGCCCAGCGCGCCACAGCGGTCCCACGCAGGAACACGCGCGAGGACACGCGGAACCCGTGGCGGGAGCTGATGGCGGTGGTGAACACGCCATCACGCTACCAGCAGGCGAGCGGAGGGAGGCGCCCCCTCCCTATCGCGACGAGCGCGAGGCGGTGCCGAGCGGGTTCTTGAACCGTAGGAGAGGTCACGGGGCGAGACCGTTCCCCGGCCCGCCTCATTTCGTGATTTCGTGACGGAATGGCTGACAAGCCACGGGCCGGTCCGGTACGGCTGGTGTCCTCTTGCCTGTTCTGTTACCGGGTGCGAGTTTCGCCCTTTTCTTAAGAAGTGGTCGAAACCGAAGGTGGTCGCTGGTAACGTCCCAGGTCAATAAGGTGCTCCCCGCGCACGCGGGGATGGTCCCCCCCCGGGCGCGGCATGCTTCCCCCAGTGGAGTGGTGCTCCCCGCGCACGCGGGGATGGTCCCGCAAACGCGTTGGCGACGCCCACGTTAGACCGGTGCTCCCCGCGCACGCGGAGATGGTCCCCGGGGCTCTCCGGCGTGGCCGCAGGAACAGGTGTGCTCCCCGCGCACGCGGGGATGGCCCCTACACCGACGCTCACGGCTACTGCTGGCCAGGCTGCTCCCCGCTCATGCGGGGATGGTGCGCGGTCTGCGCGGTTGTGGTCCTCTCTGCGGGCCTTGTGTGGTGAGAGCGCCCGCGATTGTCCTGGTCGCCACTGTTCCAGAGCCTGCCCGTCCACCCGGCGCGCTCGCTGCCTGGGGCCAGGACTCCGAGATGGCCGCGCGTGGCTCCCGCACCGTCGCCACCGACGTTCCCGGTCTGGTTCCTGTGGCCCGCCCGGCCGGCCCTTGGCGGCGCGGCGCGAGCGAGAACGCCGTCGACGCGCGCTCTTGGACGTGCCGGGCTCCTTCGGCGGAAGGCGCTCCGGCAAGGGGCGCCGGATGACTCGGGGAACACGTGTCCGCGGGACTCTCTGTTGGCGTGTCCCCGGCGGTGCCCCGCGGAGCGGGAGTCCTGGCCGGGAGTGGCCCGGTAGAAGCCTGCCGGGCCGTCGGCCGCGACAGGTCTGTCCCTGGCCTGGGTGCCCGTCTCTGTCCCGTGGGCCGCGGCGACCGGCAGGAGGCCCCTTGCGTCGCCGACAGCGGGGATCGACCCGCACGGGCGCGTCCACGTCGCGGTGGCCGTCGGCGGCGAGGGCGGCGGATCGGCGGGCCGTCGGCCGTCAGGAGCGTCGCGGTCCTGGTGACCGTGCCGCTGACATGGGACCGCTCGATCACTGAAGGTCGGCCCGGGAAGGATCGGGGGCGGGCGCGGCATCGTCCGCCAACGGCCTGGCGGAGGCGGTGTTTTCCCAACGGCGCCGGCCTGCCGGTCCACAGCCGCCAGGCCGAACGGCCGACCACGCGCAACGCTCGGCTGGGAGGCCCTGGCCGAACGTCCCGCCAAGCCCCCTGACCCCAGCCGGTCGATCACCTGTGTCGCGACGGCCCCGGGAGACCACCGCTCCTGATGAGGGGCCTCTGCTGTGCTCCCAGCCCCCGGATGGGAGCCTGTCCGGAGCGCAGCGGTCGACGTTCCACGTGCGAAGGAGAGTTCTTCATGGTCGGTGGCCCACTCCGTTCCGATATCTGGGCGGCCCGCGAACGCATGACCCACCGGGTCGGATCCAACCGTGAGATCCGCAAGCTGGCCGAGAACCTGGAGGAGGGCGAGACGGTCACCCATCTGGCCAGTGGCGTGTACGAAGGGGGGACCGGGCTGGCGGCCCTCACCGACCGCCGCCTGCTGTTCGTCCGGGACGCGCTGACCGGCCGGGTCATGGAGATCTTCCCCTTCGAGGCGATCACCGCCGCGCAGTGGATGAGCGGGATCCTGCTCGGCAGGATCGTCGTGTTCGCGGCCGGGATCAAGAGCGAGATCATCCAGGTGCAGAAACCCGATGGCAAGGCGCTGGTGGACGCGCTGCACGCGGCCATGGCCCGAGAGCGGAGCACCGTCGCGCCCGTCCCGACGCCGCCGGCCCCAGGCACGCTGGCCGGGGTGTCGAGCTTCGACCTGTTGAAGGAGCTACGGGACCGCGGGGTGATCTCCCCCGAAGAGCTCGGCCTGATCGCGAACCGGTTGTGAGCGGACCGGCCGAGGCGGGACGCGGCGCGCGGTCGCGGTCCCGTCGGCGGGGACGCCGCCCGGTGGGTCGGGCCGCGCGGGTGAGGCGCGCGGGTGTGTCCCCGGCCGCGTGACCGCCGCCGACGCGCGGCGGCCCCGGCCGCGCGCGGGATCAGGACCTGAGGAACGCCAGCACGGCCAGGACGCGGCGGTGCCCGTCGGTGTCCACCGGCAGGTCGAGCTTGCTGAAGATGTTGCCGATGTGCTTGTTGACGGCGGCCTCGCTGACGAACAGGTGCGCCGCGATGCTCGCGTTGGTCCGCCCCTCCGCCATCAGGCCCAGGACCTCCCTCTCGCGGGCGCTGAGCCGCTCCAGCGGGTCCCGGCGGAGCCGGACGAGCTGGTGGATCACCTCGGGGTCCACCACGGTCCCCCCGGCGGCGACGCGGTCCAGCGCCGCCATGAAGTCGCCGACCGCGCTGACGCGCTCCTTCAACAGGTAGCCGACCGCGGCGCCGCCGTGCGAGTCGAGCAGCCGCAGGGCGTAGGAGCGCTCCACGTACTGGCTGAGGACGAGCACGGGAAGCCGGGGATGCTCCTCGCGCAGGGCGACGGCCGCGCGCAGGCCGTCGTCCCCGTTCGAGGGGGGCATCCGCACGTCGGTGATCACCACGTCCGGCCGGTCACGGCGGACCGCCTCGGTGAGCGCGTCGGCGTCGCCGAGGGCGGCGAGGGGCACGTGCCCGAAGCGCTGGAGCAGGCTGACCAGCCCCTCGCGCAGCAGGGTCGAGTCCTCGGCGAGGATCACGCGAAGTGGCATGGGATCTCCACGTGCAGGAGGGTCGGACCGCCCAGGGGGCTCGACACGCGCATCCGGCCGTCCAGGGCGGTGAGACGGTCGGCGAGCCCGGTCAGGCCGGAGCCGGCGGCCGGATCGGCGCCGCCGCGGCCGTCGTCCCTGATCTCCAGGACCAGCAGGTCGGACCGGTAGCGTCCGCGGATCTCGGCGGTCCGGGCGTGGCTGTGCCGCACGATGTTGGTCATCGCCTCGTTGACCAGGTAGTAGATGTTGGTCTCCAGGTGCCGGGGAAGCCGTCCGGGAAGCTCCAGGTCGACGGTGACGGGGATGGGGCAGCGGCTCGCCCCGTCCTCGATCGCGGCGACCAGCCCGTGGTCGGCGAGGACGGGGGGATTGAGCCCGCGGATCAGGTCGCGCAGCTCCCGGTGGGCGCCGGAGAGCTGCTCCTGGGCCTGGGCGAGCCGTCGATCGAGGGGAGAGCCCTCCGCGACGTCCAGCCGCATCAGGCCGAGCGTCATGCCGAGGGAGACCAGGCGCTGTTGCGCGCCGTCGTGGAGGTCGCGCTCGATGCGCACGCGCTCGGCGTCGAAGTGGTCGATGAGCCGCGCCCGCGACGCCTGGACCTCCCGGAGGGACTCCCCGAGCTCGTGGTCGCGCGGGGCGAGAAGGGTCCGGACGAGGGCGGCGCGGGCGCCGGCCCACGACGTCACGGTGTAGGGCGAGGCGCCCAGCACGACCGCGCCGAAGACGGCCCACGGCCAGGTGGCGCCGTCGATGGACACGAAGGTGAGGACGGGCAGCCCGAAGGAGAAGGCGAGCACCAGCAGGTCCACCCACCACAACGCCGCCGCGGAGACCAGGGTGAACAGCAGCTCGCGCCAGGTGGCGGGTTCGGTGAGACGGGTCGACAGCCAGGCCCGCGGGCCCGGCTCCGCCGGCGGCCGGTGCGGGTCGGGTATCCCGTCCAGGTCGACCAGGCGCAGCCGGAACCGCTCGACCGCCGCCACGGCGATCGAGAGGAGGACGACGCCGACCAGCAGGGCCGCGCCGACCAGGACCACCAGCAGGACCAGGCCCGCGACGAGCCCGGCGACGAACACCCCCACGGCGACCGCGCCGACCACGACACCGGTGACCAGGTACGCCAGCGAGCGCCACGGCCAGCCGGAGGAGAGGAACCTGAGGGGCCGTTGCGCCATCGCCTGCCAGGCCGTTCGGGGACGCACGCGAAGAAGGTACCCCACCGGCCCGCCCTTTCTGAGTAGAGCTGGCTGTACTTGTGAAGTGGGACGCGTGGTAGTGCGGCGCCGGCGGCCGGCGCGGTGGGATCGACGGCATGATCACCGTCGGACATACACACACATCAGACGCGGTCCAGTTGCACGACCTCCGAAAGGTGCACGGCCGCGGCGACCGTTCCGTCGCCGCGCTGGACGGCGTCACCATGGGCTTCCCGCGCGGCTCCTTCACCGCGATCATGGGCCCCTCGGGGTCGGGGAAGTCCACGCTGTTGCAGTGCGCGGCCGGACTGGACCGGCCCACCGCCGGCCGGGTCGTGGTGGACGGGGTCGACATCGGCGGGCTCTCCGAGCGGGAACGCACCGAGATGCGGCGTGACCACATCGGTTTCGTGTTCCAGTCCTTCAACCTCGTCGAGTCGCTGACCGCGGCGCAGAACGTGGAACTCCCCGCACGCTTCGCCGGGCGCAGGGTCCCCCGCGAGGAGGTCGACGCCGCGCTCGCCGCCGTCGGACTGGCCGAACGCGCCCGACACCGGCCCGGCCAGCTGTCGGGAGGACAACAGCAGCGCGTCGCGCTGGCCCGGGCGCTCGTGACCCGGCCGGCCGTGCTGTTCGCCGACGAACCGACCGGGGCACTGGACACCGCCACCTCCCGCGAGGTGCTGGAGACGATGCGCAGGCTGGTCGACGAGGAGGGGCAGACCACCCTCATGGTCACCCACGACCCGACGGCCGCGGCGGTCGCCGACGTCGTCGTCTTCCTGAAGGACGGCCGCATCGCCGACCGGATCGTCGTGGAATCCGACTCCGATGTCCGCAACGGCGCCTCCATCGCCACGCACATGGCCCGGCTGGAGGCGTGATGCTGGCCCTGTCGAACCTCCGCGAACGGTGGAGCGGGTTCCTGGCGACCTTCGTCACGGTGCTGACCGGCGTGGCGCTGACCACCGCGACCCTGGTCGTCTACGACTCCACCAGGCCCAGGGTCGAGCCCCGCCTGGCGGCCGCCTCCGTGCTCGTGCTCCCCCCGCAGGCGCTGGACCCGGACGGAGTCCCCAAGGACAGGGTGCCGTGGAGCCCCGACGAGGCGCGACCGCTGATGGGTGAACTGGGCGCCCTGCCCGGCGTGGCCTCGGTGGTGGCGGACCGCTCGTTCTACGCGCAGGCGTTCCTCGACGGCCAACCGGTCGAGGACGAGGGGGCTCTGGAGGCGGGACACGGCTGGTCGAGCGCGCGCCTCGCACCCTACGAGCTCCGCACCGGGCGGGCGCCGGCCGCGGCCGACGAGGTCGTGGTGGACCGGGCGCTGGGAGTGGGGGTGGGCGCCACCCTCACCGTGAACATCACCGCCGGGCGCACCCCCTTCCACGTGGTCGGCACCGTGGACGGTCCCGGCTACTACTTCACGGACGACTTCGCCGCCCGGCAGGAACCGGGGGTCCGCTCCATCGCCCTGGTCGCCGGCGAGGGCGTGTCCGCCGACGCGCTCGCCGCCGAGGCCCGCGACGTCGTCGGCGACAAGGCGAGCGTGGTCTGGGGCGATGACCGTTCCGAGCTCCAGCCCGAGCACATGGCGCACAAGCGGTTCCTCGGCACGCAGCTCATCGGCGCCATGGCGGCGCTCGGCCTCTTCACCACCGTGTTCGTCGTCGCCTCCCTGCTGGCCCTGGCCACGGGGCTGCGGCGCCGGGAGATCGCCCTCCTGCGGATGATCGGCGCGACCCCGTCCCAGGTGCGCCGGATGATCCTGGGCGAGGCGGGCGCCATCGGCCTTCTGGGCTCGCTCGCCGGATGCGCGGTGGGCCTCGGCGCCGCGCCGCTGCTGCGCGGGATCCTGGTGGGGCTCGACGTGACACCGCCGGAACTCCACCTGAGGGTGGCGGCGTGGCCGCTGCTCACCGCCGCCACGATCGGCGTCGGCGTCAGCCTCCTGGGCGCCTGGTGGGCCGGCCGGCGGATCGCTGCGGTGGCGCCGGTCGAGGCACTGTCGGACAGCGAGGTCGAGGACCCCGCGACGGGGCGGACGCGCCGGACGGTCGGCCTGGTCGTGCTCGGCCTGGGCGTGGTGCTCGCCGTCGTCACCGCGGCGGCCGGCGCGGACAACCGCGTCAACACGGCCGTCCTGACGACGATGACGCTCATCGTGGCCGCGGCGCTCCTCGCCCCGGTGGTGGTCGCTCCCGTCGGACGGGTGCTCACCCTGCCCTTCGCGCGCCGCGCCTCGGCCACCGCACTCCTCGTGCGCGCGGAGCTGCGCGCCGGAGCGCCCCGGGCGGCGTCCCTGGCGGCTCCGGTCATCGTGGTCGTCGGCTTCGCCGTCCTGCTCAGCGGCATGGTGGAGACGATGCGCGCTGCCTATCCGGCGGGGGCCGCGTTGGCCCTCGAAGGGCAGGTGATCGTCACCCCGCAGGGGACGCCCGGCAACACCGACGAGGTGGTCGACGCCAATCCCGTGGGCAAGGCGGCCCTGCCGACCCGGTCCTTCGTCCGCGACGCGGACGGCGAGCTCACGGTCATCGACGTACTCGGCTCGCGGGATCCGCGCTGGAACAGGCCGGGGCAGGCGGTGCTCGGCGCGACGACGGCGCGGCTGCTGGGGGTGGAGGCCGGTGACGACCACGAGGTGCGTTTCGCCGACGGTGCCACGGTCAGGCTGCGCGTCGCGCAGGTCCTTCCCGACGATCCGGGCCGGGGCGACTTCGTGGTCTCCCGTGAGCTCGTGCGCGCGCACGATCCGGCGGCGCTCACCGACGACATCTTCGTCCCGGCGCGGGCGGAGCCCACATCGGTCGTCCCCGGTACGGCCGTGCACGACGCGGTGCGATACGCGCTCGACGACTACGACACCGACGCGAGACTGACCGACAGCCTCGCGACCATGCTGATCGTCGTCGCCGTCGGCTACGGCGGGATCGCCATGGCCAACAGCGTGACCATGGCCGCGCGCGGGCGGCGGCGCGACTTCGCCGTGATGAGGGCCGCGGGGGCCACGACACGGCAACTGCTGTCGTACTCCGCCGCCGAGACCTGTGTCGTCGTCGCCGTCGGCGCGCTGCTGGGGATCCTGGCGGCTCTTCCCCCGCTGGCCGGCATGGCCTCGGGCCTGTCCCAGGCGACCGCCACGGAGGTCGGCCTCCAGGTCAGCCCCTCCTATCTCGCCGCGGTGGTTCTCGGCTCCCTCGCGCTCGCGGTCGGGGCGAGCGCGGCCGTGACCTGGTGGGCGGCGGCGAGGGGAGAGGAGTAGGGCGAGGGCGGCCAGGCCGGTCCGCGCCGGGGGTCCTTTCCGGGAGACGGGACGCGCGGCCCTGCTCCGCCCCGGCCGAGGGCGGGGCCGGCCGGGTCCCTCGCTCCAGGGGGCCGCACCCCGTGTCGGGGGGGCGGGGCGTCCCGGCCGAACGGGTCGGGCGGTGCGCGCTTTTCACGCGGCCGGGAACGCGCTGATCCGGCGTCCGGCGAACCTCCGTGGACGTCGCCGGACTTTTCGGGGATCGAGGGCCGTGCCGCCGATGAGACAAGGACGCTTCGTGGCATTTCCGGCGAAGGTCCTTTTCTCGTCGTCCGGCCTGGAACACCCCCTTCTGTGCTGGAGGGGGTGTTCGCTCCTTCTGGGCTACAGGCGTTCGGACTTCACATCCGCCAGGAAGGAGGCCCACTCGGATCCGGGAAAGGCGATGTGTCCGAGCGGGCGGTTCTGGGTGTCGCGTACGAGGATCTCCTCTCCCAGGAGCACCTCGACGCAGGCGTTTCCGCCGTTATTGCTGTAGCTGCTCTTGTGCCAGTCGAGGTTGACGGGCCTGTTCATACTGGTCGATTCTCTTTCGTATTTCGGCTGCGCTTTCACTGCTGGAGAAAGACTCTCCCTGCAGCATGCTGAAGAGCATATTGTAAGATCTGACGTCGCTTTCCCTGCGTAATATGTGCTCTCCAGTCACATATTCGGCGAAAGCGACGGGTGGCTTTGAATGGAAGGACATCGTCCGAAAACATCCGCTCGTTCCCAGGTGGGTGGGAGAATCCGGCATCGTCACCTGGAAGCGGATGTTCCCGGCTTCGATGAGTTCCAGCAGGTGCCGGAACTGCTCCAGCATCACCTCGCGCGACCCCACCTCGCGACGCAGAGCCTCGTGCCCCACGACGAACCACAGGATGGGGCCACCTGGGCCTATGATCTCCTTCCGTTTCATCCGGGCGGCCACGCGGCTCTCCGGGTCCTCGCTCTTGAAGTGCCAGGTGCCGGTCGCCAGGATCGCCCGCGCGTAGGCCGGCGTCTGTAACAGCCCGGGCAGGATCAGGGTCTGGTAATCACGGATCTCGGTGGCCTCGCGTTCCAGCAGGAGGCCGTCTTGAAACCATGAGGGACTCTGTATCTCGCGGAACAGGTTGTCCCATAACTCGGTGAGTTCCCCTCCGGTCATCAGTTCCCGGTCGAGCGCCACGGCGTGTTCCCGGCGAGGTTTCTTCACGCCGGTCTCTATCTGGCTGATCATGGAGGGGACCACGCGGCAGGCCTGTGCACATCGCCCCTGGGTTACTTCCGCCTCGCTGCGTATCCGTAAAAGTGTTTCACCGAAACGTCGCCAGACAGGGTGAGGGGCGCGTGTCATGTTCACCTGCCATCGCTATGGGTTCACCAATCTTCACCCGGCGTGACCATACTTTACCGTCGAGTGAGATCGGTTGAGGTCAGAAGTCATAACAGGCCAGTGTCGTTCTTGAGGGAAAACGGTTCCGTCCGGTGGGGGTACCGGTGACGGACCTCGGCCTCGGCGTGGAGGGGTAGGCGAGGAGAATGAGGCGGAATATCGCCAGAATGACGATGGTTCCCTTGTTGGGGGAATTGCCGTTTAAAGCGTATCGGCAAGTTGTTCACATTTGTCCGCGCGTGTTCTGGTGTCAGAAGTAGGCGGGTGCGATATGACGGTTTTTTCCACCCGGTTCCCGGGCGTCCCCGAAAGCGTCGCCGCCGCGCGCCGCTTCCTGGTCGCGACGCTGTGGACGGCATCGGAGGCCGTGGTGCCCAGCGGGATCATCGAGGACGCCGAGCTGATCGTCTCGGAGCTGGCCACCAACGCCATCCAGCACACCCGCAGCGGTGACCCTGGGGGCACGTTCGAACTCCACGTCGACGTCGGAGAGCGGGGGGTCTCGGTGAACATCCGGACCGGTCCGCCCCGCGTCCGGGGGCCCGTCCGGGTCAGGAAGGCGCCGGCCGACTCGACGCGGGGACGAGGGCTCCTCCTGGTGACCGCACTGGCCGCGGAGTACCGGACCCTGGAACCCCTCGAACACGGCACCTTCGTCCTGCTCACCTGGTCGGCGCGGCCGGACCGCCGCTCCCGGGAGGGGACCGGGCAGGAGGGCGCCGCCCACCACGGGGAGGACGCCCCTCCCTGCGGCGAGCGTCCCTCGCTTCCCCGGCGCGACACGACACGTCGGTACTGGCCCCAGCAGCTCCGCTGCCTGCGGCCCACCGCGCGACAGCACCAGGGCGACAACACCCGGCTCGATCTATGACCCCGTCCGCGCGCCGGTCCCGGGCGCGGGCGGGCGCTCGTCCCGGGCCGCCTCGCGGCGGGGCGTCGACGGGAACGCCCCGCCACCGAAGACCTTCGCCGCCCGCTCCGTCGGGCCGGCGAAGGACACGTCGCCTTCCCGGCCGGCGGCCCACCGCTCATCGCGGACCGGGAGAGGTCCCCATGCAGGTCCCCATGCCGCAGGGGCGTGGAGCGCGGGAGAGGGGTCACCCCTCCGCGCGCGAGGCGTGCTCGTTGTAGCCGCCGGCCTCCTCCTGCCCCGACAGGGCCTGGATGGCGGCCATGATCTCATCGGTCACCACGCGCCGGGCCCGCCCGGGTTTGAGGTGGTCGTAACCGAACGAGAAGTCCAGCGGAGCGCCGAAACGGATGCGGATGGGCCGCACCCGCGGCAACCGCGCGCCGATGGGCTGGATCTCCTGGGTGCCCGACAGCGCCACCGGGACCACCGGGGCGTGGGAGGTCAACGCCAGGTGCGCCACACCGGTCCGACCGCGGTAGAGCCGCCCGTCGGGGGAGCGGCTGCCCTCGGGATAGATGGCGAACGCCTCGCCGTCCTTGAGGATGCGCAGGCCGATCTCCAGCGCGTCGACGGCGTCACGGCCCCGGCCGCGTCGCACCGGCACCGCTCCCAGGGCCGAGAAGGTCGCCTTCGACAGCCGTCCGCGGACCCCGGCCCCCTCGAAGTACTCCGCCTTGGCCAGGAAACGCACCCGGCGCGGTACCGCCAGGGGGATGACCACGCTGTCGCAGAACGACAGGTGGTTGCTGGCCAGCAGGACCGGACCGGTGGCGGGGATGTGCTCCACTCCCTCGATCGTCGGCCGGTACACCGCTCTGCCCAGAAGCGAGCCGATCCGCCGGGTCATGTCGTAGAGCACCGGTTCCTCCAACCGCATCCGAAAAGCCGCAGGCGTGGACCGAGGGCGGGTCCCAGGCAAACCTATCGCCGGCCCGGACCGCGCCGCCCCGGGATCACCGGAGCGGGGAGGGGTGATCGACCGGTGGAAGCGGGTAGGGGCGGCCCACGCGACAGTGCAGGGCAGCACACGAAGGAGAACCGACGATGCGCACCTTGTCCGACGACGAGATCTCGGTCGCACTGGCCACGCTCGCCGAGTGGGAACACCAGGTCGACTCGCTGGCCCGGCTCGCGCCCACGGACGACCCCGCCGGCTTCAAGGCGACCGTCGAGCGTGTCGCGGGCCAGGACGCCGACCACGTCGCCATGGTGGACACCCCCAACGGGGTGGTGCTGCGGGTGACCACGCCCGAGGCGGGCGGGGTCACCGCCACGGACGTGGAGGTCGCCGCCCGCATCGACAGGGCCATCGAGATGGGAGGCGCCGACGCCGCGCCGCCGGCGCCCTGACCCCACACTCCGCGCCCTCGCGAAGGACGCCCTCCGTCCCGTCCGGCGGTCCTCGCGGCCCGGCCCCCAAGACCGGTGGCCCGGCGGTCGGGGAGGACCCGCCAGACCGCGGCGGGGAGGCCACGCCGCAGGGGCCCGGGGAGGTCGGCGAGCGGGACGGCGACGGCCCCTCCGCCGCGCCGGGGACGCCCCGGCCGCGGGCAGGGGCCGCCTGGTCGAGCGATACGTGGACGCGGAACGGACCGCGGAATCACCGCGGCCCGGACGCGCCGGCGGAGGGTCAGGCGTCGTTTCGGGCCGGCCCCGGCAGAGCCGACAGCACCGGCCCCCGCGGCCGGCGCCCACCCTCCCGGCCCGACGACGCGGCGCCGGCCGGCTCCACGAGCGTCGGGTTCCTAGCGTGGAAGGCGCGTCCCGCCCCGCAACCCTCCCGCCGGTCCGGACGGGCGCGCCCACCTCCCCGCTCCCGTCCCGTGGCCGATCCGCGCCCTCAGGCCGGTGTCCAGTCGGCGTTGGCGCCGCACACCACCAGGCACGGGTGCTCGCCGGGGACCCGGCCGGCCAGCCACGCCGCGAACGGCACCGCGGCGGCGGGCTCGGCGGCGATGCGGAACTCCTCCCACAACCGGTCGCGCGCGGCGAGGATCTCGGCGTCGTCCACCAGGACCGGGGTCACCGGATGGTCGCGCAGCACCTGGAAGGGGACCTCGCCGAGGCGGGAGGCGCCCAGCGCGGACGAGGCGACCGAGTCGACCGAGGTGTCGACGGGCCGACCCGCCTCCAGGGCCGCGTGCAGACTGTGGCACCCTTTCGGCTCCACGGCCACGGTGCGGCACCCGCCCTCCACCGCCAGCGCGACACCGGCGACCAGCCCGCCGCCGCCCACGGCGACGGCGATGGTGTCGCACTCGGGGGCGTCGGCGCGGATCTCCAACCCGATCGTGCCCTGTCCGGCCACCACGTCGGGGTGGTCGTAGGCGTGCAGGTAGGCGATCCCCTCGGCCTCGGCCCGCCGCGCCGCAGCCGTCGCCGCCGCGGCGTAGTCGGCGCCCACCCGCACCACCTCGGCGCCCGACGCCTCCAGGCGGCGCGCCTTGGCCTCGGGCACCGTCACGGGGACATAGACCACCGCCTCGGTCCCCAGCAGCCGCGCCGCTGTGGCCACCCCCAGCCCGTGGTTGCCGCCCGAAGCGGTGACGACCCGCGCGGGCGAGCCCGCGGCGAGCATCGCGTTGAGCGCGCCGCGCAGCTTGAACGCCCCGGTGAGCTGGAGGTGCTCCAGCTTCAGGGTCAGTGGACGGCCGTCGACGGTGGCGTGCAGCAGGGGGGTGCGGCGAGCGCGGCCGGCGATGCGTTCGGCCGCCGCGCCCACGTCCGTGGCGGTCGGGAGGGAGGTCGGGACTGCCGTGGTCGAAGTCATGTTCCCACTCTGCCTGTGCCGATCTTTAAGATGAAGCCAGCCTTGCTAACGACGATTAAGCAGGGCTTTGCGTCAGGACGGGTGGCGCGCGGAGCCCGCGACCGTTCCGGCGTCCGGCCGGCATGACGCTCGTCGCGCACGTTTCGCCAGCGTAGCGGCATGGTCGCCCGCGCCGCAGGCACACGCGCGACTCGGCCGCCCCGAGGAGACGACATGACCTTGGACGCCAACCGGCTTCGGGTGTTCGTCGAGGTGGCCCACGCCGGGTCGATCTCGGCGGCGGCCACCCGCCTGGGGTTCACCCCGCCCGCGCTGTCCCAGCAGCTCACCAAACTCGAACGCGAGCTGGGATGCACCCTGGTGGAGCGGGGACGCTCGGGCGCGCGCCTCACCGAGGCGGGGCGGATCCTGCTCCAGCACGGCGAGCGCGCCCTCGGGGAGCTGCGCGACGCCGAGGCCGCGGTCCGCGCCGCGGCGGGACGGCAGCCCCGGAGACTGTCGCTCGGCGCCTTCGCCAGCGCGGGCAAGACCCTGGTCCCCGCGGCTCTCGTGGCCTTCGGCCGCGCCCACCCCCACGTCCGGCTCGCCCTGTCCGACGTGGAACCCCCCGAGGGGTACGGGCTCGTCGTCGCCGGCGACCTCGACCTGCTCATCACCCACCACTACCCGGGGGCCGTCCTGCCCGCGGCCACCGGGCTGCACCGGGAACGCCTGCTCGTCGACCCCCTCCTGCTGGTGGTGCCCGAGCGCCATCCCGCGGCCGGCCGCGCCGACCTGCGCCTGGCCGACCTGGAGGGGGAGGAGTGGATCTGCGGGGCGCCCGGCATCTCCAACCGCGCCACGCTGGAGGAGGCCGCGGCGGCCGAGGGGGTGACGGCCGAGGTCGTCTACGAGACGCGCGACTACGAGGTGGTGCTCGCGCTCATCCGGGCCGGACTGGGGGTCGGCCTGGTACCCCGCACGATCCTGCGCGCCTCGGTGTCGGGAGGCTGGCGGACGGCCCGGCTGCGCGGGCACGACCTCGCCCGCACGATCTACGTCGTCCACCGGATCCGGCCCCGTGACCCCGTACCGGCGATGGTCGCGACCCTGCGCGCCACGGCCCGTGGTGCCCTCGGCTGACGGAGAGGGGAGCGGAAAGAGCAGGACGGGGCCGGCCGGCGGGCTGTGCTCCCCGCCGAACGCCGATGCCGGTGCCGAGGAGAGAAGGGTCTCAGCGCCCGTCCCGGCCGGGCGCCTCCCCGCGTCGTGTCCCGGGAGGCCCCGGCGCGTTCCAGCGGTAGCGCACCGCCACCACGCGGATGACGAAGCACAGCAGCGCGGAGACGCCCGCGGTCCAGGCGCCGGGCAGACCCATCACGGCCGCGGCCGTGAAGGCGCCCGCGCCGAGCAAGGCGGGGATGGCGTAGATGTCGCTGTCCCGGGAGATCACCACCGGAATGCGGTTGATCAGCACGTCACGCAGCGTGCCGCCGCCCACGCCGGTGATCGCGCCCAGGATCACCGCCTGCGCCGGGCCGAAACCGTGCTCCAGCGCCTTGGCGGCCCCCGCCACGCAGAACAGGCTCAGCCCCGCCGCGTCGGCCAACGCGATCGGGGTGGCCAGGCGGTCCATCCGGTGGCCCAGGAAGAACGCGAGCAGCGCCCCGGCCATCGCCACGGCCAGGTAGCGCCAGTCCCCGAAGGTCGCCGGGGTCACCCCGAGCAGCAGGTCGCGGATGATCCCGCCGCCGATGGCCGTGGTCACCCCCAGGACGGCCACGCCGACGATGTCCACGCGCGCCGAGCGGATCCCGGTGAGCGCGCCGTCCAACGCGAAGGCGAACACACCGAGCAGGTCGAGCGCGAGCAGCAGGTTGAAGGGGGCCGGCGTCGGCGCGGTGGTGACGTCCATGACCTCCTCCTTTTTCTTCGGCCCGGTTTCCGGGCGCCGGCGCGCCCCAGCCATGGTGACAGAGCCATGGCGCCCGACCGGGACCTGGCGCGTTGCCACGGCGTGCCGTGGGGAGCCGGCACCGTGTCCGGGGGAGGGCGTGGCCCGTCGGGCGCGTCCCGGGCCGTGCCACGGGGGCGCGCGCCTCCCACGCCGGGGGAGGCGCGGTGGGCCGCTCACCCGGTCAGCGGTCCAGAGGGGCGGGGCGCGCCGCGGGCGTGCCACCGGGGGAGGCGTGGTGGTCGTGTCGCCCCGCTCTCCCCGGTGTCTCTCCTCATCGCCCATACCATCCTTAGGAACGGGAGGACGGCCGCGTCCCGGCCCCGCGGCGAGGTGACCGCCGTCGGCGGACGCCCCCGACCGGCGCGCGGCCCCGCTCCACCGCCGGCGCCCGGGCCGAACGGCCCGTGGGAGCGGCGGGGATCAGGAGGGGAGCGGGGCTCCGGAGTCGGGCTCCAGGCGGACCACCACGGACTTGGAGGTGGGGGTGTTGGACACCTCCGCGGTGGAGTCCAGCGGTACCAGCACGTTGGTCTCGGGGTAGTACGCCGCGGCGCACCCCTTGGCGGTGGGGTACTCGACCACCATGAAGTGGGGCGCGCGCCGGTCCACGCCGTCGCGCCACTCGCTCACCAGGTCCACGTAGTCCCCGCCCTTGACCCCGAGCTCGGCGCAGTCGTCCGGGTTGACCAGGACCACCCGGCGGCCGTCCTTGATGCCCCGGTAGCGGTCGTCCAGCGCGTAGATCGTCGTGTTGTACTGGTCGTGGGAGCGCAGCGTCTGCAACAGCAGTCGGCCCGGCGGGGTTTCGAGCACGGTCAGCTCGTTGACGGTGAAGTTCGCCCGGCCGGTGGCGGTGGGGAAGGAACGCTCGTCCCGCGGCGCGTGCGGCAGCGTGAACCCTCCGGGGCGGCGCGCCCGGGCGTTGAAGTCGTCGAACCCGGGCACCACCCGCTCGATCCGGTCGCGGATGCGGTCGTAGTCGGCGAACTCCTCCCAGGGCACGGGGTCCTCGGGCCCGAAGGTGCGCCGGGCCAGCTCGGCGACGATGTCGACCTCGGCGCGCATCTGGTCCGACAACGGGGGCACGCTGCCTCGCGAGGCGTGCACCATGCCCATGGAGTCCTCGACGGTGACGAACCTCTCCCGGCCGTCGCGCACGTCACGGTCGGTGCGCCCCAGCGCCGGCAGGATCAGCGCGCGGGCCCCGGTGACGACGTGGGAGCGGTTCAGCTTGGTCGACACGTGCACGGTGAGCCGGCAGCGGCGCATCGCCGCCTCGGTGGCGAGGGTGTCGGGGCTGGCCGAGACGAAGTTGCCGCCCATGGCGAAGAAGACCCGCACCGCGCCCTCGCCCATGGCGCGGATGGCGCGCACGACGTCGTGACCGTGGTGGTGGGGCGGCTCGAAGCCGAACTCCGCGCCCAGGGCGCGCAGGAATTCCGGCGCGGGACGTTCGAAGATCCCCATGGTGCGGTCGCCCTGGACGTTGCTGTGCCCGCGCACCGGGCACACCCCCGCGCCGGGCCGTCCCACGTTGCCGCGCAGCAGCAGGAAGTTGACGACCTCGCGGATGGTGGGCACGGAGTGGCGGTGCTGGGTGAGGCCCATCGCCCAGCACACCACGATCCGCTTCGAGGCCAGCACCAGCGCCAGCGCCTCCTCGATACGGGCGCGCGGCAGGCCGGTGGCCCGGGTCACCTCGGCCCAGAACTCCTCGTCCGGGGTCTTGAGCAGGTGGGCGCGGTAGTCGGCGAAGCCGTGGGTGTGCGTCTCGACGAAGTCGTGGTCCAGCACCGTGCCCGGGGCCTGCTCGTCGGCCTGTACCAGCATCCGGTTGAGCGCGCTGAACAGCGCGAGGTCGCCGCCCAGGCGGATCTGGAGGAACAGGTCGGTCAGCGGGGTGCCGCGGCCGAGGAGGCCGAGGGGGGACTGCGGGTTGTTGAACTGTTCCAGCCCCGCCTCGGGCAACGGGTTGACGGTGATGATCCGCGCCCCGGCGCGCTTCGCCTTCTCCAGCGCGGTGAGCATCCGCGGGTGGTTGGTGCCGGGGTTCTGCCCGGCGACGATGATGAGGTCGGCCTGGTAGAGGTCCTTCAGCAGCACGCTGCCCTTGCCGACCCCCAGGGTCTCGGTGAGCGCCGAGCCGGAGGACTCGTGGCACATGTTGGAGCAGTCGGGCAGGTTGTTGGTGCCCAGCCGCCGGGCGAGGAGCTGGTAGAGGAACGCCGCCTCGTTGCTGGTGCGTCCGGAGGTGTAGAACACGGCCTCGTCGGGCGAGTCCAGGCCGCGCAGTTCCGCCGCGATGAGGTCGAGGGCGGCGTCCCAGCCGATCGGCTCGTAGTGGGTGCCCCCCTCGGGCAGGTACATCGGGTGGGTGAGCCGGCCCTGCTGCCCCAGCCAGTAACCCGACCGTCGGGCCAGGTCGGCCACGGAGTGGCGGGCGAAGAAGTCGGGGCCGACCGCGCGCCGGGTCGCCTCCTCGGCGACGGCCTTGGCCCCGTTCTCGCAGAACTCCGCCAGGTGTCTGCGCTCGTCCTCGGGCCAGGCGCATCCGGGGCAGTCGAAGCCCTTCTTCTGGTTGACGTCGAGCAGCAGCCGCAGGCCGCGTCGGGCGCCGGCCTGGCGTCCGGTCGTCCGCAGGGCGTTGGTGACGGCGGGCAGTCCGGCGGCGGCGTGCCCCGGGGGACCGATGCGGGGCCGGTCCTGACGGGGGTCTTCGATGGGCGCGCTGGACATGGTGCCCTCCCTTGCCGACGTTGGTGACCATCCGGGTGCCCGCTTCCGCGAGCTCGGGATTCATTGTCCCAGCCGGCCTGCGCGACGCGGGGAACGGGCCGCGTGTGATGGGGATGCGACAGGAGGCGCATGATGTGGTACCGTGGTCCACGGGTTGCAGTCTTGATTTCGCCTGATCGCATGTGATCGCCCGCGGAGTTTTTGACCGGCGGGCGTTTTTCGTTTTCGGGAAAGGTTCGCAGCACCCTCCGACCCGCAGGGCGCGGGGCCGGAACCGATCTCAGAAATCGGAGTATCGCATGACTCAGGGAACCGTGAAGTGGTTCAACGGCGAAAAGGGCTTCGGCTTCATCAGCCAGGACGCCGGCGGCCCGGACGTCTTCGTCCACTACAGCAACATCGCCGGCAGCGGCTTCCGTAACCTTGACGAGAACCAGCGCGTCGAGTTCGACGTGACGCAGGGCCCGAAGGGCCCGCAGGCCGAGAACGTCCGCGCCATCTAGGTCTCGCGTTTCGAAGCGTGCCAGTGGGGCCGCCCGGGGATCCGGGCGGCCCCGCCGTCGTTTCCGGCCCTGTCTCCCCTCCGAGTGATCTCGTGTCCTGTCGTCGGCGCGGAACCGTCCGCCGCCGCGTGTTCCGGTCGTGGCCGTCGCCGTGCGGGACGGTGTCCCCGGCGGGTTCGGCGCGTGGGGTGGATACCCCCGATCGTTGATAGCGTCACATTGAAATAAAGCGCTTGTGCAACTAAATTCGGGATGGACCAGACCGTCAGCCGACACGAAGGACCGTCCCGACGTGACCGTACTGTTCGAACCTCTCACCCTCCGCTCGCTCACCGTGCCCAATCGGGTCTGGATGTCGCCGATGTGCACCTACTCCGCGGCGACCGAGGGTCCCGAGGCGGGGGTGCCCACCGACTGGCACTTCGCCCATCTGGCCGCGCGTGCCGCCGGTGGCGCCGGTCTGGTCATGGTCGAGGCCACCGGGGTCCACCCCGACGGGCGGATCTCCCCGGCCGACCTGGGACTGTGGAACGACCGCCAGCAGGAGGCGTTCACCCGGATCACCCGCTTCATCCGCGACCAGGGAGCGGTCCCGGCCATCCAGCTCGCCCACGCCGGCCGTAAGGCCTCCACCCGCCAGCCCTGGCTCGGCGGCGGCCCCATCGACCCCGCCGACGGGGGATGGAAGACCGCCGGCCCCTCGCCGATCCCCTTCGGCGACTTCCCGGCTCCCGAGGAGCTGAGCACCCGGCAGATCGCCGACGTCATCGCCTCCTTCGCCGACGCCGCGCGCCGCGCCCACGCGGCCGGATTCCAGGTCGCCGAGATCCACGGAGCCCACGGCTACCTGATCAACACCTTCCTGTCCCCGCAGGGCAACCGGCGCACCGACGCCTACGGCGGCTCCTTCGAGAACCGCATCCGCCTGGCCCTGGAGATCACCGAGGCGGTGCGCGAGGTCTGGCCGGAGGAACTCCCGCTGTTCTTCCGGGTCTCCGCCACCGACTGGCTCAGCGGCGACACCGACGACCCGCGTGAGGGCTGGAGCGGCGAGGACACCGTGCGCCTGGCCAAGGAGCTCCAGGCCCGCGGCGTCGACCTGCTCGACACCTCCACCGGCGGCATGGTCCCCGTCGCGCCGATCCCCGTCGCCCCGAACTACCAGGTGCCCTTCGCGGCGCGGGTGCGCTCCGAGACGGGGCTGCCCACCGCCGCGGTCGGGCTGATCACCGAGGCCGCCCAGGCCGAGGAGATCGTCTCCTCCGGCCAGGCCGACGCGGTCATGATCGGCCGTCAGCTGCTGCGCGACCCCTACTGGCCGCTGCGTGCCGCTGCCGAGCTCGGCTCCCGGGTGCAGTGGCCGATCCAGTACGGCTACGCCGTCTGATCGGGATCGGGCCGGTGTCCGGGACCGCGGGGGCGGCCCCGGACACCGGGCTCAGGCGAAGGGCCGCACCGGGGTGACCGACCTGGCCAGCAGGGCGCGCAGGTAGGAGAAGAAGCCGGCGGCGTCGACCTCCTCGATCACGGTCGCGTTGGCCGCCAGACCGTGCACGCCCCACGACATCGCGGCATAGCCGCGGGTCAGCTCCCCCGCCGTCTCGACGTCGACGTGGTAGGGCGCCGAGCGCACCACCAGTTCCGGGTGGAGCAGCAGCGCCGCGGTCAGCGAGTCGGGGTGGGTGGTGCCGTCGATGCCCACCGACCGGTCGAACTCCAGTGTCGCGGCGCACACCCGGGTGAAGAACCGCGCCAGCGGTGTGTCCAGGGCGGCGATCTCGGCCAGCGCGGACGGGCCGAACACGGCCTGGCGCAACGTCAGCGGGTCCCAGGGGATCACCACGATCTCAAACCCCGCGGCGAACACCGCCTTGGCCGCCTCGGGGTCGACGTAGAAGTTGAACTCGGCCGCGGCGGTGATGTTGCCGCGCCCGTTGTTGGAGCCGCCCATGACGTAGAGCGTCTTGACGTTGCCGGCGAAGTCGGGATCCTTCAGGGTCGCCGCCGCGATGTTGGTCAGCGGCCCGATCGCCACGATCGACAGCTCGCCGGGTCGTTCGGCGGCGAGCCGCACCAGCGCGTCCACGCCGTGCTCGGCCTCGGGGGCGCATCCGGTGAAGTCCATGTCCAGTCCGCCCACCCCGTCGCCGTGCACGTTCTCCGCGCTCACCCAGGGGCGGGTCAGGGGCCGGCGGCAGCCGAGGTGGACCGGAACCTCCCCCAGCCGTCCGGCGGCGTTGAGGGTCAGAAAGGCGTTGCGTACCTGGCGGTCGAACCCGACGTTGCCGGCGACCATCGTGATCGCGCGCAGGTCGGCCAGCGGATCCAGCAGGCCGATCAGCAGGGCGACGCAGTCGTCCTGGGCGGTATCGGTGTCGATGACGAGGGGAAGGCTCACGCGACCTCCTGCGGTGCTGCGCGTCCACGGGGACGTTGGGGGTTTCGCCGCAGGTTATCGCCACTGCCCGCCTCAGGACAGACCGGCCCGCACCTCGCGGGCCGCGCGCGCCGCGGCCCGGTGCACGCTGATCATGCTCGCGGAGGGGCCGTAGCCCAGGAGGTGGACCCGGGGGTCGTGGTCGGCGCGGGTGCCGACCAGGCGGATCCCGCCGAGCGGTCCGCGCAGCCGCAGCGGGGCGAGGTGGGTCAGGGCGGGGCGAAAGCCCGTCGCCCACAGGATCACGTCGGCGCGCAGCCGGGTGCCGTCGGCCCAGGTCACCCCGTCGGGGGTGACCCGTTGGAACATCGGGCGGGCGGTCAGCGCCCCCCGCTCCTCGGCCGCCCGCACCGCCGGGGTCCGGGCGATCCCCGTGTAGCTCACCACGCTGCGCAGCGGCAGCCCGCGCGCGACCCGTTGGGCCACCTGGTCGGTGACGGCGACCAGCTCGGCCTCACTGAAGGAGGCGTCGCGCAGCTGCGGCGGGCGTCGGGTCACCCACGTCGTGTCCGTCACCGCCGACACCTCCGCGCAGATCTGCGCCCCGGAGTTGCCCCCGCCCACCACGACGACGTGGGCTCCGGTGAACTCCTCGGGAGCGTCGTAGTCGGCGGCGTGCAGCATCCGGCCCCCGAACTCCGCCATGCCGGGCACGACGGGGACGAACGGGCGGTCCCAGGTACCGGTCGCGTTGATGACGGCACGCGCCCGCCAGGTCCGTTCGTCCGTGTCCACCAGCAGCGCGCCATGGGGCTTTGCCCCCGGGGCGGCCTCGGCGTCGTGGACGCGGCGGACCCGGACGGGGCGCAGGACCGGCACGGCGAAGCGCTTCTCGTACTCGGCGAGATAGGCGGCGACCTCCGGTCCGCTGGGCGGTCCCTGGAAGGGGCGGGACCAGGGGAGGCCGGGCAGCCTGGTGTAGGCGGGCGGCGAGACGAGCCGGACCGACCGCCACACGTGCTGCCAGGCTCCGCCGGGCGCGGGGGAGGCGTCCAGCACCACGTGGTCGCGCCAGGGGACCGAGCCGCGTCGGGCCAGGAAGTAGGCGGCGCTCAGGCCGGCCTGACCACCGCCGATGATCACGGTGTCCACGTCGGTCACGTCGCCGGTCATGCCGCCCTCCTCCGCCCATTTCCATGCGTTTGCATGTAGACAAGGCGGGGGAAGGGTGCGGTTATTCCCGCTTGTGGGACGCGATGCGATCATGCGGAGGACGTTCGCGGGATGGACGAAGGGGTGCGATGGCCAGGAACAGGACGGCGGAGGAGGCGTGGGAGGCCCTGGCCCGCGCCCAGACGGCGCTGATGCGGGGGTTCCAGGAGGACTTTCGCGGGGAGGAGGTCTCCATGCGGGTCTATGACGTGCTCTACACGTTGTCGCGGTGCCCGTCGGGGGCCCGGCTGCGCGACCTCAACGCCCACATCCTGCTGACGCAGCCGAGTCTGAGCCGGTTGGTGGAGCGGATGGAGGCGGACGGGCTGGTGCACCGTTGCGGGGATCCGGCGGACCGGCGCGCCACGGTGGTCCGGTTGACCGAGCGGGGGCGCGAGATCCAGCGCAGGGTGGGCCGCCGTCACGCGGCGGCCATCGCCGACCGCGTCGGGGGAGCGCTCTCGGAGGAGGAACTGGCGACGCTCAGGGCGCTGGCCGACAAGCTCAGGGCGGCCCAGGAGGGACGGGGGCCGGTGCCGGTGACCGTGGATCCGTGAGATGAGGGCCACCAGTTCTATTGCGTGCAATTGAATTGTGCTAAATTCATATTGATCGAGGAGTCGAGGAGGTGTGCGGATGGGGGAAGCAGTCCCCGAACGGGATCCCCTCTCCCTCGACGGTCAGCTCTGTTTCGCCGTCTACGCGGCTTCACGCGCCATGACCGGCCTCTACCGCGACCTGCTCGCGGATCTGGACCTCACCTACCCCCAGTACCTCGTGATGCTCGCCCTGTGGGAACGCGGGACGGCGTCGGTCGGGGACCTGGGGGAGGCCCTGCGCCTCGACTCGGGAACCCTGTCGCCGCTGCTGCGACGGCTGGAGGCCCGAGGTCTGGTCCGGCGTCGGCGTGACACCGGGGACGAGAGGGTCGTCCGGGTCACGCTCACCCAGACCGGGACCGCGCTGCGCGAACGCGCGCGTCCCATCCCCGGCCGGGTGCTGTGCGCCACCGGCCTGACCGAGGACGAGGTCGCAGGGTTGCGAGGGCTCCTCGACCAGCTCACCGAATCGGTCGCGGCCCACGACCCCACGGCCGTGGGGCGGCCGTCGACCTCAGAGAAAGAGAAATAGGGAAGGTGTGACCATGAACGTCCTGTACACCGCCGAGGCCACCGTCGAGGGCGAGGGGCGCAAGGGCAAGGGCGCCAGCGACGACGGCCGCCTCAGCGTCGACCTGTCCGTGCCCAAGGGGCTCGGCGGCGACGACGGCCCGGGCACCAACCCCGAGCAGCTCTTCGCGGTGGGCTACGCCGCCTGCTTCCACGGCGCGCTGAAGAAGGTCGCGCGCGAGGCCAAGGCCGACGTCTCCGGTTCCACCGTCAACGCCAAGGTGAGCATCGGCCAGGGCGAGGACGGTCTCGACCTGGCGGTCGAGCTCACCGTCTCGGCCCCGGGCAAGCCCGAGGCGGAGCTGCGCGAGCTGGTGGAGAAGGCCCACCAGACCTGCCCCTACTCCCGGGCCACCCGCGGCAACATCGAGGTCAAGCTCGACGTCGCCGCGGCCTGAGTCCGCGTGAATCCCGTGTGGGGTGGGTGGGCGTTCGCGTCCGCCCGCCCCACACGCTTGTGTCCGTCCGGCTTCGCCGACCGGTCCACCCTCGGGGGAGCCGTCTCCGCTGCCCCGGTCGATGGTGGTCGTGGCGTGCTCGGGCCGCGCGCCTCTCCCTAGGGGGTTTCCGGGCAGGTCCCGGCGCGCGCCCACGTTCGGATCTACGTCGTAAAGGCAGTGTGAAGTCACAATCCATGGCCCACGGTGGAGACCGGGGGTTGCTTTCCGGTCAGAGAGAGGACGAGAGCGGAAAACCGGTTGCCGTTCTCCGCGCGAGCCGTGACGATGATCGGCCGGAATGTGAGGATCGAAAGGTTGGATTCATGGATGTCGTTGTTTCCCGGCCGGCCGGAGCCCTGCGTGGACGCTGGCGCCCCGAAGGGGTCGCGGCCTTCCTGGGCATCCCCTACGCCGCGCCGCCGTTCGGGCCGCGCCGGATGCGTCCCCCGGCGCCGCCCGCCGGCTGGGACGGCGTCCGCGACGCCCTGACCCCCGGTCCCAGCGCCCCGCAGCCCGGCTACTCGCCGGCGATGGCCGGTCTCCTCGTCGAGGCGCGCGAGGCCGGCGAGGACTGTCTCCACCTCAACGTGTGGACCCCCCAACCCGGCCCCGGAAACGGTGGACTGCCGGTCATGGTCTGGATCCACGGTGGCGCCTTCCGCAACGGCGCGGGGACCCTTCCCGTCTACGACGGCGCCGGACTGGCCGCCGAGGGCGTCGTGTGCGTCACCCTCAACTACCGTCTGGGCCCCGAAGGCTTCCTGTTGCTTCCCGACGGGACCGCCAACCTCGGTCTGCTGGACCAAATCGCGGCACTGGAGTGGGTCCGCGACAACATCGCGCTGTTCGGCGGGGACCCCGACAACGTGACCGTCTTCGGCGAGTCCGCCGGCGCCATCTCCATCGCGGCCCTCATGACCATGCCGCGCGCCCAGGGCCTGTTCCGCCGCGCCATCACCCAAAGCGGCGCCGGTCACCACAGTCACCCCGAGGAGGTCGCCCGGCGCATCACCGAGCGACTGGCCTCCCTGGCCGGAGTGCCCGCCACCACCGAGGCCTTGGCCGCGGCCGAGCCCGAACGCCTCATCGCGGCCGACACCGCGTTGCGCGCCGAGATGGCGCGGGCCGCCGACGCCGCCGAATGGGGCGAGTCCACCGGCGGCGGCACCAGCGTGCTCCCGGTGGTGGACGGTTCGACGCTCCCGGCGCGGCCGGTCGACGCCATCGCCGCGGGAGCGGGCCGGGAGATCGACCTGATCACCGGTACCAACAGCGACGAGTTCCGGCTCTTCCTCGTCCCATCGGGGATGGCCGAACGCCTCACCCCTCCGGTGGTCGAGGCCGTCGCCGGAGCCTACGGGCTGGACCCCGCGGCGGTGGCGGTCTACGCCGAAGAGCGCCCCGGCGCCACGCCCGGTGACCTGTTCGCCGCGCTGCTCACCGACCAGGGCTACCGCGTCCCGGCGATCCGGCTGGCCGAGGCGCGCGCCTCCCGGGACGCCGGCACCTACGTCTATGAGTTCACCCGGGCCACCCCGGTGCTGGGCGGAGCCCTGGGCGCCTGCCACACGGCCGAGATCGGCTTCGTCTTCGGCAACCTGGCGGACCCGATCCTGGGGGAGAACCCGCCCGAGGAGCTGTCGGCGAGGATGCGCGCCCTGTGGACCTCCTTCGCGCGCACCGGCCGTCCCCAGGCCGGCGGCGTGCCGGAGTGGCCCGTCTACGGCGCGGGGCGCAACGTCATGGAGCTGGGGGAGGAGACGGCGGTGGCGGTCGACCCCGGCCGGCGGGAACGGTTGCTGTGGGAGGGGATCCGCTGAAACCGCACCTTCGCCGGCCCCGCCCGCCCTGGGCGGGGCCGGCGAACGCGCACCGGCCGGCCCCGAGGTCACCCCTTCGGGCGGGAGGCGCCGGTGACCGGGGCCTCGACCACCCCGCTGGACCGCCCACCGGAGCGGCCCAGCGCCATCGCGGTGACCGCGGTGAGCACCAGCGCGGCTCCGGCCCACTGACCCCAGGTGAGCCGCGCGTCCAGGAGGAACACGCCCACCAGGGCCGACACGAGGGGGAAGGAGAGCTCGGCGAGCGTGGCGCGGCTGGCCGCGGTGCGGCTCAGTCCCCAGTAGTAGACGGCCAGGGCGAACAGACCGGGGACGAGGGCCAGCGCGAACAGCATCGGCAGGTGGCCCGCCTCGATCGCGAACGACGAGCCGGTGACCAGCGTGATCCCGGCGGTGACGGGCAGCGCGATGCCGAACCGCAGCGCGGTGACGTGGAGGAAGGACAGGTGGCGGCCGGCGAAGCGGCCCAGCACGGTCCCCGCCGCCCACAGCAGGGCCGCGCCGACGGCCAGCGCCGCCGCCTGGGCGCCGCGCACGCTCACCGACAGGGGGTCGGGAAAGGCGAGGATCCAGGCGCCGGCCAGCGCGGGGATCGCATACCACGCGAACCGCGGGGTGAGCCGCTCGCCGAGCAGCGCCACCGCCAGCACGATCGCGAAGACCGGCTGGAGTTTCTGCAGGACCTGCGGGGTGACGGGGTCACCGAGGGTGAAGGCGGCCGTGAACAGCGTCGTGGCCAGCGCCGAGGAGCCGCCCCCCACGACGAGCATCGCGACGACGACCCGGGGCCCGGCGCCCGCGAGCGCGCGCAGCGCGGGCCACAGCCAGGGCAGCAGGCAGGCCACGATCACCACGTGCTCGAAGAAGACGATGGTGGGCGCCGGAAGGTCGGCGGACAGGGGTTCGCGCATGAGGGAGGAGGTACCCCACAGGCCGGCGGCCAGGGCCACCGCCCACATCCGGTCCCCGCGACGGGTCTCACCCATGGTCACCGTTTCCCGCGGGGGTCCGCATCGGCATGGTCGGCCTTTCCAGCTCGGGGCGTCGCCGGCCGGGACGACGCGGACGCCGCCCTGGCCGGTCCTTACCGGAGGAAAGTGTAGTTTCGGGGACGAATGCCCATTGTGAACGGGTGGTTCCTCCCGGCCCCGCGGGGGAGGTTCACGCGCGCGCACCCGCCGGCCGGCCGGGACGCGCCGGGTTGTCCGGCCACAGGTCGACCTCGCGGGTTCTCACCAGCTCACCGATACGGCCCACCACCTCCTCGGCCGGCCGCGCGTCCAGCCGGCGGCCGTCGCGCACCCGCAGGGAGACCAGGCCCTCGGCGGCCTCCCTGGCTCCGATGACCACCTGGTAGGGAACGAGCCGCGCGCTCCGGATACGAGCGCCCAGGCTGCCGTCGCGCGGGTCGCGCACCTCCGCCCGCAGCCCCAGGTCGGTGCAGTGCCGTGCGAGCTCCCGCGCGCGGGGCGACTCGGTGGAGGAGACGGGCAGGAACGCCACCTGGACCGGGGCGAGCCAGGCGGGGAAGGCGCCGCCGTGCACCTCCAGGAGGTGGGCGACCACCCGCTCCACGCTGCCGATGACGCTGCGGTGCAGCATGGCCGGTCGGTGCCGGCGCCCATCGGCGCCGGTGTAGCGCAGTCCGAAGCGTTCGGGCTGGTGGAAGTCGATCTGGAGGGTGGACAGGGTGGACTCCCGGCCGGTGGGATCGGCGATCTGCACGTCGAGCTTGGGGCCGTAGAAGGCCGCCTCGCCCTCGGCGGTCTCATAGTCCAGCCCCGCCCCGTCCAGGATCTCGGTCAGCATCGCGACGGCCCGCCGCCACATCCGCGGATCCGCGACGTACTTCCCGTCCGCTGCGGGCAGGGACAACCGGTGGCGGACCGGGCGGATGCCCAGCGCCCGGTAGGCGCGGCGGATCAGTTCCAGGACGGCCTCGGCCTCCTCCGCGATCCGTTCGGGGGACAGAAGATGTGGGCGTCGTTGAGCTGGATCGCCCTGACCCTGGTCAGCCCGCCGAGCGAGCCCGACGGCTCCGAACGGTACATGGCGCCCAGCTCGGCGATCCGCAGCGGCAGGTCGTGGTGGCCGTGTTCCCGGGAACGGTAGATCAGCGCGTGGTGGGGGCACAGGCTCGGCCGCAGGACGACCTGTTCCGCGCCCAGCTCCATCGGGGGGAACATGTCGTCGCCGTAGAGCGGCCAGTGCCCGGAGATCTCGTACAGCTCCCGTTTGCCGAGGATGGGGGAGTGGACGTGCAGGTAGCCCGAGCGGCGTTCCAGGTCGCGGACGTAGTCCTCCAGGGCCTGGCGTACGGTGGCGCCGGCGGGCAGCCAGTAGGGAAGGCCCGAGCCGATCAGGGGATCGGTGTCGAACAGGCCCAGTTCCCGTCCGAGCCTGCGGTGGTCGTGCATGGCGGTCTCCTCGCTGTGACGGGCGAGTGACCCAACGGCGAAGCCCCGGGGCGCTCGCCCCGGGGCTTCGGATCAGACATCAGTCAGCGCGCCGGGACACCTCCGGCGTCGTCGTCATCTGGGCGCGCTGCATACCCGAGATCATAGGGCCGGGGTGCCGCGCGCGCCAGGGAAAATAAATGATCTACACTGTAAAGGCAATGGGTCGTCGTCAGAATCAAGGCACCCCCCGAATCACGGCCGAAGGGGCAGGGTCGAACAGTTGGACCGGGAATCCTCGCCGGCCAGGCGGTCGGTCAGCCAGTTCACGGCGTCGCGCTGGTCGGTGATGAGGGGGGTGAGGTGATTGGTGAGGATCTTGTCACCGAGGTTGGGCAGCACGATGGCCCTGTAGGTGACCTCGCCTCCTGCGCGGCACCAGTCCACGGCCAGCTGTCGCGCCTGCCGGTGGGGGACGATGTCGTCCTGGACGCCCGTGGCCACGCGGACCGGCCCGGCGGGCTTGAGCGCGCCGATGCGCTGCTCGTCGAGCACGGCCTGGGCGGTGGGGTCGGCCGCGATGACGTCGGCGATGGATTCGCCGCCCGTGGTCCACCTCGTGCTCTTGGCGAACCCGTAACGCAGGATCGCGTCGCCGACGCACATGGTCGACATGTCCTGGAGGGCCGCGCGTCCGGTGTCGTTGATGTGGGCGTCGAGGACCTCGCGCAGTTCGGGGTCGGACTGGGTGAAGCCGTTGATCGCCCATCCCAGCGCGCCGGCCAGGGCGCTGCCGTCGATGCCCTTCATGACCTCGGTCAGGTTCGCGGGGGGAGCTCCCACGTAGGTGCCGGCCAGTCGCACGTCGGGGGCGTAGGAGGGCTGGAGCTCGGCGGCCGAGGCGGTGGCGCCTCCCCCCTGGCTGTAACCGTAGAGCCCGATGCGCGAGTCGTCGGTGACGGACGCCCCGGGCACGGAGCGCGCCGCCCGTGCCGCGTCCAGCAGGGCGTGGCCCTGGTCGATCCGGTTGACGTAGGTGTGCAGGCGGTCGGTGGCGCCGAGCCCGACGTAGTCGGTGACCACCACGGCCGCGCCGGTCGCGAGCAGTCGGTAGACGGAGAGGTTGTCGTAGCCGACCGACAGGGTCTCGCCGGTGATGATCAACGGGTACTGCAGGGCCATGGAGGGCGCGCACTGGTCGCCCTGGCCCATGGTGCCCGTGCCCACGGCCACCAGCGGGCGGGGACCGTCGCCCTTCCAGTCCGCGTAGGGCTCGATGTAGGCGCCGGTCACCGCGACGGGCTGTCCGTTGGAGTCGGTGGACTTGTACATCAGCCGGGTCGCCGTGCCCGGCATGCGGCGGCCGTCCAGGCCGGGAAGGCTCAGGCCCAGGGGGAGGGGCTCGGTCCGGATCAGCGTGCCGTTGGCGACGGGAAGCTCGGTGGGAGGGGTGTAGAAGGCGGGGATGGGCACTCCCCTTGACTCCACCGGTTCCGGCACGGTGTCGGCGGAGGCGGGGAGGGCGCAGGTGGCGACAGCGGTCATCGCGGTCACCAGGCCGGCCAGGAGGCGGGCGCCCAGGCGTCTTCCCCGGTGGGGCTCGGGGGTGGTCGTCTGTCGGATACCGGGGGTGCGGGTGGGGGAGAGGGGGAAACGCGAACGGGTTCTCCTGCGGCTCATGGGCTCGCTCCTCGCTCTGCGCTGACGGGGGTGAGCGAAAGCTAACACTGTGTGGTCAGAGGGGGTAACTCACCAGTAAGTTACGCTGCGGTAACCTGTGCTGGTCCCCGCGCGGCGGCCTACGCCCCCATCCCCGGCCGATGTGGCGCACCGGCGACGCCTCCCCCGACCGGCCAAGAACCCCTGAAGGACGGGAGCGGCGCCGACCCGGCGTCGCGGCCACGGGACGCTTCGACACACGCCGGCCTCTCGCACCGTGCCGGTACTCACAACGCGGATATCGTGGGCAGGGGCCGGCCCCATCCCGGAGGAACCCGATCGGGGCGGGCGCGTGGCCGCCCCGACCGCGGGCACCCGCGCGGCCCGATCCGCGCCGCCGCCCACGCCGGAGCGACCGGAAGGGACACCTCGGACCATGACCGGCCATCCCGTCGTCACCACGCGCACCGGCCGCGTGCGCGGGCGCACGGTCAACGGCGTCCACGTGTTCAAAGGCGTCCCCTACGCCGAGCCGCCCGTCAACGCCCTGGCCTTCCAGCCACCGGAGCCGGCCGCCCCCTGGGCGGGGGAGCGCGACGCCGGCGCCTTCGGGCCCACCGCCCCCCAGCCGGTCTTCCCCCAGCCCGCCGACCTCGACGGGTTCTTTCCGACCGTGGCCGGGGACGACTACCTCAACCTCAACGTCTGGACCGCGGAGCTGGGCCGAGCCGGGCGACCGGTGATGGTCTGGATCCACGGCGGCGGCTTCGACGGCGGAAGCAGCATCCCCTACGACGGCGGACGCTTCGCCCGTGACGGCGTCGTCCTGGTCAGCGTCAACCACCGGCTCGGCGCCGAGGGGTTCCTCGCCCCCGGGGACGGGATCGCCAACCTCGCCCTCCTCGACCAGATCGCCGCACTGCGCTGGGTCCACCACAACATCACCGCCTTCGGCGGCGACCCCGACAACGTCACCGTGTTCGGGGAGTCCTCCGGCGCCATGTGCGTGGGAGCCCTGCTCGCCATGCCCGCGGCCCGAGGGCTGATCCGGCGCGCCATCCTGCAAAGCGGCGCCGGCAACCTGGCCCAGACACCCGAGACGGCGCGCCACGTCGGCGGGTTGCTCGCCGCCCGCCTGGGCGTCGCGTTCACCCGCGAGGCGATCGCCACGGTCCCCCGGCAACGGCTGCTCGACGCCCAGGTGGCGGTGATGGCCGACCTGGCGCCCCACCCCGATCCGTGGCGCTGGGGCGGCGAACCCGGCTGCCGGGTGACCGCCTGGCAGCCGGTCATCGACGAGGCCACCCTGCCCGGGCGACCGCTGGACCTCCTCCGCTCCGGCGCGGGCGCCGACGTCGACATCCTGGTCGGCACCAACAGCGAGGAGGGCAGGCTGTCGCTGGTCCCCTTCGGCGCGCTGGACACCGTGACCGAGGCTGACCTGGCCACCGCCGCGCGGCTGTACGGGCTCCCACCCGGCCGGGTCCACGCGGCCTATGGCGCGGCCGACCTCGGTCTTGGGCCCGGGGACCTGCTGGCGCTGCTCCAGCGCGACTGGTGGTACCGCGTTCCCGCCTACCGGCTGGCCGAGGCCAGGGCCGCGGCCGGCCACGCGGTCCACGTCTACGAGTTCGCCTGGCGCTCACCGCGGTTCGGGGGGCTTCTCGGCGCCTGCCACTTCCTGGAGGTCCCCTTCGTCTTCGACCTCCTCGACGACCCGCGCTTTCGGCCGCTGCTCGGCGCCGAGCCGCCGCAGCGCCTCGCCGACACCGTGCACGCCGCCTGGATCGCCTTCGCCGCCGGCGGGGACCCGGGATGGCCCCGGTACGAGGTGCCCCGGCGGCCGGTGCTGCGCTTCGACGACGTGGTGGCGCTCGTCGACGACCCGCGCCCGGCGGAACGCGCCCTGTGGGAGGGCGTCTACTGACGCGGTCGCCCCGCACCGCCCCGGGCCGGGTGAACCGGCCCGGGCGCCGCCCCGGCGGCGGGAGCGGTCGCCGCGTCGGGCTCAGGCGCCGACGTAGGCGGCCAGGTGCTCCCCGGTGAGGGTGGACCGGGCGGCGACGAGGTCGGCGGGCGTGCCCTCGAAGACGATCCGGCCGCCGTCGTGGCCGGCCCCGGGACCCAGGTCGATGATCCAGTCGGCGCGCGCCATGACCGCCTGGTGGTGTTCGATGACGATGACCGACCGCCCGGAGTCGACGAGGCGGTCGAGCAGGCCGAGCAGGTGCTCGACGTCGGCGAGGTGGAGGCCGCTGGTCGGCTCGTCGAGGACGTAGACGCCGCCCTTCTCACCCATGTGGGTGGCCAGCTTGAGCCGCTGCCGCTCACCGCCGGACAGCGTGGTGAGCGGCTGACCGAGGCTGAGGTAGCCGAGCCCGACGTCGGAGAGGCGGGACAAGATGGCGTGCGCGGCCGGTGTGCGCGCCGCGCCGGAGCCGAAGAACTCCGTGGCCTCGGCCACCGACATCGCGAGCACCTCGCTGATGTCGCGACCGCCGAGGCGGTGGTCCAGCACCGATGCCTGGAATCGCCTGCCCTCGCACTCCTCGCAGGTGGTGGCGACGCCGGCCATCATCGCCAGGTCGGTGTAGACGACGCCGGCGCCCTTGCAGTCGGGGCAGGCGCCCTCGGAGTTGGCGCTGAACAGGGCCGGCTTCACCCCGTTGGCCTTCGCGAACGCCTTGCGGATCGGGTCGAGCAGGCCGGTGTAGGTCGCCGGGTTGCTCCGCCGCGAGCCGCGGATCGCGCCCTGGTCGATCGACACCACGCCCGCGCCGGCCGGGATCGACCCGTGCACGAGCGAGCTCTTGCCGGAGCCGGCGACGCCGGTGACGACGACGAGCACCCCCAGGGGGATGTCGACGTCGACGTCGCGCAGGTTGTGGGTGTTCGCGCCGCGGATCTGGAGCGCGCCGGTGGGGGTTCGCACCGTCTGCTTGAGGGTGGCCCGGTCGTCGAGGTGGCGTCCGGTGAGGGTGTCGCTGTCGCGCAGCTCCTTGACGCTGCCCTCGAAGCAGATGGTGCCGCCCGCAGTGCCGGCGCCGGGTCCCAGGTCGACGACGTGGTCGGCGATGGCGATGGTCTCGGGCTTGTGCTCCACGACGAGGACCGTGTTGCCCTTGTCGCGCAGCCGCAGCAGCAGGTCGTTCATCCGCTGGATGTCGTGGGGGTGCAGGCCGATGGTGGGCTCGTCGAAGACGTAGGTGACGTCGGTGAGGGAGGAGCCGAGATGGCGGATCAGCTTGGTGCGCTGCGCCTCGCCGCCCGAGAGCGTGCCGGAGGGACGGTCGAGCGAGAGGTAGCCCAACCCGATCTCCACGAACGAGTCGAGGGTGTCGCGCAGCGTGGCGAGCAGCGGTGCCACCGACGGTTCGTCGAGGCCGCGGATCCACTCGGCCAGGTCGCTGATCTGCATCGCGCAGGCGTCGGCGATGCTGATCCCCTCGATCTTGGCGGACCGGGCCGCCTCGCTGAGCCGGGTCCCGTCGCACTCGGGGCAGGTGGTGAAGGTGACCGCGCGGTCGACGAAGGCCCGGATGTGCGGCTGCATCGCCTCGCGGCTCTTGGAGAGGAACGACTTCTGGACGCGGGGGACCAGCCCCTCGTAGGTCACGTTCGTCCGGTCGACCTTCACCTTGGTCGGTTCCCGGTACAGGAAGTCGTGACGCTCCTGCTCGGTGTAGTCGCGGATCGGCTTGTCGGGGTCGAGGAAGCCGGAGGCGCGGAAGATCCCCACCAGCCAGCCGTCGGCGTTGTAGCCGGGGACGGTGATCGCGCCCTCGGCGAGGGACTTGCTGTCGTCGTAGAGCTGGGTGAGGTCGATGTCGGTCACGTTGCCCATGCCCTCACAGCGCGGGCACATCCCGCCGGTGCGGCTGTAGGTCTGCTTCACCGCCTTGGCCGCACCGCGCTCGACGGTGATGGCGCCGCTGGCCCGGACCGAGGCGGTGTTGAAGGAGAACGCGCTGGGCGGGCCGATGTGGGGTCGCCCGAGCCGGCTGAAGAGGATGCGCAGCAACGCGTTGGCGTCGGTGACGGTGCCGACCGTGGAGCGGGGGTTCGCCCCCAGACGTTCCTGGTCGACGATGATCGCGGTCGTCAACCCCTCGAGCACGTCGACCTCGGGCCGGGCCAGCGTCGGCATGAACCCCTGGATGAAGGCGCTGTAGGTCTCGTTGATCAACCGCTGCGACTCGGCGGCGATGGTGCCGAACACCAGTGAGCTCTTGCCCGAGCCGGAGACACCGGTGAACACGGTCAGCCGGCGTTTGGGGATCTCGACGCTGACGTCCTTGAGGTTGTTCCCGCGCGCGCCGTGCACGCGGATCAGGTCGTGGCTGTCGGCGACGTGCAGCGCGGGCGAGTGGGGTCTGGGGGCCGTGGTCATGGTGTCTCCATTGGTCGGGCGGGGCCGGGGGCGTGAATCTCCGGCGGCCACGCCTGGCTCATTTTCGGCGGGATCGAACATACATCCGATTCGTCCGTGTCGGTGCGGTCACGGGGCGGGGCCGGCCGTGACCGCGGGGACGGTCTCGGACAGGGAAACGGGGTGGGGGTGGGGCCGCGCGCGGGACGGTGCCGCAGCGGCTACGGGGCGGAGAGCGCCTGGCCGGGGTGGGCGCGGTTCCCTGGGCACCGGCCGGGCGGCCCATGGGAGCCTAAGGGGCGGTCGCGCACCTCAGTGGGGCTGTCCGGGCGGTCCTTGGAGCCGCCGGTCAGCGGTCAAGGGCGGCGTCGGGGGCCTGGACGGCCGTCGCCTCGGCGGTGGTGCGGCGTTCGTCCTCATGGACGCCCCGGCCAGGGGAGTGCCCGTGACCCGGCACGTCCTCCAGCCCGGGCGTCGCCGCGCAGCGCGATCGGGGATGTCCCCGAGGAGCAGCGGAAAGGCGGGCGTGGGGAGGGGGCTTGGGCGGGCGGTGGCGTCCATGGTGATCACGCTAGTCGCGCCCCACCGGCCGGCGCTTCTCGATTTCTGACCGGTCCGCCGTCTGCTTCACCGTGTCGTCCCGGGGCCGAGGGACGACGGAACCGAAGTCTCGGCCTCGGTCACGGGGCCGGCAGGTTCGCGGCGTCTGGTGGGCGGGTCTCCGGTCCCCGCACCGGGTTCCCGAGCCGCTGTGGCGGTCTGGGGGAGGGGCGATCAGGGAACCGGGGTGCGGACCGTGGCGATCCGGCACCCGGAGAGGGCGCGGAACGGATCCTGTTCCGCGCCCGTCGGCGTGAGCCGGGTCATTCGACGGGCAGGCATCCGGTGCCGGCCAGCCGGACGAGCGGGAGGTCCTTTTGGAGGTCCTCGCACTGGTAGGTGCGGCCCTCCGGCAGGTCCACCACGGAGCCGGCCCCATCGCCCACGCCTTCGCAGGAGGTGTTCCCGGTGAGGTTGCGGGTCCGTGGATCGTAGTCGACGCCCTCGCACCCGTATCGGGCGTCGGCGTGGACGGGCGCGGTGCCCAGGACCAGGGCCGCCAGTGTCAGGGCCGTGGCGGCGAACGTGCGCGTCATGGTGGCCTTCCGTGAGAGTCGGTCGCGGTGTGCGGCCGCCCTGTCCCAGGGGAGCCCCGGCCCGCGGGCCGCGATGTCGGGGCCGCGCGGTGGGCTTTCACGGGGAGGGACGGCCGTCGCGGGGCCCGCCGGAAAGGCGGTGCCCCCGCCGAGAACGGTAGGGGAGCGCGGGCCGGCGAGCGCGGTTTCGCCGGGGCGTGTCGACGGTTCCCGCCCTGGTGGGGGGCGGCACCGCCGTGCCAGCCCCCGACGTGGGGGCGCGTCGCGGCGAATCGTCCCGGTCTCCGCCGGGACAGGGCGTGCTCCTCCCCCTCATCTTAAAAATCTACGACGTAAAGGTGAGCGTGTCTTCTCTCTCCAGATCAGAGAAAACCAATACGGAAGGCGGCTACGCCGCCTACCTCCTACAAGCCCCGGGCCTGGTCAGGAGGGGCGCCGGCTCGGGGTGGGGAAACGGCCGTGGCCGGCGCCCCTGACGGAGCGCCGGCCACGGCGGGGAAACGGACGCGAAGGATCAGACCGGTGCGGAGCTCTCGTTGAGCAGCAGCCGGTCGAGCATGTCCTGGAGCGTCACCAGCCCCAACAGCGACTCGCCGTCCTCGACGAGGGCCAGGTGGCTGCGGCTCTCCCGCATGATGCTCAACGCCGCGTAGATCGGCGTCGAGGCGTCGAGAGTGAGGACCGGACGCATCAGGTCCGCGGCCGTCGTCTCGGGGCCGCTGGTGAGGGCCTCGCGTACGTGCAGCACGCCCAGGGGCGCCTCGCCGTCGCGCACGACCAGGCGCAGGTGCCCGCTGTCGCGCGACACCCGCTTGACCTCCTCCAACGAGGCGTCCGGGCCGACACCGGCCAGCTCCTCCTTGGGGGTGGTGATCTCGCGGAGCGGCCGGGAGTTGAGCTCCAGGGCCGTGGCGAGCTGGTCGCGGCGCTCCTCGTCCAGCGCGCCGGCCTTGGCGGAGTGGTCGACCAGTTCGCGCAGGTCGTCGGGGCCGTGCCCGGAGGCCACCTCGTCGACGGCCTCGACGCCGAAGCGGTGCAGCACCCAGTTGGCCATCCCGTTCATGCTCACCAGGACGGGGCGGGTGAGCCACATCCAGGCGCGCATCGGTATGGCCAGCAGCGTCGCGGACTTCTCCGGGTGGGAGATGGCCCACGACTTCGGCGCCATCTCGCCGACGACCAGGTGGAGGAAGGTCACCACCACGAGGGAGATGACGAACGACACCACGTAGGAGACCGCGTCGGGCATCCACCCGTGGAACAGGGGTTCCATCAGGTGGTGGACGGCCGGCTTGGTGATGGCGCCCAGTGCCAGGGTGCACAGGGTGATGCCGAGCTGGGAGCCGGCGAGCAGCAGCGACAGGTCGCGGGCGCTCTTGAGCGCCGCGCGGGCCGAGGCGCTGGACTCGGCGGCCTCCTCCAGCCGGTAGCGGCGTGCCGCGACCAGGGCGAACTCGATGGCGACGAAGAAGGCGCTGAGTCCGATGATGACCACGGAGATGATCATCGCGACCCAGGGGTTGAGGTCGCTCATGCGTTCACCTCCTGGTCTACGGGGACGTCGGACTCGACAAGTTGGAGACGGACCGTCTCGGGGACGTGCCGGTCGACGTTTTCGACGGTGAGGACGATCCAGCGGTGGGGGTCGTCCTCCTCGGCGCCTGGGTGGCGGGGCAGGTCGACCCGGACCACGTCGCCGGGTTCGGGCAGGCGGCGCAGTTCGTTGATGACGAGCCCGCCGATGGTCTCGTAGTCGCCGTTGGGCAGGTCGTGCCCGAGGAGGCGTTCGACCTCGTCGACGTGGAGCGCGCCGGGCAGCAGCCAGCTGCCGTCCTCGTTGACGCGCGCTTCGCCCTCGTCTTCGGGGTCGTGCTCGTCGGCGATCTCGCCCACGAGTTCTTCGGCGATGTCCTCCAGGGTGATGACGCCGGCCAGGCCGCCGTACTCGTCGACGACGCAGGCGAACTCGTCGGAGGCCTCGCGCAGCTGGGCCAGGACCCCGGCCAGCGGCAGTGAGGTGGGCACCATGACCGCGGGGCGGGCCACCTCCTTGACCAGGACACTCTCGAGGTTTCGGTCGCCCAGCGCGAGGACGTCGCGCAGGCAGATGACGCCGACGATGTCGTCGACGCCCTGGCCGAGGACCGGGAAGCGGGAGTGGCCGGAGGCCATGAGTTCCACGACCCTGCTGACCGGTTCGTCGACCTCGACGGAGGTGACTTGGGGCCGGGGGATCATGGCGTGGTCGGCGGTGCGGTCGTGGAAGTCGAGGGTGCGGTCCAGCAGGGTGGACAGTTCGGCGGGGAGGTCGCCGCTTTCGCGGGACTCCTCGACGATGCGTTCCAGGTCGCGCGGGGTGGCCGCGTGCTGGACGTCCTCCACGGGTTCGATGCGGACGGCCTTGAGCAGCAGGATCGAGGCCTGGTCGAACAGCCGGATGACCGGGCCGAAGATCTTGAGGTACACGCCGGTGGACAGTGCCAGCCAGCGGGCGACGGGCTCGGGGCGGGCGATGGCGAGGTTCTTGGGGAACAGCTCGCCGAACACCATCTGCACGAGTGTGGAGAAGAGCAGGGCGATGACGGTTCCGGCGGTGATGCCGATGCCCACGGGTACGCCCACGCCGCCCAGGAGTTCGCCGATTCCCGATCCGATCATGGGTTCGGCGACGTAGCCGACGAGCAGACCGGTGACGGTGATGCCGAGCTGGGCGCCGGACAGCATGAAGGAGGTCCGGTTGGTGATGCCGAGGGCGCGTTCGGCGCCGGTGTCGCCGGCTGCCGCGCGGGCTTTGAGGCGGGAGCGGTCCACCGCCATGTAGCCGAATTCCTGGGCGACGAAGTAGCCCGTCGCCGCGGTGATCAGGATGACCACCAGGGCTCCGAGGAGGATGTTGAGGACGATGCTCATGTCGCGCGCACCGCCTCGGAGCCGTAAGACTCGGTGCACACGCTAGTTGGTGAGGGGGGTTCGTCGGTTTCGGAGCCGCAGCGTCCGTTCAGGACGCTGTTGCTACTTCGGGACGGATCCAATGTTCCTCTCTCAATGGATTCGATCGGTACCGGGAATAACACCCATTGGGGGGAAGAAGTTCCCGGAGGGTCCCCGGACGAATCTTCGGCCGGGACTTTTTTTGCCGAGCGCTGTGCTGGTGGGCCGGATCGTGGGTGCGCCGAAAGCCCGCCGCGGGTGGGGCGGCGGGTGGGGGTGGGCGGATCAGTTCACGGTGCCGGTCTCCGCGGGGGCGGTGTGGGCCTGCCATTCGCGGCGGCGGGTCTCGGCGATGGCGATGGCGGTGGCCACGGCGACGTTGAGGGAGCCGACCCGGCCGATTTGGGGGATGTAGGCGACGGCGTCGGCCGCGGCGAGGAGCGCGGGGGAGCAGCCGTGGTCTTCGGCGCCGACGGCGAGGCAGATGTCGCCGTCGAGGGGGGCCTCGTGGAGGGGGAGGGCGTCGCGGGCGAGTTCGATGGCGACGACGCGGTAGCCGTCGGCGTGGGCGGCGGCGATGGCCTCGTTGCTGGTGCGGAGGCGTTCCCAGTGGATCTTGTTTTCGGATCCGAGGGCGGTTTTGCCCACTTGGGGGTGGGTGGGGTCGATGGCGTTGCCGGTGAGCCAGAGGGTGTCGAGGCCGAAGGTGGCGCCGGTGCGCAGGATGGAGCCGAGGTTGAACGGCTGGGTGACGGATTCGGCGATGAGGGCGAGGCGGCCCTCGGTGCGCCTGCGCCATTGGCGGTTGAGCCGTTTGACGTCGGTGGGGCGCAGTTGCGTGCTCACCTGGGGTGCTTTCCTCGAATCCGGTCTGGGGGTCAGGTTGTTCTCAGCCTACCGGCATGTCGCTCCTGGTGGGAGGGGTCATGCCGGGCGGGTGGTGCGAAGGATTCTATAGCCGGCGCGTGAGGCGATGCGTTCGGTGGGGTGGCCTTGGGTGTCGAGCCAGCGGTGGAGGGAGTCGGCGCCGAGGTGTTTTTGGACGACGAGGTGGGCGGTGCCGCCGGGGGTGATGCCGTTGAGCCAGGTGTGGAGGAGGGGGTGGAGGACGTTTTTGCCGATGCGGATGGGGGGGTTGGACCAGATGGCGTCGAAGGGGCCGGTGAGGGGGGTGGTGGTGTGGGGGGTGGGGGTGCCGTCGGGGTTGGTGAGGGCGAAGGTGGCGTTGTGGAGGTGGTTGTTGTGGGCGTTGGTGGTGGCGAGGGCGAGGGCGCGGGGGTTGACGTCGACGCCGAGGATGGTGGCGTGGGGGGCGCGGGCGGCCATGGTGAGGGCGATGGGGCCGTAGCCGCAGCCGAGGTCGAGGAGGTGGCCGTTGGGAGGTGGGGTGGGGACGGTTTCGAGGAGGATGCGGGTGCCGAGGTCGATTTTGTCGGGGGAGAAGGTGCCGCGGTCGGTGGTGAGGCGGAGGTGGAGGTCGGGGAGGACGAGGTCGATGGTGGTGGGGCGGCTGGTGGAGTCGGGGTCGGGGGAGAAGTAATGCTGTGTCACGCGGTGACGCTACCAGCAGTGATGGGGGTGGTGGGGCCTGGGCGCATTGACAAACCGGCCGGTCGGTACTGTGATGCTCCGAAGGTCCGGTCGAGTGTGGAGGTGTTGAGGAGTGTCCGTGAGGCGTTTTGAGGGCAAGGTCGCGATCGTCACCGGTGCCAGCCGGGGGATCGGGTTGGCCACGGCGCGGCGGATCGTCGATGAGGGCGGCAGGGTGGTGGTCACCGCGCGTAAGTCGGGGCCGTTGGAGGAGGCGGTCGCGGGGCTGGGGGGTTCCGACGTGGCGGTGGGGGTGGCGGGGAAGGCGCACGACGCCGAGCATCGCGCGGAGGTGATCGAGCGGACCCTGGAGACGTTCGGGCGTATCGACGTGCTGGTGAACAACACGGGGACCAATCCGGTGTTCGACGCGGTCGTCAACGTCGATCCGGCCGCGATGGCCAAGATCTTCGAGATCAACGTGATCGCCGCGGCGGCGTGGGTGAGCGGGGTCTACCACGCCTGGATGGGGGAGCACGGGGGCGCGGTGGTGAACGTGGCGTCGTTGGCGGGGCAGCATCCGTCTCCGGGGTTGGGGGTGTATGGGGCGAGTAAGGCGGCGCTGATCAATTTGACGGCGCAGTTGGCCTATGAGTTGGCGCCGAAGATCCGGGTGAACGCGGTGGCGCCGGCGGTGGTGCGCACGAGGTTCGCGGAGGCGTTGTACGCGCAGGACGAGGAGGGGGTGGTGGCGGGTTACCCGTTGGGCCGGTTGGGGGAGCCGGAGGATGTCGCCGCGGCGATCGCCTTCTTGGCCTCGCAGGACGCGGCGTGGGTGACGGGGCAGACGCACACGTTGGACGGTGGGCGGACGTTGGGGGCGGGGGTGGAGTAGGCCGCCGCGGCGGGGTCGGGTCTTTGGTGGGAGGCCATTGCGTCGAGGGGTGGGGCGAGCGCAGGATGGGAGGTAGGGGGGATGGTCGATGAGAGCGCAGGTCGGCGACAGGTTGGTGGTCGAGGCTCCGCGTGATGACGTGCACCGTCGCACGGGTGTGGTGTTGGCGGTGTTGGGCGTCGAGGGGACCCCGCCGTATCAGGTGCGGTGGCTGGATGAGGACCGTGAGGGGTTGGTCTATCCGGGGCCGGACGCCCATATCGAGTCGGGTGAGGAACCGGGTCGGGAGTGAGCTGGAGTCCGGGGGGCGGTCATGCACACGATGAAGCGGTGGAGTGTCGACATCTTGGTGTCGGAGGAGAGCGAGGGGGATGCGGCTCGGACGTGGGCCGAGGCCGGGTTGAGATCGGAGGAGGGGGCGAATCTGCGCGGGCATGGGATGGCGCGCAAGCACCCCGCCGATGTGGATATCCCCGATATCGGGGATGAGCTGGCGGTGTCGCGGGCGTTGGCGGATCTGGCGCGTCAGTTGCGGCAGGCGGCGGCCGAGGACATCTCGGATTCGTCGGGTGGCGCCTGGCGGTCGTGAGTGTCGCCGGTGGACGGCCGGGTCGGGGTTGTCGGCCCGGCCGTCGGCGTGTGTGGGGGTGGGGTGACGGGGGGTGGGGCGGTGTTCACTCCAGCGTGACCCTGATGGGGCACACTCGGGCCTGTGACCTCGACTTCTGATTTTCAGGCTCGGCCCGCTCGGGTGCTGGGCACGGGTGATGCCGTGGTGATCGGCCTGGGGGCCATGATCGGCGCGGGGGTGTTCGTCGTGCCGGCGTTGGCGGCGCGGGCGGCGGGTTCGTGGCTGCTGGTGTCGTTGGTGGTGGCGGCGGTGGTGGCGTATTGCAACGCGGTGTCCTCGGCGCGGTTGGCGGCGCGGCATCCGCGGTGGGGTGGGGCCTATGTCTATGGCCGGGAGCGTCTGGGGGAGGTGTGGGGGTTCCTGGCCGGGTGGGCGTTCGTGGTGGGTAAGACGGCGTCGTGTGCGGCGATGGCGTTGGTGTTCGCGTCGTATGTGTGGCCGGGCGCGGAGCGGTGGGTCGCGGTGGCCGCGGTGGTGGTGTTGACGGCGGTGAACTACCGGGGGATGCGCGCGTCGTTGTGGTTGACGCGGGTGTTGTTGGTCTCGGTGGTGGCGGTGCTGGCCTTGGTGGTCGTGGTGTCGCTGTGGGGTGGCGGTGCCGGGGTGGCGCGCGTGGAGGCGGGGCCGCCGGTCGCGGAGCCTGGTCTGGGCGGGGTGTTGGCGGGGGCGGGGTTGTTGTTCTTTGCCTTCGCCGGGTATGCGCGGATCGCGACGCTGGGGGGTGAGGTGCGGGATCCGCAGCGGTCGATTCCGCGGGCGATCGGGGTGGCGTTGGCCGTGGCGCTGGGGGTGTACCTGGCGGTGGTGGTGGCGCTGTTGGCGGTGTTGGGGGTGCGCGGGTTGGCGGGGTCCTCGGCGCCGTTGGCCGATGCGGTGGCGGCCGGTGGGGCCGGTTGGGCGGTGCCGGTGGTGGCTGTGGGCGCGGCGTTGGGCAGTTTGGGGGCGTTGTTGTCGTTGGTGTTGGGGGTGTCGCGGACGACGGCGGCGATGGCGGGGGATGGGAGTGTGCCGCGCTGGTTGGCGGGGGTGCATCCGCGGTGGGGGGTGCCGCATCGGGCCGCGGTGGTGGTCGGCGCGGTGGTGGTGGCGCTGGTGCTGGTGGGTGATGTGCGCGGGGTGGTGGGGTTCTCGTCGTTTGGGGTGTTGGTCTATTACGCGGTGGCCAACGCTTCGGCGTTGAGGTTGGGGCCCGATGAGGATCGGCCGCCGTTGGTGGTGCCGGTGGTGGGGCTGGTGGGGTGTTTGGTGCTGGCGTTGTGCCTGCCGTGGGATTCGGTGGTGGCGGGGGCGCTGGTGGTGGCGGTGGGCGCGCTGGTGTGGGTGGTGCGTTCGCGGGTGGTGGCGCGCCGAGTGTGAGGTGGTGCGCGGAGGCGGTCTCGTCCATGGGGGCGGGGCCGCCTCGCTGTTTTCTCAGGGGCGGGCGAGGGCGGTGAGGCCGCGGCGGGCGGTGGAGGAGAGGGGGTGGGGCAGGGCGTGGCGGGGGAACCAGGCGGCCTGGCAGGTGGAGCCGTTGGTCTCGGTGACGCGGGGGGTGGTGGGGTGGGGGATGTGGACGTGGAAGAAGGCCCAGACGGAGTGGATCTCGGGGCTGGTGGGGGTGGCGGGGCGGTGGTGGTTGGTGAAGGTGATGAGGTCGCCGATCACGCCGGTTTGGGCGGTTTCCTCGATGAGTTCGCGGGCGAGGGCGTCGCGGGCGTTTTCGCCGTGGTCGACGCCGCCGCCGGGCAGGTGCCAGGTGCCGGCGCCGGGGAATCCGGGGGAGATGCGGGTGAGGAGGATGTGGTCGGGGGTGGTGGCGATGGCGTAGGCGGCGATGCGGCTGAGGCGCGGGTGGGGGGTGGGGGGTTCGTCGGGGAGCAGG
>NZ_BAAGVM010000013.1:0-221382 GCF_054780875.1 Marinactinospora endophytica | reverse complement strand
GGCCCATGGTGATCTGGCCGGAGGTGACGGTGTCCAGTCCGGCCAGGCAGTGCATCAGGGTGGATTTGCCCGAGCCGGAGGGGCCCATGATCGCGGTGAACGCGCCGCGGGCGAACTCCAGGTCCACTCCGTCCAGGGCCCGTACCAGCGTGCCACCGGTGCGAAACGTCTTGGTCACCCCACGCGCCACCACCACCGGCGGTGCCTCGGTGCGGGCACGGACCTGGGCCGTACTTTCACTCACTGCTGCTGCTCCTAGCACGATCACGGACGATGTGGAGCGGCCCGCCCCGATGGGATCCGGGCCGCTCCCGACGTCCTCAACGCTAGGTCCGCGCCGGGGCGCCTCCCCTCGGCCGCGAAGCCGATCCGGGCACGGCCGAAGGTGCGTGCCGGCCCGCCCGGAAGGCTTCTTTCGGAGATTCGGGCACCGACTTTCGTCGGTCCCCCGATGGGGCCCATCCCCGCCCCACGCCGCCCGCACCGCCCCCGCGGCCGGCGCCGACGCGCGCCCCGACTTTCGGCGCCCCCCTCCACGGCGGCGCGGGGCCCTGCTCCCGGCCGCCTAGAATCCGGCCCATGACCAGGGGATGCGCCGGAAGCGCGGTACAGCTGTGGGAATGGGGATGGGAGCGGCGCTACCGGATCGCCGACTGGTGCTACGCGGTCTGGTTCCTGCCGTTCGTCGCGGTGATGAACCTGGTCTCCCCCGCGGGGGGTGCCCTGCTCCTGGACATCCTGGACGCGAACCTGCCGGCCCCGGTGGTCGTGTTCCTCCTCCTCCAGACCGGTCTCGTCTTCCCGCTGCTGGTGTCGGCGGCGATCCTGTTCCGCCGCAGCCGCCCGGTGTGGTTGCTCGGCATCGCGGCGGCCGCGCTGTTCCTGTTCTCCAACGTCGTGCCGACCGTCATCGCCATCTACTCCTACGCGGTCTGGTCCACCGACCGGCGCTCCCTCTCCGCCTGGAGCGGCGTGCTCGCCGTGGGGATCGTCTGGGCCTACCACGGGAACGCCAGTGTCCTGACCGTGTCGATCCTGATCATGGCCTTGGTCCTGCCCCTCCTGGTGGGGCTGTGGTTCGGCACCCGCCGCCAGCTCGTCGCCAACCTGCGCGAGCGCGCCGAACGCCTCGAACGCGAACAGCACCTCATGGCGGAGAGCGCCATCATCGCCGAGCGCAGCCGCATCGCGCGGGAGATGCACGACGTCGTCGCGCACCGGGTGAGCCTGATGGTCCTGCACGCCGGCGGGCTGGAGGTCTCGGCGCCCGACGAACGCACCGCCGAGACCGCCGGGCTGATCCGCACCACCGGCCGCGAGGCGCTGGCCGAGCTACGCGAGATCCTCGGCGTGCTGCGCGCCGAGCCCGACGGCGCCCCCATGGCCCCGCAACCGGTCCTCGCCGACCTGCCCCGCCTCATCGCGGACTCGCGGGCCGCCGGGATGACCGTGGAACACCACACCAGCGGCCGGCCGCGGCCCCTGTCGGCGCAGGCCGAACGCACCGCCTACCGCGTCGTCCAGGAGGCGCTGACCAACGCGGGCAAACACGCCCGGGGCGGGGCGGTGACGGTGCGCGTCCACTACGGGGAGGCCGACCTGGAGGTCGTCGTCGCCAACGAGCCGCCCCCGGAGGCCGGCGTCGAACGGCCGCCCTCCGGGGGCTACGGCCTGACCGGGTTGCGCGAACGCGTCGAACTCGCGGGTGGCACGCTGACCGCCGGACCCCGTTTCGACGGGACGTGGCAGGTCCGCGCTATCGTGCCGGTGACGGGGAGCGGCGTGCCGCGGTGACCCCGGACGAGTGGGGGAGGGGACACGTGATCCGGATCGTCGTGGTCGACGACGAGCAACTGGTCCGGTCGGGGCTGCGGATGATCCTGGACTCCGCCGACGACCTGGAGGTCGTCGGCGAGGGCGCCGACGGCGCCGACGCGGTCCGCCTGGCCCGCGACCTGCGCCCCGACGTGGTCCTGCTCGACATCCGGATGCCCGGGGTCGACGGGCTCACCGCCGCCGCCGACCTCGCCGCCCTCCCCACGGCGCCCCGGGTGGTCCTGCTCACCACCTTCGACCTCGACGAGTACGTCCACCGCGCCCTGCGCGCCGGCGCGGTGGGGTTCCTGCTCAAGGACACTCCGCCGCGTGACCTCATCGGCGCGGTGCGCACCGTCCACGAGGGCAACGCGATGCTCGCCCCCAGCGTCACCAAGCGGATGCTGGAACGCTTCGCAACGCCGCCGAGGTCCGGCGCGGTCGAGGCGGCCCGGCGCCTGGAGGTCCTCACCGAACGCGAACGCGCGGTGCTCGTCGCGGTCGCCCAGGGCAGGTCCAACGCCGAGGCCGGACGGGACCTGGGCATGCGCGAGGCCACGGTGAAGGCGCACGTCAGCCGCATCCTGGCGAAACTCGACATGACCAACCGGGTGCAGGCGGCCATCCTCGCCCACGACGCGGGCTGGGTCTGACCCCTTCCGGACACGAGCCCCGCGCGCACGGGACTCGCGCGACGGGCGCGTGAAGTCCGCGTTAAGGCCGGACGGAGTACGGACGCTCCGCAAGGGGCGGGGCTATCGTGGAAGCGGCCCCAAGAGCCGGGGTCCCACGGGGCCGTCACGGGTCCCGACGCTGCAGAAAGGCTGAGCCGTGGCCGTTCGAACACGTGGTGCCGCCGGGCGGACGCCGCAGGCCGACCACGTCACCGATTCCGTGGAGGGCGTGCCGCACGTCACCGGAGCCGACGACCCCGAGGCGACGGTGCCCGGCAGGCTGCTGGCCGTCGCCACCCGCCTGTTCGCCGAGAAGGGATTCGACCGCACCTCCGTTCAGGAGATCGTGAACGCCGCCGAGGTGACCAAGGGGGCGATGTACCACTACTTCGACTCCAAGGACGACCTCCTCGCCGAGATCTACGCCCGCGTGCTGCGGATGCAGATGACCCGGCTGGAGCGCATCAGCTCGGGACCGGGCGACATCGCCGAGCGGGTCCGGGCCGCCGCCGCCGACGTCGTGGTCACCACCATCGCCAACCTCGACGACGCCACCATCTTCTTCCGCTCGCTGCACCAGCTCAGCCACGACAAGCAGCGCGAGGTGCGCGCCGAACGCCGCCGCTACCACGAGCTGTTCCGCTCGCTCGTCCAGCAGGGGCAGGACCAGGGTGTCTTCACCGACCGGGTGCCGGCCGACATCGTCGTGGACTTCTACTTCGGGTCCGTCCACCACCTGAGCACCTGGTACCGGCCGGAGGGGGAGCTGTCCCCGACCCAGGTGGGCGACCACTACGCGCGTCTCCTCCTGGACGCCCTGCGGCCCACGACCTCCGCCTCCTGACGGTCCGGAAGGGGAGCCCCGCCCCGAACCTTCCGGAAGGAGAGTCCCGCCCCGAAGATCCGGTCGTCCGGCAGGCCCGCGGCCCCGGAAGCGGGATCCGTGAGGAGGGAGCGGGAGCCCGTCGCCCGGCGACCTCCCCGCCGCCTCCCGGGGCGACATAGGAGCTTCGGGCATCCGGCCGTGGCCCCGCCGATTCCCTGGGGCGCGCAGGGGAGCAACGGCCGTTCTGAGCCGGACGTCCGGAGAGGCACGGCGCCCTGGCACCGGTATGGCCGGTGGGCCGTCCCTGACCGGTAGCGAACGGAACCACCCGGCGGGATGGGCCGGCCCGGTCGCCGCCGTCCCATCGAGCCCGCCCGGAGACGATGCGAGGCATGGGAGGGCCCCAGTCCGGCCTCGGTTCGGTGGTGATCCGGCAGGAGACGGCCGAGATCCGCCTCAGGGGCGGGCGGTGACATGAGACCGGGAACGGGCCTGCAGGGAACGGTGCATCCGGGGCACCGAAGAAGACCGTTCCCCAACGGATGCGGTCCCACCCCGGTATCCCCCCGGCCTCGAATCGGGACCGGCCGCGCGATGCTGCCCAGCCGATCGGTCAGGTGCCATAGGCGGCCCGTGGCCCCCGATGGTCCGCCGACTTCACACGTTCCATCTCCGTCGTCCTCCTGCACTCCGCCGGTGACACCGGAGGGGCTCACGTGAAAATCGCTTTCACGGCCGAGCCTCCTTCACCAGGACATCGGGTACCCGTGTCAGGGAAACGATTCCGGTCCGGGAATCCGGTCGCGCCCATCAGCTCCCGCTTCGACTCTCGGAGAGGAGGCGGGCAGCGGTCCGCAAGGCTCGGCCGGACTGTTCGGCAGGTATGGCCTGGCTCCCACAGGAAGCGGAAAGCGCGATTTATCGTGACCTGTCCTAATTCGGCCACATGATCCGGGTGTGTCACGTTCTGTGGTTCAGCAGATCAGGTGAGGTGTGAGGGGTGGAGGGAGGGGGGTGTGATGTGAGTCACCTTCGACCGGGTAGTTGAAAAGTCCATTTCCTTCACTATTTTTATTCCGGCTTTAGCGACCGGCGGGTCTGTCCGGTTCCTGTCCCCTACTGCTGGATTGGGCTTTCCTGTGGGTCCACGACGCTTTTCCGCTGCCCTTTTCGCGTCCTTCCTTGTGCTGTGCCTCTCCCCTCCCGTGGCCTCGGCGGACGAGGGGAACCTTCATTCGCCCAGCGAGCGCGCGGCTCTTGAGGAGGCCGCTGAGAAAGGCGAACGGGTCGAGATCGAAGCTCTGCGAGCCGAACGACGTGACGTCTACGCCAACCCCGATGGCACTTTCACCGCTGTCGAGCACATACAGCCGGTGCGTTCCTTCCGGGAAGGCGCGTGGGTCGACGCCGACGCGACTCTCGTGAAACACGAAGACGGTTCCATCTCCCCTGTCGCGGCCACTCTGGGGATGAAGATCTCCAACGGCGGCGTGGAACCCCTGGTCGAGTTGACCCGAGCGGGGAAGCGGCTTGCGATCGGCTGGCCGGAGGAATTGCCGGAGCCCAGGATCGAGGGTACGGAAGCGCTCTATGGTGAGGTCCTGCCGGGAGTGGACCTGATCCTGCGTGCCGATGTCGATGGTGTCTCCCATGTTCTCGTGGTGAAGAACGAGGAGGCTGCGGCCAGCGGGGAACTCGCGGAGCTGCGGCTGCTGCTCGAGACTGATGGGGTCGAGGTGCGGGAGCGCGCGGATGGGGGACTGGACGCGTTGGACACGGGGGCCGGTGGGGCGGTGTTCGAAGCCCCGGTTCCCCTGATGTGGGACTCGGGGCGAGACATCGCAGGTACGCGGGCCAGTGCGCAGAACTCGGATGTGGAAGCCACCCCGAATCTCGCCGAAGGACCTGCGGAGAGCTCCCAGGTGGCGGAACTCGATGTCAGGATCGACGGGGGCGAGCTGGTGATCACACCGGATCCTGCTCTGTTGTCATCACCCGACACGGTGTTCCCGCTCTACATCGATCCGGTCTGGAAGACGTCGACAGCATCGGCGTGGGCCATGGTGTCCAGTGGGTACGGGGGGCAAGAGTACTGGAAGTTCTCAGGGAAAAGCGATGAGGGAGTCGGCCGCTGCCCTCAACTGGCCGGCGACCCATACTCATGCGTCAATTCGGGCACCAAAAGGCTTTTCTATCGGGTTCCGACCAGTTCCTATCAGGGGAAACAGATCCTGGGGGCGGAATTCGCGGTCACCCTTCGACACGCCTACAATACGACCCCCCGTGCGGTTCAGCTGCATCGGACCGGTGGAATCAGCACCTCGACTTCTTGGGATAATCAGCCCTCCTGGAGCCAGCTCCTTGATACGGAGAGCCCGGACAACCCTGCCTCCTCCTGTACCCGGACGAACCAGAACGTGCGTTTCGACGCGAGCGCCGCGGTCGAACAGGCGGTGTCGGGCAACTGGTCATCCGTCACCTTCGGTCTGCGATCGGCCAACGAGAACGACTACACGCACTGGAAGAGATTCTGTGGAAACGGCCATCTCGAGGTGCACTACAACACCGCTCCTGGGATTCCCAGGCAGGCGGACCTCCAGTTGGAACCGGGAGGCGCGTGTGTGTACGGGGCGAGCCGACCCTACGTGGACAACCCTCCCCGCGTGTCAGCCTACCTTCGCGATCCCGACCATTCTTCGTCCAATGTCGAGAGCGTTCGCGCCCAGTTCCGAGTCTTCTGGAATGACGCGAGCGGTGTTGAGCAACGCCGGGAGTTCACCACATCATACAAAGGGGCGAACTCGCGTTTCTATTACCAGATTCCCAGTGATATTCCACAGAACGTCACGATCGGATGGATCGTGCGGGCCCATGACGGGAACTCCTGGAGCGACTGGAGTTGGGCTGGCGGGCAGAATCGCTGTGAATTCGTCTATGACGCGACCAGTCCGGACGAGCCGATCGTCGAATCGGGGGACTACCCCGATGACGACCAGTGGCATACCGGCGTCGGATCTTATGGGCATTTCTCCATAGGATCCTCCTCGCCGGACGTCGTCTCCTACCGGTACGGGGTCAACGAGCATCCTTCCGCAGGGAACACCCTTGAGCCCGCGCGTCCTGGAGCAAAGGTCTCACTCGAGTTCGTTCCTTTGGAGGAGGGTCCCCACAGTCTCTATGTGGAGGCTGTGGACGCCGCGGGTCGTGTAAGTTCTCGCGCCAATCACCTTTTTCTTGTCGGCCCAGGCACTCCCGCCTCTCCGCATTGGCCACTCGACGATCCTCAGGGCTCTGCAGTGGCGGCGGATGTCTCCGGCGACGCAGACGAGGGGGACTGGACCTATCCGGCGTCGGCTGGACCAGGTGTCACGTTCGGAACGACTGGGCCGGTGAAGAGAGGTGCCTCCGCCGCGCTCTTCGATGGAACTCCCGACGCCTATCTGCAACCTGAGGCGGGCTATCTGGGTGATTCCTCATGGAGTTTCGCCCTGGCGGGGTGGGCGCGTATCGACGATACCGGGCGGGATCAGACTGTCATCAGCCAGGACAGCAATGGAATCGTCGATTTCTCCCTGGGATACTCCGCTGCTCATCGTGGATGGAGCATGACTTTCCCCGATTACCAGGGCGGTGGAGAGGCCACGGTGGTGGCACCGGAAAGCGTGGTGCCCGGGACATGGACGCATCTTGTCGCCGTCAACGATGGTGGCCAGGGACAGGTGACGCTCTACGTCAATGGCGAAGAGGTGACCGATGGGGTTTTTCTCGAACAGGCGACTGAGGAAACCCCTGTCTTCCTTCAGGAGGAGCAAAGGGCCGGGAGCATGAGCCTGCGGACCTATGCCCGGATCGGGCGGACGCTGGAAGGGGAAGAGGCGACGAATCATTTCAAGGGAGCCCTCTCCGACCTGAGGTTCTTCGAACGCATCGTCACCTCGGAGGAGGTCGAGGTCCTGTATTCCCTTCCAGCTCAGCGTGTCGCTTACTGGCCTCTCAACGATGCCCAGAACGGCACCAGTCCGGAGGCCGCTGAAGGCGAACCGGTCTCACTCGCCGGTGACGCCGGCATCTTCGTCGGTGATCCCTTCTCGGGGGAGTCGGCTCTTGTGGGTGATGGGCATCTGCTACTGGACGGAGCCGGTGACCATGCCGCGACCGTAGCCGCGGCCGCCGACACGACGGGTAGTTTCACCGTGAGCGTCCGGGCCCGTCTGGCGAGCGCGGCCCCCGGGCGATCGATGTCGGTGCTGTCGCAGGCGGGGGAGTCCGAGAGCGCGTTCGATCTCCGTTACTCCGTGGAGAAGGATCGCTGGGAGGCGGTTTTCTCGCACACCGATAGTGCGGGAACCATGACAACCGATGTCGTCAATGATTCGGTGTCGCCGAGTTCGGAACAGCGGGGCGATCACCTCGCGCTCGTCTATGACGCTTTCTCTCGGGAGATCCGTCTTTATGTGAACGGGCAGTTGACTCAGAGCTCGGTTTCCCCCCATTCGCATACATGGTCCGCGGGAGGCCCTTTCGTCATCGGGCGATCGTTGGAGGGCTCCTCATGGGGAGGAGATTTCTCTGGTTCCATCGATGACGTCCGTGTTTATTCGGGCGCTGCTGATGTGACTTTCGTCCAGCGTCTCGCCTCCTTGCAAGAGCAGCCGGATCTTTAGAAGGCCAGGGGAAGGTGTTCACGCGCCTTCCCCTGGCTGCTTCTGTCGTTCTTTATATTCATCGATTTCTCTTCTCGTCTCTTGTGGGGAATTTTCGTGCCTGCTTTCTGGCGTTCTTGGATATATGCCCGTCGCGCTCCTTTAGCCGTTATCGCGTCGATGATGGCTGTAGTCATGGTGGTGACCCTCGTCCACGCGCTCCCCCTGGGGCCGGACTGGTCTGACGATTCGGCTCCATCGGTCCAGGACCTTGGTGAGCCGGTGGTCGGCAGGGAGGGAAGCGTCATTCCGCGGGCGGAGGGCGCGCAAGAACAGGCGGAGGTCGATGAGGCGGAGGACTACTCCTGGCCCGAAGGTGAGCGGAAGACCGTTCCCGTAGATACGGGAGAGACGCCTCCAGTCGTCGTCGGGGGACTGCCCGTCAAGGTGGACGTGGAATCCCCGGAGAGCGTTTCCGAGGTCCAGGTCGAGGTCCTGGATAGGAGCGCAGCCGAGGAAGCCGGGGTGAAGGGAGTCCTGTTCCGTGTCGCCGCTCCCGCTGGCCGGGAAGACGAGGAAGAGGTTCAGCTCACCCTTGACTATTCCGGATTCGCTAACGCCTATGGGGGGAGTTATGGCCAGAGGCTGAGGGTCTCCGAGTTCCCCGCCTGCGTTCTGGTGTCCCCTGAGGACGCCGGATGCTCCTCGGGACGGCCGCTCGAAACGCTCAACGACCCCGACAGCGAGACCGTGACGGCCGCTATCGTTCCCTCGCGTCCCGCGGGAAGGTCCGCTTCGGGAATCCGGCCAGGATCCGTCGCGCCGGCGAATCCGGCGGGTGAGGCTTCTGGCGTGGTGTACGCGCTGGAAGCCGACCCCTTCTCCTGGCAGGGCGACTACACCGTGACCGAGCTGGCTCCTTCCTCGAAATGGGATGTCTCCCTGGCGTCGGGTGCCTTCAGCTGGTCCTATCCGCTGTCCACCCCGCCTGTTCCCGGGGAGCTCCAGCCGCAGATCTCCCTGGGGTACTCCTCGCAGGCGGTGGACGGCCGTACCGGCACGACGAACAACCAGGGCTCATGGATAGGCGAAGGGTTCGGCTATGAGCCGGGCTACGTCACGCGTAACTACAGATCGTGCTCGGAGGACGGACACGACGACGTCATCGATCAGTGCTGGGCCACTGACAACGCCACCGTTGTCCTGGGGGGACGCTCCAACGAGCTGATCAAGGACGACAGCAGCGGGCAGTGGAAGATGCGCTCCGAGGACGGTTCGAAGATCGAGCGCCTCACTGGAGCGAACAATGGGGACGATAACGGAGAGTATTGGAGGATCACCACTCCGGACGGTACGAAGTACACCTTCGGAGTGAACCGTCTTCCCGGCTGGTCCACGGGCGACGAGGTCACGAACTCGACGTGGACGGTCCCCGTCTTCGGCGATGACTCTGGAGAACCCTGCCACGGCTCGGACTTCGCGGATTCGTGGTGCGACCAGGCGTGGAGATGGAACCTCGATCAGGTCGAGGACTCCAATGGCAACGTCATGTCCTACTTCTACGGGAAGGAGACCAACCACTACGCTCGCGAGGCCGATACCGAGCGTGACGGTACCGCCTACGTGCGGGGCGGGTACCTCGAACGGATCGACTACGGTCAGCGCGCGGGGAAGACGTACGACGGTAACGCGCCGGCGAGGGTCGTCTTCGATGTCAAGGAACGCTGCATCCCAGGCGACGATTTCGACTGCGCTGAGGAGAAGCTGGACGAGGACACGGCGAACCACTGGCCTGATGTCCCATACGACCTCAACTGCGACGCCGGCAGTGAGTGCGTCCGATCCCAGAGTTCCCCGTCCTTTTGGACGAGAAAACGTCTGGACCAGGTGCGTACGCAGATCAGCGATGGTTCCGGGTACACGACTGTGGATTCCTGGAGACTGAAGCACATCTTCACGGACAACGGTGACGGGTCCTCCACGCTCTGGCTGTCCGAGATCACCCGTACCGGCCACGTCGGGGGAGAGAAGTCCCTTCCACCCGTCCGTCTGGAGGGCATCCAGATGCCCAACCGGGTCGACAGACCCGATGACGCGATCTCTCCCCTGGTGCGCTTCCGCCTCTCCACGGTCTACACCGAGACCGGAGGGCAGATCAGCGTCAACTACTCGGACGAGGACTGCGCCCACGACGACCTTCCCCGGGAAGGGGAGAGCACGGTCCGCTGCTATCCGGTCAAGTGGAACCCTCCCGGGGGGGAGGACCCGGTGACCGACTGGTTCCACAAGTACGTGGTGGATGAGGTCATCCTCACCGATCGCACGGGCGGAGCGGAGGAACAGCACACCAGGTACGAGTACGTCGGCGACGCCGCGTGGCGCCGTGACGAACCCGACGGCATCACGGACGAGGAGTACCTGACCTGGGGACAGTGGCGGGGCTACCAGCATGTACGCGTACGTACTGGTAACGGGCAGCACACGGTCACCCGCACCGATCACACCTTCCTACGGGGGATGCACGGAGACGAGAAACCCGGTGGCGGGGAACGGTCGATCCAGGTCAAGGCCTCGACAGGAGAGAGCTTCACCGACCACGACGAACTCGCGGGCTTCCAGCTGGAGCAGATCACCTACAACGGTGACCAGCAGATCGGCAAGACGATCACCACCCCCTGGCGTCACCGCACCGCCACCCAGACCGAGGACTGGGGGAGCAGGCACGCCGGCTTCGTCAACACACTCGTTCAACGGGAACTGACCGCCCTGGAGACGGGAGGGTGGCGGGAGAGCCGTCTCCGCACCACCTACGACGAGGAGATCGGCAGAGCGGTACAGGTCGACGAACAGGGGGATGTCGGGGTATCCGGGGACGAGCGCTGCATACGCACGACCTACGCCGATAACAGCGCCCGGCATATGCTCAGCTATCCCTCCAGGGTGGAGAAGGTGGCGGTGGGCTGCTCGGAGCGGACCGACCGGTCGAGCCAGGTCATCACGGATGAGCGGATGCTCTACGACGGCGGAGGTTTCGGGGAAGCGCCCACCGCGGGAGAGGTGACCGAGAAGCAGAGAATCCTCGAGCACGATGGCTCCAAGGCGACTTACCAGACCGTCGAGAAAAGCTCCTACGACGACTACGGCCGGGTCACCTCGCTGGTCGACGCCCAAGGCAACAGGATCGAGTCCTACGAGCGGAGCGATACGCACGGGCTCAACACGAAGACGATCCTCACCAACGCGCTCGGACATCCACTTACGATCACCGTCGACCCGCACAGGGGTGCTCACCTGTGGGAGACGGACGCCAACGGCCGGCGTATCGAGGCGTCCTATGACCCGCTCGGGCGTATGGTCGCGGTCTGGCAACCCGACCGGGACAGGGCGCGGGGAGAATCTCCCAGTACCAAGTTCGACTACCTGTTCCGCGCGGACGCGCCCACGGTGGTTTCGAGCTCTCTGCTGCGTAATGACGGCGGGTACGACACCTCCCACCAGATCTACGACTCGTTTCTGAGGATCAGGCAGACCCAGGCCCCTGGACCCGACGGCGGACGAATCGTCACCGACACGTTCTACAACGGGATCGGGCAGAAGGCCAAGGAGAACCACCCTTACTACGCGACGGGGCTGCCGGGGACCGAACTCCTCGTTGTCCGCGACGGGGATGTCAACGGTCAATTCGTTTACGAATATGACGGAGCCGGGCGAGAGACCACGGTCATCCAGAAGGTCTCCGGTGAAGAGAAATGGCGATCCCAGACCATTTATGAAGGGGACCGTACCCATAATATTCCGCCGGACGGGGCCACGCCCACTACGGTGATCACCGACGCCCGGGGGCAGGAGACCGAGCGGCGCGAGTATCACGGAGACGCTCTTGAGAGCGGATACGACTCCACGGTCTACAGCTATACCCCCAGCGGTGAAGTGGCCTCCGTCGTCACCGAGTCCGGAGCGACCTGGACCTACGAGTATGACCAGCGAGGCAGGAAGACGTCGCAGACCACCCCGGACAGCGGGACGACGACCTTCGTCTATGACGACCTGGATCGTCTCGTGTCGGCGACCGACGCGCGGGGAGTGACCCTCTCCTACGGATATGACGTGGCCGGACGGAAGACGGCGGTGTTGGAGGGGGGTCCGGACTCCCAGAAGAAACTCGCCTCTTGGCAATACGACACCCGGCTCAAGGGCCAGCTGTTCATGGAGACCCGTCACCACAACGGCAGGGAGTACCGGACGGCGATCACCGATCGCGACGAGATGTACCGGCCTCTCGTCATGGTGATAGGCATCCCGGAGGGTCACGGGGGGCTGAGCGGCAACTACACGTTCACCAGCGCCTACAACATCGACGGCACCCCGCAGTCCACCGGTATGCCGGCGGGGGGCGGTCTTCCCGCGGAGGTGCTCGTCCAGGAGTACGACGATCTGCGCAGGCCGATCACCCTGACCGGTGAAACGCCCTATGTCACACGTACCGAGTACGCCCAGACCGGTGAGGTCCTCCAGTATGAGCTGACGACCGGGGAGGGACCGTCCTCCTGGCTGACCTACGAGTACGAGAAGGGGGTGGACCGTCTCCTGCGCTCCAGGGTCGACCGGCAGGGAACGGAGCCCCTGATAGACGCCCGCTACGACTACGACGACGCGGGAAACGTCCTGGCGGTCTCGGACACGGTCGCCGCCTCCGCCGAGACGCAGTGCTTCACCTATGACTATCTGAGACGTCTGGTCCAGGCATGGAGCGTCGGGACACAGGACTCGCAAGGATGCGTGGAGAGTCCTTCCCGGAATGCGGTCGGAGGGCCGGAGCCTTACTGGCACAGCTACTCATATGACTCCTCGGGGAACCGGACCAAGGAGATCGTCCATCAGGTCGAAGGGGAAACGGGCCTCCAGGATGTCGTAAGGGACTACACCTACCCCTCCCCCTCTGAAGGGAAGCCGCACACCCTCCAACAGGTCATCGAGAGCGGCCCTGGAGGAGAGCGCCTCTACAGCTACGAGTACGACGCCTCGGGGAACACCACGGAGCGGGTACACGTCGGTGAGAGACAGACCCTGGAATGGGGAGCGGAGGGCGCGCTCACGTCCGTGAGCACAGGAACGGGCGATGTCTCGTTCATCTACTCCGTGGACGGGAGCCGTCTGCTTCGCCAGGACCCCGAGGGGGCCACGCTCTACCTGCCGGGAATGGAACTGCGCCTCGAAGGCGGGATCATCTCGGGGAGCAGGTACTACCAGCACAATGGAGCGACGGTCGCTGTGCGGACTCCGGAAGGAGTCTCCTTCTTCGGTGCGGATCGCCACGGCACCGCGGAAGTGGCGATGGAGGCGAATTCCCCGGAGGCCGCCAGGCGTAGATTCACCCCTTTCGGAGAGCGGCGCGGCGAGCCGGGAGAATGGCCTGATGATAAGGGGTTCCTGGGGAAGACCGTCGATGAGATCACGGGCCTGACCCATCTCGGGGCACGAGAGTACGACAGTGTGACAGGAAGGTTCATGACCGCTGATCCGGTCCTGGACTTCCGTCAACCGCAACAGCTCAACGGATACGCGTATGCTCTGAACAACCCGATGACATGGAGCGATCCGTCGGGGCTCTATGTGCCGGGAGGCGTCCATCCCTGCCTGGCGGGAGGAAATTGCGGTAAGGCGCGTCCTGGATACAAGTACCCGGCCCCTCCGGGCAATCACGCTCCTAAAGGCGGCGGCGGTGGCGGTGGTTCCTCGGGCGGCGGTGGTTCCTCGGGCGGGGGATGGAGCGGCGGAGGAGGCTACAGCGGTTATGCCTCCATCGTCTACAACAACTGGAAGAGCCGATACGGAAGCCTGAACCAGAGCCCCTATCAGGCGGGGCAGGCCCTGGCGCAGATCCATTACGCCGAGCTGCTTCTCACTCCCGAGGAGCGGCTGGAGATGATCGCCGCCTATGAACAGGGGCTTGTCGAATCCGGAATGGTGGATGTCGAGTCCGAGGAGTTCAAAAAGGGATATGAATTCTATCTGCTGATGCAGGATGTGGGGCCTGGAGGGGGCGGCGTCGGAATCGCCTCCGCCAGAGGGGGCGCTAGGCTGAAGTTCCCTCAAGGATGCAGAAACAGTTTCGTTCCCCGGACCGAGGTGGTGATGGCGGATGGAAGCTCCAAGGCCATAGAGGACATAGAGCCCGGGGATCGGGTTCTCGCCACCGACCCGCAGACCGGTGAGCAGAAGGCCAAGACCGTGGTCGCCACGATCGTCGGTTCGGGGACGAAGGACCTGGTCGAGATCACGGTCGACGTCACCACCGAGCGCGAAGCCGGCGACCGGCCGGGGCCGGGTGCGGGGGGCCTGCACGGCGGTGGTGGACTGCCGGGTCCGGCCCCGGGCGGGGAGCTGATCGTCTCCACCGCCGGCCACCCCTTCTGGGTCCCCGAACTCGGCCGCTGGATCGACGCCGCGGACCTGGCCCCTGGCATGTGGATCCAGACCGATGAGGGCACCCTCGTCCTCATCACCGACGTGGCCTACAGCGAGGAACCGGCCACGGTCCACAACCTCACCGTCCAGGACATCCACACGTACTATGTACTGGCGGGGGCTACACCGGTCCTCGTTCACAATGCAACGCCAGGTCAGAAGTGCGATCTGACGCTGGGTGCTGGTCCGAATGCCCGCGAGGGAGTAGCCCTGGAGAACGGTGACATTGAAGCCGATGGCGTTCGAGATCTGATCAATGAATCCGGAAATGCGCACGGCTGTCACACTTGCGATGCCACGACGCCCGGCACCAAGTACGGAGACTGGATTCCAGATCACCAGCCGCCGTCTAGTCTCGTCGCTCCCGGGTCTCCCCAGACGGCGTATCCGCACTGCTGGTCCTGCGCTAGAAGACAGGCTGGAGTCGTCTCACAACTGTCACAGGCAAGGAGCAAGAAGGAATGGTAGCTAGTAGCCCCTCGGTTGCATTCCTCGCAAAAATCGAGCACGGATGCCTGATCTTGCAGGATGCAGGAAGTGACGATGACGTCAGCGACTGGGATCCGACGTCTAGCAGCTGGTATCGAGAGGGTGGTTCGCTCATCTTCAGCGTTCAGGCCGGTGTCGATGGTCCGGTCGAATGTGAGGTGTGGAAGTCAGCTCCCCTTACGGTGCTTCCTGCGAAACTGTTCGAGGCGTCGCTGCCATGTTCGTCCGGATGGCTCGTATTGCGTGATGCGAACGATTATGTCCGGATGCAATTTTTGGGGTTCCGTGACTCCGTGATCTGCTCGGTAATGGTGGATGATCCACAATTTCCGTCAAAGGTTCAGATCTTGCTGAGCGCAGAAGGTAAATAGCTTCCTAGTGCCTGCAGGAACGGGCGAGGTTCTATTCGGGGATCTCACCAGTTTCCCGCATGCGGCGTGAGGGCGTCGTTCCACTGGGGGGATGTCGACCTTCCCGCGTAATTCCGAACTGCAAAGTTGAAGCCCCGTCAGGTGCGGCTTGGCGGGGCTTCTGCATGGGGTGACGGCAGTAGTTGACGGCAACGTCAGCGGACGGTGGCTCCGCCAGCGGCGGGTCATCGCCGTCGTCGCGGGTCGACTCGTCGTTGGCAGGCCCGTCCAGGGCGGTGCTGAGGGTGTCGGTGGCGTCTCGTTGGAGGCGGAGGCGTACGTGGGCGTGGACGGTGGCGGTGACGCCGATGTGGGCGTGGCCTGTGGGGTCGGACCGGTGCGGGCGCTCTCGTCCGTATCGCCGAGGTGGCCTACAGCGAGGAACCGGCCACGGTCCACAACCTCACCGTCCAGGACATCCACACGTACTATGTGCTGGCGGGGCAGACCCCGGTACTCGTTCACAACAGCAACTGCTCGATCGATGTTGATTTCGCATCGCAGTCGGGGGCCAAGATCGCCCCTTCGGATAAGCGCGGCGAGTACAGCATGGCCGGGCGGGCGCTCCAGAAGCACGCAGGGCGCAACGGGAACCCGAATGGATGGCCAACGCCGTCCGGGAGGCAGAACCCCGGCGCGTGGAACGCAACTGGCCAGGACATGCTGGACGAGATCCTTACTCATCCGGGCGCGGTGGAAACGCGCGGGCGAGGGCGAATTGGAGGGCAGTGGCAAGACGTCATCGACATTCGCCTACCGAACGGCCTGGGGGCGCGCTTCACTCCAGGTGGAAGCTTCTCCGGGTTCCTGGACTGAGTGGAGGAGACCAAGATGCGCACAGTGAAGTTCGGTGAGTCGGAGATCGAAGTGATCGACTTCGAAGATGCTGTCGCTGGGGAACGGGTGATCGAGTTCCGCTATCGCGACGACCCTAAGGGGGCTTCCTTTGCCGCGATCGTCGTTCCGGACGATGAGGGCTGGTCGTCAGCGGTATTGAGCATTGATCCGCAGGCGGGCGATGTCTCTGCTCCGCTGATGGCGGACCTCATGGAAGTTGCTCGCAGCCTGATCGAAGCAAGGTAACTTCAGCAAATATGAAGCCCCGTCAGGTGTGTCCTGGCGGGGCTTTTGCATGGGGTGACGGTAGTAGTCGAGGGCAACGTCAGCGGACGGTGGCTCCGCACAGTGGCGGGTCGTTGTCGTCGTCGCGGGTTGGCTCGTGCCCGGCAGGCCCGTCGAGCGCGGTGCTGAGGGTGTCGGTGGCGTCGCGTTGGAGGCGGAGTCGTATGTGGGCGTGGACGGTGGCGGTGACGCCGATGTGGGTGTGGCCGAGGAGTTCCTTGATGACGACGGGTTCGTCGCCCTGCTTCATGAGCAGGGCGACGATCGAGTGCCGGAGTCCATGGAAGCGGACGCGACCGAGGCCGGAGTCCTGGAGGGGCATGGTGCGGGCGGGGAAGGTCGGCCGGGCGATCGGCCCGCTCTGCGCGGAGATGAACGTGTGTCCGCTGCGCCGCCGCTCATGGTGGTGCTTCGGGGGGCCTTTTCCACCTTGGGTCCGAGCCGGCCGGATCGGGGCTGAGGGCGTTCTGGACAAGGCCGGTGATGCGGGCGGCCGGGTAACGGAGTGTGTGAGGGACCTGCTGAAGCGTGGGGGCGACCATGGCCGGCTCGCCGAGGACCGGGAGCCTCATGTCAGACCGGTTGAACGACCGTTCTCCTATCTCCTACGGGCCCCTTCCCTCACCGGTCTCGTGAGAGGACCAGCGCCCGGACCGTGTCTCCGACGCTGTGGTGGCCTTGTCCACCCGGCAGCCGATGGTTTCTCGGCCTGGAGAGGCTCCGGCCGGGGCTCCCGGTCTCAGCGTCGCGGGTTGACGGCTCGGAAGTAGAGGAATCTGGGGCGGGTCGTCAGCAGGGTGTACCAGTGCGGGTCGGCCTGCGCGCACTCCGGCAACGGCATGGGTTCGACCAACTGGTCGACGTCGAAGCCGGCCCGGCGTAGCGCGCTGAACGCGCTGCTGAGAGGGCGCCGGTAGAAATGGACCTCGCGCGGGCCGCTGGGCAGTGGCCATTCGTCGGTGACCATCTCGGTGCGGAAGTAGTCGGGCCGGTCGAACCAGTGCCAGTCCTCGCCGGGGTGGTGGACGGACATGACGAGCGCGCCGCCCGGTCGCAGCACCCGCCGCAGCTCCCGCAGGGGCGGTACCCAGTCCTCCAGGTAGTGCAGCACCAGCGAGGCGGTGACGAGGTCGAAGGAGCCGTCGGGGAGGAAGTCGAGCGGTTCGGCCAGGTCGGCGCGGTGGAACTCCGCCCGGCCGCCGGCGACGCGGGCGCAGCGTTCGCGGGCCAGCCGCACCATCACCGGGCTGACGTCGATCCCGGTCACCTCGGCCCCGCGCTCGACGAGCCGCGCCGACAGGTGGCCGGCCGCGCAGCCGACGTCCAGCACCCGCCGGCCCGCCACGTCACCCGCCAGCGCGAGGATCGCCGGCCGGTCGTAGTAGGCGTTGGCCGGGCTCGACGCCGTGTGCTCGGCGTACTCCGCGCCGAGTTCGTCGTACTGTTCCGCCGCCACGCTCGTCTCCTTACACTCTCGGCCGCGGCGCCATCACCCCGGCGGCGGTGCCAGGCTATTTCCCCGTCTTTCCTGCCGCGTCAGCCGGAATCCGCGCGGGCACGTTGGTGCGGCCGGCGCGCCGGCCCGCGCCGTCCCTTCCCCAGTGGTCCCCGGCTCCGCCCTCATGGGGACGGTCCGTGGGCCGGGGATGGGGGCTGCGCGTGGAGCCAGGGGCGGTGCGCGGGGCTCGCGCCGTCCGTTCCGCCGGCGCTCCCCGGCCGCTCGGGACGGTGGTGGTCGAAGGCGGCCCACAGGCCCGCAGGGCGAGGGCGCGCTCCGGGAGTCCCGCCCAGCCCTCTGTCCCGGCCATGGCCCGTCCGATGCCACGCCCAGGGGCGGGGGTTGGGGGCAACGTCCCGTTATGGGCCGTCCGTGGTACACAGGCCGTTCCACCCCGGAAGCACGGGAGGGGCGTCGCCGGCGGGAACCGGGGCGGAGGGAACGCGCGGAGGGCGGCACATGGAACACCTGATCGGAATCGTCAGCCTGGCCGTCGGCCTCCTGACGGCGGCCGGGGTTCTGTTGGCCGTCGCGAGGTCGGCCGCCAAGGGGGAGCTGGAGCGCAACCCCATGGTCGGGATCAGGACGCGGACCACGCTCTCCTCCGACGCCGCCTGGCGGGCCGGGCACCGGGCCGCGGCCCCCTGGCTGACCAGGGCCGCCCAGACGGCCCTGGTCGCGGGGATCGTCAGCGGGGTCATCGCCGTCGTCCAGGCGGTGACGGGCGCCGGCGGCGCGGCCGTCCTCGCCGTGCCGGGCGCCGGCTGGATCCTCTTCCTCCTCCTGGTGGTCGTCGCGGTACGCAGGGCCGACACCGCGGGCAGGGCGGCGACGGAGGGGGCATGACCGCCCCGGCGGCCGAGGGCACGCCGGCACCAGGCCGGCCGCGCCGTGGGCGCGACCGTGGTGCGCCTCCCTCCAGAGGGCTGTTCCCCGATCCGCGGGAAAGGGAGACGGGGCGTGGAGACCTTCCCCCGCCGCGTGGTCCGGGGACGCCGCCCGCGCCGCTGTGACGCGGCGCCGCCGGGCGGGTAGGGAGCCGTGGCTCCCGGTCGCCCCTGGGAGACGCCCGGGGCACGCCCCGCGCCCCCGACGGCCGGTCTTCCCGTGTTCCGTCAGGGGGCGGGGCGAAAGCGTGTGACGCCCCCTCCGCGCCCCGGCCCGGGCGCGAAGGGGACGTCCGGTCGCGGGGCCGCCGGGGCGTTCGGGTGGCGCCCCGGCGGGCCGGAGCGCCACGGAGCGGCCACGGGTCCCGGCGAGGATCAGGCCGGACGGGCGGTCTCGCGGTGGGCGCGGCGGCGCACCAGCAGCCACACCGACAGCAGGGCGATGGCGGCCAGCACCATCAGGTACCCCGAGACGGCCAGCGAGGTGCCGAAGGCGTCGAGCAGCAGCACCATGGCGAAGGGCGCGAACCCGCCGCCCACCACGGAGCTGATCTGGTAGCCGAGCGAGGCCCCGGTGAAGCGCACCTCCGGTTCGAACAGCTCGGCGAACAGGGCCGCCTGCGGCGCGTACATGATGCTCAGGAAGATCCCGCAGCCGAGCATGCCCGCGGCCATGATCCAGATGTTGGCGGTGTCCACCAGCAGGAACAGCGGGATCGCCCACACCAGCAGTCCGGCGATCCCGAAGGCGTAGACCCTGACCCGGCCGATCCGGTCCGATATCGACGCCGCCCACGGCATCAGCGGCAGCTGCACCAGGCTGAGCCCGAGGGCGACCAGGAGCACCGCGTTGCGGGCCATCCCGAGTTCCCGGGTGGCATAGTCGAGAATCCCGGTCACCAAAATGTAGAAAGCGGCGTGGTTCACAGCGAAAGAACCCCCGGCCAGCAGCACGGTGACCTTGTGGGAGCGCAGCACGTCGCGGAGCGGGGAACGCCGTCCGCCCGTCGCGGCGGCGGCCCGGAACTCGGGGGTCTCCTCGACGTGGCGGTGGATGAGCCAGGCCAGCACCAGGACGAACACGCCGAGCAGGAACGGGATCCGCCAGCCCCAGACGACGAACGCCTCGGGGCTGACCAGGAAGCTGACCGCGAAGTACACGGCGTAGGCGGCGACCAGGCCGATCGGCACGCCCATCTGCACCAGGCTGCCGTACAGGCCGCGCTTGCCGGGCGGGGCGTACTCGGTGGCCAGCAGGGTCGCCCCGCCCCACTGCATGCCCACGGCGACGCCCTGCACCAGGCGCAGCACGACGAGGATGATCGGGGCGAGCACCCCGACGGTGGCGAAGGAGGGCAGCAGCCCGATCAGGGTCGTGGCCAGGCCCATGCCGATCAGGGCCCACACCAGGGTGGGTTTGCGGCCGTACTTGTCGCCGAGGTGCCCGCCGAGGATGCCGCCGATCGGGCGGGCCAGGAAGCCCACGGCGAAGGTGGCGAAGGAGGCGAGGACGCCGGCCACGGGGCTGAAGGCGGGGAAGAACAGGGAGCCGAAGACCAGGGCGGCGGCGACGCCGAAGACGAAGTACTCGTACCACTCGACCGTGGCGGTCGCGGCGGCGGCGCCGGCGACGATGCGGCGGGTCCGCACGTCGACGGGGATCGCGGGCGGATCGGTCGGGGACTGGGGGGAGGGGGATGCGCTCATGGGGCCTTCCCGATGGAGGGGAGATCAGGAAACGGACGGGTGTGTCCCGCGTCACTTCGAGCTATGGAGAAAGATTGAAACCGACCGGATGGTATGTCAATGGTCATCTTTGCTTTTTCGCTGAATTTCTCTGGGGTATATTGCGCTACGGCCGAACGTCGATACCGGACGGTCGGTCGCGGTGACCGTACGGACTCCGCCGGGCCGCGGGCGCAACCGCGCGTCGGGCGGTCAGGCAGGAGAAGTGATGGCTGTGACGAACCCGCCGGGACTCGACCTCGCGCGCCTTCGGGAGTACCTCGACGCCCAACGGCCGGGACTGGTCGACGGCGAGCTGTCCGGAAACGTCATCGCCGGTGGACGCTCCAACCTCACCTACGCGATCACCGACGGCCGGCGCCGTTGGGTGGTGCGCCGCCCGCCCCTGGGGCACGTGCTCCCCACAGCCCATGACATGGCCCGCGAGTACCGGGTGATCTCGGCCCTGGCCGGCACCTCCGTCCCCGTCCCGGGGACCGTGCTGCTGTGCGAGGACCCCGAGGTGATCGGCGCGCGCTTCTACGTCATGGAGTTCGTCGAGGGCACGCCCTACCGCAGCAGCGAGGAGCTGCGCGCGCTCGGCCCCGAACGCACCCGCGCCGTGGTGCTGTCGCTGATCGACACCCTGGTGGACCTGCACGCGGTGGACCCCGCCGAGGTCGGTCTCGCCGACTTCGGCCGCCCCGAGGGGTTCCTGGAACGTCAACTGCGGCGGTGGAGCAAGCAGCTCGCGGCCTCGCGCAGCCGGGAGCTGCCGGGCATCGACGAGCTCCACGACCGGCTCGCCGCCGCGCTGCCGACCTCGCCGCGACCGACGATCGTGCACGGCGACTACCGGCTGGACAACGTGCTGGTCGACGGCGGCGACCGCATCAGCGCGGTGCTCGACTGGGAGATGTCCACGCTCGGCGACCCGCTCACTGATCTCGCGCTCATCGTCGCCTACAGCGGGCGCGAGCTGCCCCCCGACACCGGGGTCAGCACGGTCCGCGACGCGCCGGGCCACCCCACCACCGACGAGCTCGTCGCCCGCTACGCCGAGCGTTCCGGCCGGGACGTCTCGGCGCTGGGCTGGTACGTCGGCTTCGCGTTCTTCAAGCTCGCGGTGATCCTGGAGGGGATCCACTACCGCTTCAGCCAGGGGCAGACCGTGGGCGAGCACTTCGACCGGATCGGCGCGGCCGTCCCGGTCCTCGTCGAGGGGGGACTGGAGCGTATGGCCAGGGTCTGAGGAGCGGGCGGACGGGGCGGAAAATGTCCTTTTTCTTCCCGTCTGCCCGTCCCCTCGGTTGGGAGTACCGGCCGGTAGCTGGATACCCTGCTGTCCGTTCTTCACTAAGTCGTCGACAGCACGGCAGCGTTTCTTCCGGAGGTGCCCTTCACATGTCCCGCTCGGTTCTGGTCACTGGCGGCAGCCGGGGGATCGGCTTGGCCATCGCCCGAGAACTCCAGCAGGCCGGTGACGCCGTCGCCGTGACCTACCGGTCGGGTGAACCACCCGAGGGCTTCCTCGGCGTCCAGTGCGACATCACCGACTACGCCCAGGTCGACGCGGCCTTCAAGACGGTCGAGGAAGAGCAGGGGCCGGTCGAGGTGCTCGTCGCCAACGCCGGTGTCAACAAGGACCAGCTGCTCGCGTTGATGAGCGAGGAGGACTTCACCTCCGTCCTCGACACCAACCTCACCGGGTCGTTCCGCGTCGCCAAGCGCGCGGTGCGCGGCATGATGCGCAAGCGCACCGGACGGATCGTCCTCATCTCCTCGGTCGTGGGTCTGCTCGGCTCCGGCGGCCAGGCCAACTACGCCGCCTCCAAGGCGGGCCTGGTGGGGTTCGCCCGCTCCCTCGCGCGCGAGCTGGGCTCCCGCAACATCACGGTCAACGTCGTGGCCCCCGGTTTCGTCGAGACCGACATGACCGCGGCGCTGTCCGAGGAGCGTCAGGCCGAGATCAAGAAGAACGTCCCCCTGGGCCGCTACGGGTCGGCCGAGGAGATCGCCAAGACGGTGCGCTTCCTCTCCGGACCCGACGCCGCCTACATCACCGGCGCCGTCATCCCCGTCGACGGCGGCCTGGGGATGGGCCACTAGCCTCCGCTCGCTCCGGCGCACCACGGACGGGGCGCCGGACTCCAACGATTTCGAGAACAGGACACGACGACTTCATGGGAATCCTTGAGGGTAAGCGCATCCTCGTCACCGGTGTGATCACCGACAGCTCCATCGCCTTCCACGTGGCCCGGCTCTGCCAGGAGCAGGGCGCCACCGTGGTGCTCACCGGTTACGGCCGGCTCAGCCTGGTCGAGCGCATCGCCAAGCGCCTGCCGGGCGAGCCGCCGGTGCTGGAGCTCGACGTCACCGACGAGGGCCACCTGGACAGCCTCGCCGACCGCATCCGCGAGCACGTCGACGGCATCGACGGCGTCGTCCACTCGATCGGGTTCACCCCGCAGGAGGCGCTGGGCGGCAACTTCCTCAACACCAAGTGGGAGGACGTCGCCACCGCGCTGCACACCTCGGCCTACTCGCTGAAGTCCCTCACCATGGCGGTGCTGCCGTTGATGAAGGACGGCGGGTCGGTCGTCGCCATGGACTTCGACGCCACCGTCGCCTACCCCGTCTACGACTGGATGGGCGTCGCCAAGGCCGGCCTGGAGTCCACCGCCCGCTACCTCGCCCGCTACCTGGGCGAACAGCAGGTCCGGGTGAACCTGGTCTCGGCCGGTCCGCTCAGCACCATGGCGGCCCGCAGCATTCCCGGGTTCAGTGACCTCGCCGAGTCCTGGCCGCAGCGCGCCCCGCTGGGCTGGGACGTCTCCAACCCCGAGCCCGCGGCCCGCGCCGTCGTGGCGCTGCTGTCGGACTGGTTCCCGGCGACCACCGGCGAACTCGTGCACGTCGACGGCGGCTTCCACGCCATGGGGGCGTAGGCTGTCCCGCATCACGCGCGCCGCGGGCGCCCATCCCCGGGATGGGCGCCCGCGGCGCGGACAGGATCGGCGACGTAGGGGGAGCGCAGGGGAATGGACCTGGAACTCGACGGTGCGAGGGTGGTCGTCACCGGGGCGAGCCGCGGCATCGGCAGGGCGATCGCCGGGGTGTTCGCCGGGGAGGGAGCGGACCTGGCGATCTGCGCCCGCTCCGCGGAACCGCTGGAACAGGCGGCCGAGGAGCTGCGCGGAACCGGCCGGACCGTCATCGCCGAGGCGCTCGACGTCGCCGATCCCGCCGCGCTGAGGGGGTTCGTCGACCGCGCCGCCACCGGCCTGGGCGGGATCGACGTGCTGGTCTCCAACGTGTCGGCCGGCAGCAGCGCGACCCCCGACCAGTGGGAGCGCAACGTCGCCACCGACCTCATGCCGTTCGTGCGGATGTGCGAGTACGCCGAGCCCTACCTGGCCGCGTCGTCGCGGGGCGGCTCGATCGTGCTCATCTCCACGACCTCGGCGCTGCACACCGGCCCGCCCTCCGGCCCCAAGGCCTACGGGCCGGTCAAGGCCGCGCTGAACCACTACGCCGCCTCGCTGGCCCGTACCCTGCCGGCCAAGGGCATCCGCGTCAACACCGTCTCGCCGGGGCCGATCGAGTTCGAGGGCGGCGGCTGGGCGCGGCGGAGGACCGACGCCCCGGACTTCTACGAGTCGATCCGCTCGGCCATCCCCATGGGGCGTCTGGGCCGGCCCGAGGAGGTCGCCCGCGCGGTGGCGTTCCTGGCCAGCCCGGCGGCCTCCTTCATCACCGGCGCCAACCTGGTCGTGGACGGCGGCTTCGTCGACCGGATCTGACGGCTCGGCCCCGCCGGCCGCCGTCCCGGGGGACGGCGGCCGGCGGGGCGCCGGTCACCCCTCGCGCAGGACGGCCGTCAGCCGGGTGTGCCGTTGGACCCGCGCCACCTCGCGCACCGCCTCGCCGAGCGCCGGTCCGGCCGCCTGCACGATCGACACGTGCCGGCTCGCCCGGGTCAGCGCGGTGTAGACCTGGGGGCGTGAGGCCCGCGTGTCGGGCGGGTAGACCGCGATCACCGCCGGCCACTCGTTCCCGTGCGCCGCCGCGACCGGGATCGCCCAGCCCGGGCGCAGGTGGGACGCCTCGGTCACCGTCACCGCGCGCCCGCCGGGAAGCTCCACGCCGGCGCCCTCGCCGCTCACCTCGCGCAGCACGCCCACCTCGCCGGGACCGTAGCCGGGGCCGTGGCCGGCGAGCAGCACGCGGTCGCCGGGGTCCAGCCCCCGATGCGCGCCGGGGCCGGGGTTCAGCCGCGCCTTGCACACCGTGTTGAGCGCGTCAGCGCCGGCCTCGCCGCCGCGCGTCGGGGTGAGGATCTGGACGTCGTGCGCCGCGATGCCCAACGCCCGGGGGATCGAGTCGGTGAGCAGCTGCACCGTCCGGTGGACGGCCTCACCGGCCGAGGCCGCGGGGACGACGACGACCTCGTGGCCGGGCGCCGCGACCTCTGCCAGCTCCCCTTCGGCGACCAGGCCGGCCAGTTCGGCGACGGGGTCCCCGCCGGGGTCGGCGGGCAGGGGCGCCACCGCGGCCGTCCGCGAGGCGACCAGGTCGGCCACGACCTGTCCGGCGCCGGCCGAGGGCGCTTCGGAGAGGTCGGCCACCAGGACCAGGTGGGTGCCGTCGGCGCAGGCGGCGACGAGCGCGGCGGCCGCCTCGACGTCCAGCGCCATCGCGCCGGTGACGACGACCAGCCCGGCCTCGATCGGCCGTTGCGCGTCGCGTCCCCGCTCGTCGGGGCCACGGGTCTCCAGCAGCTCCGGCACCGAGGCGACCTCGACGCCGGCGTCGCCCAGCCGGGCGCGCAGCGCCGCGGCGGCCGAGGCGGTGGGGGCGGCCACGGCGAAGCCGACCTCGCTGTCGGTGCCGATCGCGGCGGCGCAGGCCACCACGGTGGCGATCGCGGACCGCGCCCCCGCGCCGTGGGGCAGCACGCACACGCCGCGCAACGCGACGGTGACCAGCGCCGCCGTCACCTCGGCGGGGACGTCGAGGCCGAGCCGCAGGGCGGTCGCCTCGACCGTCTCGGCGGCGGTCGCGGAGTCCATGATCGGTTCGCTGGTGCCCATCAGCCGGGTCAGTCCCGCGCCCAGGCGCTGCTCGGCCGCGCCGAGGCCGGCCAGGGCGAGGTGGTGCTCGGGGTCGGGCAGCTCCGGCACCTCGTCGTCCTCGAAGTCGTCGTCGCCCTCGGGGAGCACCTCGAAGTCCGCGACGTCGCCGCTCTCCAGCGCCGCCTGCACCGCGGGCCCGGTCGAGCGCACCCCCAGAGCGCGCAGCGCGCCCTCCAGGCGCGGCCGGTGGAGCGCGGTGTGCCCCTCGCGCGCGGCCCGGCGCAGGAGGTGACGGACCAGGGCCCGGCCCCGGCGCGGGTCGTCGGGGGAGGCCGCCTCGCCCAGCGCGCGGCGCGCGCAGTAGTCGGCCTGCTCAGGGGTCACCGAGGCGACGTCGAGCAGCCGCCAGGGATCGGCGGACAGGGCCTGGTCGGCGCCGGGACCGAGCGCGGCCACCAGTGGTCCGGCGAGCCGCTCGGGCGCGCCCACGGCGGCCAGCGCGGTCCGGGCCCGGTCGAGGGGGCCGGCGCCGCCCGGCCCGGCCGCGCCGGAGGGGGACGGAGACGATGACGGGTCGGCCACGGAAAGCGCACCTCTCCTCGGGAAACGGACTGGGTGGGCGCCGGACGGACGCCCGTCCGGTGAGCTTAGCGAGCCTGGGGAGGGGCGGGACGCCGCCCGCCGCCGGGGCGCCCGCGCGTCGGGTGGGGGCCCTGCCGTCCGTGTTCCGGGGCGCGTCCGGGGTTTCGGTCAGTGCGGGGCGGAGGCGTCGTTGAGGGCTTCGCGGATCTCGCGGGGGAGCCGGACGTTCTCGGTGGCGAGGATGTCGCCGAGTTGCGCGGCCGTGCGCGGGCCGACCGAGACCGCGGCCACCCGCGGCTGGTCGCGCACCCAGCTCAGCGCCACCGCGAGCGGGGAGACCCCCAGTCCCTCGGCGGCGGTGCACACCGACTCCACGACGCGGCTGCTGCGTCCGTCGAGGTAGGGCTCGACGTAGGCGGCCATGTGCGGCAGCGCGCCCCGGGACCCGCCGGGCACCCCGTTGCGGTACTTGGCGGTCAAGACGCCCCGGCCCAACGGCGACCAGGCGATCAGGTGCGCGCCACAGTCGGTCAGGGCCGGCACGAGGTCGTTCTCCACCCGGCGGTTGAGCAGGGAGTACTCGGCGCCGGCCGAGACGATCGGGGTGCGCCCGGCACCGCGTCCGGCGGACTGCCAGGTGGCGTACCTGGCGAACTGCCACGAGGCGAGGTCGCCGACGCCGGCGTAGCGGACCCGTCCCGAGGCGACGGCGGTGTCGACCGCGGCCAGTGTCTCCTCGATCGGGGTGCAGGGGTCGTGGACGTGGAGCTGCCACAGGTCGATGTGGTCGGTCTGCATCCGGCGCAGGGAGGCGTCCAGGGAGGCGAGCAGATGCCGGCGCGAGGTGTCGTAACGGCGGTGGTGGTCGGGGGCGTGCCCCGTCTTCGTGGCGATGATCACATCGTCGCGGCGTACGACCGTGCCCAGGAGCCGTCCGATGATGCGTTCGCTGTGCCCGCCGCTGTAAATATCGGCGGTGTCGATAAGGCTTCCGCCCGCATCCACAAAGGCGGCGAGTTGATCGGCGGCCTCTTCCTCTTCGGTGTCCTTGCCCCAGGTCATGGTGCCCAGGGCGATACGCGACACCCACAGTCCTGAACCGCCCACCTGTCGCTGTTCCATGGCGCGGAGAGTACCCTCTCGCGCGCTCCGCGGGATGGGAGCGGTGGGTGAATCACGAGTGGCTATGGGATGTCCCAAATGCGTATGAAGTTCGATCTGCGGTTTTTCTGGGTTGATCTCCCCACCCGCATCTCCGTCCACGCCGCAGTCGAGCCCTCCACGGTCAGAGTAAGCTGCCCTGGTCTGCCCCCTGCACGACGAGCCGGCCCGCGTGATCCTCCCGGGGCGCGGGGCTCGCCCTGCCCCGGTCCCTGCCCGGCCGCCGCGTCGATGCGCGGGAATCGGCCGGCCGGGAGGCGACGCCTCCCGGGCGCGATCCCCGCCATGGAAACCGACTGCCAGGAGTCAATCCCGCCGTGTCCATCTTCGAGGCCATCATCCTTGGACTAGTCCAAGGACTGACCGAGTTCCTGCCGATCTCCTCCAGCGGTCACCTACGGGTCGTCGCCGCCTTCTCCGGGTGGCCCGACCCCGGTGCCGCCTTCACCGCGGTCACCCAGATCGGTACCGAGCTCGCCGTGCTGATCTACTTCCGCAAGGATGTCTGGAACATCCTGTCCACCTGGACCCGTTCCCTGGTGCGCAAGGACCTGCGGCGGCACATCGACGCCCGCATGGGCTGGTACGTCATCCTCGGTTCGCTGCCCATCGGTATCGCCGGGCTGCTGTTCGAGGAGCCCATCGACAGCTTCTTCCGCGACCTGCGGCTGACCGCGCTCACCCTGATCATCTTCGGTGTGATCCTCGGCGTGGTCGACCACTACAGCCGCAAGCACCGGGAGCTGACCGACCTCACCGTCGGACGCGGCCTGACCTACGGTCTGTTCCAGATGCTCGCGCTCGTCCCGGGCGTCTCCCGCTCCGGCGCCACCGTCACCGGCGGCATGCTGATGGGCTTCAAGCGTGAGGCCGCGGCCCGCTACGCCTTCCTGCTCGCGATGCCCGCCGTGTTCGCCTCCGGCGTCTACAAGCTCAAGGACATCGGCGGCAACGAGTACGCGGGATGGGGCGCCACGCTCGTGGGCACCGTCATCGCCTTCGGCGTCGGCTACGCCGTCATCGCCTGGTTCATGCGCTTCATCTCCACCAACAGCTTCATGCCGTTCGTCTACTACCGCATCGCGCTGGGCATCCTCATCCTGACCCTGGTCAGCTTCGGCAAGCTCGACCCCTCCGGCGGCGCCGAGGCCGAGGGCGTCGGTGGCGAGGAGGTCACCATCTCCCAGGAGGCGCCGGCCGACTCCACCCCCTCGCCCGAGCCCAGCCCCTCGGTCGAGCCCAGCCCGTCTGCCTCGGTGAGCACCGATCCCGTCACCGGCTGGCCCATCGACCCCGAGACCGGCCTGGCCCGCGACCCCGAGACCGGCCAGCACAAGGACCCCGTCACCGGCGAACTGGTCCAGATCGACCCGGGTACCGGTCTGCCGATCGACCCCTACACCGGCCAGCCCTACGATCCGCTCGTGATCCACGGCGACCAGGCGCCCGCCGGGCAGGTTCCCGGGGCCTGAGCCCCTCCCTCTCACCGGCCGCCGCGGACCCGCTCCGCGGCGGCCGGGCCCTTGTTAGGGTGGGCCACCATGGGCACCCCTGAGCACCCGCGTCCCGGCGGGTCCCCGACCCCGGACGGCCGTTCCGCCGACACCTCCCCCACCGGCTCGGTCACGTTGCTGCTGGTCCGTCACGGGCTCACCGAGCTCACCGGGGCCACCCTGGCCGGGTGGACCCCGGGAGTGCACCTCGACGAACGGGGGCGGGCCCAGGCCGCCGCGCTCGCGACGCGCCTGCGCTCCCTGCGGCTGGCCGCCGTCGTCTCCAGCCCGCTCGAACGCTGCCGCGAGACCGCCGAGGCCGTCGCCGCGGCCAACCCCTCCGTCGGCGAGGTCGTCACCGACGAGCGCTTCGGCGAGTGCCGCTACGGCGACTGGACCGGCCGCCCGCTCACGGAGCTGGCCCGCGAACCCCTGTGGGAGGTCGTCCAGGCCCACCCCAGCGCCGCGCGTTTCCCCGGGGGAGAGAGCCTGGCCGAGACCGCGCACCGGGCCGTGGCCGCGGTACGCGACTGGAACCGGCGGTTGCAGGCGCCGGACGGCGACAGCGCCTACCTGGTGTGCAGCCACGGTGACGTCATCAAGGCGATCGTCGCCGACGCCCTGGGCCTGCACCTCGACCAGTTCCAGCGGATCCAGGCCGACCCCTGCTCGCTCACCGCCATCCGCTACACCCGGACCCGCCCGTTCCTGCTCCGCGCCAACGACGTGGGCGGTGGCGTCGCCGACCTGCTGCCCCGGCCCGGTGAGTCCTCACCCGACGCGGTGGTGGGCGGGGGCGCGGGAGGCGCGCGCGACGAGAACCGGTGACCCCGCCCTGCGCCCGACCCGTTTCCCGGGTATTGCGGTCCCGCGGAGGGGGAGGAAGGGTAGGGTCTGCTGACATGGAAGGCGCCATGGAGAGCGGGCGGACCGCCCCCTGCACCATCCGGGCCGGGCAGCTCACCGGACAGACCAGGGTGACCGACACCGGTTCCCAGACCGCGATCCTGCACGCGGGTCCGATCGAGATCGCCTGCGACTGGAGCAACCGAGCTGGTCTCATCCAGCTCGCCGCCGCGGCGATGCACGCGCTGACGATCGTCGACGGCAACGGCAGGATGGAGATGTGAACGGCTAGTCCTCGGGGCGGCGGGCCGCCGGATCGCCACGGCGGACACGATCCTCTAGGGTTTCAGCCATGCCCGTGTTCCAATACGACCCTCCCGAGCGCTTCGTGGCCGGCACCGTCGGCCAGCCCGGTGAGCGGACCTTTTTCCTCCAGGCCGTCGGCGGCGGTCGGATCACCAGCGTCGTCTTGGAGAAAGCCCAGGTCGCGGCGCTCGCCGAGCGCATCGAGGAGCTTCTCGACGAGGTTCGGCAGCGGTTCGGCGTGCAGGCGGGCGATCTCGCGGCCACCGACCCGATCGACGACGCCCCGTTGCAGCAGCCGATCGAGGAGGACTTCCGGGTCGGCACGATGGCGTTGGCCTGGGACCCCGACACCGGCCGGGTCGTGATCGAGGCGCAGGAACTGGACGAGGCGGCGGCCGAGGCCGCCTTGGACCCCGACGGAACGGAGACGGAGCTCGAGGTCTTCGCCGAGGAGGCCCACAACCGCGACGTGCTGCGCGTCCATCTCACCCCGGCCGCGGCCCGCGCCTTCGCGGGCCGGGCCATGAGGGTCGTCGCGGCGGGCCGGCCGAACTGTCCGCTGTGCGGCCGGCCGCTCGACCCGGCGGGGCATATCTGCCCCCGCCAGAACGGTTACAAGCCCACGGGCCGGTGATGCTCCGGCCGGCCCGGCCAGGAGGGGAGATGACCGCGTCCTTTGACGGACTCACCACCACCGACGCCGAGGAGCTCCTGCGGGTGGGGGAGCTCTCGGTGGCCGGCCGGCTGGCCGACGCCTCGAACGTCACCCTGTACTGCACGGTCAGCGCCGCGGGGGCCAGCGCGGCGTGCGTGTACAAACCCGTCGCGGGGGAGCGCCCGCTGTGGGACTTCCCCGACGGCACCCTCGCCGGCCGCGAGGTCGCGGCCTACGCCGTCTCCGAGGCCCTGGGCTGGTCGATCGTCCCGCCCACGGTCCACCGCGACGGCCCCTACGGCGAGGGCATGGTGCAGCTGTGGATCGACGGCGACCCCGAGGCCGACCTGATCGAGCTGTCGCGGCGTGAGGATCACCAGGGGCTGCGCCGCATGGCGGTCTTCGACGCCGTCATCAACAACTCCGACCGCAAGATCGGCCACCTCCTGCCGACACGGGAGGGCCACCTCTACGGATGCGACCACGGCGTCTCCTTCGCCGAGGAGTACAAGCTGCGCACGGTGCTGTGGCAGTGGCGGGGCGAACCCCTGACCCAGGAGGCCCTGGAGGCCCTGGTCCGGTTGCGCGGGCGGCTGGCCGAGCCCGACGACCCGTTGAACGCCGAACTCGCCCGCCACCTCACCGGCCCCGAGCGCTACGCGATGGTCCGCCGGGTGGAGATCCTGTGCGAGCACCGGATCCACCCCTATCCCTCCCCGGACTGGCCCGCGGTCCCCTGGCCGCCCGTCTGACCCCCGCTCCTTTGGAGCGTGACCCCGCCCCGGCACAGCGCCGCCGGCCGCCCCCTCCACGGGGCGGCCGGCGGCGCGCTCCACGGCCCGCGCGCCGGGCCGGGACGCCTCAGGAACGGCGCAGCAGACGGTCGTCCACGAGGCGGATGACGGTGATGAGCGTGGCCGCCGCGCCGGCCACCACCAGGCCCGTGACCAGCTTGGCGGGGTCGCCGGTGTCCAACGCGAAGAAGGCCTGGCCGGCGGGGCTGAACAGGGCCACGAGCAACAGCCCCGCCATCGCCCCGACCAGCGCGACCTTCCACCACACATAGGGCTTGGCGACCAGCAGCAGCACCCACAGCGTCGTCGCGCACAGGGTGACCACCACGGCCGTGCGGTCGGCGAGCGTGGGCGTGGCCGCGCCGTCGAGCACGAGCAGGTAGGTGGTCACCGCGGCGATACCGCTGACCAGCCCGGCCGGGACGGCCAGGCGCAGCGTCCGCCCGACGAAACCGGGACGGGCGCGCTCCCCGTTGGGGGCCAGGGCCAGGAAGAACGACGGGATGCCGAAGGTGAGCGCGTTGATCAGGGTCGCGTGCCGGGGGAAGAAGGGGTAGGCCACTCCGATCAGGCCGACGATCGTGACCATCGTCATCGAGTACACCGTCTTGGTCAGGAAGAGGTTGGCCACCCGTTCGATGTTGCCGATCACGCGCCGCCCCTCGGCGACGACGTGGGGCAGCGTGGCGAACCGGTCGTCCAGCAGCACGATCTGGGCGACCGAGCGCGCGGCCGGGCTGCCCGACCCCATCGCGACGCCGATGTCGGCCTGTTTCAACGCGAGCACGTCGTTGACCCCGTCGCCGGTCATGGCGACGGTGTGGCCGCGTTCCTGGAGGCCGGTGACCATCGACCGCTTGTGCTCGGGGGAGACCCGGCCGAACACCCGGCCCTGTTCGACCTGCGCGGCGAAGTCGCCATCGTCCTCGGGCAGGCCGCGCGCGTCCACCGGGGCGTCCGCGCCGGGCAGTCCCAGCTCGCGGGCCACGGCGCCCACCGAGGTCGCGTTGTCGCCGGAGACGACCTTGACCTCGACGTCCTGGTCGGCGAAGTAGCGCAGTGTCGCGGCGGCGTCGTCGCGCACCCGCTGCTCCAGCACGACCAGCGCGACCGGGGCGACCTCGCCGGGGGCGTTCTCCCGGTCCACCCGTTCGCCGGCCCGGGCCAGCAGCAGCACCCGCAGTCCAGCCGCCCCGATCCGTTCGGCGTCGGCCGCGACCGGGCTCGTCGGCGGGGCCAGGACGTCGGGGGCGCCGATCACCCAGTGCCGTTCGCCGTCGGGGGTCTTCAGGGTCGCCCCGCTCCACTTGCGGGCCGAGGAGAACGCGGCGACGGCGACGACCGGCCACGTGGGGGCGCTGGGGTGGGCCTCGGCGATCGCGGCCATGCTGCGGTTGGGGCTGGGGTCGGCGGCGGCCAGCGCCGCCAGGATGTCGTCGACGGAGTGCGCCCCCGTGGGGTCGAGCACCCGCACCTCGGCCACCCGCATCCCGTTCTCCGTGAGCGTGCCGGTCTTGTCCGTGCACACCACGTCGACGCGGGCCAGCCCCTCGATCGCGGGCAGTTCCTGCACCAGGCAGTGGCGCCGTCCCAGGCGGACCACCCCGACCGCGAACGCGATGCTGATGAGCAGCACCAGCCCCTCGGGGATCATGGACACCAGCGCCGCCACCGTGCCGCGCAGCGCGTCGGCCAGCGGACCCGAGATCGTCCCGCCGCTCGACGTCGCGTCGGTGACGTGGCCGCCGAGGAACAGCTGGCTGTAGATGAGCAGCGCGCCGGTGGGCAGCAGCAGCCAGGTGATGATGCGCAGGATCCGGTCCACGCCCGAGCGCAGCTCCGAACGGACCAGTCCGAACCGGCTCGCCTCCTCGGCCAGCCGCGCGGCGTAGGCGGCGCGCCCCACCCGGGTGGCCCGGAACAGGCCGCTACCGGCCACCACGAAGCTGCCCGACAGGATCGGGTCGCCGGGGCGTTTGAGCACCGGGTCGGACTCGCCGGTGAGCAGCGACTCGTCCACCTCAAGGGCGGAGGCCGACACCACCACGCCGTCGACCACGGCCTGTTCGCCCTGACCGATCTCGATGACGTCGTCCATGACCACCTCCTGGGTGGCCACGTCGACGGTGGCGCCGTCACGCAGCACCCGCGGACGCGCCGCGTTGACGATGGCGAGCCGGTCCAGCGTGCGCTTGGCGCGCAGCTCCTGCACGATCCCGATCAGCGTGTTGAAGACGATGACCAGGGCGAACAGGCCGTCTTGAAGGGGGCCGATGACCGCGATGATCGCGAACAGCACCGCGACCATCGCGTTGATCCTGGTGAACAGGTTGGCGCGGACGATCTGGCCGACCGTCCGCCCGGACCGGACCGGGACGTCGTTGGCCTGTCCGGCCGCGATCCGTTCGGCCACTTCGGCCGAGCTCAGGCCGCGCGCCTTGTCGAGGACGGGCGCGGCGGGAGGTTGCCGGCCGTTGTAGTCGGACATCCGTTCTCCATCTCGGGGCGGGAAGGCCCGCGGCCGGCAGGCCCGTCCCGCGCGAAGCGCGTGGAGGGGCCGCTGCCACAATAGGGGCCTGCGGGCGCTGCGCTGAGCTTATGGGAGGGACGATCCCGCTGCGGTAGTGCCACCATCACGAGTGGATCGGGTGTTCGCACCCGCTTCCCGGGTTCGGTCCGGATCCCGTGCCGGCCGGTCCGGCGCCGAGGGGAGGCCCCATGTGCACGGTCGTCGTCTTCCACGATCCGGCGGCGCCGGTTCCGCTGCTGATCGCGGCCGTGCGCGATGAGATGACCGATCGTCCTTGGCTGCCGCCCGCCCGGCACTGGCCAAGGCTGCCCGAGGTCGTGGGGGGACGGGACCTGCGAGCGGGCGGAACGTGGCTGGCGGTCGCCCCGGGGGCCGTCCCGCGCGTGGGCGCCGTACTGAACGGGTTTCCCGAGGTCACCCCGAGGATGGAGCGCGCGCCGGCCGAGGAGGGCGGGCCGGCCGGTCGGAGCAGCCGTGGAGAGCTCCCCTTGTCGGCGGCGGCCCACGGAGCGGTGCCGGACGCGGCCGAGGCGGCGCGCTTCGACCCCTTCCACCTGCTGCGGGCCGATCCGGCGGAGGCGGTCCTGTACTCCTGGGACGGCGCCCGGCTCCTAGGCAGGAGGCTGCCGCCCGGGGTGCACGTCCTCGTCAACAGCGGCTGGGATCCCGAGGCTCCCCGGGCCCGCCGCCACGCGCCGCTGTTCACCGCGGCACTTCCACGGACGGGGGCCGGGGAGCTGCGCGCCGCGAGCCGGCCGGAGGAGATCTGGGGCGGCTGGCTGTCCCTCGTGAACGAGGCCGCGGCCGGGCCCGCGCGCGGCGCAGGGGAGGAGGGCGGGGACTCCTCCGCCCTGTTCGCCCGGATGGATCTGCCCGGCGGGCGCGCCTGGGCCAGCACGTCGGTGACCCTGCTGGCCGTCGCGCCGGGGGTGGTGCGCTACGCGTTCAACGGGAGCCCGGGCGACCCCGGGGCCTGGTACATGGTCGGTTGAGGGACCGGGCGGCGCGCATCCGCACCCGCCCACGGGTAAACCCATGTCCCGGGAAACACGTCCTCTCCAGCGTAAACAACGAGCAACGGGCTGTCGGCGGGGCCGATGAGGCACGACGCCGGGCGTCCGATGCGTGAGGAGGTGCGTGTCCCGGTGCCTGGGCCGTCACCCGGACCGGGGGACATGGGCGGATCCGCCCACCTCTCCTGGGAACCGGCGTCATACTGGTTACTCTACGTCGTCGCGCTCGTGGCCGCCCTCGTCCACTGGCGTCTGGGCAACCACGCCATGGCCGTTGTGTGCGGGTGCGCGGTGGCGGCCAGCGTCGGGTTGATCGTCCGGCTCCACCGGAACGGGGCGTGACCGCGCGGGGGCGCAGAGCCCCCGCCGACCCATCTCACTCCGGGAAACCCTGCGTCACCACCTTTTCCGCCCAGATGGGCGGATAGTCTCTACGTTATGCGTTCCTGGTCTGCGCCCGACATCGCCAGCCTGCCCGGTAACGGCGGGCCACTCCGCGTCCACGACACCGTCACCGGTGGCCTGCGTACCACCGACCCGGGGCCGACCGCGCGGATGTATGTCTGCGGCATCACCCCCTACGACGCCGCCCACCTGGGGCACGCCTTCACCTACCTGACCTTCGACCTGGTCAACAGGGTCTGGCGGGACGCGGGCCACCAGGTCGACTACGTCCAAAACACCACCGACATCGACGACCCGCTGCTGGAGCGCGCCGAGGCCACCGGCGAGGACTGGCGGGCACTGGCCGAGCGCGAGATCCAGGTGTTCCGCGAGGACATGGCGGCGCTGCGCATCCTGCCGCCGCGCGCCTACGTGGGCGTCGTCGAGTCCATCGACCTCATCGTCGAGTTCATCGAGAAGCTGCGGGCCCGCGGCGCCACCTATGAGCTCGACGGCGACATCTACTTCTCGGTGGCCGCGGCCCGCGGGTTCGGCGAGGTCAGCGGCCTGGACCGCGAGGAGATGCTGCGGCTGTTCGCCGAGCGCGGGGGCGACCCGCAGCGTTCCGGGAAGAAGGATCCGCTGGACTGGCTGCTCTGGCGGGCCGAGCGGCCGGGCGAGCCGGCCTGGGACACCTCGCTGGGACGTGGCCGCCCCGGCTGGCACGTCGAGTGCAGCGCCATCTCGCTGCGCGAGCTCGGCATGGGCTTCGACGTCAACGGGGGTGGAGACGACCTCGTCTTCCCCCACCACGAGATGGGCGCGGCCGAGGCCCGCTGTGCCACCGGCACCCACCCCCAGGCGCGCAACTACGTCCACGTCGGCATGGTCGGCCTGGACGGCGAGAAGATGTCGAAGTCGCGTGGCAACCTCGTCTTCGTCTCCCGCCTGCGCGCCGCCGGGGTCGACCCGATGGCCATCCGCCTGGCCATGCTGCCGCACCACTACGCCACGGCCTGGGAGTGGACCGACGCCGAGCTGGCCGGCGCCACCGAGCGCCTGGAGCGCTGGCGGGCCGCGGTGGCGGCCTCCTCCGGCCCCGACGCCGCTCCGGTGCTCGACCGCGTCCGCGCCGCCCTGGCCGACGACCTTGACACGGCCACCGCCGTCGCGGCCGTCGACGCCTGGGCCGCGGCGGTCCTGGCCGGTGAGGGGGCGGACCCCGAGGCGCCGGCGCTGGTACGCGCCACGGTGGACGCTCTCCTCGGCGTCGAGCTGTAGCCGCCGCTCTCCCGCTCCGGTGCCGCCTTCCCGGGCGGCACCGTCAAGGGGGCGTGGCCGCGGGACGAGCACCCAGGTAAAAAAGCGGCAAAACCGTCATCGGTCTGCGTTACGGTTCAACCGCCGCATCCCGCGCGGGCGCGTGGGGCGTCATGCGGCGGGAGAGGACGAGACGTGGCCGAACGGGCCTTCCAGGTCGATCTGCGCGGAGTCGTCGACCTGCTGAGCCGACACCTGTACTCCAGCCCCCGGGTCTACCTGCGCGAACTGCTGCAAAACGGCGTGGACGCCATCACCGCGCGCCGGGCCGCCGACCCCCAGGCTCCGGCCGAGGTGCACATCGAGCCGCCGGGCACCGGAGGAGACGACACCCTGCGGGTCCACGACTCCGGGATCGGCCTCACCGAGGAACAGGTGCACGAGCTCCTGGCCACCATCGGACGCTCGGCCAAGCGCGACGAACTGGGCTACGCCCGGCACGAGTTCCTGGGGCAGTTCGGCATCGGCCTCCTGTCGGGGTTCCTGGTGGCCGACGAGGTGGAGGTCGTCACCCGCTCGGCCGGGGGAGGGCCGACGATCCGCTGGATCGGGCGGGCCGACGGCCGCTACCGCGTGGAGAAGGCCGCCGAGGAGCGGCCCGAGGTCGGCACGACGGTCGTGCTGCGCCCCCGCCCCGGCTGCGAGGAGTGGTTCACCACCCGCACGATCACCGAACTCGCCCGTGAGTACGGCTCCCTGCTCCCCGTCACGCTGACCGTCGGCCCCACCCCCGTCACCGGCGACGCGGTGCCCTGGCGGGCCGCCCACGCCACGCCCGCCCGGCGAAGAGCCGCGCTGGAGTCCTACTGCCGCGAACTGTTCGGGTTCACCCCGCTCGACATCATCGACCTGGAGGTCCCCGAGGCCGGCCTGAGCGGCGTCGCCTTCGTCCTGCCCACATCGGCCAATCCCACGGCCCGGGCCACCCACCGGGTCTACCTCAAACGCATGCTGCTCGCCGGCAACGTCCCCGACCTGCTGCCCGATTGGGCGTTCTTCGTCCGCTGTGTGGTCGACGCGGAGGAGCTGCGTCCCACGGCCTCGCGCGAGGCGCTGTACGAGGACGACCTGCTCGGCCACGTCCGAGAGGCGCTGGGCGAGCGGCTGCGCGACTGGCTGGTCGCCCTGTCCCAGAGCGACCCCACCCGGTTGCGCGAGTTCCTGCGGTTGCACCACATCGGGGTCAAGGCCCTCGCCGTCCACGACGACGGCATGCTGGAGCTGGTCTACCGCTGGCTGGAGTTCGAGACCAGCGACGGCGCGATGACGCTCGCGGAGTTCGCCCGCCGCCACCCCGACGCCCGCTTCACCCGCGACGTCGACGAGTTCCGCGGCCTCTCGGCGGTCTCGGCCGCGCAGGGCATCGGCCTGGTCAACGGCGGCTACGTCTACGACGCCGAGATCATCGAGCGCCTGGGCGAGCTGGATCCGAAGCTGCGGCTGCGCCCCCTGGACCCCGGCGAGCTCAGCACCAGGTTCGGCATGGTCGACTCCGCCACCGGACTGCGCCTGCGCGACTTCCTCGCCGCGGCCGAGGGCGCGATGGACCCCCTGGGGTGCGCCGTCGTGGTCCGCGAGTACGCCCCGGCCGCGGTGCCCGCGCTCTACCTGACCAGCCGGGCCGCCGAGCACCAGGCGGAACTCAACGAGTCCCGGGCCGCGGCCGACCCTTTGTGGGCCGACGTGCTGGGCGCTTTGGAGCCGGCGCTCGCCGCGGACCGTCCCCGGCTGGTGCTCAACCACGCCAACCCCCTCACCCGGCGCGTGACGACGCTGACCGACCCCGACCTCATCGCCCTGGCCGTGCGCTCGCTGTACGGCCAGGCGCTGCTGCACGGGCGACACCCCCTGCGTCCGGCCGACACCGCGGCGCTCAACCAGTCCTTCCTCGGACTGCTCGACTGGGCGGTCCGATCCGACCCCGAGGAGAACACGTGAGCGAGCGCGACTGGCGCGACCTGTTCGAGCAGGCGGCCGGCCTGCCCTATGGCACGGCCAAGACCCTGGTCATGGAAGAGGCGTTGCGCGCCGCCACCGTCGCGGGCGCCGACGAGTTCGACCTGTTCCACCTGCGCATGCGCCTGACCAGCGCCTACCAGCACGGGGGCGAGCCCGCCAAGGCGTTCACCACCTTCTCCCGGTGCCTGAGCGCCTTTGACGCCGACCCCGCCCGCTACGGGACGGGCGCGCAGGAGCAGCTGCTCTGGCACTTCAAGTGGATCGTCAACTCCCTCACCGAGTTCCCCGAGATCCCGCTGGAGCGCACCTACGCCGTCCTCGACGACATGGAACGGCGCTACCGCGAGGGCGGCCACAGTCTCCAGGCGGTCCACCACTACCGCAACGTCGTCGCCCGCCACATCGGGGACGCGGTCACCGCGGCCGAGCAGTTCGAGCTGTGGCGCACCACGCCGCGTGACGGCAACTCCGACTGCGAGGGCTGCGACCCCTCCTCCATGGCCTCCCATCTCATCCTGGCGGGCGCGGACGAGGCGGCGATCGAGCTGGCCCGCCCCGTCCTCGACGGCCACCTCACCTGCACCGAGCAGCCCCAGGACATCCTCCGCACCCTGATGCTGCCCTACCTGCGTACCGGCCGTCCCCAGGAGGCCGTCGACGCCCACCGTCGCGGTTACCGGGTCCACCGCCGCAACCCCGCGCACTACCTCGCGGCCATCGGCGACCACCTCTACTTCTGCGCGCTCACCGGCAATGAGGCGCGCGGCCTGGAGATCCTGGAACGCCACCTGGGGACCTATGACACGCCCCCCACCCCGCATGACGCGATGATGTTCGCGGCCTCCGCCGCGCTGCTGCTCGACCGGCTCGCCGCCACCGGTCACGGCCACCTGACCGTCGGGCGCCCCGCCCACGGCGACCGCCCGGCCGGCGACGTCACCGCCCACGAGCTGCGCGATCTCCTGCGCGCCGACGCCCTGGAGATCGCCGCGCGCTTCGATGAGCGCAACCGCACCACGGCCCAGGGCGATCGGGTGCGGGCCCGACTGGAGGCCGAGCCGCTCTTTGACCACCTGCCCCTCAGCGAACACGCGCCCCGGCCGGCCCGTTCCCGCACGTCGATGTCGCCGGCGGACACGCCCCGTCCCCGGGTGGACACCTCCGGGGACGGCGCGGAGCTGCTGGAACGGGCCGTGGGGCTGTGGCGGGTCGGCCGCTGCCAGGCGGCCCGGACGGTCCTGGAGCGCTTCGACGCTCTCGCCCGCGAGGCGCAGCCGTCCGCCGAGGCCCTCGCCCGCCGCACCGAACTGGAGGGTGGCCTGCGCGGATGGGCGGGCGACCTGCCGGGCGCGGCCGAGGCCTTCCGCGCGGCCGCCGAGGCGTTCGCCGCCGTCGGCCTGGACATCGAGCGCCACCGGACCCTCGGCCGTCTGGGCGCCCTGCTCCTGGAGCAGGGAGAGGAGGCCGGACGGGAATACCTGGAGGCCGCGCTGGAACACCAGGATCTTCACGCCGACGTCGATGAGCGTGTCATGACGCGGGTCCGCTACGCCCAGGTCCTGCTGGGGGAGGATCCACAGCGGGCGCTGGAGCTCATCGAGGAGGCCGCGGACCTGGGACCGGAGGAGCCCACGACGGTCCTCGCCGTCCGCCGGGCCCACGCCCACGCGATGGTGCGCGCCGACGCCGCTGTGGAGGAGTTCGCCGCGGAGCTCGCCGTCGTGCGCGAGACCGCCCGGGCGGTGGGAGCCCCGCTGGCCCTCGCCGAGGCGTCCCTGTGGCACGCCCAGGCCCTCCAGGCGCTGGCGTCGCAGGGAGGCGACGACAAGCCCGTGGACGCGGCCTTCGCCGAGGCGGTCGCGCAGGATCCCGATGAGGTCCCCGACGGGTTGCGGGCCACGGCGCTCTTCCTCCAGGGCCGGTGGCTGCACGGGACGGAACGGTCCGCCGAGGCGATCGCGCCGCTGGCGGAGGCGGTCGCCCTGTTCACCGCGTCGGGGCAGGCCGAGCCCGCCGCCCACGCGCGTTTCCCGCTGGCCGCCGCCTACCTCGCCGGTGAACGCCACCTGGAGGCCGCGGAGGTGGCCGAGGAGGCCCTGGCGGTCGAGGAGGAGGCGGGCTTCGACAAGGGCGAGCGCATGGCGCTGCGGGAGATCCTGGCCCGCTCGCTCACGGCCATCGGCGAGGTCGAGGACGCCCTGACACGGTGGGAGGAACTGATCGGACTGGAGGGCGCCGAGCAGACCACGCCCGCCCTGGCGATGCTCACCGACGAGACGGCGCTGCTGCTGAGCGGCCTGGACCGGGACGCCGAGGCCGCCGCCCGCTTCGACGCGGCCGCGCGGATGTGGGAAGAGCTGGGCGAACCCTTCCAGGCCGCCGACCGCCACCAGCGTGCCGCCATGTCGCACCACTGGGCGGGGGAACACCAGGAGGCGCGATCGGCCTCACAGCGGGCGGAGGAGTGGCTGGACCGCGCGGTGGCCGATTCCGGTCTGGACATCCCCGAGGAACAGGCCCACTGGACCCGTGCCTCGATCCGCTTCGACCGGGCCAGGCTCCTGTGGAACGAGCAGCCGGGCGACGCCGAGAGGGAGGCCGAGGCGGCCATCGGCCTGTTCCGGGCGGCCGGGGACGAAGAGGCGGCGAGCACGGCCGAACGCCTCCTGACCGCCATCCGCGAGAGCGGCGAGTGAGCGCCGCCGGTCGTCCGTCGTCGCGCGCGACGACGGACGACCGGCACCGGACCGACGAAACGTCATGGCGTGGTCGCGTCGCGTGGTGAGATGAGATCATGACAACCCCCACCGACACGAGCGCCGCCGCGGCGCTCATCCGCGCCTTCGTCCTTTCCGGAGACTCCCTGTCCGACCGGGCGGGGCTGGCCGCGTTCCTGCGTAAGCACCGGCTGGTCACCGAGGGGGCGATCCCCATCACGCTGGCCGACCACAGCGAGGCCGTCACGTTGCGCGACGGTCTGTACGCGCACCTGCGCCACGCCGCGGGCGGGCAGCCCGACCCCGAGACGGTCGCGCGCGCCCAACGAGTCCTCGACGGCCTGCGGGTGACCGTCCGGCTGGCGCCGGGCGAGGCCGCGCTGTCACCGCTGGCCCCGGCCGTGGTCGACGAGGTCCGCCGTGGCCTGGCCCGCATCGCGGGAGCCTGGGCGGCGGTCGTCGCCACCGGCGAGTGGCGCGCCATCCTGCCCTGAGCAGGACGGCGCGCCCGGTCTCCGGGGACCTCAGCCCTGGCCGCGCCGTTTGAGGTAGCGCTCGAAGTCCCGGGCGATCGCCTCGCCGCTGGCCTCGGGCAGCTCGGCGGCGTCCTTGGCCTCCTCCAGGCTGCGCACGTAGCCGGCGATGTCGGAGTCCTCGGAGGCGAGCTCGTCCACGCCGTGCTCCCAGGCGCGGGCCTCCTCGGGCAGCTCCCCGAGGGGGACGGTGAGGTCGAGGATGTCCTCGACGCGGCGCAGCAGCGACAGCGTCCCCTTGGGGCAGGGCGGCTGGGCGACATAGTGGGGGATGGCCGCCCACAGCGAGATCGTCTCCAGCCCGGCCGCCCCGAAGACGTCCTGGAGCACGCCGACGATGCCGGTGGGCCCCTCGTAGGAGGCCGGTTCCAGCCGCACCGGCAGCGACGCGGCCAGGGAGGGCGGCGAGACCACGCCGGTGACCGGAACCGGTCTGGTGTGCGGGGAGTCGGCGAGCAGCGCGCCCAGCAGGATGACCCGGCGCACGCCCAGTTCGCGGGCCACCGCCAGGAGATCGCTGGAGAAGCCGCGCCAGCGCATGTTCGGCTCGATCCCGCGCACCAGCACCACGTGTCCGCCGCCGGAGGGGCGGGCCAGGGACACCCGGGTCGCCGGCCAGGTGATGCCGCGGTTGTGGCCGTCGGCCATCGTCACACGTGGCCGTGTGACCTGGAAGTCGTAGTAGTCGTCGGAGTCCAGGCGCAGCAGCTCCCGCGCCTCCCAGACCGTGGCCAGGTGCTCGATCACCGCGCTGGCCGCCTCACCGGCGTCGTTCCAGCCATCGAACGCGGCCACCATGACGGGCTCGACGAGCTCGGGAACGCTGTCGAGCTCAGGCACAGGCCGCCTCCTTACATTCCGGATGTCCGTTCTGGGACAGTCCGGTCGACAACATCGACATCCAATCGTGCCCGCACCGTAACGGACCAGGCCTTCCGTGTGGAGGGGTTTTCCCGCGGGCGGAGCCGGGCCACTTGTGGTCGGACGGACCCACCCTATGCGTTGGCCCTGCCACGTCGCAGGGGGCGAGGGGCAAGTGTCGGCCAGCCCACTGCGCGGTGACGCGGTGGTGCCTCGTTGACCTGGAGGGACGACTCATCACCCCTGTGTCAACAGCGCTGCGCCCCCGGATGTTCCGGACCTCTTCGGGGCGGGAGGGGCGGAGGGGGGTGAGGTATCGTCGTGCGAGGTGGCCGGAAACGCCGCGTTCTGCCGCCCCGCGGCGTGAGGACACAGGGGTCCCCGGCCGCGTGGTCCGCCCCGCCGCGGACCTGCCAGGGTTCGGGCGGTCCTCCGACACTAAAGTTGTGAGCCATGAGTTCTCGCCCCTCCTTCCGGGAAGTCCTGTCCAAGCGCGTCATCGTGGCCGATGGCGCCATGGGCACGATGCTTCAGGCACACGACCTCGACCTCGACGACTTCCAGGGGCACGAGGGATGTAACGAGATCCTCAACGTCACCCGTCCCGACGTGGTGCGCGCCACGCACGCGGCCTTCCTCGACGTCGGTGTCGACTGCGTCGAGACCAACACCTTCGGGGCGAACTTCGGCAACCTCGGCGAGTACGGCATCGTCGAGCGCACCTACGAGCTCGCCGAATCCGGCGCCCGCGTCGCGCGGGAGGTCGCCGACTCCTACTCCAGCGCCGACCACCCGCGCTACGTGCTGGGGTCGGTGGGGCCGGGCACCAAACTGCCCACGCTGGGCCACGCGGCGTTCGCGACGCTGCGCGACTACTACCAGCAGTGCGCCCAGGGGCTCATCGACGGAGGCGCCGACGCGATCCTCATCGAGACCTGTCAGGACCTCCTCCAGACCAAGGCCGCGGTGATCGGCGCGCATCGGGCCCGCGTCGCCTCGGGGGTCGACGTCCCGGTGATCGCGCAGGTCACCATCGAGACCACCGGGACCATGCTGCTGGGCTCGGAGATCGGCGCGGCACTGGTGGCGTTGGAGCCGCTGGGAATCGACGCCATCGGGCTGAACTGCGCGACCGGTCCCGCCGAGATGAGCGAGCACCTGCGCTACCTGTCGCAGCACTCGCGCCTGCCGATCTCCTGCATGCCCAACGCGGGCCTGCCCGAGCTGGGCGCCGACGGCGCGGTCTACCCGCTGCAGCCCGGAGAGCTGGCCGACGCCCACGAGGCGTTCGTCTCGGAGTTCGGGCTGTCGCTGGCCGGCGGGTGCTGCGGCACGACACCCGAGCACCTGCGCCAGGTCGTCGAGCGGGTCGCGGGGCGGGGCGTCAAGAACCGCCGGCCCCTCAGCGAGGCGTCGGCGGCCTCGCTCTACCAGAGCGTGCCGTTCCGCCAGGACACCAGCTACCTGGCCATCGGCGAACGCACCAACGCCAACGGCTCCAAGGCCTTCCGCGAGGCGATGATCGCCGAGCGCTACGACGACTGTGTCGAGATCGCCCGCGACCAGATCCGTGACGGCGCCCACATGCTCGACCTGTGCGTCGACTACGTGGGTCGCGACGGCGTGCGCGACATGCGGGAACTCGCCTCGCGCCTGGCCACCGCCTCCACCCTGCCGTTGGTCCTGGACTCCACCGAGCCCGAGGTCTTGGAGGCGGGGCTGGAGATGATCGGCGGGCGCGCGGTCCTCAACTCCGTCAACTACGAGGACGGCGACGGGCCCCAGTCCCGTTTCGCCAAGGTCGCCTCCCTGGCGGTCCAATACGGCGCCGCCCTCATGGCGCTGACCATCGACGAGGAGGGCCAGGCGCGGACCGCGGAGAAGAAGGTCGAGATCGCCGAGCGGCTCATCACCGAGCTGACCGGCGACTACGGCATCCGCGAGGCCGACATCATCATCGACTGCCTGACCTTCACCATCGCCACCGGGCAGGAGGAGTCGCGCCGCGACGCGCTGGAGACGATCGAGGCCATCCGCGAGCTCAAGCGGCGCCACCCCGACGTCCAGACCACGCTGGGCCTGTCCAACGTCTCCTTCGGTCTCAACCCGGCCGCGCGGATCGTGCTCAACTCGGTCTTCCTGCACGAGTGCGTCGAGGCGGGGCTGGACTCCGCCATCGTGCACGCCTCCAAGATCCTGCCGATGAACCGGATCCCCGAGGAACAGCGCACGGTCGCGCTCGACATGATCTACGACCGGCGGTCCGAGGGCTATGACCCCCTCCAGAGGTTCCTGGAGCTGTTCGAGGGGGTCGACGCCCAGCAGCTCAAGGCCTCGCGCGCCGAGGAGCTGGCGGCCCTGCCGCTGTGGGAGCGGTTGGAGCGGCGGATCATCGACGGTGAGCTCGTCGGGATGGAGGCCGACCTCGACGAGGCGCTGGCCGAACGCCCGGCGCTGGCCATCGTCAACGACACGCTGCTGGCCGGGATGAAGGTCGTGGGCGACCTGTTCGGCTCGGGCGAGATGCAGCTGCCCTTCGTCTTGAAGTCGGCCGAGGTGATGAAGGCCGCCGTCGCCTACCTCGAACCGCACATGGAGAAGAGCGACGACGAGGGCAAGGGCCGCATCGTGCTCGCCACGGTCAAGGGCGACGTGCACGACATCGGCAAGAACCTCGTCGACATCATCCTGTCCAACAACGGCTACGACGTCGTCAACCTGGGCATCAAGCAGCCGGTGTCGGCGATCCTGGAGGCCGCCGAGCAGGAACGCGCCGACGTCATCGGCATGTCCGGCCTGCTGGTGAAGTCGACGGTGGTGATGAAGGAGAACCTGGAGGAGATGAACTCCAGGGGGCTGGCCGAGCGCTACCCGGTCCTGTTGGGAGGGGCCGCGCTCACCCGCTCCTTCGTCGAGCAGGACCTCGCCGAGCTGTTCGACGGCGAGGTGCGCTACGCCCGCGACGCCTTCGAGGGACTGCGCCTGATGGACGCCTTCATGGCGGTCAAGCGCGGCGTCCCGGGCGCGAAGCTGCCCGAACTGCGCCAGCGGCGGGTCAAGACCGGCGCCCGGTTGAAGGTGACCGAACCCGAGCAGATGCCCGAGCGCAGCGACGTCGCCGTCGACAACCCGGTCCCCGAGCCGCCGTTCTGGGGCGACCGGATCAGCAAGGGGCTGCCGCTGGCCGAGTACGCGGCCTTCCTCGACGAGCGCGCGACCTTCATGGGGCAGTGGGGACTGAAGGGCTCGCGCGGTGACGGCCCCTCCTACGAGGAGCTGGTCGAGACCGAGGGGCGTCCGCGGCTGCGCATGTGGCTGGACCGGATCCAGACCGAGGGGCTGTTGGAGGCGGCCGTCGTCTACGGCTACTACCCCTGCTACAGCGAGGGCGACGATCTCGTCGTCCTCGACGAGGACGGGGGCGAGCGCACCCGCTTCACCTTCCCGCGCCAGCGCCGTGACCGGCACCTGTGCCTGGCCGACTTCTTCCGTCCCAAGTCCTCCGGCGAGCTCGACGTGGTGGCCTTCCAGGTCGTCACGGTCGGCTCGGCCATCAGCAAGGCCACCCAGGAGCTGTTCCAGAAGAACGCCTACCGCGACTACCTGGAGCTGCACGGCCTGTCGGTGCAGCTGACCGAGGCGCTGGCCGAGTACTGGCACACGCGGGTGCGCGCGGAGCTGGGGTACGCGGGCGAGGACCCGGCCGACCTGGACGCGTTCTTCAAGCTGGGGTACCGCGGTGCCCGGTTCTCGCTGGGCTACGGCGCCTGCCCCGATCTGGAGGACCGCGCCAAGATCATGCGCCTGCTGGAACCGGAACGGGTCGGTGTGACGTTGTCCGAAGAGTTCCAGCTCGTTCCCGAACAGGCCACCGACGCGATCGTCGTCCATCACCCGGAAGCGAAATACTTCAACGTATGACCTCCATCCAGAGCCCCGCCCCCGTATCCCCCCGACCCGCCACCGATCTCCAGGCCGTCCTGTTCGACATGGACGGCACCCTGGTCGACACCGAGGGGATGTGGGGCGACACCGAGGCCGAGGTCACCGAGGCGCTCGGTGGCACGTGGACCGACCACGACCACCGGAGCAACGTCGGCCGAGCGGCCGGCGCGGTCGCCGGCTACATCATCGACCTGACCGGTACCACGGTCGGTCCTGATCGGGTCGTCGCGATGATGTACGAGGCCATGCGGCGCAGGGTGGAACAGGGGGCGCAGCTGCGCCCGGGCGCCGCCGAACTCGTCGCCGACGTGGCGGCGGCGGGTATCCCGGCGGGCCTGGTCACCTCCACCCACCGCGGACTGGCCGAGACGGTGCTGGAGCAGATCGGCGCCGCGTACTTCGACGTGGTCGTGGCCGGTGACGAGGTGGCGCACAACAAGCCCCACCCCGAGCCCTATCTGAAGGCGGCGCGGCTCCTCGGCGTCGACCCCACCCGCTGTGTCGCGGTGGAGGACTCCCCGACCGGGGTGGCCTCGGCGCAGGCGGCCGGCTGTGTCACGGTGGCCGTCCCCCACAAGGTGCCGCTCGAACCGGCGCCGGGCCGCACGGTCATCCCCTCGCTCGAGGGGGTCGACGCGGCGTGGCTGCGCGGCCTGGTGGAACAGCCCCGCGGCTGAGCCCGACGTGGGACGGTCCGGGCGGCCCCGCGGACCAAGGAGGCGACGGATGAACCGTCGCCTCCTTTCTGTATTCACCTGATTTCAGAGCGTTTTCGGAGGATCGCGGTCACATCGGCTTTCAATCACGATTGGGACACGCCCGGGAAAACGGGAGGAATTCAAATAGAGTGCCGCATGAATCGATGGACGCCATCCGTACCGGTCGGTTCGTCTGCCCTTCCTATCGTCCGGTCACTCGGTCACCACCGGCCCCGGACACCCGTCCTTCGACCCCGTGAGAGAGGCCACGACATTGAGAAGACGACGCGCATTGGCGTTCGTTGCGGCGGGAGCCGCCGCGACCCTGCTGCTCGGCGCCTGTTCGGGCGGGGGAGATGACGGGGGCGGAGCCGCCGCCGACGTCGAGTTCAACCAGGGGCTCACCGAGAAGGTCAACGCCTCCGACGCCCAGGGCGGCACGCTGCGCTTCGCGATCTCCGCCAACATGGAGAGCACCGACCCGGGCAACACCTACTACGGCTACATCTGGAACTTCAGCCGTTTCTACGCCCGCACCCTCTACACCTACGCCACGGAGCCGGGTGAGGCCGGCCGCGAGGTCGTCCCCGACCTGGCCGCCGAGCTGCCCGAGGTCAGCGACGACGGCCGGACCTGGACGGTCAAGCTGCGCGAGGGCCTGAAGTACGAGGACGGCTCGCCGATCGTCGCCGAGGACATCAAGTACGCGATCGCGCGCAGCAACTTCGGCGACCAGGCCCTGCCCAACGGTCCCAAGTACTACCAGCAGCTGCTCGACCAGTCCGGTGACTACGAGGGGCCCTACGCCGACCCCGACGACCCGCTGGCCGGCTTCGACGCGATCGAGACCCCCGACGACACGACTCTGATCTTCCACCTCAAGGAGCCGTTCGCCGACTTCACCTACGTGATGGTGCACCCGCAGAGCGCGCCGGTGCCCGCCGAGGCCGACAAGGGCGAGCAGTACCAGACCCGGGTGGTCTCCTCCGGTCCCTACAAGTTCGAGGAGGACTGGAACCCCGGCAGCGGCCTGTCCCTGGTCCGCAACGACCAGTGGGACCCCGAGACCGACCCGATCCGCAAGGCGCTGCCGGACCGGATCACGGTCGAGGAGGGGGTCGAGCAGAACGAGATCGACCAGCGTCTGGTCAACGGCGGGCTCGACGTCGACCTGGGCGGCACCGGCCTGGGCCCGGCGATGAAGGGCCAGGTCGTCACCGACGAGGCCGAGAAGGTCAACCTGGACAACCCCGAGAACGGGGCGCACTACTTCCTCAACCTCAACGTGCACGTCAAGCCGTTCGACAACCAGGCGTGCCGGCAGGCCGTGCAGTACGCGATCAACCGGGACGCGGTGCAGCGCGCCTGGGGCGGTGACATCGGCGGCACGATCGCCACGCAGGTCCTGCCGCCGTCGATCGCGGGCGCCGACCCCGAGCTCGACCTGTACCCCTCGGAGAACAACCAGGGGGACATCGCCCAGGCCGAGGCCAAGCTGGAGGAGTGCGGCGAAGAGGGTGGGTTCTCCACCAACATGGGCATCCGCTCCGACCGTCCGGCCGAGGTCGCCGCGGCCGAGGCCGTCCAGGAGTCGCTGGCCCGCGCCGGCATCGAGGTGAACATCAAGCAGTACCCCTCGGACACCTTCACCAACACCCAGGCGGGCTCGCCGGACTTCGTCCACGAGAACGAGCTGGGCATCAACCTCTACGGCTGGATGCCGGACTGGCCCAGTGGCTACGGTTACATGAGCCAGATCCTCGACGGTGACGCCATCAAGGAGGCCGGCAACTCCAACATCTCCGAGCTGGACGACCCCGAGATCAACAAGCTCTTCGACGAGGTCGTCACGATCGAGGACGAGGCCGAGCGGGTCGAGATCTACGCCGAGATCGACCGGCTGGTCATGGAGCAGGCCGTGCTGGTGCCGATGGTCTTCCACAAGTCGGTTCTCTACCGGCCGGACAACCTGACCAACGCCTTCTTCAACCCGAGCTGGAAGATGTACGACTACATGGCGCTCGGCACGACCGCGACCGAGTAGCCGTTCCCGCCGACAGCCCTTCGCGCCCCGGGCGCGAAGGGCTGCGCGCGTCAGGGCCGGTTTTCCCTTCCCTAGGGGAGCTACCGGATGCGACGGCGCAGGTCACGGTGCGAGACTGAGGACATGCCGACGCAGATTCCGTTCGAAGGCCAGGTGCTGGGAGCGGCCCTCACGGTGGTGGGGCTGCTGATCTCTTGGGGGGTGTGGCGGCGTAAGGGGGCCGCGGCGGGCCTGCGCGGTGTGGCCTGGTCGCTGTTGCCGCTGGCCGCGGGGCTGATGGGGATGTTGACGGTGCTGTGGGGCATCGTCGCCGATCTCGTCCGCTTCTTCGCCCGGTTGGCGTTCGACCCGCTGGTGTGGGCGGGGGTCGCCGTGGCCGGGCTGGCAGTGGTGTTGTGGGTGGTGTCGGGGATCATGCGGGCGCGTGGGGCCGGTGGGCGGCGTCCCAAGGCCGCGGACGCCGGCGCGCCGAAGGCCGCGCAAGGCCCGCGGACGCCCCAGGTGGAGGCCTCGCCGGGGACGGGCGGAGCTCGTCCGGCCAAGGCGTCCGAGGACGACGACTTCAGCGACATCGAGGAGCTGCTGCGCCGCCGCGGCATCGGCTGAGGGTGCGGAGTGGCGGGGATCACACCGTGGCCCAGGGGGTCGCCCTCGCCGCGGCAAGCTCCCCTAAACGAGGGCCGAAAGCGAAGCGAACCCCTTTAGCGATCGGCCTTTCCGGTGTCCACTGTTTTTCGGTCGCCGTTCCCGTTCCGGGAGCGGCGACCGTTGTGTGTCCTAGATGTGGCGAAAAGTGTGTTTCATGTCCATAGCATGGAGGGGTGAGCATAACGAATCGTCCATGCCGAGGCGCGTCTCGGTGAGCTGGGCGAGCCCGTCGTGCACACTCTGTTCCGGTCGCCTTTCCCAGCGTGATGTGACCTGAAGTGACGGATCTATGAGGCTCGTGTCACGATTCAGCCACAACGCGGCAAATTGGACGATCGGGAATGTATCGCGGCGTAAATTGTTCGCCGTGCGCTACCCGGCGCACAGCGTGCGTTAGCTGTGTTTACTTCGGCCGTTAAGTGAGCCCGTGCGCGCGCCCTTGACGGAGAGCCACCCACTCACCGTCAGTAACGGCAGACCGCCGGGGCGCGGGCGGACGCCTGCGTCGCCGAGGAAGCCGACCGTCCGGGGAATCCACCGGAGTCAACGCCGCAGCCACAAGCGGGAGTAGTGGGGGAGTAGTGGTGCCATGACCGCGCCTTTGGACGCACCGGAGTCGGCGCAGAAGGCCGAACCAGAGGCGATCACCGAAGGCGTTCGCAACACCGCGAACAGGTCCCTTCGGCAGATCGCCTGGCAGCGTTTCAAGCGGGACAAGGTCGCCATGGCCGGCGGCGTCGTCGTCATCCTGCTGATCCTCACCGCGATCCTGGCCCCCGTGCTGACCAAGCTGTTCGGCTACCCGCCGAACGAGTTCCACCAGAACCTGATCGACCCGCTCACCGGTGGCGTCCTCAACGACCCCAACGACCCGATGAGCGGTCTGGACAAGACCGGCGGCATCAGCGGGGACCACCTCCTCGGCCTGGAGCCGGTCAACGGGCGCGATCTGTTCAGCCGCATCGTCTACGGCGCCCAGATCTCGCTGCTCGTCGCGTTCTGCGCGACCCTGCTGTGCGTCTTCATCGGCACCGTGCTCGGCATCGTCGCCGGTTACTTCGGCGGCTGGGTCGACACCGTCATCAGCCGGGCGATGGACATCTTCCTCGCCTTCCCCCTGCTGCTGTTCGCGATCGCGCTCGCCGGCGTCATCCCCGACGGGGCCTTCGGCCTCACCGGCAACGGGCTGCGCGTGGGAGTGCTGATCTTCATCATCGGCTTCTTCAACTGGCCCTACATCGGGCGAATCGTCCGGGGTCAGACGCTCAGTCTCAAGGAGCGCGAGTTCGTCGAGGCGGCGCGCAGCCTGGGAGCCAGCAACACCCACATCCTGTTCCGGGAGCTGCTGCCGAACCTGGTCACGCCGATCCTCGTCTACTCGACGCTGCTGATCCCGACCAACATCATCTTCGAGGCGTCCCTCTCCTTCCTGGGCGTCGGCATCAACCCGCCCACCCCCAGCTGGGGCGGCATGCTGTCGAACTCGTTGCAGTACTACACGACGTCCCCGCACTTCGTGATCATCCCCGGCCTGGCCATCTTCATCACGGTCCTCGCGTTCAACCTGCTCGGTGATGGCCTCCGCGACGCCTTCGACCCCCGTTCCTCCGACTAGCGCCACCGGATTCCCGTCACCTGGGACACCGGTAGGCCCGGAGAGCACCCCTTCCCATCCCGCAGCCCGCGAGAAAGGCAGAACATTGAGGAACCGAGCACTGGGATTCGTCGCGCTCGGCGCGGCGGCGTCCCTGCTGCTGACCGCCTGCGGCGGTAACGAGAGCGGCGGCGGCGAGGCCAGCGGCAGCTACGACCAGGGCAGCACGGAGATCGTCAACGCCTCCGACGCCAAGGGCGGCACGCTGCGCTATGCGATGAGCTCCAACGTCGAGAGCATGGACCCGGGCAACACCTACTACGGGTACATGTGGAACTTCAGCCGCTACTACGCGCGCACCCTCATGACCTACAACCCGGAGCCGGGCGCCGCGTCCACCGAGGCGGTCCCCGACCTCGCCGCGGAGTACCCCGAGGTCAGCGACGACGGTCTGACGTGGACGGTCAAGCTGCGCGAGGGCCTGAAGTACGAGGACGGCTCGCCGATCGTCGCCGAGGACATCAAGTACGCGATCGCGCGCAGCAACTTCGGCGACCAGGCCCTGCCCAACGGTCCCAAGTACTTCGCCTCCCTCCTCGCCGACAGCGACGACTACGCGGGCCCCTACGCCAACGACGGCGACCCGCTGGCCGGCTTCAACGGCATCGAGACCCCCGACGACACGACTCTGATCTTCCACCTCAAGGAGCCGTTCGCCGACTTCCCCTACGTCCTGGTCCAGCCGCAGAGCGCCCCGGTCCCGGCCGAGGCCGACCGCGGTGAGCAGTACCAGACCCGGGTGGTCTCCTCCGGTCCCTACAAGTTCGAGAGCGACTACAGCCCGGGCAAGGGCCTGACCCTGGTCCGCAACGACCAGTGGGACCCCGAGACCGACCCGATCCGCAAGGCGCTGCCGGACCGGATCACGGTCGAGGAGAGCGTCGACCAGAACGAGATCGACCAGCGTCTGGTCAACGGCCAGCTCGACGTCGACCTGGGCGGCACCGGCCTGGGCCCGGCGATGAAGGGCCAGGTGCTCACCGACGAGGCCCAGAAGCCCTTCATCGACAACCCCGAGACCGGCGCCGTGCGCTACATCGCCATCAACAACGTCGTCGAGCCCCTGGACGACGTGGCCTGCCGCCAGGCGATCATGTACGCGGCCGACCACGACGCGCTCCAGCGCGCCTGGGGCGGCGAGGTCGGCGGCTCGATCCCGACCCAGGTCATCCCGCCGGCGATCGCCGGGCACGACCCCGAGATCGACCTGTACCCCTCCGAGGGCAACAAGGGTGACGCGGCCAAGGCCAAGGAGAAGCTGGAGGAGTGCGGCGAGCCCGACGGCTTCAGCACCAACCTCGGCGTCCGGGCCGACCGTCCCACCGAGGTCGCCGCTGCCGAGGCGCTCCAGGCGAGCCTGCAGAACGTCGGCATCAAGGTGAACATCAAGCAGTACCCCTCGGACACCTTCACCAACACCCAGGCGGGCTCGCCGGACTTCGTCCACGAGAACGAGCTCGGCCTCAACATCTACGGCTGGATCCCCGACTGGCCGACCGGCTACGGCTTCCTGAGCTACATCGTCGACGGCGACAACATCAAGGACGCCGGCAACTCCAACATCTCCGAGCTGGACGACCCGGAGATCAACAAGCTCCTGGACGACGTCACCAAGACGACCGACCCCGAGGAGCAGGCGCAGATCTACAGCGAGATCGACCGTCTGGTCATGGAGAGCGCTTCGATCCTGCCCGCGGTGTTCGAGAAGTCGGTGTTGTACCGGCCTGAGAACCTCACCAACGTCTACTTCCACGCCGGTTACGCCATGTACGACTACATGGCCCTCGGCGTCGCGAACACCGAACAGTAAGTCCGACACCCGCACCTTCGACCAGTTAGAAGGCAGGTGAAGGCCGCGGGGGCGGCCGGGTCCCACAAGGGCTCGGCCGGCCTTCGCGGCCGGCCACGTTGCTCACTTACATTCTCCGTCGTTTGGGCGCCGGCGTCCTGCTGCTTGCGATCGTCACCATGGTGACGTTCGTGATCTTCTACGTCGTGCCGCGGCTGGCCGGGCAGACCACCGAGCAGCTCGCCACGATGTACGTCGGCAAGGCCCCCACTCCCGAGGCCATCCAGGCCACCATCGACCGGCTCAACCTGGACCAGCCGATCGCGCTGCAGTTCTGGGAGTTCATCAAGGGCATCTTCGTCGGCGCCGAATACCAGTTCGGCCGCGACATCGTGCAGTGCTCCGCGCCGTGCTTCGGCTACTCCTTCCAGACCTACCAAGAGGTCTTCCCGGAGATCATCAACCGGCTTCCGGTGACCCTCACCCTGGGCCTGGGCGCCGGCGTCATCTGGCTGGTCGGTGGTGTGACCGTCGGTATCATCTCCGCCATCAAGAAGGGCAGCATCTTCGACCGCCTGTCCATGGGCGTCGCCCTGGCCGGCGTGTCCATGCCGGTCTTCTTCACCGGTCTGCTCGCCCTGGCCTTCCTGGTCCACGCCTGGGGGATCTTCCCCAGCCCGGGCTACACCCCGATCACCGAGAACCCGCTGGCCTGGGCCACCGGCATGATCCTGCCGTGGCTGACCCTCGCCTTCCTCCAGGCCGCCCAGTACGCCCGGCAGACCCGCGCGGGCATGCTGGAGACCATGGGGGAGGACTACATCCGCACGGCCCGCGCCAAGGGGCTCAAGGAGCGCACCGTGGTGTTCAAGCACGGCCTGCGCCCCACCCTCACCCCGATCGTCACGATCTTCGGTCTGGACATCGGTCTGGTCCTCGGCGGCGCCGTGCTGACCGAGCAGGTCTACTCGCTCAACGGCATCGGCCGCTACGCGGTCCAGGCCATCGTGCAGAGCGACCTTCCCGTGATCCTGGGCGTCACCCTGTTCGGTGCGTTCTTCGTGGTCATCTGCAACCTCATCGTCGACCTGCTCTACGCCTGGGTGGACCCCAGGGTCAGAGTCTCCGGCTGACGGCGCCCGGCCCCCCCGTAGGACGGTGGGGCCGGCCAGTACCCGACGACGACCATCTCTCTGTGTGCCCCGCCTTTGCGTCCGGGGCCTTCGAGCCGAAGGAAGACCGGCAATGACCCCAACCGGACACAGCGCCGAACCGACCACCGAGCCGGTGGTCCGCGTCCGTGACCTCAAGATCACCTTCCCGACGATGGACGGTGACGTCCACGCCGTCGACGGGCTGTCCTTCGAGGTGGCGCCCGGCGGGGCGCTGGGAATCGTCGGCGAGTCCGGCTCCGGCAAGAGCGCGACGTCGCTGGCCCTGATGGGCCTGCACCGTGGCACCAAGGCCCGCATCACCGGAGAGATCTCCGTGGCCGGCACCGACATCGTCAGCGCCTCCGACGCCCGCATCCGTGAACTGCGCGGCAACGACATCGCGATGGTCTTCCAGGACCCGATGTCGTCGCTGCACCCCCAGTACACGATCGGCAACCAGCTCATCGAGGCCTACCGCACCCACCGCCCCTCCGCCTCGACCGCGGAGGCGCGCGCCCGGGCCGTCGAGGCGCTGGAGCGCGTCGGCATCCCCGACCCGGCCAAGCGCATCAACTCCTACCCGCACGAGTTCTCCGGCGGTATGCGCCAGCGCGTCCTCATCGCGATGGGACTGGTCTGCGAGCCCAAGGTGCTGCTGGCCGACGAGCCCACCACGGCGCTGGACGTGACGGTGCAGGCCCAGATCCTCGACCTGCTGGAGGACCTGCGTCAAGACCTCGGTATGGCGCTGATCCTGGTCAGTCACGACCTCGCGGTCGTCGCCGGGTCCGTCGACGAGGTCCTGGTCATGAAGAAGGGCAAGGCGGTCGAGCGCGGCGACGTGCGCACCGTGCTCAGCGAGCCGGAGCACCCCTACACCCAGGCGCTGCTCGCGGCCGTCCCGCGGGTCGAGGTCTCCCGCGCCCAGCGCCGGGCCGAGATCCGGGCCGACCGCGCCGCTCGCGAGGGCGGCTCCGCGGCGGCCCCGCAGCCCACCGGCGCCAGCGTCCGGCCGGAGAAGCAGGAGTCCACCACCCCCGGCGAGCCGCTGCTCAAGGTCGAGAACGTCCGCCAGCGTTTCAAGGTGCGTGGCGGCATGTTCGGCAAGGCCAGCGACTTCTACGCGGTCGACGACGTCTCCTTCGAGCTGTACCGCGGTGAGACGCTGGGCATCGTCGGCGAGTCCGGTTCGGGTAAGAGCACCCTGTCGCGGATGATCATGCGGCTGCTCCAGCCGACCGAGGGCAGGATCCTGTTCGAGGGACGCGACATCACCAAGCTGCCGGAGCGGCAGCTGCGCCCGCTGCGCCGCGACATCCAGATGATCTTCCAGAACCCCTACTCGTCGCTGAACCCGCGTCTGACGATCGGCGACAGCATCGGCACCGCGCTGAAGGTGCAGGGCGAGAAGGACGGCAAGCTCATCAAGAAGAAGGTCCAGGAGCTGCTGGAGCGCGTCGGCCTGGAGCCCTCGCACTACAACCGGTTCCCGCACGCCTTCTCCGGCGGCCAGCGCCAGCGCATCGCGATCGCCCGCGCGCTGATCCTCCAGCCCAAGCTGGTGATCTGTGACGAGCCCGTCTCGGCGCTGGACGTCTCCACCCAGGACCAGGTGCTGCGCCTGCTCTCGGAGCTCCAGGACGACTTCAACCTGACGCTCATCTTCGTCGCCCACGACCTCGCGGTGGTCCGCCAGGTCAGCGACCGGGTCGCGGTCATGCGCAAGGGCCGGGTCGTGGAGATGAGCGACGGCGACTCCGTCTACGAGGACCCGCAGCACGAGTACACCCGTCAGCTGCTCGCGGCGGCCCCCGTCCTCGACCCCGACGAGGCCAAGGCCCACCGCGCCGAGCGCGCCCGGCTGCGCGCCGAGGCCAAGAAGGCTGCGGCCTCCGAGGGCACGGCGGCCTGACACCGAGGGCTTCCCGACACATCGGCCCCTCGCCCGCACGGGCGAGGGGCCGACGTGTGCCCGGGCCGGTCAGTAGCCGCCGCGGGTCCGCCGGGCGGCCGGACGCCCCAGCCGGCCGGCCCCGGCCAGGCCACCCCGCTGGAAGGCGCGCACCAGCTCGCCGCCCAGGTTCACCCCGGCCCCCAGGGCCAGCCCGATCGCGACCGCCTCCGAGAGGCTGAGCAGCCCCGCCACCGCGTCGTTGAGGCTGATCTCCAGCAGCCCCCGGTACAGGATGCTGCCGGGCAGCAACGGCGCGATGGAGGGGATGATGTAGGGCAGCACCGGCCGTTGGGTGCGCCGCGCCAGCCAGTGCGCGATGACGCCCACCACCACGGCCCCGGCGCCGGTCCCCACGATCGGGGGGACCTCCAGCAGCGTGCGCAGGCCCACGTAGATCACCCAGATCAGCACCCCCAGCGCCCCGATCGCCGGCAGCATGCGCCAGGGCACGGCCAGCGAGACCGCGAAGGCGATCGCGATCCCGGCGGCCCCCACGAGCACCGCCGCGTCCAGGGAGGTGCCCGCGGAGGGCAGGTTCTCCAGGTTGACGTCCACCCCCAGGCGGACCGCGGTGTAGGCGACCGCGCCCACCCCCGACACGATCGCGCCCAGGGTGAAGAAGACCTCGAGCAGCCGCGCCACGGAGGAGACGTAACTGCCGCTGATCCCGTCCTGCAGGCTCGTCACCAGCGGGCGTCCCGGCAGCAGCGCCATGATGTTGCCGGTGATGACCGCGCCGGCCTGGAGGCCGAGGTCCAGCTCCGAGCTCACCCACAGCAGCGCCGCCCCCATGCTGGAGGCGATCACCGCGGCCGCGGCCATCTGGTAGAACTCGGCCACACCGCGTTTGGCCAGGATCACCGAGGCGCGGTCGCCCAGCACCGTCGCGAGGAACGCCGCGGTGGCGACGATGAACTGCCCGCCGACCATCAGACTCGCGCTGGAGGCGATCAGCCCGAAACCGCACACCAGCAGCCAGTTGGGGTAGGGAGGCCGGGCCCGTTTGATCGCGCGCAACCGCGCGATCGCCTCCTCCAGCTCCACCTGTCCCAGCGCGGCGTCTTGGACCAGCGCGTGCAGCTCGCCCACCCGGAAGTAGTCGAGCGTGCGCCGGCGCACCACGCGCTCGCCGGTGATCGGGGGGTGGTCGCCCCCGGGGTGGCAGGACAGGGTGATGGCGGTGAACGTCACCGACACCTCGCTGCGGGGCAGCTCGAAGGCCACCGACAGGCTGAGCATCGACTCGCTCACGGCCTCGGTGCCCTCCCCGCTGGCGAGGAGGAGTTCGCCGACGCGCAACACGAGATCGATCGCGCGTGGGTCGGGAAGCTCCACGACGTCGTCGTCGAGGCCCTCGGCGTGGATCTCGGACTCCCGGGCGGCTCGCCAGTCCCGGAGCCGGCTCAGTGGGTTCTCTTCGTTCGGCGGGTCGTGCCGTTCTGGTCGCTGCGCCATCGGTGGGTTTCGATACCTCCTCGGGCATGAGGGGACCCGTCAGGAACCAGGGTCCTGGTGTCGGGTCATGGGACGGCTCTACCCGATCCGGCGGTGTCGCCACGGCACCATAGGAAAGCGGTGCCGGGCGGTCGCGTCGCGGGCGGCCATCCGTGGGACGTCCGCCTCGCCGCAGGGGTTGGCGCGCGAGGACGCCGGTCCGGGTGAGGTGTGTCACCGGGGCGCCGAACCCGAGGGGCGCGACCGCGCGGGGCTAGTCGTCCTCGCCGGGACGCACCACACCGGTCTCATAGGCGTGGACGACGGCCTGGACCCGGTCGCGCAGCCCCAACTTCGTCAACACGTTGCCCACGTGCGTCTTGACCGTGGTCTCGCTGACGAACAGGCGCTCGGCGATCTCGGCGTTGGACAGGCCGCGCGCCAGCAGGCGCAGGACCTCGCGCTCGCGTTCGGTCAGCCGGTCGACGGCCGGGGCGGGCGCCGGCCGCGCGGAGGGAAGGCGCGCGGCGAAGCGGTCCAGCAGCCGCCGGGTCACGGTCGGGGCGACGATCGCGGCCCCCTCGGCCACCACCCGGATCGCGGTGACCAGCTCGTCGGGAGGCACGTCCTTGAGCAGGAACCCGCTGGCGCCCGCGCGCAGCGCCTCGACCACGTACTCGTCCAGGTCGAAGGTCGTCAGCACGAGGACCCGGACCCGCTGCCCGGCCTCTTTCGCCCAGTCCAGGATGTCCCGGGTCGCCGCGATCCCGTCCCTGCCGGGCATGCGGATGTCCATCAGCACCACATCGGGCAGCAGACGCCTGGCCGAGGCCAGCGCGCCGTAACCGTCGGAGGCCTCCCCGACCACCGAGATCTCCGGCTGCCCCTCCAGGATCATCCGGAAACCGGTGCGCAGCAGGGGCTGGTCGTCGACGAGCAGGACGCTGATGGGCATGAGGGGATTGTCCCCCATCCGGGGCCGCCGCGCGGCCCCGGAACCGTTCACGCGCGCGGGTCGGGCCTCACGGCCGTCTCGGGTGGCAGCGGCGCGAAGACGGTCGCCTGCCCGCCGGCGGGGAGCTCGGGCGGGGTCCCGCCGAATTCCGGGCACAGCGCGCGGTGGTCGCACCACCCGCACAGCGGGCTTTTGCGGGGCCGCCACTGCCCGGAGCGGGCGGTCTCCTCGATCTGCCACCAGATGTCGGTGATCCTCTTCTCGACCTCACGCAGGTCGGCCTCTGTCGGCTCGTACCACAGCCACTCCCCGTCTCCCAGGAACATCAGCTGGAGGCGGGTGGGGATCTCGCCGAACTCGCGCCAGACCATCAGGGCGTAGAAGTGGACCTGGAGCCAGGCCTTGTCGCGGTAGGGCTTGGCCGGGGCCTTGCCGGTCTTGTAGTCCACCACGCGGATGCGCCCGTCCGGCGCGACATCGAGACGGTCGACGTAACCGCGCAGCCGCAGCCCCGACTCCAGCGTCACCTCCAGGCGCAGTTCACGTTCGCGTGGCTCCAGCCGCCCCGGGTCCTCCATCGAGAAGTAGCGCCTGATGGCCTCGCGCGCCCCGTCGAGCCACGCCGCGAGCTCGTCCTCGTCGGCGAACAGCTCCGCGGCCTCGGGCTGCTTCTCGCGCAACCGGTTCCACTGGGGCTCCAGCAGCGCCAGCGCGGAGTCGGGGGTGCGGGTGTCGGGCGCGAGCTCGAAGAGCCGCTCCAGGACCGCGTGGACCAACGTGCCGCGCAGCGCGGCGGGGCTGGGACGCTCGGGGACCCGGTCGATGACACGCAGCCGGAACAACAGGGGGCACTGGAGGAAGTCGGTGGCCCGGGAGGGGGACAGCGCCCGAGCCGGGGAGGGGGCGTGCGGGGAGGACATGGCCCCAGCCTACGCGGGCTCCACCGCGGCACGGCGACCGCGGCCGACCGCGTAGCCTGGCAGTGTGACGCACCGAGATCGCCCCGACCCCCCACGACGTTCCCGGGCCGACAGCGCGAAGGGCGGTCGCCGGACCCTTCGCATGGGAAGCCCGTTCGGCATCCCGGTCCACGTGGCGCCCTCCTGGCTGATCATCGCGGCGATCATCACGGTGCTCTACGCGCCACTGGTCGAGGGGAGGCTCGCCCTCGGCCCGCTGTCCTACCTCGTGGCCTTCGTCTTCGCGGTGCTGCTGTACGCCTCGGTGCTCGTCCACGAGCTCGCGCACTCCGTCGTGGCCCGCAGGTACGGGCTGCCGGTCCGCCGGATCACGCTGTACATGCTCGGCGGGGTCTCGGAGATCGAACGCGAGGCGCCGACCCCGGGACGGGAGTTCTGGGTGGCCTTCTCCGGGCCGCTGCTGTCGTTGGTGCTGGCCGCCGGAGGGCTTGTCGCCTACGGGTTCGCCGACCCCGACACCATCGTCGGCGTGCTCCTGTGGCAGTTGTGGGTCGCCAACCTGCTCGTCGGGGTGTTCAACCTCCTGCCCGGCCTGCCGTTGGACGGCGGTCGGCTGCTGCGCGCGCTGGTGTGGGGGGTGACCCGCCGCCCCTACGCGGGGACCCTGGCCGCCGCCTGGGTGGGGCGGGCGCTGGCCGCCGCCGTCATCGCGCTGCCCTTCCTGTCCGCATGGTGGACGGCCGGCTCGCCGAACCTCTTCGCGATCCTGTGGGCCGTGCTGCTCGGCGGGTTCATCTGGTCAGGTGCCACGTCGTCGCTGCGCGCCGCGCGCCTGCGCGAGCGCCTGCCGGGCCTGCGGGCCCGGAGCCTGGCCCGCGAGGCGATACTCCTGACCGCCGACACCTCCGTGGCCGAGGGGCTGCGGCGCATGGACGAGGCCGGTGCCGAGGCGATCGTCGTCATCGACACCGACGACACGCCCACCTCGATCGTCAGCGACGCCGCGATCGCCGCCATCCCCGAGGCGCGCCGGCCCTGGGTGCCCCTGTCCAGCGCCGCCCGCGCGATCCTGCCGGGGGGTGTGCTCGACGCCGGCCTGGAGGGCGTCGAGCTGCTGGAGGCCCTGCACGCGCACCCCGCGCAGGAGTACCTCCTCACGGGGTCCGGGGGGCGTGTCGAAGGCGTTCTGCGCAGCAGCGACGTCCAGGCGGCCGTCACCGGTTCCTGAGCGCGCCCGCTGCGCGGGCGCTCCTCACCTCCGTTCGCCCTCGGGCCAGATCACCAGCACCGGGCGTTCGCGTTCCCGGGCGTAGGCGACCACGTCCGCGGTACCGCCCGGACCGCGGGCGGGTTCGCCGTCCCACACCGCGACCAGCTCGTCGCACTCGTCGACCAGCAGCCGGCCGGCCGCCAGGTGGGCCTCGGGGGTGGACTCCGCGAACGGGAGCCGGTGCACCTGCCGGGCGCGCGGCAGCAGCGCGTCATAGACCGCCCGATGCCAGGCCGGCAGGGAGCGACGGTACCCCTCGGCCGGCACGACGGCCTCCAGCGTGCCTCCGGCGTCTAAGACCGCGCGGGCGAAGATCGTGTCCGCGCCGTCGGCCAGGCAGGTCAGGCCCACCAGAGGGGAGCCGTCTCCGCCGAGGTGTCGGCGCAGTTCACGGTCGACGACACGTTGCAGGTCCACCGGTAGTTCCCGGTGGCCGGTGATCGCGACGCGACGCATCGCAGTGTCCTCCTCGGCTTCTTCAGGGGGATAGGGGGTCAGGCGGGCAGCGCTCCGGAGAGCAGGGCCTCGGTGAGCTGCTCGTCGAGCAGGCTCACACAACGCGCCCGGGGCCCACGGTAGTGGCGGCGGAACCGGCGTACCCGGCCGATGATCCGTTCGGACCGGAAGAGGACGCCCGTGCGCAGCGCCTCGCCCGCCAGACGGAACGCCTCGTCGACGTCACCGGCGTCGGCGTGCGCGCTGGCGAGCTCGACCATGAGCACCGCGCCCTGCTTGGCTCCGGGCCGGACGCCGCCGAAGGCGTCGGAGAAGGCCCGCCGGGCCTCGTTGGGCTGGCGTAGCCGCACCGCCGTCAACGCCCGGTAGCCGGCCACCTTGGCCTCGTCGAAGGCGAACACCCACGGCCAGGGGGGTTCGGAGTTGTCGGAGCGGTTCACCGCGGCCTCGGCCGAGGCGATCTCGCGGTGCGCCGCGGCGGCATCGCCCCGTCCCGCGTGCCCCAGGGCGCGAACGCACGCCAGCCAGGCCCGCGCGGTGGGGTGGGCGTTGTGGCCGAGCCGCCGTCCCGCCTCGGCGGTCAGGGTCAATCCGAGGGAGGGATCGTCGTCGTCGATCTCGAACGCCGCGAGGCTGCCGAGCATGTAGGCGGCCAGCAGCGCGTGCCCGGCCTGACCGGCGCGCTCGACCGCGGCGCGGTAGTGACGGCGCGCGGAACCGTCGTCGCCCATGTCGACGTGCAACCAGGCCGCGAAGCCGGCGGCCTCGCTGGCCGCCGCGGCGATGTCGCGCGCGAAGGGGGTGCGGTGGGCGCGCGCCAGCGTGCGCCCGGTCAGCTCCAGGTGGGCCACTGCGGCGTTGGCGAGCTCGCGCGCCGGCGCCGAAGCGTCCAGGCGCCGCTGCCCGCCGGTGATGGCGCGCAGCGTGGGAGCGGTCGTCTCGTCGATGTCACCGCGCCCGGCCCCGGCCGGTCGCGGCAGCGTCGCCAGAGCGAGGACCTTTCCGAAATCCCGGCGTCTCGTGGGATCCGCCCCCTTTCCGTCGCCCGCCACACGCGTGGTGGAGGGACGTGAGGGTGCCGACGCGCCGGGGATGGGCCCGGCGCTTGCGAACCGGAGCAGGTGGACCGGGACTCCCAGCCGATGGGAGACCTCCCTGACCTGGTCGATGGTCAACGACTGCTGGCCGTTGACCACCCGGGACACCCAGCTCTGGGAGTACCCCAGTGTCCGGGCCAGGTGGGACTGGGACCATCCGTGAGCGAGCCGGATGGCCTCGATGATCGCCGCGACGTCGCACGAGGAGAGCGCGGACGCTACGGCGGGGCGGGTCCAAAACTCCGGAGGCAGAGCACCGTCACGCTGGGGCATGAGCCTAGATTAGGGAGGTCATCGAGGTCCGGTGGCTATGTGTAAGACAATTGATGCAATGCGTGATGGGCATAAAAGGGGTATGCCGCCTCCCCGGAAGGGGCAGAGTCAAGGGACCAAAGTCCCGTTCGCGTGGGAAATCTTGTTGAAGTGGATCCCCAGATGCCCCCTGAAACGCCCATCGAGGATGGCTCGATGCTGACCGGAGACGGTCACTGCCTTGACCGAGGCAGGGGTGATGTGCAGTGGGCCTATGCCTTGCGTGCGCTGACGCTCGAACTCCGCGCGGCGGGCCTTGAGGTCCGTCCCGATGGTGGCACGGGCGCCGTCGAGGCGGCTCCACGCCGCGCCGACGGCATCGACCCGAAGGGCCCGCGGCGCCGGGCCATTCTCCGTCCGCATCGAGGACGGCTGTGGTGGTGGCTGGACTGCCCCGACGACCAGGGGGCGTGGTGGGCGCTGACCCCGCTCACCCCGGCGTCCCGGACCAGCGAGGCGGCCCGCCGCATCGTCCGCATGCTCCTGCCGGGGCAGTACTGACCCGCCGGCGGGGCCGTGGGGAGCCCGCCCGCGGGAGGCGGTCAGGCCCCGTCGAACAGGTCGGCGGCCAGCGCCGCGGCGCCCACGATGCCGGCCGTGTTGCGGAGCTGCGCGGGCACGATCGGGGTGCGCAGCCGCAGGTGGGGCAGGAACTTGTCGGCCTTGCGGCTCACCCCGCCGCCGACCACGATCAGGTCCGGCCACAGCAGGTCCTCGACCACCGAGTAGTAGCGTTGCAGCCGTTCCCGCGCCCAGCGCTCGTAGGACAGGTCCTCCCGTTCCTTGGCGCTGGAGGCGGCACGGCTCTCCGCGTCGTGCCCGTCGATCTCCAGGTGCCCGAACTCGGTGTTGGGGACCAGCCGGCCGTCCACGAGCAGGGCCGTGCCGATGCCGGTGCCCAAGGTGGTCAACAACACCACTCCCCGCACCCCGGCCGCCGCGCCGTAGCGGTGTTCGGCGACCGCCGCGGCGTCGGCGTCGTTGAGCACGTGCACGGCGCGCCCGGTCGCCTCGGCGAGCAGCTCCTCGACGTTCACCCCGATCCAGGACTTGTCGACGTTGGCGGCGCTGCGCGCCACCCCGTGCTGGATCACGGCGGGAAAGGTCGCCCCCAGCGGACAGCCGGGGTCCACGTGCTCGGGGAAGGCCGCCGCGATCTCGGCCACGGCCGCGGCGACCGCCCGTGGCGTGGAGGGTTGGGGGGTGGCCAGCTTCATCCGGTCCACGATGAAGGTTCCGGTGGACAGGTCCACCGGTGCGCCTTTGATCCCGCTTCCGCCGATGTCGATGCCCAGGCCCACCTTGGGCGCCTCGTTCGCCATGCGCGTCCATGCCTTTCCGTCTCGGCCCCGACCGGCCGCTCGTCCGGCCTGTCGGAGGGACCGTGGCCACGTCCCTACCCGTATTCAACCGCCTGCGGGAGGCGCTCGCGGGCCCCGCCGGGGTGCCCCGCTTGGCCGATTACACCGTTGCAGGTCATCGCGGATACCCTGGGCGACCGTATCCTCCCCGTTGCACCACCCCCGAAGTGAGAGACGAGAACCCAGTGACCGGCATCCATGGCCGCCGCGGACCCTTCGAAGACGGCGACATCGTGCAGCTGACCGACCCCAAGGGACGGATGCACACCATCACCCTGCGTGCCGGCACGGCCTTCCACACCCATCGTGGGCGTCTGGACCACGACGATCTCATCGGCAGCCCCGAGGGCAGCGTCGTCCGGGCGACCTCGGGAACCGCCTACGTGGCGCTGCGTCCGCTCCTCGCGGACTTCACGCTGTCGATGAAGCGCGGCGCGACGATCGTCTATCCCAAGGACGCCGCGCAGATCGTGGCCCAGGCCGACATCTTCCCGGGCGCGCGCGTCATCGAGGCGGGCGCGGGATCGGGATCGCTGTCGTGCTGGCTGCTGCGCGCCGTGGGGGAGGAGGGCATGGTCTCCTCCTATGAGCGCCGTGCCGACTTCGCCGACATCGCCCGCGCCAACGTCGAGCGCTTCTTCGGACGCGAGCACCCGGCCTGGCGGCTCACGGTCGGGGACCTCGCCGAGTCGATCGCCGAGACCGAGGTCGACCGCGTCGTCCTCGACATGCTCGCCCCGTGGGAGTGCCTGGACGTCGTCGCCGACGCCCTCATCCCCGGTGGGCTCATCTGCGTCTACGTCGCCACCACCACCCAGGTCTCGCGCATCACCGAGGCGCTGCGCGAGCACGGCTCCTTCTACGAGCCCAGCGCGTTCGAGACCATGGTGCGCACCTGGCACGTCGAAGGCCTGGCGGTGCGCCCGGACCACCGGATGATCGGGCACACCGGGTTCCTGGTGACCGCGCGCCGGCTGGCGGACGGGGCCGTCGCCCCCGAGCGCCGCCGTCGCCCCGCCAAGGGCGCCTACGGCGAGGACTGGAAGGCGGTCCAGAAGACGGAGGACGTGACCCCCGCCGAGCAGGTGGCCGCGGAGGACACCCGGGGCCCGGCCGAGGCATGATCGACACGTTACGTTCTCATTACGCCCCAGCGGCCGTTACCAGGCTGAGCTAGGCGTTTACAAGATCGAAAAGTGAGTCGTTCGACACTGGACGTCGCGGAGAGGTTAGGAAAAGGCTATGGGTAGGTAGGGTTCCGAGTAGTCGTCCTCTTCTAGGGAGGTGGCGGACGTGGCCGATCTCGACGACGAGCGTCAGGCGGAGCGCGACCGTGAGGCGGAACTCACGGCTCAGGTCTCCTATTTGGAGAAGGAACTCAGCGTAGTCCGGCGCAAGCTCGCCGATTCCCCCCGTCACGTGAGGCTGCTCGAGGATCGTCTCCGTGAGGCGCAGGCCGCCCTGGCCGCGACGAACGGACAGAACGAGCGGCTCGTGGCGACCCTGAAGGAGGCCCGTGACCAGATCGTCGCGCTGAAGGAGGAGGTCGATCGGCTGGCCCAGCCGCCCTCGGGGTTCGGGGTGTTCCTCGAGGCGCGCGACGACGAGACCGTCGAGATCTTCACCAACGGGCGCAAGATGCGGGTCAACGTCAGCCCGTCGGTGGAGATCTCCGACCTCAGGCCGGGCCAGGAGGTCATGCTCAACGAGGCGTTCAACGTCGTCGAGGCGCAGTCCTTCGAGCGTGTCGGCGAGGTCGTCATGCTCAAGGAGATCCTCGAGGGCGGCGACCGCGCGCTGGTGATCTCCAACCACGACGAGGAGAAGATCGTCCGGATCGCCGAACCGCTGCGCGATCAGCCGATCCGCCCCGGCGACTCCCTGCTCATGGAGGCCCGCTCCGGTTACGTCTACGAGCGCATCCCCAAGTCCGAGGTCGAGGAGCTCATCCTGGAGGAGGTCCCCGACATCGCCTACACCGACATCGGTGGCCTCGGTGGTCAGATCGAGCTCATCCGCGACGCGGTCGAGCTGCCCTACCTGCACAAGGAGCTGTTCCAGGAGCACCGGCTGCGCCCGCCCAAGGGCGTGCTGCTCTACGGTCCGCCGGGGTGCGGTAAGACGCTCATCGCCAAGGCCGTGGCCAACTCGCTGGCCAAGCAGGTCGCCGAGAAGACCGGCCGCGACGTCGGCAAGAGCTTCTTCCTCAACATCAAGGGGCCCGAGCTCCTCAACAAGTACGTGGGCGAGACCGAGCGCCACATCCGCCTGGTGTTCCAGCGGGCCCGCGAAAAGGCCAGCGAGGGCACCCCGGTCATCGTGTTCTTCGACGAGATGGACTCGATCTTCCGCACCCGCGGGTCGGGGGTCTCCAGCGACGTCGAGAACACGATCGTTCCCCAGCTCCTCAGCGAGATCGACGGTGTCGAGGGCCTCGAGAACGTCATCGTCATCGGCGCCTCCAACCGCGAGGACATGATCGACCCGGCGATTCTGCGTCCGGGGCGCCTGGACGTCAAGATCAAGATCGAGCGTCCCGACGCCGAGGCCGCCCGGGACATCTTCTCCAAGTACATCACCGCCGACCTGCCCCTGCACGCCGACGACCTGGCCGAGCACGGTGGCTCCCCGAAGGCCACCGTCGACGCGATGATCCAGCGGGTCGTCGAGCGGATGTACGGCGAGACCGAGGAGAACCGCTTCCTGGAGGTCACCTACGCCAACGGCGACAAGGAGGTCCTGTACTTCAAGGACTTCAACTCCGGGGCGATGATCCAGAACATCGTCGACCGCGCCAAGAAGATGGCGATCAAGGACTTCATCGACACCGGGGTCAAGGGGATCCGCGTCGCGCACCTGCTCCAGGCGTGCGTGGACGAGTTCAGCGAGAACGAGGACCTGCCCAACACCACCAACCCCGACGACTGGGCGCGCATCTCCGGAAAGAAGGGCGAGCGGATCGTCTACATCCGGACCCTGGTCTCGGGCAAGAAGGGCGCCGACTCCGGCCGGAGCATCGACACCGTCGCCAACACCGGCCAGTACCTGTAGAAACGCGCTTGCAGGACGCCTCACGGGGCCGACCGGAGTTCCGGTCGGCCCCTTCTCATGCCGGTCGTCTCCGGTCCCCGTGATGGCAGGGTGATGGCAAATCCACGGTGCTTCGGGAGCCGGCTTCGGTTTTGAGGCCGATGACGGAGAGTGAGGGTGATCGGCCGGGGCGGGACGCCGCGGAGGTCGGCGATAGGGCCGCCCCTACGGGCGGGGGGTCGGTGTTTCCCGGTAGCCGGCGAGCATCTCTGTGGGCCAACGGGGCCGGCTCACCTCGCCCCGAGGGCCGAACTCGGTGAACCACGGCGCGATGTCGAGGACGGGGGTTCCCCGCACGGCGTCCAGGTCCTCCACGTGCGGGTCGCGTCCCTCGACCCTGAGCAGACGGGGGTGGGAGACGGCGATCCTCGCGGGACGCCGGTGGTTGCGGTGGACGAACGTGCCGGTCTGCGGCCAGGCCGTGTTCCCTCGGGGGTGTCGGGCGCCGAGGTGGACGTCGGCCTCCGACCCCCGGCTGAAGTGCCACACGACCTGGATGTGGGAGAACTCGTCCAGGCCCTGGAGGGTGTCCACGGGCAGGTCCTTGTTGAGCCGGATGATCGATCGGCCCCCTCCCCAGTGGTCGTCGGTGACCTCGTCGCGTCCGCTGACGACGGTGGCGATAGGGGTGAGCGTGATCTCCATGAGTGGTCCTCCGGAGCTGAGGGGAAGGGACGGGGCAGGGGACTCGCAGGACCTCGGCGGCCCTGGTGTCGAGGTCGCGGCGTACCGCGCTGATCCCGCGTCCACGCACGGTGCTCAGGACGGTCCGCGTCGTCTGTACGGTTCCCGGCCCCCCGAGCGCACGCCCTCCCAGAGGGCCAACGCCGTCGAACACCCCCGCGGCGGAACCGCTGGCGGATGGTCCGCGGTCGGGATCCTCGTCTACACCGGCCGAATCCGCGTCGAGGTCCGGGGTGGTGGCCCCTTCGAGAACACGCATTCCTCCGCACTCCGCCGGCCGAACTTTTGGACGAGCACGGACGTGGCCTGCTCCTGGCCGACGCGCTCGCCTTCGCATGGGAGCGCCCGGCCACCGGGCGCGGTGTCTTCGCGGAGCCGCTCCGATGACGGTGTCTCAGCTCCCTACCGGTGCGGCGATGACGCACCCTGTTGTCCGATCCGGGATTTCCGCATCGCGCCCACTCGGGCACCGGGAAACCGAGTACCTGGCCCCATACACCGGCGATGCGGCTTGGGCATGAGTCTGGGCTGTACCATCGTCGCCCTCGCCAGGGCATGACCTTCTCCCCGTTCAGCCGGGGGAACTTTCGGCTGTCCTGCTAGCGGCCGGCGTTGAGCTTCTGCACGTGGGCGATGTAGCCGAGGATGTGCGGGGGCATGGGGGTGGGCAGGGCGTCCAGCGGGAAGAAGCCCAACGCCTGGCCTTCTCCGAGCACCAGCGCGCTTTCCGGGCCGTCCCAGGTGGCGGTGTAGACCTTCGGCCGCGGCGCGGCCGGATCGTCGGGGGTGACGTCCAGCTCGCGCAGGTCCTCGGGGACGATACCGGTCTCCTCGCGTACCTCCCGAAGAGCGGTCTGCTCCCAGGTCTCGCCCGGCTCTTGCTGTCCTCCGGGCATCGTCCAGTGGCCGGGCCAGCAGATGCCGGGGATGTCGTCGCGGTGCTGGAGCAGAATCTCCCCTGCCCGGTTGGTGATCATGACGACGCACCCGTTCCACACGGTCTCGTCCACAGGTCCTCCCCGCAGCAACGATAACGGCTCCCTCACCGTAGCCGGTGGGGGATCGGATGGCTTCCTGACGGACGATGGTGTCACCTGCGCGCCCCCTCGATCAGGTACTCGCGAAACACCCCGTTCTCGGACAACCCTTCGGTATCGACGTAGAAGACGGGCAGGCCGCAGCACCGCCGGACAACGGGCGAGCCGCTACCGTGCACATGGCCAGGCGGACATGGCCGATGTCTCCAGCCGTCGGGATCACTCACCACGCTGTTCCCGCCCGCGGTGAGCGCCGTGTCATCAAGCTCCGCCGCATCTGTCGGTGGAGGCCCACTCGAATCGGCATCCGGTCCTTCTTGCGGTATGTCTGCGTCGAGGCGATCAAGCACAGGGCGCAGGTCTCCCCGCTCTTGGGGACACGCGCGTACCCGACCATCCGCCCGTCCTCTGCCAGGACATCCCGGGTGGTGTGGGTGCGCACGAGCTGGAGATCCGTCGCCGTGATGGACGCGAGCCGGACCTGTCCGGCCTGTATCGCCTCGGCGAGGGGCGGCCCTGGGCGAGGTCGGCTCACACCTGCACGAACGGTCGCCGGTACGTCTTCTCCACAGGGACACCGCGCGGAGCCGGCACGGCCTCGATACCGAGCGGTGTGGGAACGAGGCCAAGCCGGTCCGCGAGGGCCTGGGCTAGGTCGGCGTCGGTGAGCGACGCCATCGCCCCGTGCGCGGCGCTCCACCGGCAGGGCCTGTTCGAGAAAGGCGTCCATGTCGTGGGTGTGCCACGCCCCGAGTCCGTCGAAGATCTCCGCGAGCACCTGGAGAAGGATGGTGCGGAGCCGCTGGCTGGTGTTGGCGTATTCGGTGACGAGCCCGTTCGTTGTCTCACTCACCGGTCACCCTGGTGGGCGGCTGCGGCGCTGCCGGGGCGCCGGTCTGGTTCCGGAGGGCGGCGGCGATCATCTGGTCCGCGGCGGCCGTGGTGGTGATCCGCTTGATCCGCGGCAGCGGCTCGCCCATGTCCTCGGCGATCACCGACAACGGGTAGCCGAGGCTCTTTTTCACGGCGGCGTCCACCACCACGACGGGGTTGAGCTGGTGGGGCACGCCACCGCATCTCCGGTCGCGGGGGCGCGTTCGATGATGGCGTTGCGCGCGTGATCGAGTGTGATGAGGGGACGGCGCGGGTCCTGGGGGTGCGGCCCGACCACGACGTAGGCCACCGACTGCGACAGCGCGGACCGGTAGAGCTGCTTCTGGCGGGCGGGGAGCCGGTTGGTCTTCCACCACGTCCACGCGGCCTCATCGGGTTCCCCGTCCGGGCCCGCGATGCCGGTCACCGCCAACCGGTTCACACTGGAGTTGGCGATCAGGCCGCAGATGTTCGTCCGGGCGATCTCCTGGAACCGCTTTTCCTGGTCCCGCACCCCTTTCGGCGGTACCGGAAGCGGAGGTTCCCCGGTGAAGTAGTTCCGCCGCTCGTTGAGCCGGCCCTGCCGCGCTTGAACTCTGCCCCCCAGGCGTACCGACTACCAATCCGGAGAGAGAGGGGCTCGTCCAGCACGCCGATCTCCTCCCGTATTCTCTCCCGGGTCCGGGAATCCATCGCTGGCTCCCGCAGAAAACCCGGTCCGGAATTTCTTCATCCATTCCGCGTGTCAACATATACAAGATATGTGACTCGAGGGTGGTGGATGGGGGGAGGAACTTTCCTGTAGGGATGGTTTGTTTCGTCGTCCGTGGTGGTAGCACCTTCCGGTGAAAAACGTTGAAGAAAAGAAGTCGGTTGCCTCCCTGTTCAACGGCTGGGCGGTTCTGTGGTCGGTCGTGACTCTGGTCTGGCTCGCCCTCCTCGGGCTGGAGTGGTACACCAGTGATTCCCTGGCCTGCCCCCTGACACCGGACAGCTCCCTGTATGGCACGGGAAGCTGGTCCTGGCTGCCCCCGGACGGGTGTGCTCCTGGGAGGTCGTCGTCGGTGACGAGACCTACACCATCACCGAAGAACCCCCGCTGTCCCGTCTCGGCATGGTGATCACGCTCCTGCTCTGGGGCGCTTCCAGCATGACCCTGGGCCTTCGGCGTAAACGAGAGGCGCAGTGAAGCGGGTGCGTCCCGGGGCCCGCGCGTGCTCGGGTCTCCCCGCGCGTTCCACCGCCGCATCGTTGCGCACGTGCTTTCTCGTGCCTTCTTCGCGACAGCGGCACCGACGTAGGAGGCGGGTCTGGCGGAACGCGGGGCCGATTGCATACACTTCTCACTTTCGCCTCGGCCGCCTCATTGGTTGCTGTGTGCGGGGTTCTGCTCGCGCGTGAGCCAGGCAAGGAATGGTCGCGCGCCCTGACCGAAGGTCTCGCGCTTTTCATAGGCGTTGTCGCGGCTTTCGTGTTCCTGTATTGGTCCCGTTCAGAACCAGGGATGATCGTTTGCCTCGTAGGTCCTGGAGCTCGGTGAGCATGACCCTGGAGGATGTGAAGCGTCTCTGAACGGGGCTCAGCAGTGCGGGAGCCTCAAAATCCCCAGATCCGTACAAAATTCGGACGGCGGCATTTTCCCGGGGCCTCTCGGGGGAGAAGGGGGCGCCCTCTCAGAGGTGGGCGCTCATGGAATGCTTGGTTTGACCCTTTTGGTGGGAACATCCTGAAGACTCGTCGGGCATGAATCGCTTGCGCTTCGCTACACTGGGGGAAGGGATCGCAAATGATTCTTGGAGATGAGTTTCCGTGGAAGAGAACCCTGCCGCTGATCCGACACGCCCATGGTCTCATGATCTGGTTGACGACGTAGACGCGGAGCTTTTCTTGAAGACCCTCAAGGCTCCTGCCGCGAGGACGTTGCGTTACCTCTGTCAGCATCCTGGGGAACAACTCTCGGTCCTTGATGTTGCCCGGGCGACAGGTGCTCACGAGGAGGATGTGAGAAGTCATGTTGTCCGGGTGAACAAGTACTCAGAAGCCCATGGTCATGTCCCGCTGCTGGCTGATGATCAGGGGCTTATTTCTGTGTCACCTGAGGCTTCTCGTGTCTTCGATACCGCTTTCGAGAAACTGTTTGGAAAGTGAATTAGGAGTCTGCCTTGAACCTCCGGACTGGGGCATTCCGCTCTTGTGTCATCAGCGCCATGGCTGTTGCCCTTATCTTCGGCCTCCAGGGCGTTGCGCGGGCTGCCGAGACTTCGGCGTCAATCACCTGCGACGATAGCAAGAAGACTCTATATGTGAACGCTAGTGGTGTGGACTACCCCGGGAACATCAACGTCGAAGTCGTTCGAGAGATTTTCGATAATGGGAAGCTTCGATCCTCTCATGAAACGACTGTGAGGACCTCTAGCACGGGATCCTGGTCTGTCCCTCGGATCGAGGGGACCTATAAGGACACGATTTCGAAGAAGGAACTGAAGGTGCGTGTTTACAACGCTGGAGGCAGGGAGCTGGGGCGTGCTTCCGACCGCTGTGCTGACTTCAAGGACGGGGAATTTGATTTTCGTGAAACCGCAGCGGCCTAGTTCTGGCTAAGACCCCTGAGTGCTGGGTTCGGTAGCACTTCGCCCGTGCTCTGTGGTCCTAGGGGAGCGCCACTTCCTCGGGCGGGCACTCTGGGGTGTGCCACACTGCGGGTATTTCGGGTGAGTCGCTCATGTGCCTACGTGGGTCAGAGCAGGCCGGGGTGGACCTCACATGGACGGCGTGGTGAGAAGCATGGCTTCGCCGCGTTGGTTTCCCTCGCGGTCTTGCGGTCGCGTGGTGCCAGGAGCACAGCAGTTGAAGGTTACGGAGGCGGTGGTCATCGCGGTTGCGAATGTGGTCCACGTCTGTGCCGGCCTCCGCGCAGATGCTGCCGTCGGACATGCGCCACTGGCGCAGGCCGTGGTCGCGTTCGATGACGTGGACGCGCAAGCTTTGCCAGTTCGGAGGGAGCTCCTCGCGGTGTCGTGAGCCTTCCCAGTCGGTAGCGATGCCCACCATCTCCGCTTGTTACGTTGGATAGTTGTCCGCTCTGGGAGATTTCGGTACCCGACCGCTGTCCGTAGTGGCCTGCACGTCGGTTGCTCCGTCTTCTCAGGGCGTGGGCGACCAACCTGGCCCCGGCCTGGCCCTCGGCGCACGCCTCCCAGACAACGCCGCACGGCGCTGGGCGAACCCCAACAGCCTGCTGCCAGGAATGTGGTCTCCTCTGCTCCGAACGGCTGAACCAGCTCAACAGTGCTCTCCGCTGCGGCCCGCTGCTGTCCGGTCACCACGCCGATCCGCATCCCATGACCTACGTGTGCGGCACAGCGTCAGCGGCCCGGTTGTTCCTGGGTGGCCCTGGTGGCGGTCGAGCGCGGTCCAAATACGAAGATAAGGCCAGCCGAGCACCTGGCTGCAGCCTGTGAGTGTGCAACGGCGCCCCGGCCCGGCGAGACGGGCGAGCCGTCTTCAGTCGCAGGCCACGCCCAGTTCCTGGAGGCGTAGCCGCAGCACCTCCAGAGTCCACCGGCCGTCGTCGCCGGGAACGAGAACCACGTGCAGGGCCAGGCCGTCGATGAGCGCCTGGAGCTCTCGCGCCAGCCCCGGCCGCTCCAACCCCAGGGCGGCGCAGGCCCGTTCACACAAGCTGTACACCTCGGCGTCGAGTTCGGCGCGCAGCGGAGCCAGCAGCGGGTCGGTGACGGCCGCCGTGCCCAGGGCGAGCGAGACCTCCATCTCCAGACGGCGTTCGTCGTCCAGCGGCAGCAGTTCCTGGAGGGTCTGCCAGGCCCAGGAAGGCGAGTCGGGCGCGATGGCGGCCACGCGCTCGCGTAGTCGCTCCAGCACGGCGCGGATGGACTTCTCGCGCACGCTGTCCTGGGTGGGGAAGGCGTAGCGCAGGGAGCTGGGGGCCAGTCCTGCCTCCTGGGCGATGTTGCGGACGGTCAGGGCGCGCATCCCCTGGCGGGCGATGACGCGCCAGGAGGCTTCGATGACCTGGCGTTCTCGTGCTTGGAGGTCCATAGATCGAGGCATTTGCCTATTGTGGCACAACTGTGCGACTATGGGGTGGAACATAGTCGCACAACTGTGCGGGAACGTGGAGGGGGATTCATGGCGTGGGTGCTGCTGGTCGCATCGGGCCTGATGGAGGCGGTGTGGGCGAGCGCGATAGGTGCCAGCCAGGGGTTCAGGAAGAAGGGGCCCACGGTGCTGTTCGTCGTCGCCCTGGTCCTGAGCATGGTCGGGCTCGCCTACGCGATGACGGCGATCCCGACCGGAACCGCCTACGCGGTCTGGGTGGGCATCGGAGCGGTTCTGACCGTGCTCTACCCCGTGGCGCGCGGCAAGGAGCAGCTGACCCTGGGACGTGGCGGACTCCTACTCGTCCTGATCGGCTGCATCATCGGTTTGAAGGTGGTCGGCTAATGGCCTGGTTCGTTCTCATCATCAGCGCCCTCCTGGAAGCGGTGTGGGCCACCGCCCTGGGGCAGAGCGAGGGCTTTACCAAGCTCGTTCCGTCGCTGGTCTTCGTCGCCGCGCTCATCCCGGGCATGGCCACGCTCGCCTACGTGGCCAAGCGCATCCCCATGAGCACCGCCTACGCGGTCTGGGCCGGGCTCGGGGCGGCCTTCACGGTGGCGTGGTCGATGCTCACGGGTGGGGAGCCGGCCACGGCGCTGCGCCTGGCACTGCTGGCCGGCATCGTGGGCAGTGTGGTGGGCCTCAAGCTCCTCAAGCCCACCGCCCCCGAGGAGGCCGCCAAGACCCCGACCCGCTGAACCGCGGTACCGGGCTCCGCTTTCCTCACCACGGGGCCTTTTGCGCGTCTGTCTCCTGCGTCTGCGCACGGACATTTTCGCGGCCGTCAACACCAAGCCGAGCCAGCCGAACCCAGCAGCGCAGCAGCCTCACCAACGCCATGGAGGCGCTAAGCATCTGGCTACCGGAGTCCGCGACGGCCCCTGCGCAACTACACGTTGCCGGGGTTTCCCACCGTCTCCTCCGGATGTGCGCCCGTTGTCGAGGCGAGAGCGGTGGTCGGAGCGCGTATCGCGGCGGGATCACTGACATGTTCACGCTCGTTAACATCGGCCGTGGCTCCTACTCGGTGAGGGAGACAACGATTTCGACCAGGCCGACGAGGCTGAACAGGGCGCTGAGGACAGTCGCGGCGATCCACCGGCCGCCGAGGTAGGTCAGGTAGACGGTCAGCGCGCCGAAGATCACGGCGAGTCCCGTTCCGAGCACCACACCGGCGAAGTCACGCCCGGGCGCACTCGGGATGCCCGGGGCCTCGTCATGAAGGATGGCGGCCTGGATCTGCACGCCCTGGTGATGAGGGCCTCGACGGCGCGGCGGCGGGTGTCGTCGTCGGCGTTGGCGACGGTGATCAGCGGCGTGCTCATGGGGCTGTCCTCCTAGGCGCAGGCGAGGGGAGGGGTGTCCTCCAGCGGGCTCGACATCCACCCGGGGAGAGGAGTGGGGGTGGTGGAGCCACACGCTGGAGGACACGTTGGTCGCCCGGCGGGGATCGCAGGCGGTGTGGTGATGGCGAGGATGCTGCGCCCCGCCTGGTGTTGGGTGTTCCTGGTGCCTGCCGGGAACGTCTTTCAGGTGAGGGCGGAGGCGCGGATGCCGACCGCCCACAGCAGGTCGCCCTCCCGGAGGAAGGGCAGGGACTTGGCCTCGTAGTGCGGATCCAGGCGCAGGTCACCGAGCGCGTTGCCGGCTGCGGTGTCGAAGCCGTCCTGGGCGTCCACGAGCCTGGCGCGGTTCTCCCATCCGGGCGCGTACCGGTTCAGGATCCGGGTGGGGTCGCCGCCGACCCGCACGTCGAGCACTGGGGAGGGGCTGCCGGCGGCGTTCAGGCCGCGCAGGATCGCGGCGAGCGTCATCCCCGCCCCCGCTGTGGCACGACGACCCGCCGCACCCGGGGGAGGCGCGACGCCTGCTCGGAGACCTGCTGAAGGTAGGTGGGGTGTTCCATCCCGAAGGGGACGCACGCCCAGTCGAAAGGCTCGTAGCTTCGGCGTCGGCCCGGTAGCGGGCGCGGATGACCGAGAGCCGTCCGGGGCGGTGGCGGAACAGCTCTGCCCCCGCGGACACGGCCACAGAGGTTTCCGGCGTGTTCCTGCCCCATCCGGTGTGCAGCCGTGCGGGGATGCCGAGAGCGTGGGCAATCAATGCGGACTGCTCCAACTCACCGCGGCCATCATGATCCGGTGCCGGTTGCTCCGCCAGTGGCAAGGGGTGATCCGCGGACGGGCACCGTGCTGTCGTCGCGGATCGCGCCGTCGAGCCCCGGCGTTCACCGTGTCACCGTCGGCCCGGGCGCGGTTCTCGCGTCGGCGCGCACCCCACTCAGGCTGGGATGGATACGAGTTCGGGCGTGAGCGGCCTGGTTGAGGAAGTCCGCCCGCGCGGTCTGCGGGTCGGTGGAGGAGTCCATGATCGTGCCGATCAGGGCATCCAGATCGACGTGGCCACCGTTGACGTCCGCGCTGTCGCCGTAGACGTAGGCCAGGGCCTGGCGGAGCTCGTCATGGTCGTAGAGGCCGGTGTCCGGCGGGGCCTCGCGGATGTCATAGAACATTCCGTTGTCAAGGGCGCGACCTTCGAGGATGCGGTGCCAGTCCCGCGCGGACATCTCCGCGACGCTGCCCTCACCAAGGGCGTAGGTGTTGGGGGACTCCAGCAAGGTCCCGTCGGTCTTCGCGGCGTTGATCCGGATGGTCTCGGCCAACTTGGTGCCGCGGTTGGAGCGGACCCACTCCTCGGACTGGTCCAGGACCGCGAAGATCGGCCGATTGCCCTTGATCGTCCGCGCGCTGCTGGTGATCGGCTCGATCCTGCCCGCTTTGGGCAGGTTGACGAACCCTCCAGCGGTTCCAGCCCGGGGTAGGCGTCCAGTACCGGTCCCTGGAGCATCTCCAGCAGTGGTGACCAGGTGTTCTTCGTCTGCGTCTCGGAGACCGCCGCGATCTGCACCAACGGCGTGCGCACCTCGGGTCACGGTTTGCCGACCGGCTGCCCTTCGGCGTCCCCCCGTCCGGGTAGATCGGGGCGAGCGCCTCCACGATCGGGATCGCCGCCAACAAGGGGCTCTTGCCCCACCCTCGGGGCCGGCACAGCACCGCGCGCCGGTACCGGCGACGGCCGGTGCGCGGATCGAGCTCGTAGAACTTCAAGATGAAGTCCTCTTGCTCGGAGTACAGAACGAAGGGCTGGTAGTGGGCCCGATCGGGGGCGGCGAGCATCTCGGCGATCCAGTCGATCACCTGTATCCGAGGGTGGGGACCTCGCCGGGGACGTTCGGCTTCCAGGGGATGGGCTATCACCCCTTGGTCAAGCTCGCTCTGCGTCCTTTGGCTTCGCGGGAAGGCCGCGGACGACCCCCATGTGCGCACCGCGCCGTTCCCGCGCGGACTTGCCAGCGGGGGTGGGGTGTTTGGCGCCGGCCTCGTCCGCGGCGGCGAACTGCATTCTCAACCTCGCCCTGTTCTCGACCGTCGCGCCGAACTTGGTGACCCGCAGCCGCAGCTCGGCGGCCACCGTGGTCTCCCCGGAGCACAGTCGGTCGTGGAGAAGAGTGGTGTCGAGGAGAAACTGCCAATCCGTCGAGGAGAAGTGCTCGGTCTGGGCGCTATTGCGCCACCGGTCCCACCACTCCCGGGTCCGCTCGGGTCATTGGTACTCGACCAACTCCTCCTCGTCGTGCAGCCGGAAGTCGGACAGCTCTGGAGGCTCGACGTGCTCGAAACGGAGAAGGGGCTGCGGGGCGGACTCGGAGTCGCGCCGTGCTCGGCGGTTGGGGACCTTCGGTGCGGGGCCTCGACCGGCCATAGGTCACCTTCCGGAGCTTAGAGACGGAGTCGTGGGCAGGTCGGGAGGGTGTTTAGTGCGCTTCTGCAAGGTTTTCCAGGGCGCGGCGTATGAGGGTTTGGGAAGATTTATCCGATGCTGGTGCATCTGTACTGCTGGCGATTCTTCGAGTTGCTTAGATGTCTGCTTCTTGGGTGTATCTACTTCCGCGGTCCTTATTCGTCTAAGTTATGCCTTCGGGGGCAATAGTGGCTTTTGGTGCATTTTCATTTTCGGTCCTCCTTGGGGAAGGGTTGGGCGTGTCTGGAATTGGGAAGATTATATGTTTTCATGGAAAAAGGTGTGCGTGGGGATTGGTTGCTGGCACAGTGGTCTTGTTGGCGTGCAAGTTTGAGTCATGGGCGCATTGTCACAATGCTGTTTGTTTTCTGCTTGGGAGAGGAATTCTATGGCGAACGAAATCAGGTACGGCGGCCTCATCCATCTGCAGAACGGGTACAACAACTGGGCGGGCGGGTACCTCGATACCAACGGGCACCGCCCCGCCCCCGCCAAGTACGGAGTCTCCACCGCGGACACGCCCACCCGAGGTGCTGGCACCGGCACGTGGGAGGTTCTGTCGGCCACAGGCAAGGCTGCCGGGTCGTTGGTGAACAGCGGGGATGTGATCTACCTGCGCAACCTCTACCAGGACGACGGCGGGTACCTCGACACCAACGGGCATGCGTCCGACGCTCAGAAGCAGTCCGGCGGCAAGTATGACGTCTCCACCTCACCGGGCAGGGACCGGGCTCAGGGCACCGGCCGCTGGCGGATCCTGGCTCAGACCTCCGGCACCCTGGACCAGTCGGTGCGCCTGGGGGACGTCCTGTTGCTGTGGAACCTCTACGACAACGGCAGCTTCCTGGAGACCAACAGCACCTCGGGCGCTGGTCTGTACGACGTGTGCACCAACGCCTACTTCAACCGGGCGGCCGACGTCGCCTACTGGAAGGCCCTGGCCGCCCAGGTGTGATCCCTCAGTGCCCGAGACCGCTGCCACGGCTCCAGTCGTTGACAGGACCAGGCGTCTCCGACATCACGCGACGCTCGGGCCCTTCGCTGCTAGCGAGGGCTCTCCAGCCTGAGCTAAGCAGGCATTCAAGAACCCCTGCCCGGTGTACCCGGCAGGGGTTTTGCTGTAACTGTGTCGGTAGGGACAGCATGGTGGGCATGGCATGGTCGGCTTTGCGTCGTCCTCTGTAGGCCGGTGCGCTGCGAAGCCTGCCGGAAGAGGACAAGATCTTCGGATAGCTGAGGCGTCCCGGGTGAAACCCCCAGACCCGTAATCGACGTGGCCACCGTTGACGTCCGCGCTTGGCCGCCCGTCGCTCTCACCCCGCGGTGGTTCCCGCCTGCGTTCGAGGGCCGGCGACAGGGCCCTCCGGACGAGACGGCGCGAGGGCGGGGCCGGACGGGCCGGGCGGACGCCCACGGCCGCCTGGCCGGCGACGGCCGACGATCCGGTGCGCGGCGTGCCCGCCAGGCCGCTTCGGCGCTGCCACCACCCGGTTGGACGGTCCTCTCCCGGGGTGGCTTCGCGGGGAGGGGGAGCGTCCTGGAGGGCGTTTCCCGACCCAGGGGTTTTCATGGGAAATAATATTTTGTCGCTATTTCTCCCGTTTATCCGTTTGTCCCTCGTGAAGGCGGGTGCCGGACGGCGGCCGAGGACGCCTCCCGTCCCCGTTCGGCGCGCTCCCCGGCTCTCCAGCCGGCGGCCGGCCCTCCTGCGAGGTCGAAAGGACGGGACACGCCCGTCCCACACGGACGAATGCGTGCCGAAGGGTGGCCAGGCGGCGGCAAGGGGGAAGTGGCGCGGCCACAATTCCGCTTCTTCACGTTCAAGGAGGGATCCCGAAGGATACTCTTCAAGGCATGAGTGTGCGGCGGATTATGGGCATTGAGACCGAGTACGGGATCTCCGTGCCCGGCAACCCTGGTGCCAACGCGATGGTGACATCCACCCAGGTGGTCAACGCCTACCTCGCGGCCTCGGCCGCCCGGGCGCGCAGGGCCCGCTGGGACTTCGAGGAGGAGAACCCGTTGCGGGACGCCCGCGGGTTCGACCTCGCCAGGGAGGTCGCCGACCCCTCCCAGCTCACCGACGAGGATCTCGGACTGGCCAACGTCATCCTGACCAACGGCGCACGGCTCTACGTCGACCACGCCCATCCCGAGTACTCCGCCCCCGAGGTCACCAACCCTCGCGACGCCGTGCTGTGGGACAAGGCGGGTGAACGGGTCATGGCCGATGCCGCGCGCCGGGCCGGGGCCGTCCCCGGGATCGACCCGATCCAGCTCTACAAGAACAACACCGACAACAAGGGTGCCTCCTACGGCTGCCACGAGAACTACCTGATGCGCCGGTCCACCCCCTTCGGCGAGATCGTGCGGCACCTCGTGCCGTTCTTCGTCTCCCGGCAGGTCATCTGCGGTGCCGGCCGGGTGGGCATCGGGGCCGACGGCCGCGACTCCGGCTTCCAGATCAGCCAGCGCGCCGACTTCTTCGAGGTCGAGGTGGGGCTGGAGACCACGCTCAAACGCCCCATCATCAACACCCGAGACGAGCCGCACGCCGACCCCGACAAGTACCGGCGGCTGCACGTCATCATCGGCGACGCCAACATGAGCGAGATCTCCACCTATCTCAAGCTCGGCACCACGGCGATCGTGCTGGCGATGATCGAGGACGGGTTCATCGGGGTCGACCTGTCACTGGAGACCCCGGTGGCCGACCTGCGGGCCATCTCCCACGACCCCACGCTCACCCACGCGGTGCGGTTGCGCGACGGCCGCCGCATGACCGCGCTCCAACTCCAACGCGAGTACTTCGACCAGGCCCGCAAGTACGTCGAGGACAGGTTCGGCACCGACGTCGACCCCGACACCGCCGACGTGCTGGAGCGCTGGGGCAGCACCCTGGACCGCCTCGCCGACGATCCGATGCGCCTGGCCGGTGAGCTCGACTGGGTGGCCAAGCTCAAACTGCTCGAGGGCTACCGCGAACGCGACGGTCTCGACTGGGACCACCACCGTCTCCAGCTCGTCGACCTCCAGTACTCCGACGTGCGTCCGGACAAGGGGTTGTACAACCGGCTGGTCGCCCGCGGCCGTATCGAACGCCTCCTCGACGAGGAGGAGGTCGAGCGCGCCATAACCGAGCCGCCCGAGGACACCCGCGCCTATTTCCGGGGGCGGTGCCTGGACAAGTACGCCGACTCCGTCGCGGCGGCCTCGTGGGACTCCGTCATCTTCGATCTGCCCGGCCACGACTCGCTCCAGCGGGTGCCCACCCTGGAGCCGCTGCGGGGCACCAGGGAACACGTCGGCGCGCTGCTCGACCGCTCGCCGACGGCCAGTGACCTCGTCGCGGCCCTCACCGGCGAGCGCCGCTGAGCCGCCCGAACGACCACGCCAAGGGCCGCACGGACCGGGCAGAACGGTCCGTGCGGCCCTTGGCGTGTCCGCGGCGGTCTCACACGTGCAGTCGGCCCCCGTCCTCGTGCACCGCGTCGGCGTCGTGGTCGTCGAACCACACGCCGTTGTCCGCCAGATAGCGGAAGTGCAGTGTCGAGCTCGACGGCACGGTGACCACCACGCTGCGCTTGCCGTTGGAGCGCGGGGTGAGCGGGTGGGCGTGCGGGTCCCACTCGTTGAAGCAGCCGACCACCGAGACCGGGCCGGGTTGCTCCTCCAGGGGCAGCGAGAAGGTCACCTTGACGTTCCCGTCCTTGCCCGGTTTGCCGCGCTTGATCATGATCGAATCCCCCCTTGCACACCCGCGCCGGCCACCCGGCCGGCGCGGTGGGCGCCCTGTACACCGCTATGGCCGGACGGGCGCCCGGATCCCCGTCCAATTGTGGACGTCTTGTCCACAACCTCACGGAGGACACGCCGGTCCACGGCCACGGCGGAGGTGGGAAGGGGCGAGGTCACACGGCTCTTTCACGTCCCGTGACAAAACAGCGGCCACGATCAAGGTTGAGCGGACCTGGGTTGGGCCAATATAAGGGGCGAGACCCCGAATAGGGAGGTTGTGGAGATGGCGACGAAGGACACCGGCGGCCAGAAGCACGCGAACCGCACCGACCAGGAGGTCGAGGAAGTCGAGGCGGGCAGCGACGTCCAGGAGCGCAACGAGAAGCTGTCGGAGGACGTCGACGACATCCTCGACGAGATCGACGAGGTGCTCGAGAGCAACTCCGAGGACTTCGTCCGCCAGTTCGTCCAGAAGGGTGGCCAGTAGCCCACGCCCGGCCCGCCGCGCCCGGCCCGCGGACCGGCGCGGGCGGGCCGCGACCCCGGGCCCGCCCGCGCCGGGGCAGTTCGCCCACAGCGAGAAGGCCATCGGCCGCTACACGCCCGTACGGCGGGCTCAGTAGGGTCAGAACACCAGATGACTACAACCACCCACCGCGCCCCGCTCGCCCCTCAACCAGGGCTGGGGCGCCACCGAAGGGAGTCGCGTGTCTGAAGCGTTCGGAATCGGCGGACGGCTGCCCGCAGCGTTCATGAACCCGGGAACGTCGTCGTTCATCGATTTTCTGGCCCAGGTGAACCCCGACCTGCTCCCGGGGCGGCGCAACCTGCCACAGGGCGACTCCTCCCACCTCACCCCCGACGCCACCACCATCGTGGCGCTGACCTTCCCCGGGGGCGTGCTGCTGGCGGGCGATCGCCGGGCGACCTCCGGCAACGTCATCGCCAACCGCGACATGGACAAGCTGTTCCGCGCGGACGAGTTCTCCGCGGTGGCCATCGCGGGGTCGGCCGGCATCGGCATCGAACTGGCCCGGCTCTTCCAGGTCGAGCTGGAGCACTACGAGAAGCGCGAGGGCCGGCCGCTGTCGCTGGAGGGCAAGGCCAACCGGCTGGCCTCGATGATCCGCGGCAACCTCGGCATGGCCCTCCAGGGCTTCGTCGTGGTCCCCCTGCTCGTCGGCTACGACGAGCCGCGCGGCGAGGGACGGATCTTCAGCTACGACCCCGTGGGCGGCCGGTACGAGGAACACCGCTACCACTCCATCGGCTCCGGCTCGGTCTACGCCAGGGGATCGCTGAAGAAGCTCTACCGCGACGACCTCTCCGAGGAGGACGCGGCCCTGGTGGCGTTGCAGGCGCTCTACGACGCCGCCGACGACGACTCCGCCACGGGCGGGCCCGACGTGCACCGCAGGATCTACCCGCTGGTCGACGTCATCACCGACGACGGGCATCGGCGGCTGCCGGCCGACGAGGTCGCCGAGTTGGCCGACACCGTCGTCACCGGTCGTTCCCAGCGCCCCGACGGTCCCACCGCGCCGTTGAGCTGAGCCCCGTCCCCCTTCCCGTCGCGGCCCGCGACCCGGGCCGCCGGACCGACCAGTAAAGGAAAACTCCGCGGTGTCGATGCCGTTCTACGTCTCGCCCGAACAGATCATGAAGGACAAGGCGGACTACGCGCGTAAGGGAATCGCGCGGGGCCGCAGCGCCGTCGTCCTGCGTTACGACGGCGGGATCCTGTTCGTCGCGGACAACATGTCCCGGACCCTCCACAAGATCAGCGAGCTCTACGACCGCATCGCCTTCGCCGCCGTCGGCCGCTACAACGAGTTCGAGAACCTGCGGCTGGCGGGGGTCCGCTACGCGGACTCCCACGGTTACGCCTACGACCGGCGTGACGTGACCGGTCAGATGCTCGCCAACGCCTACGCCCAGACGCTGGGCGCGGTGTTCACCGAGAGCAACAAGCCCTGGGAGGTCGAGATCGTCGTCGCCGAGGTGGGCGACACCCCCGAGGCCGACCAGATCTACCGGATCACCTTCGACGGCTCCGTGGTCGACGAACGCGACTTCGTCGCCATGGGCGGATCGGCCGAACGGGTCACCAGCGCGCTCAAGGAGCGCTACGACGGCGAGGCCCCGCTCGCCACGGCACTGGCCACGGCGATGCACGCGCTGTCCCACGAGAACGGCGAACGGCGTGAGCTGGAGGCCGCCAGCCTGGAGGTGGCGGTGCTCGACCGGGCGCGCGAACACCGCAAGTTCCGCCGCGTCCAGGGCGAGCGCCTGAACCGCCTCATCGCCGAGTCGCGCGCCTCGGGGACGCGGCCGGAGGAATCCGGCGACACCGAGACGTGAGGGAGGCGGACGTGACCGGGACGGGCGGGCGCCGGTCGGGCAGAGGGCCCGGCCGGCGCCCGCCCGTTTTCCCCGCTCCCCGCACCGCCCGCGCGACCGGGAGGAACCGGTCATGCGCGGCCCATGGCGGTGGGGGAGCCCGGGCAATAGTGTGGGTTGGTGGAGCGCCGCAGGGCGCCACCTGCGGTGACGTGGGACGGGAGTTGAGGCCACGTGGAACGTCGCATCTTTGGTCTGGAGAACGAGTACGGCGTCACCTGCACGTTCCGGGGGCAGCGCAGACTGTCTCCGGACGAGGTGGCGCGCTACCTGTTCCGCCGCGTCGTGTCGTGGGGGCGCAGCAGCAACGTCTTCCTGCGTAACGGGGCCCGGCTCTACCTCGACGTCGGCAGTCACCCCGAGTACGCCACCCCCGAGTGCGACAGCCTGCTCGACCTGGTCGCCCACGACAAGGCGGGCGAGCGCATCCTCGAGGGGTTGCAGGTCGACGCGGAGCAGCGTCTGCACGAAGAGGGCATCGCCGGCGAGATCTACCTGTTCAAGAACAACACCGACTCGGCCGGCAACTCCTACGGGTGCCACGAGAACTACCTCGTCGGACGGCACGGGGAGTTCGGCCGGCTGGCCGACATCCTCATCCCCTTCCTGGTCACCCGTCAGATCATCTGCGGGGCCGGCAAGGTGCTCCAGACCCCGCGGGGCGCCCTGTACTGCGTCAGCCAGCGCGCCGAGCACATCTGGGAGGGGGTCTCCTCGGCGACGACCCGGTCGCGTCCCATCATCAACACGCGCGACGAGCCCCACGCCGACGCCGAGCGCTTCCGCCGCCTGCACGTCATCGTCGGCGACTCCAACATGAGCGAGACCACCACGCTGCTCAAGTTGGCCTCGACCGACCTCGTGCTGCGGATGATCGAGGCCGGCGTGATCATGCGCGACTACACGCTGGAGAACCCGATCCGGGCGATCCGTGAGGTCAGCCACGACATGACCGGCCGGCGCAAGGTGCGCCTGGCCAACGGGCGCGAGGCCAGCGCTCTGGAGATCCAGCGCGAATACCTGGAGAAGGTCCAGACCTACGTCGACCGCCACGGAACCGACGCCACCGGCAAGCGCGTGCTGGAACTGTGGCAGCGCACCCTCGACGCGGTCGACACCGGCAACCTCGACCTGGTGGCCCGCGAGATCGACTGGGTCGCCAAGTACCAGCTCCTGGAGCGCTACCGGGCCAAGCACGGTCTTTCGCTGTCCTCGCCGCGTATCGCCCAGCTGGACCTCACCTACCACGACATCCACCGCGACCGCGGGCTGTTCTACCTGATGCAGCGCCGCGGCCAGATGGAGAGGGTCGTCGGCGACCTGAAGATCTTCGAGGCCAAGTCGGTCCCGCCGCAGACCACGCGCGCCCGGTTGCGCGGCGAGTTCATCCGGCGGGCCCAGGAGAAGCGGCGCGACTTCACGGTCGACTGGGTCCACCTCAAGCTCAACGACCAGGCGCAGCGCACGGTGCTGTGCAAGGACCCGTTCAAGTCCGTCGACGAGCGGGTGGAGAAGCTCATCGCGGGCATGTAGCCGGTCGTCGAGGGGACGCCCGCCGGGCGCCCCCTCTTACCGGCCTCTTACCGGCTGGGGTCATCCTGGCTTCTTCGATAGTGTGTCGGGGATTCCCATACCGGACTCTTGAGGTAGTGACAATATGCGTCGACGTGCCGCCGCGGCCCTCGTGGTGCCGCTCTCCGCCCTGATGCTGGGGGCCTCCAGTTGCGGCGTCATTCCAGAGGACTGGCGGACGCCCGCATTTCTGAAGTCGGACGAGGAGCAGCTCGACGAGCGCCTGCCCACCGCGACCGGTCCGGTCGGCGAGGAGCCCGAGGTGTCCTTCCCCGACATCGACCCGCCCAAGGAGCAGATCTCCGGGGTGGTCCACAAGGGCGAGGGCGAGAGCGAGCTGGTGCGCTCCGACGACATGTTGCTCGTCGACATCGTCGACTACGACTGGACCGGCAAGGGGAAGACGGAGAAGGTCCAGTCGACCTACGAGACCGGTGCCCCGATGCTCCTCCAGCTCGGCCAGATGACCGAGGAGCTGACGGCCGACCTCATCGACCAGCCGGTCGGCAGCCGGGTCGTCTACGTCTTCCCGCCCAGCGACCCCACGACCGGCCAGCCCTCGGAGGAGGGCACCACGTCGGTGTCGGTCCTCGACATCCGCGGCCGCTACGGCAAGGGCGACGTCGTCCCCGGTGAGCAGACCACCGACGGCGGAGGCGACCTGCCGACCGCGGCCGACGCCGGACGGGCCATGCCCGACATCACGATCCCCGACGCCGACCCGCCCAAGGAGCTCGAAACCGTCGAGCTGGTCGAGGGGGAGGGGCCCGAGGTCGAGTCCGGCCAGCAGCTCGTCGTCCAGTACACCGGCGTGACCTGGAACGACGGCGAGGTCTTCGACTCCACCTGGACCCGCGACGGCACCCCCGCGACGTTTGCGATCGGTGTCGGCCAGGTCATCCAGGGCTGGGACGAGGGGCTGGTCGGCCAGAAGGTGGGCAGCCGGGTCATGCTGGTGATCCCCGAGGACCTCGCCTATGGCGAGAACGCCGAGGCCAGCGGCTCTCCGGCGGGCACGCTCGTCTTCGTCGTGGACATCCTCGGCGCCGTGGACACCCAGCCGGCCCCCGAACCCTCCGACCAGCCCGAGGCCTCCGCCGAACCCGAGGCGTCGGCGTCGCCCGACGGCGAGTAGCGGATCCGGCGCCGCGGGCCCCGTCCGCGGCGCCGAGGCGGGTCAGGTCGTGGCGGCGAGGAGCCGGGCGGCGTGGCGGCCCGCCGCGGCGGCGGTGAGGAAGTAGGCGCGGTCCTCGGCCAGACCGCGCCCCATGGTCGACAGCCGCACCGGCAGTTCCAGCAGGGCCTCCTCCAGGCCCTCCACGTCGACCTCGACCAGCGTGTGCCGCTCGCCGAGCACCGCCGCCTGCGCGCGCACCCGTTCGCCGAATTCCCCCGGCAACCGGGGGACGACCACCTCGGCGCGGGCCAGCGCGACCCGGCCGTAGGCGGTGAGGCTGTGGTGGGACAGGCCGTGGTGGCGCTCGCGCGCGTCGCCCTCGCTGACACGCAGCGACGCCACGGGCCGCCCGCCCAGCACCGCCGCGGCGTTGACGGCCTCGCCCGTGGACACCCCGGAGAAGCCCCACGGCGTGCCGGTGCCCAGATTGCCCGGCCCCTGCGCCACCACGGTGATCTCGGCGCCCAGAATGTGCCGGGCCGCCAGCAGTCCGGTGTGGGTGGTCACGGCTTCGAGGTCGCCACCGAAGGCCTGTCCGACGGTGACGGTGGCCGTGAGCCTCCCGGAGCTTCGAAGCTCGGCCGCGCTGCGGGAGAACCAGGCGGGCAGCGCGCCCCCGTCGAGCATGACGTAGACGACGCGGCTGCCGGGGCGCTCCCGCTCGATCCCGGCGAGGATCGCCGGCAGCGCCGAGTGCAGGTCGGCGGTGACGACCGGCATGGCCTCGATCCCGTCGGCGTCGCGGAGTACGGCGTGATGGGGGGAGTCCTGCTCGTCGGCGCCGAGCACGGTGGCCTGCAACGGGGTGTAGCGGGCCTTGACGAGATGGCCGGGGCCGCGGGGCGGGTCGGGGGGCAGCCGGTCGGGGATCGCCACGACCAGGGCGTAACCGCCGGTTCCCAGGCCCAGGGCCAGCGCGTTAGTGTTGAGCAGGACGCGGTCGCCGGGCCGGGGGAGTCCGACGAGCGAGGTGTAGGCCAGCGCGCGGCACCCCTCACGGGTCCCTTCCAGCGTCACCTCCAGCTCCGCCGCACCGGGCCACTCGCGCCGGACCGATCTGACTTCGCCTTCACGCCATCTGATCACGCAGGCACGGTACCGTCTTGCCGAGTGCGGGCGCGGCGGACCCGCGCGATTGACGACAATGCTGGAAGGGCACGGCACGATGTCGCAGGAGAAGACCGAACGGCAGCTCAATCTGGTGATCTGCCTGCTCGCCACGCGGCGCTTCCTCACCGCGCAGGAGATCCGGGCGACGGTGCCGGGCTATTCCAAGGCCGAGAGCGACGCGGCGTTCAAGCGCATGTTCGAGCGGGACAAGAAGGAGCTGCGCGACAGCGGCATCCCGATCGAGATGGGCGGAGGAGACGTCTGGAGCGACGAGGAGGGGTACCGCATCTCCCGGGCCGACTACGAACTGGCCGAGATCGAGCTGCGCCCCGACGAGGCCGCCGTCCTCGGCCTGGCGGCGCGGGCCTGGCGGCACGCCGCGCTGGGGAGCGAGGCGGCCAACGCGCTGATGAAGTTGCGCGCCGCGGGCGTGCCCGTCCACGACGACGCCGCGCCCAGCGTCGCCCCGGTCCTGGCCACCGACGAACCCGCTTTCCTGCCGGTGTGGCAGGCGGTTCGGGACCGGCGCCCGATCGTGTTCGACTACCGCAAGCCCGACCTGGAGGTGACGCGCCGCGAGGTCGAACCGTGGGGCGTCGTCAACCTCCGGGGCCGCTGGTACGTGGCCGGCCACGACCGGGGCCGCGGGGCGCGCCGGGTCTTCCGGCTGGGCCGCATCGTCGGCGACGTGCGGGTGGTCACCAGCGGCCCGCCGGTCGAGGTCCCCGCCGACGCCGATGTGCGGTCGATGGTGCGTCTGCAAGAGTCCGGCCCCGACCGGGTGGCGGTGCTGCGGGTGCGCGCGGACGCGGCGCACGAGCTGCGCCGTCGCGCGCACCGGATCCTGCCCGGCGACCACTCGGTGGGCGAACCCGGCTGGGACGTCTTGGAGTACCCCTACACCGACCCGGCCGGCCTGGTCGCCGACGTCGCCGGCTACGGGGCCCGGGTGGAGGTCGTGGAACCCGACGAGGCCCGCGCCGCGATCGCCGCCCACCTGCGGGCGGTGGCCGAGCGCGACCTCGGGGACGTCGAGGCCGAGGCGCCCGCCGCGCGTGAGCTCCACGCGGCCGCTCCCCGGCGCGCAGCCGCCTCCTCCGAGCAGCTGCGCCGGTTGCTGATGCTGGTGCCCTACGCCCTCAGCCACGACGTGCGCGTCTCCGAGGTCGCCGAGCACTTCGGGCTCAGCGAGAAGCAGGTGATCAAGGACCTGGGTCTGCTGTGGATGTGCGGGCTGCCCGGCTACACCCCCGGTGACCTGATCGACGTCGACATCGAGGCGGCGCAGCAGACCGGCGAGATCATCATCGCCAACGCCGACACGCTGGCCAAGCCGCTGCGGCTGACCGCGGACGAGGCCGCCAGCCTCGTCATCGGCGTCGAACTGCTGCGCGACCTGCTCGGAGAACTCCCCGGCATCGCCGACAGCGACGCGCTCAAGCGCGTCGAGACCAAGCTGAGGGAGGCGGCCGGCGCCCCCGTGGAGCGGCTGACCGAAGCCGTGGACGTGCGCCTGGAGATCAGCGACGAGGTGCGTGACGTGCAACGCCGCGCCGACGAGGCGCTCCGGGGCGGCCACCGGGTGCACCTGCGCTACCTGTCGAGCTACCAGGACGAGGTGACCGAGCGCGAGGTCGATCCGATCCGCCTTCTGGTGCAGGAGGGGCACCCGTTCCTGGAAGGATGGTGCCGGCTGCGCCAGGACGTCCGCCTCTTCCGGTTGGACCGGGTGCTGGACCTCACCGTGCTGCCGGTCGCGGCCGAGGTCCCCGAGGGGGTGCACGGACGTGACCTGGAGGGAGGGCTGCTGCCGCCCTCTCCCCATGACACGTTCGTCACCTTGGACCTCTCCCCGGCGGGCCGCTGGGTCGCCGAGGAGTACGTCTGCGAGGGGCTGCGCGAACTGGACGGCGGGTGGCTGCGCGCGACGCTGCGCACCCCGGTGCCGGCGTGGGCGCGCCGCCTGGCGTTGCGGTTGGGGCCCGACGCTCGCGTCGTGGCGCCCGTGGAGGTCGCCGAGCAGGTGCGCGAGGAGGCCGGGAAGGCGCTAGGGGCCTATCTCCCCTGAGCTCCGCCGGGCCGGCCCCAGATGTTCCGTCAGGTGAACGAGGAGGGAAAACGCGAGGAAGCCGGCCTTACCTTTCCCGTCCGGTGGCCGTCTCCGACCCAGGGCGCACTGACGTTTCCGGAATGAGCGAGTAGGCTCGAAACGTGCTCGTCATGATCGGTCTTCTCCTCGCCGCCCTCGGTGGCCTGTCCGTCCTGGTCGTCCTGCTCCTGCGGCTGCTGGCGCAGGTACGGAGGCTGGAGGAGCAGGTCGCGCTCACCAGGGCCGAGCTGGAACCGCGCTACGCGGCGCTACAGGAGCTGACCGACCGAGTCAGGGCGGAGGCCCGGTGAGCACTCGCCGATCAGGGCGTACCATCGATGGCGCAGGTAGCGCCCCGGAGAGAGGTTGAGACATGGGTGGTATCGGAGCGCGCGAGATCCTCATTCTGCTGGTGATCGCCCTTCTGCTGTTCGGCGCGAAGAAGCTGCCGGAACTGGCGCGGTCGATGGGGCGCAGTGCGCGCATCCTCAAGGCCGAGGCCAAGGGGCTCAGCGAGGACGACGACACCCCCAAGGAACAGCAGGCTCCCGGGGCGACGCAGGAGCAGGCGGGCCCGCAGCAGGCCTACGGGGTCCCCCAGGAGGGGCGTCCCCATCCCCAGCAGCCGCAGCACAACGGTTACCCGCAGCTTCCCGCGGGCCAGCGCATCGTGGAGAACAGCGGTGAGCCCCACCGGCGGCCCTACGGGGAATGATCCCCTGGGCGCCCAGAAGGGGCGAACGGGCCACAATGGTTCGGCGCGGCGTCGCACAGCGGCGCCGCGCGTGTCGGTACAGACCTGGCGGAGAGAGTAAGCGGTCATGCGGGTGAGACGACAGCGGCGAGAGGCCAACCCCGAGGGGCGCATGCCGCTGATGGACCATCTGCGCGAACTGCGCAACCGCATCGTCAAGGCGCTGATCTTCGTCGGGCTCGGCGTGTGTGTCGGCTTCCTGCTGTTCGACCCGGTCTGGTCCTTCCTCCAGCGCCCCTACTGCGCCCTGCCGGCGGCCGTGCGCGGCGGGGTGGGCGGGGACTGCAACCTGATCTTCACCGGCATCTTCGACGCCTTCTTCCTGAAGTTCAAGGTCGCGATCATCATCGGGATCATCGTCTCCTGCCCCTTCTGGCTGTACCAGCTGTGGGCGTTCGTCGCGCCGGCGCTGCGCGGCAACGAGAAGCGTTACACCTACGTCTTCGTCGCCGCCGCTGTCCCGTTGTTCCTCTCGGGCTCGGCGCTGGCCTACTTCGTCACCCAAAAGGGCATGGAGGTCGTCTTCTCCTTCGCCCCGGACAACGCGGTGCCGATGATCACCATCGACAGCTACCTCAGCTACATCATCATGATGCTGCTGGTGTTCGGGGCGGCCTTCGTCCTGCCGCTGATCGTGGTGCTGCTGAACTTCCTAGGCGTCCTGCCGCACAGCGCCATCGCGAAGTGGCGGAGGATGATCATCTTCCTGGCCTTCGTGTTCGCCGCGATCGCCACCCCCGGCGGCGAGCCCTTCACGATGCTGGCGCTGGGAATCCCCGTCGTGGTGCTGTTCGAGCTCGCCGAACTGATCGCCTTCCTGCACGACCGGCGTAAGGGGAGCAACGACCCCTACGCTGGCCTGTCCGACGACGAGATCTCTCCACTCGACGACGATGAGGCCCCCGAGATCACGCCCAGGCGCTAGGGTCGTCCTGAAAGCCGGGGAGGCCCGCCCCGGCGACGGTGACCACTCCACGGAGGACCACGATGAGCGAGCAGATCCCCGGTGGGGAGAAGCCCCGCGAGCTCCCACCGGAGGCGCAGGGGAACGAGAAGTGGCATGACACCACGAACGCGGTGTGGATGCGTTCGTCGCTGTCGCGGGAGGACTCCGAGGCGATCGTCGAGGTCGCCAAGTTCGACGACGGTTTCCGCGCGGTCCGCGACGGCAAGAACCCGCAGAAGGGCATTCTCTTCTTCACCCCCGCCGAGTGGGAGGCGTTCGTCCTGGGAGCCAAGGACGGCGAGTTCGACATCCCCGAGGAGTACCTGACTCCCGAGGAGGCGGCGATCCAGCGCGGCGAGGTGCCGGTACGGGCGGTCCCCTCGCCCAACAACACCGTTTCCCCCGACGACGCGGACTGACCCGCGAGCACGGCCCGCCCCATGAGGAGCGGGCCTCTTGCGGTCCAGGGCGGACGTCGGCGCCCCAAGCAGGTCCGTTTGCCGCAGCACCTGCCCAAACCACCTAGGCTTGGGCGATATGAGCACTCACGCAGCGCGCTATGCCGCGTTCCGCCGGCGCCAGGCCGAGTCGAGCGCCGCGATCGAGGACTTCCAGAACCTCTACGGGTTCGAGTTCGACGAGTTCCAGATCAGGGCGTGCCAGGCGCTGGAGGGCGGGCACGGCGTGCTCGTCGCGGCCCCCACCGGTTCGGGCAAGACCGTGGTCGGGGAGTTCGCGGTCCACCTGGCGCTGCGCGACGGCCACAAGTGCTTCTACACCACGCCCATCAAGGCGCTGTCCAACCAGAAGTACACCGACCTGGTCCGCCGTTACGGCTCCGACAACGTCGGCCTGCTCACCGGCGACAACAGCGTCAACGGCGAGGCGCCCATCGTCGTCATGACCACCGAGGTCCTGCGCAACATGCTTTACGCGGGGTCGCGGACGCTCACCGGGCTGGCCTATGTCGTCATGGACGAGGTGCACTACCTCGCCGACCGCTTCCGCGGGGCGGTCTGGGAGGAGGTGATCATCCACCTGCCCGAGTCGGTGCGGATGGTCGCCCTGTCGGCCACGGTGAGCAACGCCGAGGAGTTCGGCCAGTGGTTGCAGCAGGTGCGCGGCGACACCACCGTCATCGTCGACGAGAACCGTCCGGTCCCGCTGTGGCAGCACGTCATGGTCGGCAACCGCATCCACGACCTGTTCGTCGAGCTGGATTCGGGAGCGGACGAGGAGCGTCCAGGGGGTGACGGGCGCAAGCGCACCCGCAAACGGGACCGGCGCGACCAGGGCGGCCGGACCGCCGAGATCGTCCTCAACGGAGAGAGGGTCCAGGTCAATCCACGGCTGATCCGGCTGGCCCAGGAGGACGACCGGATCACCCAGCTCGCCTACCGGCGGCGCCACCCCCAGTCGCGGGCGCGCGGCGGCGCTCCCCGCCCGCGTTCCAAGCACGCCCCGGCCACGCGGGCCCAGATCATCGCCGAGCTCGACCGGGACGGCCTGCTGCCGGCCATCACCTTCATCTTCAGCCGGGCCGGCTGCGACGACGCGGTGCGCCAGTGCGTCTATGCGGGGCTGCAGCTGACCAGCGACGCCGAGGCCGACGAGATCCGCGAGTACGCCGAGCGCCAGTGCGCCGACATCCCGCCCGCCGACCTCGCGGTGCTGGGGTACCACGAGTGGATCGCGGCGCTGGAGCGGGGGATCGCGGCCCACCACGCGGGGCTGCTGCCGACGTTCAAGGAGATCGTCGAGACGCTCTTCTCGCGCGGGCTGATCCGCGCGGTGTTCGCCACCGAGACCCTCGCGCTGGGGATCAACATGCCGGCGCGCACCGTCGTCATCGAGAAGATGGACAAGTGGAACGGCGAGACCCACGCCATGCTCACCCCGGGTGAGTACACCCAGCTCACCGGGCGGGCGGGACGGCGTGGCATCGACGTCGAGGGCCACGCGGTCGTGGTGTGGCAGCCCGGAACCGACCCGGAGGCCGTCGCGGGCCTGGCCAGTACCCGCACCTATCCGCTCAACTCCAGCTTCCAGCCCTCCTACAACATGGCCGTCAACCTCGTGGGGCAGGTGGGCCGGGAACGCAGCCGGACGATGCTCGAATCGTCCTTCGCCCAGTTCCAGGCCGACCGCGCGGTGGTCGGCCTGGTGCGCCAGCTGCGCAAGCACGAGGAGGCCCTGGAGGGCTACGCCGAGGCCGCGAACTGCCACCTGGGCGACTTCATGGAGTACGCGCGGATGCGTCGCGAGCTGAGCGACCGGGAGGCCCAGGCGTCACGCGACCGGGGCGCGCGTCGCCGCCGTGACGCGGTGCGCAGCCTGGAGTCCCTGCGCGTCGGCGACATCATCCGCGTGCCCGCCGGCCGGCACGCGGGCTTCGCCGTGGTCCTGGATCCGGGCGTGCAGGCCGGCCGTGATCCCGCGCCGCTGGTGCTCACCGTCAACCGTCAGGCCAAGCGGGTCAACGCCGCGGACTTCCCGGTCCCGGTGGAGCCGGCGGGACGGTTGCGGGTCCCCCGCAACTTCTCGGTGCGCTCTCCCCAGGCCCGCCGTGACCTCGCCTCGTCGCTGCGCAACAAGCTGGACGGGATCGGCGTCGAGCCCCCGCGGCGCGTGCGCGACACGGGCGCGCACGAGGACCCCGAGATCGCCAGGCTGCGTAAGGCGTTGCGGGCCCATCCCTGTCACGGGTGCGACGAACGCGAGGACCACGCGCGGTGGGCCGAACGCTACTTCCGGCTGAGCAAGGAGACCGAGGGGCTGCGCCGCCGGGTCGAGGGACGCTCCCACGTCATCGCGCGGACCTTCGACCGGGTGTGCGGGGTGCTGCAACGGCTGGGCTACCTCGACGGCGACACGGTCACCGACGAGGGGCGCCTGCTCGCCAAGATCTACTCGGAGCTGGACCTGCTGGCCGCCGAGTGCCTGCGCCGCGGCCTGTGGGAGGACCTGTCCCCCGAGGACCTGGCCGCGTGCGTGTCGTCGCTCGTCTACGAGTCACGGCGCAACGACGACGCCTTTCCCCGGATCCCCTCGGGCGCTCCCCAGGAGACCCTGGCGGAGATGGTCCGGCTGTGGGGCGAGCTGCACGAGGTCGAACGCGACCATCGGGTGTCCTTCCTGCGCGAGCCCGACCTGGGGTTCGTGTGGACCACCCACCGGTGGGCCAAGGGCGACCTGCTCGACCGGATCCTGCAGGAGGCCGACATGCCGGCCGGCGACTTCGTGCGCGCGGCCAAGCTGCTGGTCGACATGCTCGGCCAGATCGCCGACGCGGCGCCGGCGGGGAGCAAGGTCCGCTCCACCGCGCGCACGGCGATGGACGCCGTCCGCAGGGGAGTGGTGGCCTACTCCTCGGTGGGGTGACCCGTGATGGAAGGGGGCCGGGTTCCGGGACCCGGCCCCCTTCCGCGTCACTCTTCGCGATCTACGATGTAAAGGCGATGGTCTTCAGCGGCGCAACCAGACGGCGGTGTCGGCCGGTAGGGTCCCGTCGGAGAGCGGAGCGCTGGACACCAGCACCTCGGCGTCGGGCAGCGTGACCGGATCGGAACCGGTGTTGACGAGCACGAGCACGTGCTCACCGCGGGTGAAGGCCAGCACGTCACCCTCGTCGTACTTCTCGTCCCAGGCGAACGACTCGTCGGCGCGGAACTCCCGGCGTACCCGCAGGGCCGTCCGGTACAGCTCCAGGGTCGACCCGGGATCCCCGGTCTGGGCCTCGACCGACAGCTCCGCCCACCCGGGCGGCTGCGGCAACCAGCCGGGCGCCTGACCGAACCCCAGCGACGGCCCCGACCGCTCCCACGGGATCGGCACCCGGCATCCGTCACGCCCCTTGGCGGTGTGGCCCGTGCGCTCCCACTGCGGGTCCTGGAGCACCTCGGCGGGCAGGTCCGCCACCTCGGGCAGACCCAGCTCCTCCCCCTGGTAGACGTAGGTCGAACCGGGCAGGGCCAGCTCCAGCAACGCCGCGGCGCGGGCCCGGCGCCGTCCCAGCTCCACGTCGGCCGGCGGCTCGGCGCCGTCGCTCAACAGCCAGGCGTTCAGATCGGTTCCCGTGGGCAGGCCCAGCACCGAGACCGGGCGCACCACGTCGTGGTTGGACAGCACCCAGGTGGCGACGGTCCCGACCGAGGCGGTGAAGGCGATGCTGGCGTCGATGACCCGGCGGTAGGCCGTGGCGTCCCAGGGGCAGCGCAGGAACTCGAAGTTGAACGCCTGATGCAGCTCGTCGGGCCGCAGGTAGCGGACGAGCCGGTCGTTGGGCAGCCACGCCTCGGCGACCGCCACCCGCGGCGGATCGAACTCCTCGAACACCTGGCGCCACTCGCGGTAGACCTCGTGGACCTCGGGACGGTCCCAGTGCGGATGGTCGGGGTTGGCGGCGATGTCCTCCAGGCCGCTGCCCTTGGGGATCACGACCACGTCGCGCAGGGGCTCGTTCAAGTCCTTGAACAGGGAGTTCGCGACGTCGATACGGAAGCCGTCCACGCCGCGCCGGCTCCAAAAGCGCAGGATGTCGACGAACTCCGCGCGGACCTCGGGGTTGGTCCAGTTCAGGTCGGGCTGCTCACGGGCGAACAGGTGGAGGTACCACTGCCCGTCGGGCAGCCGGGTCCAGGCCGGGCCGCCGAAACGCGACTCCCAGTTGCTCGGGGGAAGGGAGCCGTCGGGTCCCCGGCCGTCGCGGAAGATGTAGCGTTCCCGCGCCGGCGAGCCGGGCGGGGCGGCCAGGGCCTCACGGAACCAGGGGTGCTGTTCGGAGGTGTGGTTGGGGACGATGTCGACGATGACCTTGATGCCGTGCCCGTGCGCGGCGGCGACGAGTTCGTCGAAGTCCGCGAGCGTGCCGAGCAGCGGATCGACGTCGCGGAAGTCGGCGACGTCGTAGCCGCCGTCGGCCCACGGCGACGGATAGAACGGGGACAGCCACACCGCGTCGACGCCGAGTGAGGCGAGGTGGCCGATCCGCCGGGTGATCCCGGCGATATCGCCGACCCCGTCGCCGTTGGTATCGGCGAAGCTACGGGGGTAGATCTGGTAGATGACGGCGTTGCGCCACCAAGTGTCGCTCATGGGTTCCCTTGTGCGGTGGGGCGCACCGCGGGTCCCGTAGTCCGGGGCGCGGGCGCGAGACGACGGACGGGATCGGGCCGGGGCGTGCCCCCGGGCGTGGGGCGAGGCCGCTCGCGCAAGCGAGAGCGGCCATGATCCGGGATGAAATCACGCAGGGCGCTCCATGGCAACGCTTGCATGACATTCGGGCATCCGAAAAATAGGAAGAGCAGGGATCTTCCACACGAGTGTTGACTGGGCCACATTCGTAGTGGCAACGTTTGCGAAGAGGCGGTCACGCGATGTCGTCGATGGGAAGCTCTATGGAGTTCTCGCGGAGATCCCTGCTGGCCGGTGGGGCGCTGCTCGCCACGGCCGGTCTGGCCGGGTGCGCCGGCGACACCCGGAACCCGATGGAGGGGCGCAGCACCGCCATCCCCGACCACCCGGTGACGATCGAGTGGCTCTCCCAGGAACTCGCCGACAACGAGGGCCGCGACCTGAGACGCTCCCTCGTCGCGGCCTTCCAGCGGCGCTTCCCGACCATCACGGTGGACCTCCTCCAGGTGCCACCGACCACCGACGTGCGGCGGACGACGCTGACCACCCAGATCGCCGGCGGCGCCACCTCGCCCGACGTCTACCTCGGCGACTGCGCCTGGCCGCCCCAGTTCGCCCACCACGCGCTGGCGATGCCCCTGGGCAGACCGGAGGACGATCCCGGGTTCTGGTCGGCCTATCCCGAGCGGGTCGTCGCGACGACCCTCTACGAGGGGCAGGCGTGGGCGTTCCCGTTCTACCTCGACATCGCCTTCCTGTACCACCGGGCCGATCTGCTCGCCAAGCACGACCTGGCCGTGCCGCGCACGTGGGAGGAGATGGCCGACACGGCCCTGCGGCTGCGCGAGACCGGTGACGTGCGCTACGGGTTCGTGTGGCAGGGCGCCTCCTCCGAGACGCTCACCTGCAACTTCACCGAGATGCTGGCCGATGCCGGCGGCGCGTTGATGGACGACGCCGCGCGGCGGATCCTGGTCGACTCCGACGCGGGGCGCCAGACGTTGGAGTTCATGTCCGGGCTCATCGCCCGCGGCGTGTCACCGGCCGCGGTGGGCACCTTCGCCGAGGAACAGGCCATGACCGCGTTCTCCAGCGGCCAGGCCGCCTTTCTGCGCAACTGGTCCTATGCCTGGGGCGCCGCCGGCAACCCCGAGGGGTCGGCGGTGGCGGGGAGGGTGGGGGTGACCCTGCGCCCCACCTTCGACGGGTCGGGCCGCTCCCGGTTGTCCACGCTCGGCGGCTGGCACAACTTCGTCAACCCGCACACCCGTCAGCTCGGCGCGGCACTGGCGTTCGCGCGTTGGCTGGCGCAAGAGGAGGCGCAGACCATCATGGCCACCACGTCGCCCTACACGCCGACCCTGGCGGCGGTCCTCGCCGACCCCGAGGTGACGGCCCAGGACAATCCGACGTTTCGACTGTCGGCCGACGCCGAACTCGTCCTCCGTCCCACGGGGACGCCCTACTATCCGCAAGTCAGCAAGGCGGTCTACACCTCGGTCAACCCCGTGCTGGTCGAGGGGGGCGGCGACGTCACGGAGGTGCTGGCCGAGATGGCGGCCGGTATGGAGCGGGCCCGGGACGGAGTGGCGCTGTGAGGACGACGGCGGGCGAGGCACTGGTGCCGCCCCAGCGCAGATCCCCCGAGGGGATGCCCGCGGGACGGGGCGGCGCGCCGGACCGCCGCGACGCGATGCAGCGGCGCATGGCGCGGATCGGCTGGGGCTATACCAGCCCTTCCCTGCTGGTCATCGGACTGGTGACGCTGTTCCCGATCGTCTTCTCGCTGGTGTTGAGCTTCGCCCGGGTGCGGATCACCTACGACGGGTTCGCGGTGGAGGCGCTCACCCTGGGCAACTACGTGGCGTTGCTCGGTTCGGGGGACTGGTACTACGCGCTCGGGTTCACCGTGCTCTACACGGTGGTCACGGTCGCGATCGAGCTCGTCCTCGGCACGCTCGCCGCGCTGGTCCTGGAACGTCTGGGGGCGGGGCGGGGGTGGATCATGGCGCTGCTCCTCATCCCCTGGTCCATGATCACGGTGGTCTCGGCCCAGCTGTGGGCCTACATCTACAACTCCACCTACGGCGTGGCCACCTGGGTGTTCGAGTCCCTCTTCGGCACGGCCCCGTTGATCCTCGGGCGTCCCGTCTCGGCCATCGCGGGGATGATGGTCGCCGACATCTGGAAGACCACCCCGTTCGTGGCGATCATCGTGCTGGCCGGGCTGGTCATGCTGCCCCAGGACGTCTACGAGGCGGCCGACGTGGACGGGGCGGGCCCCTGGACGACGTTTTGGCGGGTGACCCTGCCCCAGCTGCGCTCCACGATCGCGGTGGCGATCCTGTTCCGCATCCTTCAGGCGTTCGGGGTGTTCGACCTGCCCTTCGTGCTGACCGGGGGCGGGCCGGGGATCGCGACCCAGTCCCTGGCGGTCATGGGGTACAAGACGCTGTTCCAGGACCTCAACATCGGCCCTGGAGCGGCCATCGCCGCATCGACCGGCCTGCTGGTGGCCGGGGCGTGCCTGCTGTTCCTGCGGGCGTTCAAGGCACAGGTGGGCAAGGAGGACGTGACGTGAGGACGCGATCGCGACACGGATGGCGCCGTGTCGTCAACCTGGTCAACCTCGGCGCGCTCGTTCTCGTCGTGGCCACGGCGCTGCCCCTGTACTGGTTGGTGGCGGGTTCGCTGAAACCGGCGACGGAGGTCGGCGCCACCCCGCCGTCCCCGTGGCCGGCCGACGTGACGGTGGCCAACTATGTGGACGCCTTCACCAGTGTCGGTTTCGGGCGCTACATCGCCAACAGCGTCGTCGTGGCCTCGGTGTCGACCGTCGTGGTGGTGGGGTTGGCGACGTTCGCGGGCTACGCCCTGGCGCGTACCCCGATGCGGGGCCGGGGACCGCTGATGATCGCGCTGCTGATGATCTCGGTGTATCCGGCGATCGCGGTGGTGATCCCGCTCTACCTGGTGGAGCGGCAGCTGGGCCTGCTCAACTCCCACGCCGGGCTGATCATCCCCTATATCGCGTTCAACCTGCCCTTCGCGATCTGGATCATGCGCAACTACATGCTGGCGGTGCCGCGGGGGCTGGAGGACGCGGCCTCCATCGACGGGGCCTCCCCCACCCGCACGGTGCTCACCGTGATCCTGCCCCAGGTCCGCCCCGGCCTGTTCACCGCGGGGGTTTTCACCTTCACCGCGACCTGGACCGAGTTCCTCATGGCGCTGACCTTCAACTCCCAGGACGCCTACCGCACGGTCCCGGTGGGCATCGCCCTGTACGGGACGACCTTCGAGGTCCCCTACGGCACGATCTTCGCCGCCGCGGTGTCGGTGACCGCGCCCATCGCGATCCTGGTGCTGGTCTTCCGCAGGTTCGTGGTCGCGGGGTTGACCGCGGGCGCGGTCAAGGGATGAGTTCCCTGCCCGACCTCCGTCCTCCTCGCGGGGGAGGGGAGGCCTCCCCCGCGGGAGGGACGACGCCGACACGTCCGGGGGTCTAGCGTGGCGCGCACCGATCGCCTGTGAGGGAGGACGGGGCGCGATGCCCGAACGGACGCTGTTGATCACCAACGACTTCCCGCCGCGCCGTGGCGGCATCGAGACGTTCGGGTACGAGCTGGCCGTGCGCCTGGCCCGGGCCGGCGGCGTGGTCGTCTACACCTCGCACACCGCCGGTGCCCATGGTCATGACCAGCGGTTGCCGTTCCCGGTGGTACGCGATCCGGAGGGGACGCTGCTGCCGACCCGGCGCGTGGCGCGGCGTTCGACGGGGCTGCTGCGCGAGCACGGTTGCCAGCGCGTGGTGTTCGGGGCGGCGGCCCCGCTGGGCCTCCTGGCGGCGGGGCTGCGCGCCGCGGGGGCCCGCGAGATCGTCGCCATCACCCATGGGCACGAGGTGTGGTGGGCCCGGCTGCCCGGGACTGGGGCCCTGGTGCGGCGGATCGCCTCCGAGGTCGACGTCTTGACCTACCTGGGGGAGTTCACCCGGCGCGAGCTGGAGCGCGCCGTGCCACCGGGGGCGCGGTCTCGCATGCGCCGGCTCGTCCCCGGGGTCGACGTCGACGTGTTCCGTCCCGGCCTCGACGGCGGGCCCGTGCGCGAACGCTACGGGTTGGGGGGCGCTCCGGTCGTGCTGTGCGTGGCTCGGCTGGTGCCGCGCAAGGGGGTCGACACCCTGATCAGGGCGTTGACCTGGGTGCGGGTGAAGGTGCCGGACGTGCGGTTGCTGGTGGTGGGGGAGGGACCCGACGGTGACCGGCTGCGTGCGCTCGCCCACTGGGCGGGGGTCGCGGACCAGGTGGTGTTCGCGGGCGGCCACCCGCACGCGCGGTTGCCGGAGTTCTACGCGGCGGCCGACGTCTTCGCGATGCCGTGCCGGACGCGGCGGGGCGGGCTGGAGCCGGAGGGGCTGGGCATCGTCTACCTGGAGGCCGCGGCGAGCGGGCTGCCGGTGATCGCGGGCGCCTCGGGTGGGGCACCCGAGGCGGTGCGCCACGGGGAGACGGGCTATGTCGCGGACGGGAGGAACCCGCGTGAGGTGGCCGACCGCCTGATCGCCCTGTTGGCCGACAGGGGAGCGGCCGAGCGGATGGGACGGCGGGGACGGGCGTGGATGGTGCGCGATTGGACGTGGGAACGCACGTTCCAGGCGTTGGAGGGGGCTTTGGCGGATGGGGATGTCAGGGGTGGAAGATCGTCCGAATTGTGAGATAGAGTGCTGCGCGTCACCATTTACTAGGACGACCGAATATCGGACGTCCGAGTAAACCGTCCGGGCGCCCTGGGGCGCGACCGTCCGGGAGGACGCATGGCCGTGGACCGCTCTCTGCCCACGTCGGAAGCCGCCGACCTGCTCGATCTCACCGTCTCCCTGGTCGAGGAGAAGATCGCGCCGCGCGCCGCGGTCGACGAACGGCAGGGGCTCTTCCCCCGCGATCTGTTCACGACGCTGGGCCACTCTGGCCTGCTCGGCCTGCCCTACCCCGAGGAGTACGGCGGCGGGGGGCAGCCCTACGAGGTCTACCTCCAGGTCGTCGAAGAGCTGGCCAGGGGATGGCTGGCGGTCGGCCTCGGCCTGAGCGTCCACACCCTGGCCTGTTTCCCCTTGGCCGGCTTCGGTTCCCCGAACCAGCGCGCGCGGCTCCTTCCGGAGCTGATCGGCGGCGAACGCCTGGGCGCCTACTGCCTGTCCGAGGCTCACTCGGGATCCGACGCCGCGGCCCTGGCCACCCGGGCCGCGGCCACAGACCAGGGATACCGGATCGACGGCGCCAAGTCCTGGATCACCCACGGCGGCGTCGCCGACTTCTACACACTGTTCGCCCGCACCGGCGCCCCCGACTCCGGGGCCAAGGGGATCTCGTGCTTCCACGTCCCCGCGGGGAGCGCGGGACTCGCCGCGGACGCGCCCGAGCGCAAGATGGGCATGCGCTCCTCGCCCACCGCGGTGGTCCGTTTCGACGGGGTCGAGGTGGCGGCCGAGGCGCGGATCGGGGAGGAGGGACAGGGGTTCCCCATCGCGCTGGCCGCGCTGGACGCGGGGCGACTGGGGATAGCCGCGTGCGCGGTCGGCGTCGCCCAGGCGGCGCTGGAGCTGGCGGTCGGCTACGCGCGGCAGCGCCGCCAGTTCGGCCGTCCCATCGCCGATTTCCAGGGGCTGTCCTTCATGCTCGCCGACATGGCCACCCAGACCGAGGCGGCCCGCGAGCTCTACCTCGCGGCGGCCCGCCGCCGCGACGCCGGCCGTCCCTTCGGCAAGCAGGCCGCCATGGCCAAACTGTTCGCGACCGATGTGGCCATGCGGGTCACCACCGACGCGGTCCAGGTCCTCGGCGGCTACGGATACACCGAGGACTTCCCGGCCGAGCGGCTGATGCGTGAGGCCAAGGTGTTGCAGATCGTCGAGGGCACCAACCAGATCCAGCGCCTGGTGATCGGCCGCCATCTGAGCCGGGAGGCGTGAGCGGTCCCGAAGACACGCGGAGGGGGCCACCCCCGAGGGTGGCCCCCTCCGCGCGGGAGGCGCCGGGTCAGACCGTGGCCGCGGCCGGCTTGCTGGCCGGGTGGCCGATGGACAGGCCGCTCACCTTGTCGAAGTAGTGGAGCTGGCGGGTGTCCACGGCGAGGGTGATCATCTGGCCGGGACGCACCGAGCTGCGCGGGCTCACCCGCGCGGTGAACACGGACTTGTCGCGGGTCAGCGGCAGCGCCGCGTCGTCCTCGTCGCCGTCACCCGCGGCGTCGGCGGCCAGCGCGGCGGCGTCCTCGTGGTCGAGGGGCGGCGCGTCGATGGTGAAGATCACGTTGATCTCGGTGCCGATCTCCTCGGTGACGTCGGCCTTGACCGTCATCGTCCCACCGTTGTAGGCCGCGAGCTCGGCGTCGTCGAAGTCGGAGGGGCGGATCCCCAGGACGATCTCACGGCCGAAGTAGTCGCGCAGCTCCGGCTTGGCGGCCAGGGTCTCGTCGGCGACCGGCAGCGTCTGGTCGGCGAACTTCAGGACCGCGCCGTCGCCGTTCTGCTCCAGCCGCGCCGCCACGAAGTTCATGGCCGGGGAGCCGATGAAGCCCGCGACGAACAGGTTGACCGGGTGGTCGAACAGGTTCTTGGGGGTGTCGACCTGCTGGAGCTTGCCGTCGCGCAGCACCGCCACGCGGTCGCCCAGGGTCATGGCCTCGATCTGGTCGTGGGTGACGTAGACCGTGGTCACGCCCAGGCGCTCGTGGAGCTGGTTCAGCGAGGCGCGCATCTGGACACGCAGCTTGGCGTCGAGGTTGGACAGCGGCTCGTCCATGAGGAAGGCCTGCGGCTCGCGGACGATCGCGCGGCCCATGGCGACACGCTGGCGCTGACCACCCGACAGCGCGGCGGGCTTGCGCTTGAGGTAGGGCTCCAGGCCGAGCATGGCGGCGGCCTCCTTGACCCGTCGCTCGATCTCGGGCTTGGGGGTCTTGCGCAGCTTCAGGCCGAAGGCGAGGTTCTGCTCGACCGTCATGTGCGGGTAGAGCGCGTAGTTCTGGAACACCATGGCGATGTCGCGGTTCTTCGGGGGGAGGTCGTTGACGACCCGGTCGCCGATGGTGAGCGTGCCGCCGGTGATCTCCTCCAGGCCGGCGATCATGCGCAGGGCCGTGGACTTGCCGCAGCCGGAGGGACCGACGAGGACCATGAACTCGCCGTCGTTGATCTCCAGGTTCAGGCTGTCCACGGCCTTGACGCCGCCCGAGTACACCTTGTCCACGCTGTCGAGGACGATCTTCGCCATGCTCGCTAGCTCCCGTCTGGCATATGGCCGGTGGGTGACGGGAGGTGGTCCCGTCGGTTCGATCGGATGATCGAGTGCTGTTCTCGTTGCGATCGGTTCGTATCGATCGGCTTCCCGTATCGAACACCATTCCCGACCGTTTTGTCGATGGTTCGGCACGTGTTGGTCAGAATCATCCATATTGTGAGACGGCGGGGATGGGAGAGATGCGGAGAATGCGCGTTGTGATCGTTTCGCTGATCGAACGATCACGATGGTGATCACCCGGGGAAGCGGGCGGTGATCCCCGTCGCACCCAACGGTGCCCTACCACATCTTCGACGGTGCCGGGTCGTGGCGCCGGACACAGCGTGACTGGCATCGGAAACAGTGGTGCGTTAGCCTTGCCGACGGTCGCCCGGCTCGTCGCCGCGTGCCCGCGTGGACGTCGGTTCCCCTGAGGAACCGACACGGGGTCCCTCCTCGACGCGGATCGCCGCGAGCCTGGGTAGGCTACTGACCAGTCCAGCACTGGACGGACCGGTTGAGCGGTCCGGATCTTGCCCCGCTGGACGCCGCGCCACCCACCAGGTGCGGCACGAGGCGTGGGGAAGACCCGGGTGCCGCGACCGGGCGGGGGGTTGGACCCGGAGAAGGCCCGAACATCCAGTAGACAACGGTCTCCGCGCTCGCCGCCTACGAGACGGATCCGGTCCGAAGGGTGATCGGGCCTTTCTCCGTGTCCCCCCGATCAACCGCCGCGCCGGGGCGGTCCCCTCCCCGGCGCGCCGCTCCCCCCAGGCGGTGGGGAGCGGTCCCGGCCGCCGGGACGCCCCCTTAGGCTCGTCACGACGAACATCCCGCCAGCAGGAAAGCGAGCCCCGCGTGGTGGCCGAGGGAACCCAGTACGCCGACAACCGGATCCCCGGGGAGCACACCCCGCCGCGCCGGGTCCGCCGCGGTGTGCCCGACGCGCTGTGGCGCGCGCTCGCCGCCCTCGGCGCCGGCCTGGCCCAGCTCCTCGCCTTGGAGCCCTATGGGCTGTGGCCCCTGGCCCCGGTGGGAGCCGCCCTGCTGCTGCTCGCGGTCAGGGGCGTCCGCCCCCGGCGCGCCGCCTGGCTCGGCCTGCTGGCCGGCGCGGCCCTCATGGTGCCGCTGATCAGGTGGCAGGAGGTCTTCGGGGTCGACGTGTGGCTGCTCATCGCCGCCGCCGAGACCGTCTACTACGTCCCCATGGCGATGGGGATCGCGCTGGTCTGCCGACTGCCGGGATGGGTGGTGTGGACCAGCGCGCTGTGGGTCGCCCAGGAGTTCGTGCGCGCGCGTTTCCCCCTCGGCGGCTTCCCGTGGGGCAAGCTCGCCTTCAGCCAGCCGGAGACCCCGTTCACCGGTTACGCGGCACTCGGGTCCTCGGCGCTGGTCTCCTTCGCGGTGGCGCTCGCCGGCGCCTGCCTGGCCGCCGCCGTCCTGACGGTCGCGCGGGCGCGGCGCGGTGCGCCCGTCCCGTCCCCGGCCCGCCCGCTGGCGGGGGCGGTCGCCGGCCTCCTCGCCGTCGTCACGTTGGGCTGGGCGCTGCCCCCGCTCCTCACCCCCGAGCCGACCGGCACCGTCACCGTCGCGCTGGTGCAGGGCGACGTGCCCGCGGCGGGGGAGATGAACATCCTCGGCGAGCGGATGGAGGTCCTGCGCAACCACGTCAACGGGGTCCACGAACTGGCCCGGCAGGTACGCGCGGGTGAAGTGGACCAGCCGGACCTGGTGCTTCTGCCGGAGAACGCCAGCGACATCGACGCCTACGCCGACCCGCAGGCCGCCGCCCTGATCCAGCGTGCCGCCGAGGACATCGGGGTGCCGCTGCTGTTCGGCGTCACCAAGTACAGCCAGGACGGGAGCGAACGCGAGATCCGCAGTGTGGTGTGGGATCCCGTCGAGGGACCCGGCGACCACTACACCAAGCGCTACCTCGTCCCCTTCGGGGAGTACGTTCCCTTCCGTGACCTGGTCTCGGGGCTGGTCGCGCGACTGGACCAGGTCGGAAGCGACGCGGTGCCCGGCACCGAGCCCGGGGCGCTGGACCTGGGAGGCACCACGGTGGCCACCGCCATCTGCTTCGACATCGCCTTCGACACGCCCGTGCGCGAGTCGGTGGCGGCCGGCGGCCAGATCATCGCGGTCCCCACCAACAACGCCAATTACAACTTCACCGGCCAATCCGACCAGCAGCTCGCGATCACCCGGCTGCGCGCGGTCGAACACGGCCGATCCGCGATCGTCGCCTCCACCAGCGGAATCAGCGCGGTCGTCACCTCCTCGGGAGCCGTCACCTACCGTTCCCCCGAAGCCGAACCGGCCGTCCACGTCGCCGAAGTCACGCGGGCGGACGGGCTGACACCGGCCACCCGGCTCGGTCCCCTCCCCGAGATCGCCCTCACCCTCCTGGGAGCGGGCGCCGTCGTCGTCGCGCTGCTCCCCGGCCGCCGCGGCGCGCCCCGGCGGGGCGCCGAGCTCGACCAGGGGTGAGCACGGGGCCGGGAAGCCCGGCCGGGCCGAAGCGAGATCCGATCCACCGGCCGAAGTCGTCGCCCCCGAGGCCGACGGCGGAGACGGTCGGCCCCGAGCCGCCCGGCCGGCTGTAGTCCATGTCGGCCATGACGGAGCCGACCGTGGCGGGGCCGCGCTGTTCCCTTCCTTTTTCCGTGGACGGCGCCCACGTCCGGCTCGGGACGGCCGGCCGGCGCGTGGGCCTGCCGAGGGAGCGCGGGCGCGGGGAACGAAACCGTCGGGCCGGACGTTGCCCGGATAGGGTAAAGACAACTCGTCAGCGAGGATGGAGCCGATGCCGCTACTCGCCGTGATCGCGCTGATGGCGCTGCCGTTCCTGGAGGTCTGGGTCATGATCCTGGCCGCCGGGCAGATCGGCGTGGCCTGGACCATCGCGCTGCTGTTCGCGCTGAGTGCCTCCGGGGTGTTCGTGGTGCGCCGGGCCGGGACCCGCGCGGTGCGCGACGCCCAGGCCGCGATGAGCACGGGCACACCGCCACGGGGCAGCCTGCTCGACATGCTCATGCTGTTCGTCGGCGGAATCCTGCTCATCACCCCCGGGTTCATCACGGCCGTGCTGGGACTGGTCCTGGTACTGCCCTTCACCCGCCCCGCGTTGCGCTGGGCCTTCGAGGCGTGGGCGCGGCGCCGGATCCGGCGCATGGAGGCCAACGTCCAGGTCGATCTCGCCGCCTCGCGCGCCGGTGGTCCCGCACCGGGACCGCAGCCCCGCCCCGGTCAGGGCAAGATCATCCAGGGAAGCTTCGTCGACCCGGAGACCGACTCCTGAGCCGACGCCGGCAGGGCGAAGGAGCGGCCACACGCGCGGACGGGGGACAATCGGGAACGTGAAGAGCGAATCCGGTTGGAATTACCTGATGGACATGGACGGTGTACTCGTCCGTGAAGAGCACCTGATCCCCGGGGCGGACACGTTCATCGCCGAGCTCCGCGCGGCGGGGACCCCGTTCATGGTGCTGACCAACAACTCCATCTACACCCCGCGCGACCTGCGCGCCCGGCTGCTGCGCACGGGGCTGGACATTCCCGAGGAGTCCATCTGGACCTCGGCCCTGGCCACCGCCAAGTTCCTGGACCAACAGCGTCCCAACGGGTCCGCCTACGTCGTCGGCGAGTCCGGGCTGACCACGGCGCTGCACAGCATCGGCTACGTGCTGACCGACCGCGACCCCGACTACGTCGTGCTCGGCGAGACCCGCACCTACAGCTTCGAGGCCATCACCCGGGCCATCCGGCTGGTCGAGAACGGCGCCCGGTTCATCGCCACCAACCCCGACGAGAAGGGGCCGAGCCGGGAGGGGCCGCTGCCGGCCACCGGGGCGGTCGCCGCGCTGATCGAGAAGGCGACCGGACGGGCCCCCTACTACGTCGGCAAGCCCAACCCGCTGATGATGCGTTCGGCGCTGCGGGCGCTGGGCACCCACTCCGAGAACACGCTGATGATCGGTGACCGCATGGACACCGACGTGCGTTCCGGGCTCGAGGCCGGTATGCACACCATCCTCGTGCTTTCGGGCATCTCCACGTCGGCCACCGCCGAACTGTTCCCCTACCGGCCCACCCTGGTGCGCGACTCCGTCGCCGACCTGGTCGGGCACACCGACGACCCGTTCGGCAGCTAGGCGCGCCCGACATCCGCCCCGGGATGTGAAGCGCGAGGGCCGGTGCCGACCAACTGGTCGCCACCGGCCCTCGCGCGGTTGTGGATCAGGCGCTCTGCCGCTGCCGGGTGAGAGCCTCCAGGTGTTCCTGCTCCTCCTTGCGCCGGGCCCGCAGAAGCTGCAGGCGCTCGGCGAGGACCTCCTCGAGGTCTTCCATGCTGCGGCGTTCCAGGAGCATGTCCCAGTGCGTACGTGTGGGCTTCGTCTTCTTCTGCTGCGGCTGCTCGCCGTCGACCATGAGGGCGTTGTCGCCGCAGAAACGACACTCCCAGTTCAGCGGGATCTCGGCTTCGGTCGCGAAGGTGACGGAGAAGCGATGACCCCGGGGGCAGTCATAGGTGACCTCCTGGCGCGGTGCCAGGTCGGTGTTGCGGTCGTTCTCGTAGCTCGTCGCCCCGAGTCGTGTGCCGCGAAGTGCTCGCTCGGCCATCGTTTACGTGCCTCCAGGCGCTCTTGCGGTCTCCGGTGGGTGTAACACGTCGATCCGTCTCAAGATTCCCCTCACGCCAGTAATCCAATCGTGCGATAATAGAGGGTCGGGTCGTTGATGATGCCTCTGCGTGCGTCGTCGCGGCGTCCTTCCTCGTCCTCACGGGGGATTTCCACCCTCGAAGATCTCGCACGCGCGTGAAGCCTTGGTGAATTCTTTGCGCCGGAGTGAGGACCCGATGTCCGGTTGTGTTGCACACCGGCCGCGGCTGCGACTTCTCCCCGAAACAATCGGCGCCTAGCCTCTGTCACTTCCCCGACAGAGGAGCGCTTCGTGAGACATCGAGCCAGTCCCGTCGGCCCGACACCCGCCGGCCCCGCGCCCGCGGATCCCTCCCTCCCGCACGCGATGCCCCCGTCGAGCGGCGTCGCCTCCACCGATGCACCGGGGCCGCTGGACACCCACCGGTCGTGGGCGCGGCTACGAGCCCGTTTCGGCGCGGTGGCCCCCGTGGAGGTCGCCCCCGGCCTCGACGGGTGGCTTCTCCTGGACTACCACGAGAGCCTGACCGCTCTACGCGACTCCGCCCTCTTCTCCACCGACCCCCGCCACTGGAAGGGCGGGGACGGGCAGGGGCAGGCGCCACCACCCGTGGCCCCGCGCATCGGCGCCCCACCCGGGGACGGTCCCCGACACCGCAGGCTGCGCGCACCCCTCGGCGATACGGTCGCCGCCCTGTCAGGCCAGCGGGCCGCCCGCGGCGTGCGCGAAATCGCCCACGGGCTGATCGACGGGTTCGCCTCCACGGGACGGGCCGACCTGGTGGGGGACTACGCGGTGCCGTTGACGGGCAGGGCGCTGGGAGGGCTGTTCGGCCTGAGCGGGGTCACCGGGGAGACGCTCGTCGACCTCCTCGCCCAGACGTACGGAGGTGACGGGCGGGCCGGTCGCGTGGCCGCCGAACGGATCCGCGCCTACCTGTCCGCGCTCGTCGCCTCCCGGCGCGCCGGCCCGGGCGGCGATCTGGTCTCGCGGTTGCTGTCCCATCCGGCCGGGCTCGACGGGGCGGAGACGGCCGACGCCCTCGCGCTCCTGCTCGACACCGGCTACGAGTCCACGGTCCACCTCATCGGCAACGTCCTTCGGGTCCTGCTGAGCGACGCCGAGGTCGCCTCGGCCTACCGCGGGGCCACGCTCCCCGCCGGGGACCTCATCGACCACGTGATGTGGGTGGCCCCGCCGCTGCGGGTCTCCACCGGCCGCTTCCCCCGGCGCGACCTGCGTATCGGCGACGCTCGGATCAGGGAGGGGGAGGCGGTCCTCATCGGCTTCGCCGCGGCGCACACCGATCCGGCGGTCGGCGGCCGGGCCGATGGACGCCGCTGCGTCAGCGACCTCGCCGGCAACCGCGCCCACCTGATGTGGGGCGCCGGACCGCACGGCTGCCCGGCTCGGGGGCTGGCCCGCGACATCGCGGTGACCGCGGTCGACACCCTGCTCGACCGGTTGGCGCTGCCACGCCTGGCGATCGACCCGCAACGGTTGCGCCCCCACCCCTCGCCGTCGGCGCACGGCTGCGCCGAACTCCCCGTCCTCTTCCGGCCCGAGGCGCCCAAGGTCGCGCCGCCGCCCTCCGCGGGACGCCGGCGCGCCCTGCGTTTCCTTCGGCCGCCCCGCTCCACCGGCGCCCGCTACCAGGCTCCGGGCGCCCGGACGGGCGACGACCCCGCGCAGCCGGAACCCGCTTCGACCCCGCCACGGGCGGGACGCCCACGCCCCACCGGGGCGCGCTACCACGTCCCGGCCCCCACCGGCGAGCACCCGCCCCAGGACCCGTTGGAGGCCCTCGTGCGCTGTTGGCGGCCGGAGGAGGACTCCCCGTGAGGGGACCCCGGTCGAGGGGAGACCTGGGTCAGCCGACGTGGATGTGGGGGCGGTAACGGGGATCGTGCTCGGCCTCGCGCAGCACCTCGCGGGTCACCGGGGCGGTGTCGCCCTCCCCGAACAGCACGTAGCGCGCCAGGTTCACCAGCGGGCTGACCTCGGTCCACTGGAAGTAGCAGTGCGGGTTGCGCCCGGTCGCGTCGCGTAGGCACAGCAGGATCGCGGCGAGGGCGTTGGGGACCACGGGGCTGTCGGCCCGCAGGATCCGGTGCCCGTCCACCTCGACCCCGCGGACCCGCAGCACGCTGCTGAACTCCGAGGGGTCTTGGACGGTGATCTCCAGGAAGAGGACCCGGGCCCCGACGGGGATCGGATTGAGGAGACGCTGCTCCCGTTCCTTGGCGCGGTACTCCTCGACCGTCCCGCTCTGCCGTTTGTTGGCGATGATGTGCAGCGGGCCGTACCGGCCGGCGTCGACGATGAACCGCCGCGCGGCGTCGTCGAACTCCAGGCTGTCGGCGCGCAGCTCGGTGCTGCGGATCACCCGTGAGACCAGCGAGATCACGATGATCCCGGCGATGAACATCAGCGAGATCGCGATCCCGTCCGGTTTGAGGACGACGTTGTCCAACAGCGCGTAGCCCAGGACGGCCGCCAGCAGCGTGAAGCCGGCCACCGCCCGGCGCCGCCCGTCCCGGCGCGCGGCCAGGGCCACCGCGACCGCCGCCGACAGCATCATCGCGAGGATTCCCGTGGCGTAGGCGCCGGACTGGGCGTTGACGTCGGCGTCGAACAGGACCGTGATGACCATCGCCACCACGGTGTAGACGAGGACGACAGGCCGCACCGCCTGCCCCCAGGCGGGCGCCATGCCATAGCGGGGAAGATAACGCGGCACGATGTTGATCAGACCGGCCATCGCCGAGGCCCCCGCGAACCACAGGATCAGGATCGAGGAGATGTCGTAGACGGTGCCGAACGCCTCCCCCAGGTAGGCGTGGGCCAGGTAGGCCAGGGCGCGCCCCTCGGCCCGGCCGCCCTCCTCGAACTCCGCGGGAGGAATGAGCGCGGCCGTGACGAAGGTGGTCGCCAGCAGGTAGACGCTCATGATGAGGGCGGCGGCGGTCAGCATCCGCCGGGTCCCGCCGACGCGGTCGCGCAGGCGCTCGCGCGCGGTGACGCCGTGCGCCCGCACGAGCGGCATCATGCTCACCCCGGTCTCGAATCCGGACAGGCCCAGCACCAGCATGGGGAAGGCGAGCAGCGCGGTCAGCGCGATGCCGGCGGGGCCGCCACCGCCCGAGGCCAGCAGGGCCGTCGTCCACTGCTCCAGCGACCCCGGGACGGCGACCATGTGGCGCACCGCCGCCACCACCACGAGCGCGTTGAGCAGCAGGAAGGACGCCACCACCGGGATGGCGATCATCACGGCCTCGGTGAAGCCGGCGAGGAACACCGCGCCCAGGACGGCCAGCAGCACCAGGGTGATCAGGACACGCTGGTCGCGCAGCGGCTCGGGCAGCAGTGGATTTTCCACGATATGGGCCGTCGCGTCGGCCGATGAAAGCGTGATCGTGATGATCCACGAGGTCGCGACGAAACCGATCAGGCACAGCACGAACAGCTTGCCCCGCCACACGGGCAGCAGCCGTTCCAGCATCGCCACCGACCCCTGACCGTTGGGGCTCTCCGCGGCGACCCTGCGGTACATGGGCAGCATCCCGCCCAGGGTGAGGAGCACGATCAGCAGCGTCGCCAGCGGGGACAGGGCGCCGGCGGCCAGGGCGGCGATGCCCGGAAGGTAGCCCAGCGTGGAGAAGTAGTCCACCCCGGTCAGGCACATGACCTTCCACCAGGCGTAGCGCCGGCCCGGCCGCTCCCGGGCGATGGGGCCGGGAACCTCGTCGACGCGGTTGTGCAGCAGCCAGCGCGCCATCCGCCCCGACGGGGGACGGGAGCGGATCGCGCTCTCCCACCGTCGGGGCATCCCGGCCGGCCGTGTGTCCATGCGACGTCGCTCCTCACCGTGGGACCGGGAGGTCCCCGATGAGCCCCTACCCGTGTCGGTGCGCGGAGCGACACGGCCGCCGGCCTTTCCCCGGGAGGGGGACGGCCCGGCCGCGGCGCAGGTGGCCTCGGTTCCGCCGCCGGGGGAACGCGGAAGGCGTCGGCCGTCCGGGCGGCCTGTGTGCCGGCTCGCCGGGCCGGCGGCCCGCTCGCCCGAGGGCGTGGGGCAGGGCAGGGAGCGGGCGTGGGATTCTCCGACGGGCTCGTGGCGGACCTCGCCGCCGCGCGGGTGTCCTTCGGACGGGACAGGGCCGGGGAAGGCGGCCGGGCAGACCTCGACAGCTGGGCCGGGGGAGCGGGGCGACCGCTCAATCGTCGGCGCGGCGCTCCAGCAGCACGGTGTCGCGCCAGACGCCGTCGAGGCGGGCGATACGTTCCCGGACGCCGACGGTGCGGAAACCGGCCGAGTGGTGGAGGGCGAGGCTGGTCTTGTTCTCCGGGAAGATCACCGCCTGGAGTGTCCACAGGCCCGCCGCGTCCGCCTCGGTGACCTGGCGGTGCAACAGGGCCTTCCCGACCCCGCGCCCGCGGGCGGAGGCGGCGACGTAGACCGAGGTCTCGGCGACGCCGGAGTAGCAGGAGCGGTCCGAGACGGCGGTGAGGGCGGCCCAGCCGGAGATCTCGCCGTCGACCTCGGCCACCCAGCGATGGCCGGGCAGCCATTTGGCGTCCAGGACGGTGGCATCGGGGACGTCGGTCTCGAAGGTGGCGGCGCGGGTCGCGATGCCCTCGGCGTAGATCCGGCGCGCGGCGTCGAAGTCGGCGGAGCGCATGGCGCGCACGGTCACGTCGGCGGGCAGGTCGGTGGGGCAGCAGGGGCGTGCCGTCAACAGGCCCATGACGGCGTCGGCGGCGTGCGGCAGGCCGGTACAGCAGGCGGGGTTGATCGCGACGAGGGTCGAGGTGCCCCGCCTGGTGAGGGTGACGAAGCCGGCTTCGGCGAGTTTGCGCAGGTGGTGGGAGACGGTCGGCTGGCGGATGTCCGTGGCCGCGGCGAGGTCGCCCACGCTGATCGGGGCGGTCCGGGTGGCGATGATGTGCAACAGCCGTACCCGCATCGGCTCGGCCAGGCAGGCGAACCAGGAGGCGTAGGTCGCCGCGTCGGTGGCGTTCAGCGTCGGGGTGGGCGCCGCGATGGTGGAGTTCGTTGTCGCCGTCATGCCCTCATTATCGACGATGATCGATGGTTGCTTTCATCGATATTCGTCGATATGTTTCCATCGACGCGCATCGATCAAAGGGGAGTGGAATGGACGAGCGACAGCCGGTGGTGGTCATCGGCGCGGGACCGGTCGGGCTGGCCGCGGCGGCCGAGATCGCCGAAAGGGGACTGCCCGTGCTGGTACTGGAGAAGGGGAACACCGCGGCCAGCGCGGTGACCGAGTGGGGACACGTGCGCCTCTTCTCGATGTGGCGCGACCTGGTGGCCCCCGCCGCGGGACGGCTGCTCGCCACCACCGGATGGCGGCGCCCCGCCGACGACGGATACCCGACCGGAGCGGAATGGGTCAGCGCCTACCTGGAACCGCTCGCCGCGGCCCTGGGGGAGCGGGTCCGCCTCGGCGCCGAGGTGACCGGCGTGACCCGAAAGGGCCGCGACCGGGTGGTCGACGCCGACCGCGCCGACCGGCCCTTCACGCTCCGGGTGCGCGGCGCCGACGGGGAGGAGATCGTGGAGGCGCGCGCCGTGATCGACGCATCGGGCACGTGGGGCTCGCCCAACCCCCTCGGCGGCGACGGCCTGCCCGCCCTGGGCGAGGGGGCCGCGGCCGGCCACATCACCTACCGGATCCCCGACCTGACCGAGGAGGCCCGGCGTTCCCGCCACGCGGGCAGGACCACCGCGGTCGTGGGCAGGGGACACTCGGCCCTGACCGCGCTGGTGGCCCTGGCCGACCTCGCCGAGCAGGAGCCCGGGACACGAGCGGTGTGGGTGGTACGGCGCGACGGGATCGGCGACGCCTTCGGCGGCGGCGCGAACGACCAGCTCGCCGCCCGCGGCGCCCTGGGCCGGAAGGCGAGAAGGGCCGTGGACTCCGGCCACATCACCGTCGTCACCGGCTTTCGCATCCAGAGGGCGCGGCTCGAGAACGGCGGGGTCGTCCTGGTCGGCGACGACGGGCGCGCCCTCGAACCGGTCGACGAGGTCGTCGCGCTGACCGGCTTCCGCCCCGACCTGTCCTTCCTGTCGGAAATCCGCCTGGGGCTCGACACCACACTGGAGGCGCCGGTGGACCTGGCCCCGCTGATCGACCCCAACGTGCACTCCTGCGGCACGGTCTACCCGCATGGCGCGGCTGAGCTCTCCCACCCCGAACGGGACTTCTACGTCGCCGGAATGAAGTCCTACGGCCGCGCCCCCACCTTCCTGGCCCTGACCGGCTACGAACAGGTGCGCTCCATCGCCGCCGAACTGGCCGGCGACCACAGCGCCGCGGCCCGGGTGGAGCTCGTCCTGCCCGAGACCGGGGTGTGCGGCGGTAGCGGACTGTTCGACGCCTCCCCGGTCCAGGAAGGGGAGGGGTGCTGCGGTCCCTCCGCGGTGGGGACGGTGGACGCCGAGCGGGCACTCCCCCTGGCCTGACGCCGGCGCCGTGGCACGACGGTGCCGTGGCGGGGCGTGGACGTCCCCCGGTCTCCCGGGGACGATCCCGTGGGCCGGGGAGCGGCCGTGCGGTGTGCCCGCTCGGAGCCGCCGGACGCCCGTCTGGCCGGGACCCCGGCCGTCGAGGCGGGAAGGAGCGGCGGGGCGCTGCTCCTCCCCGCCTCATCCGGGAAGCGTGGTGCTCGGCGGATCCCCGCCGGTGGCACCGGACGGAGGCGGCGCCGGGGCTGGATCGTTGATGGGGGTTTCTGGATCTCCCGCGGACACGGCGAAGGGCGTCGAGGGTCGGTGTGCGCCGACCAGCCTTGACGCCCTTCTGAGTGCCCTCTCCGTCCACCTGGACGACCAGTCCCGCCTTCGCGCGGACAACCCGTCAAACGCGGCCCCGACCGGCTGCTCACCGACGCCGAACCGGTCTGCGTCGCGGTGGCCCAGGTCCTGCTACGCCATGACTCCAAGCGTCACTGGATACGCGCCGCCCCCGCCCGTATCGGCCACCTCTTGCCCCGCCGGCCAGACCCGTCCGAATACGACCCTCACCCGCGCGATCCGGGACCAGCCCCACGCACGGCAGCGATCCAGCGGCCGCGGCCATCACGTTCGGGGGGCGGCACCGGACTCCCGCAGTTCGGCGCCGATCCGCGCGACCGCGCTCTTGGCGCCGCGCCCGACGCCGATCAGGGTGGCCGAGGCCGTCCCGGTCCAGTCGCCGTAGCCCACCAGGTGCAGGCGGGGCTCCCTTCGGCTACGGGTGCCCTCGACCTCGACCCGACCGCCCGGACCGCGCACCCCCAAAGGGCCCAGGTGGGACAGGACGGGACGGAACCCGGTACACCAGATCACCGCGTCGAAGTCGCGGTGGGTGCCGTCCGGCCACAGCGCACCGGAGCGGGTGAGACGGTCGAACATCGGCTCCGCCCGCAGCACGCCCCGCGCGCGGGCCTCCCCGACCTCGGGCACCACGACGATGTGCCCGACCACACCGCCGGCCCCGTTGCCGCGTCGAACAGCACCCGTCCGTCCACGTCGTCGGGGAGCAGGCGTGGGGGCGCCGGGTGGCCCACACCGTCTCGGCGACGCGGGAGACGTCGGCGAGGATCTGGGCGGCGGAGTTGCCCCCGCCCACGACCAGGACCCGTTGCCCGCGGAAGTCGGCGGCGCGCCGGTAGCCCACCGTGTGCAGCTGGAGCCCGCCGAACTCGGCACGGCCCGGATAGGCCGGGACGAACGGGGCACGCCACGTGCCGGTGGCGCTGACGACCCGACGCGCCCGCCAGGTGGCCGTGTCGGTTTCGACCGTCAGCCACTCCTCGCGCGCGCGTACCGCGCGCACTCGCACGGGACGGCGTACGGCGAGCGCGTACCGCCGCTCGTAGGCGGCCAGATAACGCGCCACATGGTCGGCGTCGGGGTAGTCCCGGCCCTCCTGGCGGGGCATCCACCAACCGGGCAGCACGCTGTGCTCGGCGGGCGAGAACAGCCGGAGCGATTCCCAGTAGTGCCGCCAGGAGCCGCCCGGAGCGTCCTCGGCGTCCAAGATGACGTAGTCCAGGCCCGCGCGACGCAGGAAGTAACCGACGGCCAGTCCCGCCTGGCCTCCTCCGACCACCACCACGTCGTGGAGACGGCCGTTGACGTTCGGCATGGAGGGTTCCTCGATCAGTCCGGACCCGGGCACCGCCTCCCACCCGGAGGCGCGGCGGCCGAGTCCTCGTCAGATGGCGAAGGGGCGCGGTCCCGGCCCCGACCGAGCCGGGACCGCGCCCCGAACCGGGGCGTCCTCCGCCCACCAGGAGCGCGGACGGGTCAGGAGACGCCCAGGTCGTGGAGCAGGTCCCTGACCCGACGGCCGATCTCGTCACGGATGGGACGCACCGCCTCGATGCCGAGTCCCGCGGGGTCGTCGAGCCGCCAGTCGAGGTAGGTCTTTCCGGGAAAGACCGGGCAGGCGTCGCCACAGCCCATGGTGATGACCACGTCGCTGGCGACGACCGCGTCGGCCGTGAGCACCTTGGGGCGTTCGGCGGTGATGTCGACACCGATCTCGGCCATCGCCGCCACCGCGACCGGGTTGACCTCAGCGGCGGGCGCCGAACCGGCGGAGCGGACCTCCACCGCGTCTCCGGCGAGGTGGCGCAGCCACCCCGCGGCCATTTGGGAACGCCCGGCGTTGTGGACGCAGACGAAGAGCACGCTGGGGACGTGGGACAAGGGGATCACCGTGTTCCTGGTAGTCATGGGTGGGAGCGGGCGGCCGGTCACCGCCGGACGTCGACGGCCCCGCGGGAGAGCCGGCGCCGCCAGGCCAACGAGACGTGGACCAGGCCGATGAGGACGGGCACCTCGATGAGGGGGCCGACGACACCGGCGAGGGCCTGACCGGAGGTCACCCCGAAGGAGGCGATGGCCACGGCGATGGCCAGCTCGAAGTTGTTGCCGGCGGCGGTGAAGGCCAGCGTGGCGGTGCGGTCGTAGGGCAGCCCGATGGCCCGGCCCAGGACGAAGGAACCAAACCACATGACGACGAAATAGACCAGCAACGGCAGCGCGACGCGTACGACGTCGAGCGGGTTGGCCGTGATGGTGCCCCCCTGGAGGGCGAACAGCAGCACGACGGTGAACAGCAGCCCGTACAGCGCCCAGGGGCCGATCCGGGGCAGGAACACCGTCTCGTAGCGGTCGCGGCCCATCCGCCTCTCACCGATGCGGCGGGTGAGGTAGCCGGCCAGCAACGGGATACCGAGGAAGACCACCACGTTGAGGGCGATCTGCGTGGCGGAGACGTCCAGGCCGCCGGTGTCCAGGCCCAGCCAGCCGGGAAGCAGGTCGAGGTAGAACCATCCCAACGCGCCGAAGGCGAGCACCTGGAAGACGGAGTTGAGCGCGACCAGGACGGCGGCGGCCTCGCGGTCGCCGCAGGCCAGATCGTTCCAGATGATGACCATGGCGATGCACCGGGCCAGCCCGACGATGATCAGGCCGGTGCGGTACTCGGGCAGATCGGGCAGGAAGAGCCAGGCCAGGGCGAACATGACCGCGGGACCGATGAGCCAGTTGAGCACCAGCGAGGAGACCAGCAGCCGCCTGTCGCGGGTGACGGTGTCCAGGCGGTCGTAACGGACCTTGGCCAGCACCGGGTACATCATGACCAGCAGGCCCAGCGCGATCGGCAGTGAGATGCCGCCGACCTCCAACGCCGCCAGTGCCCGGTCCAGGCCGGGGACGAGATGGCCCAGCCCCAGGCCGGCCGCCATGGCCAGAAGGATCCACAGGGCGAGGAAGCGGTCGAGGAAGGACAGCCGCCGGGTGAGCGCGGCCGTGGACACCGAGGTGTCGGTCGCGGACATCAGCAGGGCCTCCGGACGTCGGCGCTGGAGCGGGCGGTGGCCGCGAGGGCGGAGAGCTTCTCCGACAGCGACTCCAGGACCTCGGGGCGCAGCCGGTAGTAGGTGTAGCGACCGCAGGGCTCGGTCTCGACCACGCCCGCCTCGCGCAGTACCCGCAGGTGGTTGGAGAGGTTGGTCTGGCGGGCCCCGGTCTCGGCGATCAGGTGGGTGGTGCACAGGGTCTCGTGGGCGAGCAGGGACACGATCTGGAGCCGGAGCGGATCGGCCAGTGCCCTCATCACATCATTGTCCGCTGATATCAGCATGGAGTGATCTTCTCTTCTCTCCGGCCCGATCGCAAACCGCGGCGGCGGGGGCGCCTCCCGTCCGACCGCCGCCTCACGCGGCGAGACGGCGGCCGCGCTCCACGGCCCGGACCCGGTGGGCACCGAGGGAGTGAGGATGTTCACCCGCGCGTCGCCCGCGGACCGGGGTCTGCCCGCGGGCGAGAGACCGTCTTGGCCGTCGCCGGACAGCCCTCCCTGGTGTCGAGTCCAAGGCCCACGGACCCGACCGGGGCGCTCGGCGTGGCGGAGTCCGTCGACGCGGTGTCGCAGAACGGCCAGGCGCGGTATCGCGACAGGACCGCATCCGCCCCGTCCACCTGATATGACGTGAAGGGAGAGCCGCAGCCCTGGGGCCGGCGCGAGGCGCGCCCTCCCCACCGCCGAGTCCGTGGCACCGCGCCACAAGATGGCCGGGCGGGCCGTGGAGGAGGAATGGCGCGCGTCGAGGCCCGTGGACCGGCCGACTCGGGGCGCGACGACCGACGACGTTCCGCGGGGGAGCGGCCGTCCGCTCGCCCTTCGGGGAGGGCGGCCATGCACAGCCGACCGATGATGTCCAGGGTCGTCGGTCCCACGACGACTTTTTCATGTGTTCATACGAAACACCGCCGTTTTCGCGCAAGAGCGGGACGCCGCCCCTACTGTCAGTTTCGGGTGGCTCGCGGATCCCCCTCCCCGTGAAGACCACCCGTGGGCGTGTACGCGGCCGGCGTGGGCCGCCTGCGCCCGGCCGGTCCCGGCGATCGATCCCCCCTCTACGTCGGGACCGGCCCCAGCCTTCCCCGCCGGTCTCCTCCCATCGCAGGTGTGGCCGCCCCCGCGTCCGGGTGTGCGGTCCAGGCGACGTCGCGCGGCCGATGACCACGGCCGGCCGGCTGACCAGCGTGAATCTCGCCGGACAGGGGGAACGCGGGAGGGAGGCGGACGGACACCGGACGGAGGATCGGCAAGACGGTCGGAGTGGCGACGGCCGGTCTGCTCGGAGGTTTTCCCGTTGCGCGGGCTTCTTTCCGAGGACGCCGAAGACACGGGGTCCCCGCGATTCGACCGGGTGATCGGGAGCAGACCCACGGCGCCGATCCGGGTGCTCCCGCGCGCCGCCGATATCGGCCTAGCGTCGCGGCGCGGGATGGGAGAGCGGTGAGGACGGGGCCGTCGCCTCCCCGTCGGAAGCCCTTGGGAAAGACGCCCCCGGCACCGCCGCGCGGAAAGGACACCGGCCTCGGGCACACCACGGTCGCGGGAGCGCCTCCCCCTCGGCCGCTCCTTCCGCCAGGGTGTCCCTTGCACACGCCGGGACGGTCGGCCCGACAGCGCCGTGTCACCCGCCGTTCCCCGCCGCCCGCACCGTCGGAATCGTCACCCCCCACCTACCACGTGCTCGCGCCACGAACGGGAGGTGGGAGCCATCGGGCTGTCCGACGAGGCGACCGCCCGATCGGCCGGTGTCGAGCCCGGCCACGGCGAAAACCCATGTGAGCCGCATCCCGTCCACGCCGGACACGGGGATCGGGCACGGTTCGTCGGCATCGCCTAGGAGACCGGCCCGGCCGGGCTGAGCGGACAATGGACCCGAGAAGCGTCCCTCCTCAACGGGCGGCGTCGAGCCTGCTTCCGCCGTAGTCGACCACCAAGGGGATGAAGCGAAGGGACAGGCCCACAGGGAGCGCGTGCAGGGACGGCCTGTCCCGTCGCCGATTCCCCTGGTCGGAATCGACCACCACCGCCCCCGCCAACCGGTCGTCATGGCTCAGGGAGAGGACGAACTCCCGACCAGAGGCGGAACGGGCCACCGGAGCCCCCGAATCGGCGACCCCCCACGACAGGGGACGGGGCCGGCCCAGCAGGCGGGCCGCGTCCGCGGCGGCGGCCCGGGCAGCCGCGGACGCGGCCCGCCTGCGCGCCCCACGGTCGGTCACCTCCCGCAACGGACGCAGGGCGACGGCGCAACGCGCGGCCAGACCGCCACGCAGCACGACGGTGACGGCGTGCCCACCCACGACCGTGCTCGCCGACCACCACGGGGCGAGACGGTGGGCGTCCCCGGCCGAGGGAGGCAACCGGACCCCACCGGGCCACGTGGGGCCGGGACAGACCTCGGCCCCACGCCAGCCCACACCGTCGAATCCGCTTCCCAACGCCTTGAGGACGGCCTCCTTGACCGTCCACAGACGGGCGTAACGGAGAGGAGAGCCCTCTGCCCAGGACATCTCCTCCCGGGTGAACGCGGTGGCGCAGACCGAAGGGGTACGGGTAATCCGGTCACGCCAACCACGTATGGAGCTGATGTCGATGCCGACGAGCGCTGGAGCGGACACCTCACCCCGTCAGGGCGAGCTGGTGCCGACGCTCACATTCGCGCTTGAAGGCCGCCAGGTTCTCGGAGGAACCACGATCGATGTTGCCGCGCACCAGCTCGGCGGCCTCCTCGGGGGTGTAGCGGCCGGCGATCCGGCCGTCCACCGCCGCGCGGAAACGGTAGTCGTGGGTCGCGACCAGCTGGGTGCCGCCGTTGCGATAGGGGAAGAGCCGCCACTCGCCGGTCATCGTCTCAAACAGGGGGGCCTCGTCCAGGCGGCGGAAGGCGATGACACGGTTGGCCAGATCGATGTCACGACGGGTCAACCACGTCTGGGTCTGGCCGTTCTCCTGTGAGAGTCGGCGGACGACCTGGTAGTCCTCACCCTCTTCGACGAGGGTGGACTCCAGGGTCGAGGGGAAGAGCCGGGCATAGCCCTCGACGTCGTAAAGGACCTCCCAGACGATTTCGAGCGGAGCGTCGATCGTCACCGAGTGTTCGGTGTGGTACATGGGGCGGTCGGCTCCTTCGGAGGTGGACGCGGAGTCGCCGGAGGGGGGTTCCTCCAGCAACCGGACAAGGTCGGAGACGGTACGCGCCCCCTTGAGCGTCTTGCCGTCGACGCGGCGGCCGCTTCCCGCGGTCACCGACGCCGCGATCTCCACCAGTTCGGTCGAATCGATGTCGAGTTCGGCCTTGAGGTCGGTCTCGGGGCGGATCTTCGCCGCGTCGATGTCCAGCGCGACGAGGGCGCGGTGCACCTTGTCGTAGACGCTGTTTCCGGACGTGCACTGGGTCATTCGGGCTCCTCGGTTGTCGGGTGGGACTGTCCGTGGACACATGGCGATCCCCGGATCAGGCCGCGCTGATCAGACAGGCGGCCACGGTTCCGTCGGCGCCCCGGGCGTTGACGAGTGCGTTGCGCACGGGGCGCCGACGTGGGGCGCGGTTCACCGGTGCGAGATGGTGGTCCGTGGCCCCGGATTCAGTGGGGGAGGAGGCGATCGCGGGCGTGACGCCATGGCGTATGGCCAGCAGGGCGCCGGCCGCCTCGACCGCGGCCGCCGCACCGAGCAGATGCCCGGTGACCGGTTTGATGGTGGTCTGCCCGCGACGGTCACCGGCCGGGCCGAGAGTGGACTCCAGGACGGCCAGCTCGGCCTCGTCGGCGGCGACGGTGCCCTGGGCGTCCAGGCCGACGTAGTCGACCAGGTCGGGACTGATGCCCGCCTCGGATACGGCGGTGCTGATCACCCGGGACAGCGCCCGCCGCCCGGGCCCGGCGAAGACCTCGTTCTGGCGGGCACGGCCCACCCCGAAGCCGGAGACGCGCGCGTGGACGCGGGCACCACGCGCGTGCGCGGATTCGGCGTCCTCCAAGACGAGGAAGACCGCACCCTCCCCGACGCAGAAGCCGTTCGCCCGTGAGTCGAACGGCAGGTAGCCGGTGGGGCTCGTCCGCCCGCCGTTGGTGCAGAAGGTGTAGGCGTAGGGGGTGATGGGGGCTTCGGCGCCACCGCACAGCATCACGCGGGCCCGGCCCTCCTGGATGGCGCGCATGCCGTAGCCGATGGCCAGGGCGCTGCCGGCGGTGTCGGCCGAGACGGTCTTGCTGAACCCCTTGAGACCGCGCGCGATGGTGACCTGTCCCTGCGCCGCGGTGGGGAACCAGGCCGACGCGATGTAGGGGCTGACGCCGGTGTAGCCCTGGGTGTACAGGCGGCGCAGGCTGGGTTCGGTGATCTCCCAGCCGGCGTACATGTTCCCCAGGTAGACGCCGATGTCGCCGGCGGGGCCGTCGGGGGAGAGCCCGGCGTCGGCCAGGGCGGAGTCGGCGGCGGCCAGGGCCAGCGCGCTGAAGCGGTCCATCCGTTTACGCAGTCGGTTGGGCAGCGCCCCGAGCGCCTCGTCGGCGACGACGCCCGCCCGGGGGCAGGTGTGCCCGGTGGTGTCGAAGCGATCGATGGGCGCGACCTGGCTGTGTCCGGCCACGGCCAGGTCCCACAACTCGTCGGGCCGATGGGCCCCTGGCAGGGTGATCCCCATGCCGGTGATGACGACTTGACGCATCCTCGTCTCCTTCTTCACACGGCACCGAGCACGACAGTGGAGTGAATGCCGCCGAACCCGCTGGACAGGCTGGCGATGACGCCGGGATCGGCCTCGCGCGCCGTGTTGGGCACGTAGTCGAGGTCGCAGTACCGGTCGGCTTCGAACAGATTGATGGTGGGAGGAAGCACGCCGTCGCGTAGGGCCAGGGCCGAGGCCACGAACTCCAGCGCGTTGGCCGCGGCCAGCGCGTGGCCGACCATGGACTTGGTGGAGCTGACCGGGGTGGTCCGGGCGTGTGCGCCCAGGACGCTCTTGATGGCGTTGGTCTCGCAGACGTCGTTCTGCGGGGTGGAGCTGCCGTGGGCGTTGATGTAGCCCACGCGCTCCGGTCCGCAGCGGGCGTCCTCCAACGCCAGCCGGAAGGAGCGCGCCAGGTCGGCGCCGTCGAAGTCGAGGTCGGTCATGTGGAAGGCGTTGTTGACGCTGCCGTAGCCGAGAACCTCGCCGAGCACGGTCGCCCCGCGGGCCCGCGCGTGCTCCCACTCCTCCAGTACGGCCAGCCCCGCCCCCTCGGCGAGCACGAAACCGTCGCGGTCGCGTTCGAAGGGACGTGAGGCGTGCTCGGGGTCGTCGTTGCGCACGGACAGCGCCCCGATGACGTCGAAGCAGGCCACCACGAAGGGGCTGACGGGGGCCTCGGCGCCGCCGGCCAGCATCACGTCCGCGTCACCGCGCCGGATCGCGTCCAGGGCGAAGCCGATGGCGTCGTTGCCGCCGGTGCAGCCGGTGGTGAGCGTGGCGCACACCCCCTCGAAACCGTAGGCGTCGGCGATGACGCTGCCGGGTGTGGCGAAGGTGGCGGCGCGGTGCAGCTGGGGATGGGCGGCCCGGACGTCGATCGGTCCGGTGCCCCCGGCCGTGATGTCGGCGAAGTGCTCGGTCATGAAGATGCCGCCGATGGCGTTGGACACGGCCACGCCGATGCGGTCGGGGCTGACCCGGGGGTCGGGAAGCCCAGCGGAGGCCAGGGCCTCGTCGGCGGCGATCTGGGCCATGCGTACCACGCGGTCTTCGCCGTCGGGGTCCTCGGCCGCACCCGAGGGAAGCGAGGGATGGTCGACCTGTCCGGCGATGCGGGAGTGGTGGCCGGAGGGATCGAAGGCGGTGATGCGGGAGATCGCGCCCTGCCCCTCCCAAAGGGCTCGGGCGTACTCCTTCACGCCCGTTCCGTTCGGGGCGAGTACTCCGAGACCGGTGATGGCGACTCTGCGCATTGGGTTTCCTTGGGTCTGGGGCCGCCGTGCGCGGCCCGGGGGCGATGGGTGGGGGATGACCGCCGAGGGGCGGAACGCGGGACGGGGGAGTGCCGGGGGCCGCGCGCGTGGGGAGAGGGGTGGGCCACGGGGGGGCGGGAGGGGGGATCAGCCGACGGGAAGCCGGGTCGCCGGGTCGGTGCCGAAGCGGTGAGCCAGGGCAGGGAGGTCGGGCCACGCCCGGCAGTTGGTCACGGGCCAGGAGCGGTCGACGCGGCGTAGGAGACCGCGCAGCACCCGGCCCGGGCCCATCTCGACCGCGCCGTCGGGGCACAACCGGAGGAGGGTGGTCGCGGTCCGCTCCCATTGGACCGGGGCGGTGATCTGGCCGCGCAGCAGCTCGCGATAGGTGTCGACATCCTCGACCAACCCGCCGGTGATGCTCGAGACCATGGGCGTGTGTCCCGGGCGCAGGGGGAGCGTGTCGACGACGGGCGCGAACTCCTGCTGAGCGGCGGCCATCAGCGGGGAATGGAAGGCCCCGGCCACGGGGAGTCTCTGGTAGCCGGCCGCCCCCGCGGCGAGCAACGGCTCCTCGAGGGAGGAGACCTCCGCACTGGGGCCCGACAGGACGACCTGGCCGGGGCCGTTGACGTTGGCGACGACCACGTCGGAACCGGACGGCAGGAGCGGGGCGACCCGTTCGACGTCCAGACCGATGACCGCGGCCATCGCGCCGGGGGAGGAGACGCAGCAGCGTTCCATGGCCTGGGCCCGCAGGACCACGGCCCGCGTCGCGGAGGCGAGGTCGAGCCAGCCGCCCGCGACGAGCGCGCTGAACTCGCCGAGGCTGTGCCCCGCGACCGCGGCGGGGCGGAACCCGCGTTCGGCGGCGAGCTCGGCGACCGCGACCGAGACCGCGAAGACGGTGGCCTGGGTCGTGACGGTCGCGCCGAGCCGCTCGGCGGGACCGTGCAGCATGGCGCCGGTGAGGTCGGAGCGGGTGATCTCCTCGGCGAGGCGCAGGGCGCGGCGCAGGGACGGAGAGCGCTCTAACAGGTCGGCCCCCATCCCGGGGGACTGGCTCCCCTGACCAGGGAACACAAAGGCGATTTCGGTGGCCACCGATCCCTCTCCGGCTGGTGCGACAGGACATGGCGTTCCGCCACCGCGGAACGCCATCAGCTTTGCAAACGATCAGCTTCCTTGTCAATCAGCTTTACTGACGATTATGTTGGACGGTGATCAAGGTTCCGGTGGCGCTTCGAGCCGGTCGTTCCTAGATGGTGCTCCGGATCGTTGGTTATGCTGATATTTGTAGAAGCCGTGAGCAGGGGTTCCGGCACTCCGTCCGCGGATTTCGGCCGAAGGTGACGACGTGCGATCGAGCGAGCAGGCACTGGCGGGGGACCGGGAGGCCACCTCCGGCGAAGCAGTGGTCTCCCTCCTGGCCCGGGTGACCCGTGTCGCGGTGCGCGAACTGGACGCCGAGCTGCGTCCCCACAACCTCCGGTCGCGTGACGTCGGGGTGCTGACGCTCATCGAATCCGCCGGCCCGCGCTCCCAGCAGGACATCGGCCGGGAACTGGGCATCGACCGCACCAGCATGGTCGGGATCATCGATCACCTGACAGGTCTCGGCCTGGTCGAACGTGTCCGCGACCCCCACGACCGTCGTCGGTACGCCGTGAGTCTCACCGCCGAGGGCGAACGGCTCCAGCGCGAGGTGCTCCGGCCGCTCGGCGCCGGCGTCGACGCCCGGCTACTGGCCGGCCTGGACTCGGCGCAGCGCACCGTACTGCGCCAGACCCTGGAGCTCCTGGCGCGGGGCGACGATCACGGGAACGGGCAGACGTAGTCGGGTCCCGTGACCGCGTCCCAGGAGGACGCAGCGCCAGGGCACACCACCCGCACACTGCCCAGGCCGGGGCAGTCCCACGGAGAGACGAGCAGGGGTTCGCCGCCGAATCTGAGCTCGGCGAGGGAGGTCCAGTAGCGGGCTTCTTCGAGGGGGGCGAAGGCGCGGGGCGGGGCGTCACCGCAGTGATGGTCCAGGAATTCCAGATATTCCCGCGTGCAGTGCCAGCCGGCCAGCCGGCGTGCCCGGAGCGGGAAGGAGGAGCCCGAGACAGGGATGGCGCGTTTCTCGACACAGCGCAGCACGGCGCCGCGCAGGGCCGCGTCGAGCCCCGGACCGACGGCCGTGCCCCAGGTGCCGGAGGTGCGGTCCGCGTGGTGCAGGACCACGAGGGCCATCGCGAACTCGAATCCGCGCAGCGCGTAGCCGGACACGGACAACCCCGCCGCGCGGGCCTCGGCGCGAGCGGCCTCGGGCAGGGCGGCCTCGGCCTCCTCGTGCACGGGGACGAGGACGGGGGTGGGGCGCCGCCACCACCGCATCGCCACGTCGATCGCCATGACCTCGGCCACGGCGGTCTCCACCTGCCGGGGGGAGACCGCGTCGATCTCGGTGGCGTCGATGGCGCCCAGCAGTTCCTCCTCGGGGAGGCGGGACCGGCCGGCCGGTCCGAGCACGGCCCGCGGCTCCAGTGTGTATCTGTTTCCGCTCAGCGCGCCCCAGGCGGTGATCCCCCCGTCCGCGAGGGTCCGATGGTGCCGGTCGGGGGCGTCGGCCGGCACCGCCGTCCCCCGAGCCGGGTTGCGCCCGGGGAAACGGCCGATGATGCGCATCCTGCGGCGGGCTTCGCGCAGCGCCTCGTCGGCGGAGAGGGCCGCGGCGACGGTTCCGTGGCCCACGGCCCCGTCGAGACGCCGGGCGAAGGCGAGGAAGACCCCCGTGAGAGGGCTCTCGACCGTCTCGGCCGCGGGGTCTCCGCAAGAGGAGCCGGACGGGACGTGGGTGAGGGGAGGGCCGTCACCGGTGATCCCGCCGCGGCCACCGGAGAACACGGTCTCGCGCGTTCGTGTCGGTTCGAAATGGAAATACATCGATCCCCCGTTGTCGCCTTACGGTCCAGGCGTCGCCATGTCCCGAACGCGAATCCGTTGCCCTCCGGCCGCGGGACACATCATATAGAAAGGGTGCTTGCTCGGACCGGAACAGTGACTTCCCCGGGATTCCCGGAAGTCCGGGACGATAGCGGGATGAGGACCCCCTTTTCTGTTTCGCTGCCACGGAAGTGGCCTGTAGGGGTGTCCGTATCCAGGGAGTGTGGCCACGCCGAGGTGGAAGAGGGCGGGGAGCGGCGCGTGTGGGTGGGCGCGCGGAAATCCGTCGAGGGTGGCGGTGAGAACTCCCGGAAGCGGATTCCGGTTCTTTTCGCGACCGTCTTCTCCGCTATGCGGGCCGATGCCGTTTTCCTGGTTTGGGGCTGTTTGGAGATGTGTTTCGGTGACTGGAGGAGGAGAGGGCAGAAAGCGGCTGCTGGAATTCCGGCCAAGGATTTCGGAGGGGGCGTCGGCGTGCTCCGCCGTAAACGAATTACGGATGGTCGTGGCAGGGGAAAGCGCATCGCCGTCAGGGCGGGACGGGCGAGAACATCGTCCGTGGCGACGACGTGGCCGAGGCGCGGTCGGCCCCCATGCCGCGGGGCACAGGCCACCGGGCCCGCCGGGCGGTCCATGACCGACCCGGCGGGCGGGCGTCACATCCGGTCGACGGAGCGCGCGCCGGCCTCGGCGACCGTCCGCTGCGCCGCCGCGACGATCGCGGTGAGCCGATCGTGGTGGGCTCCCGGCCAGTAGAGGCGGTCGCAGTCCAGGCAGCGGGCGAAGGCGTCGTAGGTCGCCCGCGTCCCCTCCTCCAACCGGCGCTCCACCTCGCCCTTGCCCACGTGCTCCAGGGGCCCGTTGCAGGCGGTACAGCGGGTCCAGGGCGCCAGCGGCGGGGCGAAACGGCCCAGGACGTCGTGGAACTGCTCGTCCGGGCGGGTGCCGCGGACGTGGGCGCCGGCCCACAGCGGTCGCCGGCGCAGCAGGCCCCGGTCACGGGTGAGCAGGATCCTGCGCTCGGCGTTGGCCTCCTCCACCAGTACGTCGTCGTCCCGGTCGTTGTGGTAGGTGGTGTCCAGACCCACCAGGCGCAACCGTCGGGCCAGTGTCCCCAGGTGGACGTCGAGGAGGAAACGGGGCGGGGAGAAGGGCAGCGGCTGGGGACGGGGGACCGGAAGGACCTCCACGGTGTCGCCGGAGGCGGGACGGTGGGAGGGGGCGACGGGACGGCCGGCCACACGGAGTCCGCCGACCTCGGGAAGGGGGACGCCGGCCGATTCGACCACGTGCCCCAGCGACGAGGTCCCGTCATAGGGGACGTGGACGTCGGCATACCGGTGCCGGGGCGGCAGGAAGAACCGGAGCTCCTCCGCCACGCGCAGGCACAGCTGCTGGGGCTCCATCACCCCAGCATGCCATGCCGCCGCGGAGGGGGGCCGTTCCATCAACGCCCGCCCGACATGAAGGCGGCGAACTCCTCCAGGGAGATGCGCCCGTCCCCGTCTCCGTCCATGTCGCGGACGGCGCGCTCGGCGCGTTCGTCGGTGATCGCCTCGCCGAGGACCTCCATGAGCCGTTTGAGCTCCGCCGCGGAGATGCGCCCGTCGTCGTCGGAGTCGACGAGGTCGAACGTCGCCGCGTATTCGTCCGTGCCCGCCACGATGCCACGCTCCCTGAGGACAGCCGTCCGGTGGCCATCACCGGCCGATCGGTACGATAGCGCGCCGCGCGCCCGGCGACGTGTTCGCGCCGGCCTCTTCCAGAGGGCCTTCCGGGCCGAGCCCGCCCGCCGGCGGGGACGCCCCGGGCGCGCCCGCCTCCGCTACGACGCAGGCTTGTGGCCCAACGGCGCGGCCACCAACGCGCACAGTCCCAGGGAGAGTCGGACGGAACCGCGCAGGTCCAGCCCTGCCGCGCCGAGCAGCGCGGCGTATTGCGCCTCGCTGCGTTCGCAACCCCCCATGACCACCATCATGTGCAGGTCGAACAGAAGCGGCAGCAGGTCGCCCGGGTCAGAGCCGATGACGCGCTCGACGATCAGCAGCCGGCCGTCCTCGGCCATGGCCTCGCGGCAGTTGCGCAGGATCCGCACGCACTCCTCGTCGTTCCAGTTGTGCAGGACCCGGCACAGCACGTAGACGTCGGAGCCGGGGGGAAGGGGGGCGAAGAAGTCGCCGGGGGTCAACTCGCAACGTCCTTCCCGGACCGGGCCGGCGAGGAGGCGGCGCGCGCGTTCTGCGACCTCGGGCAGTTCGACCAGTCTGCCGCCCAGGTGGGGATGGGCCGCCAGGATCGCCGAGAGCAGGCTCCCGTCGCCGCCTCCGACGTCGGTGACGTGGCGGACCGGCGAGAAGTCGTAGAAGTGCGCGAGGTCGCGTGCCGGGAGGCCGCCCACGGCCATCGCGTCGGAGAACAACGCCAACTGTTGTGGGGCGCTCGCCAAGTGCTCATAGACGGTGCTGCCGAAGACGCGCTCGAACGAGGGTTCCCCGGTGCGCAGGGAGTGCTCCAGCCTCCGCCAGGGTTCCCGGGTGCAGGCGTCGTCGTAGAAGCGCGCCAGGGGCAGCAGCGACCGTTCGTGTCCGGTGGTGAGCAGCCGTCCCGCGCTCGTCAGAGCGGCGGTGTGGCCGTCTTCGGTCAGCAACCCGGCCGCGCCCAACAGCCGTAGCAGGCGCGCGATCGCCGCGGGGTCGGATCCGGTCGCCAGGGCGAGGTCGGCGGCGCTTCGAGGCCCGCCGGCCAGTTCCTCGAAGACGCCCAACCGTATCGAGGCGTGGACCGCTTCGGTGATCCATGGGGCGGTGAGCAGGTGGAACAGTTTCTCCTCGGCCGGGTGGTCCTCTCCGCGCATTACCGGTCTCCTGCCGCGTCACGGTGTCGTGGGTATCCATGCCCGTTATCGCGGGGGTGATCCGGGACGGGATCGCGTGCTTCGTGGAGCGGAAGTGACGGGGATCACCGCGTGGCTCAGGGCACGGTGCCCGGTGGCGGACGACGCCCCAGGTCGTGAGCTGGAGAGGGACGGCTTCGGCGCCGGGGACCGTGATCCCGCGATGGCCGAAACCGGCCCGGTGGTGAAGCCGCGGCGGCGGCCGGATCGGCGCTCTCCAGGGCGTTGACGGCTCGATATCCCCGCTCTGGCGGTTCCGGGGGGACGGCCCGTGCAGGGGTGGCCCCGGGCGGGGATGACGATCCGGCAGCGCGACGTCGGACATTCCGCCACCCGCCCTGGTCGGGGCCTTCCCCGGCCGACCGCGGGCCGCCATCGCCAGGTCCTGGTCCCACAGACGTCCGGGCGGGGGGTTAAGGTGGGGCCGTCCATCGGCTGCGAGCAGACCAGGGGGCGCTGCAGTGTCGTATTCGGTCCTGTCCCATCCCTACCCGGAGCACACCCGTGTGCACCACTTCAGCGAGACCAACCCGCGGGCCTACGTCCACGGGGTGGGCCACATCGTGGGAGTGCTGCGCAGCAATGACGGGAGCTACCTCTACCAGGTCCGCTATGACCAGGCGGGGCAGGTCGTCCAATGGCCGGCCGCCGAGACGATCCCGGCGGGGACCTGGCGCGCGCCCGACCCGCTGGCCTGATCGAAGAGCGTCGCCGGGCCCGGACCGCCTGGTCACCGCTCGGCGCGGAAGTCGCGGCCCAGGTCCGTGCCCGCGGCGATGAAGTGTCGGAACACGTAGAACAGCGGATGCCAGGCCCCCACGTCGACGTGGTCGCTGCCGGGCACGCTGAGGTCGGGGCGAACGTGGACGTGGAGCACCTCGGCCTCCACCATGGCGAAGCCGCCCGCGGCGGCCGGGGCGATCTGCCGCGCCACCGCCTCCAGGTGGACCGGGTACTCGGCGACCCGAGGTGGGGCGACGCGCTCGGACGCGAGAGCGGTGAGGCCCGCGGCGCCGAACTTGTCGCGTTCGTGTCGGTAGACGCCTGCCTTCTCCGGGGGAACCGGGAGGGCGCCGGTCAGCGGCGCCAGCCGTTCCACGCTCGGCCACTGGTCGGCCTCGGGAAGGTTCACCACCAGCTCTCCCCCTCGACGCAGGTTCTCCAGCGTCTGACCGCCCTCGCCCAATCCGATGACCAGGGTGTGCCCCAGGGCCCACATCGAGGAGTTCGGGGCGAGGTTCGCTCCTCCATCGGGGTTGAGCGTCGAGAGCAGGCTCACCAGCGATCCGAAGTACAGCACGGACGGCTTCACCGTCGCGAAGTCCGGGGTTGCGGGGGCGATGGGCGCGGAGGTTCCGTTTCGCATGACCGCCATGCTGCCCCTCGCACCGTTCGGCCCGCGCCGAACGGTTTCCGTGCGTAGCGAGGCCACCGTTGGCCGACGCGGCCCGCGCCGGCCCGGCGGCTTCGGGGCACCCACCACCCGGGCGCGCGGTCCCAGATCCCCGCAGAGGGCGTGGGATCTTTCCCGAGGCATTCGGGGACCGGGCCGGGAGGCCGAGGGCCGTCCCGCCCTTTCCGGGCCGGGAGCAGGCGTCGCAGCGGCCGTGGGCGCCGCCCGGCGCGAGCGCCCCGCCTCCGGTCCCGAACGCGCCGCCTTCCGCCGGGGTGCTCCCGGGCGCCTCAGCCGGACCGTGGCCGCAGGCGGTCGCGCACCTGTTTCTTCAGCAGCTTGCCGGCCGCGTTGCGGGGCAGTTCCCCGGTGGTCAGGGTGATGTGCGTGGGGATCTTGAACGCCGCGATCCGTTCGCGCAGGTGGGCGCGGAGGTCATCGACGTCCAGGGGCACCCCGGGCAGCACCCGCACCAGCGCGCCCACCTCCTCGCCCAGGACGTCGTGGGGCACGCCCACCACCGCCACCTCGGCCACGGCCGGGTGTTCGTGGATGGCCGCCTCCACCTCGGCGCAGTAGACGTTCTCACCGCCTCGGATGATCATGTCCTTGGCCCGGTCGACGATGTAGAGGAAGCCCTCCTCGTCCAGCCGGCCCAGGTCTCCGGTGCGCAGCCAGCCGTCGGTGATGGCCTGGGCGGTGGCTTCGGGGCGTTTCCAGTAACCGTGCACGACGCCCGGGCCGCGCAGCCACACCTCGCCCACCTCGCCCGGGGGGAGTTCGGTCCCATCGGGCCCGCTGACGCGCACGTCGACCACGGCGACGGGGGCGCCGACGCTGTCGGGGCGCAGTAGATAGTCCGGTCCCATGTTGGACGTGGCGATCGCCGAGCACTCGGTCAGTCCGTAGCCCACTCCGAGGAGGAGGTCGTGCAGGCTCGCCCGAGCGCGCGAGACGATGGCGGGCGCGGCGGGCGCGCCCCCGCTGTTGAGCATGACGAGGCTGGAGACGTCGTGCTCGGCGAGCCGGGGGGAGGCCAGCAGCTGCGTGAGCATCGTGGGCACACCGGTCATGCCGGTGACGCGCTCGCGTTCGATCAGGGCGGGGGCGGCGTCGGCGTCCCATTTGTGGACCAGTACCAGCGTCCCGCCGGTGAACAGGGTGGGCAGCATGACGCTCTGCGCCCCGGTGGCGTGGAACAGGGGGACCGCGCACAGGATCACCGGTGGCGGCAGCTGCTCGGCCAGGGTGAGGACGTCGTCGAGGTCCACCCCGGCGCGCATGAGGGCCCGGGCGCGCGCGTAGGCGCCGGAGACGATGTTGGAGACCAGGTTGCGGTGCGACCCCAGCGCGCCCTTGGGCAGCCCCGTGGTGCCCGAGGTGTAGAAGATCGTCACCGGGTCGTCCGGGTGCAGCTCCACCTCTGGCAGCCGCACGTCCGGGGCGGGGTGTCCGAGCGTCTGCTCCCATGTCCGGGCACCAGGGGGAAGGCGACGCCCCACGTCCACGGCGATGGTGGCCGGGGGCGTCGACAGGTCGGCGAGGCGGTCCAGCCGCTCGCCGTCGGCGATGAGCACCTTCGCGCCGCTGTCGCGTAGGCCGAACTCCAGTTCGCGGCCCACCCACCAGGCGTTGAGGGGGACCACGATCGCGCCGATGCTCGCCGCGGCGAAGAAGGAGACGACCCACTCGGGCCTGTTGCGCATGGCGATCGCGACGCGGTCCCCCTTGGCCACCCCGTGGTCGGTGACCAGGCGGTGGGCCAGGGCGGCGGCGCGCCGGTAGTACTCGGTGTGGGAGATGCGCTGTTCGTCGAGGACGAGCGCGGGGCGATCGCCGTGCTCGAGGCTGGTCTCAAGGATCGCCCGCAGGTGCGGCGGGGCCTTTTTCCAGACGCGGGTGGGCACGCCCCCGATCTCTACGCGCTCTGTCTCGAAGGGGGTGCCGGTGGTGAGGAGCTGCGCGGTGACCGAGGCCAGCGACCGCGGGGGAGGGGGGAGCGACGACTGTGACATGGCTGCTCCAGGTCGTTCGGGGCCGGACGCCGGCGCGTCCGGCCGGATGTCCGGAGGGCGGCCGTGCGGCGCCGCGGCCCCGGGCCGCCCCCGGGGTCACTCGAAGCGGATGAGGGAGCGGCCCCCCTTGCCCTCCAGCATCCGGTGGAAGGCGTCGGGGAGTTCCGCGAGCGTGATCTCGTCGGTCACCATGGCGGCCAGGTCGATCGCGCCGTCGTGGACGTGGCGGGCGAGTTCGGGGATGTCGGTGGCGGGGTCGGCGGAGCCGTACACGCAGCCGCGCAGGGTGCGGGCGAAGTGGAACAGCTCCAGGGCGTTGAAGCTCAGCCGGTCGTCCTTGGCGCCCACCCCGACGACGGTGGTGCTCCCCCCGCGCCGGGTCGCGCTCCACGCCTGGCGGATCGCGGCGGCCGATCCGACGACCTCGAAGGCGTGGTCGACGCCCCGTCCGCCGGTGAGCCCGCGGATCTCCCGGCTCAGCCCGTCGCCGGCGAGGCGGAAGTGGGTGGCGCCCAGCCGTGTCGCCAGCTCCTCTTTGGCGGGGGAGACGTCCACGGCGATGATGGGGTCGGCGCCGGCCAGACGGGCCCCCTGGAGTACGGCGAGCCCGACACCGCCCAGGCCGATCACGGCGACGGACTGGCCGGGGCGCACCCGCGCGGAGTTGGTGACGGCCCCGACGCCGGTGAGCACCGCGCAGCCGAGCAGGGCCGCGTTGTGCGGTTGGATGCCGTCGGGCAGGGGGACCACCGCGCTGGTGGGGACCACGGTCTCCTGCGCGAACGCGGCGGTGCCCAGGCCGGCGTGCAGGGCGGTGCCGTCGGGCAGGCTGGCGTAGGGGGAGTGGGCGGCGTCGCCGGAACGCTCGCACAGGTAGGGCTCACCGTTGTGGCAGAACCAGCAGGAGCGGCAGGGGGGCGCCCAGTTCAGCACCACGCGCTGCCCGACCTGCACGTCGGTCACATCGGGACCGACCGCGATCACCGTTCCGGCTCCCTCGTGTCCCAGGACGGCGGGGAAGGGCTGGGCCAGCCTGCCCTCGGCCAGGGAGAGGTCGGAGTGGCACACCCCGGCCGCGGCCAGGCGGACCTTGACCCGGCCGGGGCCCGGGTCGGGCAGGAGGATTTCGCCGATCCGCGGCGGCGCGCCGATCTCGGAGAAAACGGCCGCCTCGACGGTGGTGGGCATGGAACTCTCCCTGGGTGTCCGTGGTCCGCAGATGAGCCCGACCCTATAAGACCGACTGGTCGGTTGGCCAGGAGGGGCCGTCCTGCGGACCCCGGTCCAGACATCGGCGGGCCGAGACGCATGAGGATGATCGGCGCGGGCGGCGGCCGGCCCGACATCCCGGGAGGCCGGGGGGAGGAGGGGGGCATGGGGAGGAAGGCGGCAGAGGAAGCGGCGGGAGGCGGGCGGTGAGCGCCGTGGGCGCGCCGCGCCGATCCGGGTTCCGCTTCGACCCGCGCGCGGCGCGTGTGCTGCGGCTGTTCGGCGTCCGCCCGGAGACGGCCTGGGTGGCGGTCGGCGGGCGCGCGCTGGAGGTGCGTTTCGGTCCGTGGCGGGTGCGCACGCCCCGCCGCAACATCACCGGGGTGCGGCTCGGTGGCCCCTATCGGTGGCGGCGGGTGATCGGCGCGCGGATGTCGCTGCTGGACGGGGGCTGACGCTGGGCGGCAACGCCGAACGCGGTGTCTGTCTGCTGCTGCGTGTTCCCGTGCGCGGTATCGAACCGCTGGGACTGGTCCGCCATCGAGGTGTCACCCTCACCGTGGAACGGCCTGAGGAGCTGGTCCGGGCGTTGCGCGACTGAGGTCTTGGGCTCCGCCGGTCCGGGGGAGCCCGGGATTCGACGTTTTCATGCCTATGTATTATCTTCCCGGAAAGAAAGTCCCACCCGGGCGTGGTGACGGAACGCACGCATGAACCTCTGTCGCATTAGTTGAAATTTCAACTAGGTTGGGTGCGGGAAGCGCTACGGCGCGAACGTCTGAAAGGACTCACCATGAGCGAGAACGTCAAGCTCAGCGTCATCTACTACTCCTCCACCGGTGTCGGCTACGAGATCGCCCGCGAGATCGTCGAGACCGCGGAGAAGGAGGGCGCCGAGGTCCGCCTGCGCAAGGCCGCCGAGCTCGCGCCGGCCGCCGCCATCGAGAGCAACCCGGCTTGGGCCGCCAACGTCGAGGCCACCAAGGACGTCCCCGAGGCCACCGCCGACGACGTCGTGTGGGCCGACGCGGTGATCTTCGGCTCGCCGACCCGGTACGGCAACATCGCCTCCCAGCTCAAGCAGTTCATCGACACGCTCGGCCCGCAGTGGGCCCAGGGGCAGCTCGCCGACAAGGTCTACAGCGGCTTCACCTCCTCCGCCACCGCCCACGGCGGTCAGGAGTCCACGCTGCTCGCGCTGAGCAACACCTTCTACCACTTCGGTGGCATCATCGTGCCGCCCGGCTACACCGACGGCTCCAAGTTCGTCGACGGCAACCCCTACGGCACCTCCCACGTCGACGCCCAGGGCAACAACCCGGTCGACGAGACCACCCGCACCGCCGCGCAGGTCCAGGCCAAGCGCGTCGTGCGCGTCGCCCGCGCCCTCAAGGCCGGCGACCTCTAGGACGCGAGGGTCCTCCCGCGGCGGCGGACGCCGCAGACCCGGGGGAGGGGCGAGGGGTGCCGTGTCCCAGGACACGGCACCCCTTCGACCGTCGTGTCCGCCGTCCCCGCCCGTGGCCGGGAACGGCGGGCGGGATCACAGGTCGGAGGGGCGGATGCGAAACGCCTGTAGGCGCAGACCGTAGTACTTGTCGGTCTCGCCCACCCACTCCATGCCGATACGCCGCGCGGTCGCGATGGCGCGGGTGTTGGCCGGGCGGGCAACCGCGAACAGCTCCTCGACCCCCTGGGAGAAGGCCCAACGCGCCATCTCCCGGCCGGCCTCGCTCGCGTAGCCGTGCCCCCAGGCGTCCGGGCGCAGCTGCCAGCTCAGCTCGAAGTCCTCCTCGAAGGGGGGCAGCAGCCGTATCGACAGGCCGCCGATCACCGTCGCGTCGTCGCGACGCAGGATCGCCCAGCGCCCGGCCGGCGGCACCAGGTTGGGCTGCGCCTCCACCCAGGCCTCCAGCACCGAGCGCATCGCGCCCACGTCGCCCACGGGGCGCATGAGCGGTGTCAACCAGCGGGAGACCTCCTCGGAGCCGTAGACGGCGAACGCCGCTTCGGCGTCCTCCACCCTCCAGTCCTGGATCAGCAGTCGCTCGGTGCGCAGAGGTGGCGTCATATTCCGCATGCTAGCCAGCGGTGTGCCGGATTCCTATGGCAAGCCGAATTTCCTTCGGATCTCATTCGCCTTTGGCCAAGCCCGCGGCGAGGCTCGATCGAATCGGGGCCAAGGGGAGGAGCGCCGCCTGGTAGGCGTGATAGATGTCGGGTCGCCCACTCCAGACGGTGGCCGAGGGGCGGCCCTCAGGGTCGAGTTCGTGCCGCCAGGCGCCCGCGGAGCGGTCGGCGAAACGCCGGTCGGCAAGGTCCCACCAGGTGCGGTACCAGTCCTCGTAGCGCCGTTCCCCGGTGCGCGCGTGGAGGACGGCGGCCGCCGCGATCGCCTCGGCGATGACCCAGTGCATGCGTTCGCGCACCACGGGACGGTCGTTCCAGTCGAGCGTGTAGACGAACCCCTCGCCGCCGTCCACGGACCAGCCGCGACGCACTGCGGCCTCGAACATGGCCTCGGCGTCGTGGAGCAGCCAGGAAGGCGGGGTGGGCAGCGCCGTCTCCAGGTGCACCAGCAGCCGCGCCCACTCCAGCATGTGGCCCACCGTCACCCCGTAGGGGCGGAAGGGGTGCGCGCGCTGATCGGAGTTGTAGTCGGGCAGCGGCTCCCAGCCGGCCGAGTAGTGTTCAGGCAGCCGCCAGTCCCGCTCCGCGGCGATCTCGTGGACGAAGAAGCGGGCGATGCCCAGCGCGCGTTCGGCCCACACCGGGTCACCGGTGGCCGCGCCGACGGCGAGGAACGCCTCCACCATGTGCATGTTGCTGTTCGCGCCGCGGTAGTCCTCGGGGACGCTCCAGGCGCGGTCCCAGCTCTCCGCGCACCTCTCCTCGCCGGCGTCCCAGAAGTACCGTTCGACCACGGAGATCGCGTCGTCGAGCAGTTCCCGGGCGCCGTGCCGGCCGGCCGTCGCCGCGCTGGAGGCCGCCAGCAGCACGAAGGCGTGCTCGTAGGCGGACTTGCGGGTGTCGCCGGGCGCGCCGTCGGCGGAGAGCGAGCCGTACCAGCCGTCGTGCACCGTGTCGCGCAGCCCCGTGTCGCCGGCGTCCTCCCCGCCTCGGGGAACGCTGAGCGCCCGCACCCCGTGGTCGGCCAGCGGGCCGGCTCCGGGGATCCCCCGCAGGTGCTCCAGCGCGAAGACGTGGGTCATCCGGCAGGTGATCCAGGTGTGGACCCCCTGCTTCGGGTCGGGCCGCCCCTGGTCGTCCAGCCAGGCGAACCCGCTGGTGGGATGCTCGGCGGCCGAGGCGAAGGAGGCCTGCCGGCGGGCGTGCGCCGCCAGCCATGTCCGGTGCGCGGGCAGGGAGGTCCAAGGGCGGTTCATGGCGCGCTGCTCCGTTCGTCGTGGCTGTCGGGGTGACCCTACCCAGTGACCTCCCGGTGCTCCAGGGACGAGCCGCCGCCCGCCGGGCAGTACGCTTCAACGCGGCCATCGCGTCCCGGTGCGCGCCGCTGACCGAGCGGAGCACACCGAGGGGTGAGACGGCGGTTCCCGCCGGCCCCTCCATGCGCCCTGCCCCCGCAGCTCCTCCCCGGCCCCGTCCGTGACTCTTTGGAAAGCGTTCCCATGACCCGATCCCAGCGTGGCACCGGGGCGGTGCCGCCCGACACGTCCCCGACGCGGCCACGCCGTCACGCGCTGTGGCTCCTACTGGTTCCCGCGGTGCTCTACTGTCTCGCGCCGTTCGTGGCCAACCGGATCGAGCCCGTGATCCTGGGGATGCCGTTCCTGCTGCTGTGGATGGTCGCCGCGACGGTGATCAGCCCGCTCGTCATCTGGCTCGTCGCCCGACTGGACCCGATCTACCGGGCCGGCGCGCCGGAACCGGTGCCCGCCGACGACGCGCCGGCCCACGGGAGGAGGGTCAGGTGAGCACGCCGGCGATCGTCGCCACCACGATCTTCGCCCTGGCGATGGGGGCGACGGTGGCGATCGGGCTGTTCAGCGCGCGCGGCCGGGACAAGGGACTGGCCGAGTGGTCGGTCTCGGGCCGTGGCCTGGGGGTGCTGTTCATCTGGCTGCTGATGGCGGGGGAGTCCTACACCAGCTTCTCGTTCCTGGGCGCGGCCGGGTGGACCTTCTCCTACGGCGTGCCGATCCTGTACCTGGTGGCCTACCTGACCGTGGGGCTGGCCGTGGCCTACATCGTGGGGCCGCTGCTGTGGACCTACGCGGCCCGCCATGACCTGGTCTCCATCGCCGACATGGCCGAGCACCGTTTCCGCTCGCGCCGCATCGGCGTCGTGGTGGCGCTCACCGCGACGGTGTTCATCGTCCCCTACGTCCAGTTGCAGATCCAGGGAATGGGCGCGGTGGTCAACGCGATGAGCTACGGCGCGATCGACCTGGGCGTGGCCGCGGTCGTGTCGTTCGTCGTCGCCGAGACGTTCGTGCTGGTGTCGGGGCTGCGCGGCTCGGCGTGGGTGAGCGTGCTCAAGGATGTGCTCGTCATCGCGGTCGTGGTGTTCCTGGCGGTCTACATCCCGCTGCACTACTTCGACGGGCCGGGGGAGCTGATGCGCCGGATGATCGAGGAGCGGCCGGAGTGGCTGACGTTCCCCGGTCACGAGTCCGGCGGTCGCGGCGCCGCGTGGTTCGTCAGCACCGTCCTGCTCAACGCGGTGACCATCACGGTCTTTCCCACGACGGTCGCCGGCTATCTCAGCGCCAAGGACCCCAACGCGCTGCGGCGCAACTCCGTGCTGCTGCCCTGGTACCAGCTGTTGCTGTTCATCCCCATGATGATCGGCGCCGCGGCCCTGTTCGTCGTCCCCACCCTGGAGCAGGCCGATCTCGCCCTGTTCACCCTGGTCACCGACTCGTTGCCGGCGCCGGTGGTGGCGCTGGTCGGGGTGGCCGCGGCACTGTCGGCGATCGTTCCGATGAGCGTGTTCATGCTCGCCATCGGCACCCTGTGGGGGCGCACGATCCTGGGCGGCGGCAACGGCGCCGATCCGCGCGCCCGGCCGCGCCCGCGGCGCGACGAGACCCGTGACGTGCGCGACAAGCGTCTTTCCCAGGTGGTCTGCCTGGCGGCCGGTGTGGTCGCCCTGCTGGGCAGTCTCTTCTACCCCAGCGCCCTGGTGCAACTGTCGGTCCTGTCCTACCAGGGGCTGGCCCAGCTCGTCCCGGTCGTCTTGGTGGCCCTGCTGTGGCCGCGGATGACCGGAAAAGGGGCGATGGCCGGGCTGCTGGGCGGAATCGCGGTCATGCTCGGCCTGTGGGCCACGGGCAACGACCCGTTGTACGGGGTCAACGGCGGGATCATCGCGCTCGCGGTCAACCTGGCGGTCAACGTGGCGGTGTCGCTGTCCCGTCCCGCCTCCCGAGCGCGGGATGCGGCCACGGCGGGAACCGGCGGAGCGAGGTGAGGCCGGACCGGCAGGCCCGGTCCGGCCCCGCTCAGGCGCGCGCGGCGCGGGACAGGACGCGGTCGTAGAGCTCGATGTAGCGTTCGGCCATCGTGCCGGGGGTGAAGCGCAGCGCGGCCTCCTTGCGGCACTCGGCCGGATCGATCTCGTCGACGCGCCGCAGCAGTTCGGTGAACTCCTCCTCGTCCTCGCAGAGGAGGCCGGTGCGGCCGTGGTGGACCAGCTCGGGCAGGCAGCCCCGGGCGAACCCGACGACCGGCGCGCCGCACGAGAGCGCCTCCACCACGGCGGTCCCGCCGGGCTCGGCCCACAGGATCGGGAAGAGCGCGGCCCGCGCCGTGGCCAACAACGTGTCGCGCTCCTCCCCCTCGACGGTGCCGATCCAGCGCACCAGGTCGCCGTCGACGTGGGGACGCACCTGCTCGGCGTAGTAGCGCACGTCCGGGGCGTCGTGCCGTGGGTGGGCGGGGTCGTCCAGCGCCGCGCCCAGCTCCTCCTCGGTCTCGATGCCGTTGACCGGGCCGGCCAGGATCAGCGGTATCCCGAGCCGCCGGCAGACGCGCGCGGCGACGTGGACCCCCTTGACCTCGGTGATACGGCCGAGCAGCACGACGTGCTCCCCCTTGGCGGGGGCGGGCCGCCGGTCGGCGTCGACGGCGAGCGGGGTGGCCAGGTGGACGTGGCCCACGCTGTGCGCGCGCAGCGCCCGTGGCGCCCGCCGCAGCTGCGACTCCGACACGCCGTTGACGAACACCCGCCCGTTGCCCTGGAAGGAGCCGTAGAAGTGCGGGTGTTTGCGCAGGTCCCAGTGGAGTGTGTGCAGGACCGGGGGCACCGCCCCTCCCGCCGCGTTGAGCGTCGCCAGTCCGGTGACCTCCATGTGGTCGTGCACCAGGTCGACGCCGCCACGCCCGAGCCGTCGCAGCACCCCCTGAAGGTGGGCGTGGGGGATCCCCATCGTGCGGTTGTAGGGACTTTGGATGTGGCCGAACATCCCGTCGTCGAACACGGTCACGTGCTCCTCGGCGGACAGCCTCGAGGACGCGACCCCGGCCAGGAGCACCCGCACCCCCCGCGCGCGCAGCTCCGGCACCAGCGTCGCGATCACATTCTCGATGCCGCCGTAGCCGCGCGGTGGGACGGGCAACCAGGGACCCGCGTTCACCAGGACGGTGAGGTCCCTCACAGCTCCCCCTCGGGGGCGAGCGATGAGGGCCGGGTCGCCAGCACGTCGGCCATGGGGGGACGCTCGGTGACGCGGATGTCGTGGTGGTTGGGCCGGTAGCCGACCGCGGTCCTGGTGAACTGGGCCAGTTCGGTCGAGGGGGGCTCCTGGCGGGTGATCAGTCCCCGCCGGTACAGCCGCGTCCACACGGTGTCGAGGATCTGGCCGGACATGCGGCCCAGGGCGGCGGAGGACTGGTTGGCGTGTTCGCGCACCCCGAGGTCGACCTGGGCGATCCCGTCCAGCCCCACCAGGTTGACGATGTCGATGAGCAGGCCGATCTCCACGCCGTACCCGCACACGAACGGGACGTTCTCCAGGAGCGAACGCCGGCCCGCGTACTCGCCGGCCAGGGGTTGCAGTATCCCCGACAGCTCCGGCCAGCACATGTTGATCAGGGGGCGGGCCAGTATCTCGGTGACGCGGCCCCCCTCGCACGGGGACACCGTGCCGTGTTCGGTGAGCGGCCGGTCGTAGCAGGCCTTGACGTAGGAGACGGTGGGATCGGCCAGGATCGGGCCGAGCAGCCCGGTCACGAAGTGCGGGGCGAAGTTGCGGATGTCGGAGTCGATGAACACGATCACGTCCCCGCTCGTGACGGCCAGGGACTTCCACAGCGCCTCCCCCTTGCCCCATAGAGGCGGCAGATCGGCCAGGATCTCGTCCTGGGCGACCACCAGCGCGCCCGCCGACGTCGCGACCAGCGCGGTGTCGTCGCTGGAGCGCGAGTCGATCACCACCAGTTCGTCGACCAACGGGAACTGGTCCATCAGGGACTCGCGGATGGAGCGGACGATTCCGCCGATGGTCTCGGCCTCGTCACGGGCCGGCAACACCACGCTGATCCGGCTGTCCCCCTTGGCGGCGAGGGCGTCGGGCGCGGGCCAGTCCCGCGCCGAGCTGGTGCGCCGCGCGAACCACGCGGCGGTCTCCGATGGCCACATCGAATGCGTCTCCTCACGGTCACGGCGCGCGGCGCTGTCCTGCCGCGCGAACCAGTGGGCCCAGGACGAAGGATGTTGGTGGATTTCGGATCGGATGTCATGACATGCCCGGGGCAACTGCCCTGGTCAGGCCATTTTGAACATGGGAAACGAGGTTTGCTTGGGACGGCGTGAGGCAGGTGGCCCGGGGTGAAGGAGACCTGTGACATCGGGATCATCGGCGCGGGTGGTGTCGCGGCCCGTCACGCCGATGTGCTCAGCGGGTTCGGCGATGCCCGGATCGCGGCCGTCGCCGACCCCGACGGCGAGCGGGCCGCCGCGCTGGCGGGCCGCCATGGTGCCCGCGCCTATCGGGACCACGTGGCCATGCTGGAGTCCGAGGCGTTGGACGCCGTCTATGTGTGCGTGCCGCCGTTCGCGCACGGCCCACCCGAGCACGCCGTCATCGAGGCGGGGCTGCCGATGTTCGTCGAGAAGCCGATCGCGATCGACCTGGCGGTCGCCGAGGAGATCGCCCGGCGGGTGGCCGCCGCCGGCACGCTCACCGCGGTGGGCCACCAGTGGCGCTACCTGCGGGTGGCCGAGCGGGCCCGTGAGCTGATGGCCGGCCGTGAGGTCCGGATGCTGTTGGGCCACTGGCTGGACAAGGTCCCGCCCGTGGCCTGGTGGTCCCGGCTGGACGGATCGGGCGGCCAGGTCGTCGAGCAGGCCGCCCACGTCATCGACCTCGCCCGGCTGTTGGCCGGCGAGGTCGCCGAGGTGCACGCGCTGGAGTCGCGGACCCGCGCCGGCGGCGCGCCCGACTCCGACGTCGCCGCGGCGACGATCGCCAACCTGGAATTCCAGAACGGGGCCGTGGGGAACCTCGCCGCCACCTGTCTGCTGGCCTGGAAGCACCGGGCCGGCCTGGAGGTCTACGCCGAGGGGCTGGCGATGGAGCTGTCGGAGTCGTGGCTGCGCGTCCACACGGGGGCCGCCCCCGATGTGGTCGAGGACGAGGGACTGGCCAAGACACGCATCGACCGCGCCTTCGTCGACGCCGTGCGCGGCCTCGACGACGACGTGCGCACCGACTACGCCGACGCGCTGCGCACCCACCGTGTGGCCTGCGCGATCGCGCGCTCGGCGGTGACCGGACGTCGTGTGGCGGTGGAGGAGGGGGCGCTGTGGTGACGCGCGCGCTGTGGGCGCTGGAGCCCGGCCGGGTCGAGTTCGTCGAGGAGCCGCACACCCCGTTGCCCGAGGGAGGGTTTCGGGTGGAGACCCTGTACAGCGGGCTGTCCGCGGGAACGGAGCTGACCTTCGTCAAGGGGACCAACCCCGCGGTGCTCACCGGCTGGGACGCGGCCCTGGGGTTGTTCACCGGAGAGCCGAACGGCGGCGGCTATCCGGTCCGCAAACTCGGCTACATGCAGGTCGGTCGGGTGACGGAGGCGCGCTCCGCGGCCGTCCGACCGGGATGGCTCGTGGCGATGACCTACGGCCACCGCACCGACTACACCGCCGACCCGCGCGCCGACCGTTTCGTCCGACTGCCCGAGGACCTCGACCCCCTCCTCGGGATCTACGTCGCGCACATGGGCCCCATCTGCGCCAACGGCCTGTTGCACGCCGCCGCCGACGTGCACGGCGGCGACGTCCGTTCCCTGGGGGACGGGGTGCGCGGACGCAAGGTGGCGGTGGTCGGCGCGGGGGTGGTGGGGGTGCTCACCGCCCTCTTCGCCACGCACCACGGCGCGGCCGAGGTGGTGGTGGTCGACCCGACGCCGTCACGGCGAGCGACGTGTCGGGGCCTCGGGCTGGAGGCCATGGACCCCGACGAGGTCGACGTCGGACGGGCGTTGAAAGAGCGGTGGCGGCACGGCCCCGGCGACCACGGTGCCGACGTCGTCTTCCAGTGCCGCGGACGGTCCCGGGCGCTGGCCGTGGCGCTGCGCGCGCTGCGCCCCCAGGGCAGCGTCATCGACCTGGCCTTCTACACCGACAACGCGGCGGAGGTGTGCCTGGGCGAGGAGTTCCACCACAACGGGCTGGGGATCCGTTGCGCCCAGATCGGCCGGGTGCCGCGTGGCCTGGCCCACCTGTGGGACCGTGAGCGCCTGTCGGCGGAGACGATCGACCTGTTGCGCGCGCGTGGCGCCGACGTGCGCGAGCGACTGGTCACCGACCTGGTCCCGTTGGAGGAGGCGCCCGCGCTCATGGCCGACGTCGCCGAGCGGCGGCGACACGTCGTCCAGGCCGTGTTCACCGTCGACGGGGGAGGACCGTCCGCCGGCTCACGGTCCTACCGGTAACGCGACGTACGCCCGGACGGTCCGTGTTCGTCATACCCCTTCCCTAAGGTCTCCCTCGTGCTCGCGTCCCCCAGGCGCGACACTCCCCCGTTGTCCCGCTCCCACGGGCGGGCCGTCCGGTCCCCATGGTGTCCTCGCTGGTGGTCGCGTTGCGTCGATGCGGGGTCGCATGGTGCGACGGCAGGGCACGGGAAGGCAACGAAGAGGCAACGGTTGTCCGCTCAAACGAGCGGATATGCCCGCCCCTCGCTATGTTGAAACCCCCATTTTTCACTTTTCTGGAGATGTCATGATTTCGGGAACGTTCCAGTCGCGCGCGGGCCGCGTGATCACCGCCGCCGGCGCCACCGCCGCGGTGGTGGGGCTGTCCGGCTGCGGTCTGCTCGGCACGGAGAGCGTGCTCATGCTCTCTGTGGGCGACTGCCTGCCCGCCGCGGCCGAGGGCGAGCTCGCCGCGGTCGAGACCATTTCGTGTGAGGAGCCGCACGACTCCGAGATCTACGCCTCCAGCACGATGGAGGGGGACGAGTACCCCGGTGACGACGCGGTCATCACGGCCGCCGAGGAGAAGTGCCTCGCCGAGTTCGAGGGGTTCGTGGGCATGGCCTACGAGGAGTCGGAGCTGGACATCAGCTACATGTACCCCACCCAGGAGTCCTGGGAGACGCTGGACGACCGCGAGATCCTCTGCATGATCTACGACCCCGCCGGCGACACCACCGGCACGCTGGAGCAGGCCGGTCGCTGACGACCGTCCACGCCCCGTACGGGGGCAGGGGCGGGACCGCCGTGGGGCCCGTGACACCGCCGCACCGGTGTCACGGGCCCCACGGCCGTCGCGGTGCGCTACCCGTGCGAGAGCGGGGTCGCGGTGTCGTCGTCGTGGTCGGGGTCGTAACGGGTGGGCTCGGCCGGCAGCGTGTAACGCTCGTCCACCGCGGCGGCGATCCGCTCCCGGCTCTCGCGGGGGTCCAGCTCCGCGTCCTCCTCGACCTCGCGGACCGCGTCGGCGAGCTCGTCGTCGCGTACCGCCTCCGCCATCCACCGGGAGTAGTCGTTGCGGCGCAGGTGGTGCGTCCAGGTCTCGTCGTCCACCCCCTCGGCCAGTTCCAGGAAGGTGTGCAGGTTGCGCGCGCGCAGGTGCAGCCGTTCCTCGGGGCCGGTGAAGTAGAAGCTCTTGTCCGGAGACATCGTTCCGGCCGCGTACTTGCGGATGTGCCGGCTGCGGTCGGCCTCACCGGGGGTGAGCCGGACCCGTACCGCCTTGTCCTCCCCGGTGCGCCACAGCGTGATGAGGGAGGACGTCGCGTCCGGCTCCTCGTCGCCGTGCAGCCGGGGAACCGGGCACCCCCGCACGTCGGCGAAGGCCCGCAGCGTCTGCGAGGGATCGGCGCCGACGCCGATGACCGTGTCGACCTGTTCCAGCGCGCGCCGGGCCAGGGTCTCGGGGTGCACCGTGATCATCATCAAGCCGCCGAAGTCGCGCAGGTCGCTCACCGGCAGGTCGGCGAGTTCGGTCGGCATCAGGTGGTGCGCCTCGTCCACCACGGTCCAGTGGGGATGGCCGAGCCGGCTGCGCAGCCCGGCCAGGCGGGGCAGCAGGTCGGCGAAGAACGCCGGCCGGTCGCGTAGCGGCACCGCGAGGAGGTTCACCACGGCGCTGTGGCCGGGATCCTCCAGCAGCCGCAGCACCTCGTCGGCCAGGGGCGCGCGGGTCGGGTCGCCCAGCACGGTGGCGCCGTCGAAGTCGGTGTAGTCCCCCTCGGGGTCGATGACACAGTACTGGTAGCCCGCCTCGCCCAGCCGTTCCAGCAGCGCCGACGTCGTGGTCGACTTACCGCTGCCCGACGGGCCGGCGACCGCGACCACGCTGCCGTAGGGCGGGATCGTCACCGGCTCGCCCTGGGAGGTTCCCAGCAGCACGTCGTGCCGCGACATCGCGACATCGGCGAGGTCGCCGTCCACGAGGTCGCGCGCGAGATCGGCGACGCCCGCCCCCGCGGGGCGCTCCAGAACCAGGTCGCAGCGGTGCTTCAGCGCGTCCAGGGCATTGGCGACGGCGGCCCCGCACTCGCACGCCGCCAGCATGGCGTGGTCGTTCTCGGCGTCGCCCACCGCGACCACGTTGTGCGGTGACACCCGCAGCCGCTCCAGCGCGGCGCGCAGCCCGGTCGCCTTGTTCACCCCGGGCGGCAGCACCATCACGGCGCCCTTGTTGTGGATGAGCTGGAGCTCCAGGCCGAGTTCCCGGATCGCTTCCAACGCCGTGCGGTCGTGCGGCTCTCGGGTGGCGATGAGCACCCGGCCGACCCCGAGCGGTTCGACCCCGGCCGCGCGCAACCGATCGACCAGTTCGGGCGGTGCGGCCTCGGCCAGATCGTGCACCGCGCGCCGCCCCGGCTCGTACAGCACACCGCCGTTCTCGGCCACGATCGCGTCGAACAGGTCCGCGTGGGGGAACACGTCCAGCAGGTCGTCCAGTTCCCGCCCCGTCACCAGCAGCAGCCTGCGCCCCGAGCGGGAGACCCGTTCCAGCGCCGCCATGGTCTCCTCGTCGACCTCGCCTCGCTCGGCGATCGTGCCATCGAAGTCGCAGGCCAGAGCGTGATAGCGCATTTCCACTCCCGGGGGCGGTCGTCGATGCCGTCGCCTTTCACCTGTCCCGCCCCACGTGCTTTACACCTGCGACGGGGCGGGGAGGGATAGGGGAAGGCCGACCTTCTCGGGGGTGACCCGGTGCGCACGGTGGAGCTGCTGTTCGATCCCGGCCTGGAGGCGGCGGTCGCCGCGGCCTGGGACCGCCTGGCCGCCGCGGGACTGCCCAGCCTGGCCCACCACACCCATCCCAGCAACCGTCCGCACGTGACGTTGGGGACCGCCACGACACTGCCGAGCCGCGCCCGCGCCGGGGTCGAGGCGGCGCTCGCGGCCCTGCCGCTACCGGTGGGGCTGGGCGGCCTGGTGACCTTCCCCGGACGCCGCCGGGCGCTGGTGTGGGAGGTGACGCCCTCCCCGGGACTGCGGGAGCTCCAGGCGGCGGTCTGGCGGGCGCTGCCGGAGGACCCCCGGCGTAATCCGGTGCACCGGCCCCGGAACTGGCGGCCGCACGCGACCCTGGCCCGCTCGGCCTCGCCCGGCCGGATCGCCGAGGCCGCCGAGCTCCTCGCCGATCTCCCCCGGCCCCGGGGGCACCTCGTGGCCGCGCGCAGCTACGACGACCACTCCCGCACCGTGGCGCGGTTGGTGCCCCGGCCCTGAGCGGGACGGGGCACCAGCGGGGTCAGGGTTTGCGCAGGACGCCCCCCATCTCCCAGATGTTCTTGGCGCTGTCGGAACGGCCGAGGTAGGGACGCAGCGGCTCGGGGACCGGCGGCAGCGGCGGCTGGCCCGGGTCGGGATGCCAGCCGGTGATGTCGATCAGACCGGGCTCCAGGGGCTCCAGCCCCTCGACGAAGGCGTGCAACTCCGCCGGGCGGCGCACGCGCCCCCACGGCCCCATCGCGAGCATGCCCTTGGTGAAAGCGTCGCCCGCCGCAACGTCCTCGCTGATCAGGTGGGACAGGGCCAGGTGACTGCCGGAGGGCACGGCCTCCAGCATGGTCCACAGCGCGCCACGGGGGTCGGCCTCGTCGGGCAGGCAGTGCAGCACCGAGAAGTACAGCAGGCCCACCGGCTGGGAGAAGTCGATCAGTGAGCGGATCTCGTCTTGGGCGAGGATCTCGTCGGAGCGGGCCATGTCCGCGGTGATGACAGTGGTGCCGGGGTTGTCGGCGAGGATCGCCCGGCCGTGCGCGAGCACGATCGGATCGATGTCGACGTAGGCCACCCGGGCGTCGGGCTGGAACTCCTGGGCGACCTGGTGGACGTTGTGCGAGGTGGGCAGGCCCGACCCCATGTCGATGAACTGCTTGATGCCCAGGTCACGGGCGAGGTGGCGGACCGCGCGGTACAGGAAGAGACGGTTCTCCCTGGCCACGTCGAGCATTTCCGGCGTGATCTTGGCCAGGGCGAGGGCCGCCTCGCGGTCGACGGGGAAGTTGTCCTTGCCACCCATCCCGTAGTCGTAGATGCGCGCGACGGAGGGGCGCGTCATGTCGATTTCAGGTATGGGACGGCTCGGCTCGGACATTCTCGGAAAATCAGTCATTGGGGGGCTCCATCCGGTTTTTCGCATCATAGAAGTTCGAAAGGGAACGGCGAAGCCGTTTCAATGATCGAAAACCCGTATCTGGCCTGAATCGCTCATCGACCCCGCGGTTTCGACGCCGTACCGATCACGGCCGGAGGACGTGCCGGTCCAACCAGTCGATCGCCACGTCGCACACCTCGTCCAGGGCGCCCGGTTCCGTGAACAGGTGGGAGGCGCCCGGAACCACGTGCAGCCGGTTGGGGCAGTACAGACGTTGCATCGCCCCCTGGTTCAGCGCGAGCACGTCATCGTCGGCGCCGCCCACCACGAGCAGTACCGGGGCGCGCACGGTCTCCAAGACGTTGTCGGCGAGATCGGGTCGGCCTCCGCGGGAGACGAGGGCGTGGATCGTCTCCGGTCGGGCGGCGGCGGTGATCAACGCCGCGGCGGCCCCGGTGCTCGCGCCGAACAGCGCGACGGGAAGGCCCGCGGCGGGGGAGGAGGCGGTCAACCAGTCCACGGCCCCGGTCAGCCGCTCCCCGAGTAGTTCGATGTCGAAACGCAGCTCCCCGGTGACCCGGTCCCGGGCTTCCTCCTCCTCGTCGAGCAGGTCGAACAGCAGGGTCGCGAACCGAGCCCGGTTGAGCGCCTCGGCCACCGCGCGGTTCCGCGGGCTCAGCCGGGAGCTTCCGCTTCCGTGGGCGAACACCACCACCCCTCTGGCCTCGGGGAACAGGGTGAGGTCACCGGGAAGAGCGGTCCGCGCCGTTTGGACCGTGACGTTGGTGGTGTCCATCGTTCCTCGCCTTCGCGCTACGGGCCGGCCGGGTGGTCGGCCCGGGATCGGTGGCGGAGGATGCGGCTACCCCGATGTGCCCCCGGTACCCGTCGATCGGCGCCTCCCCACGCAACCCGTTGCGACTTTGAGTAACGTTCCGATTGCAGATCGTTAGGGGGGGTAAGCGTCCCGGGGCGCCTTCGACGGCGCGACCACGGCAGACCACGAAAGGGAGTGATCGACATGGGTGCTCGCCTCGGACGGGCCGTCGCCACGACGATCGGCGCCGCGGTGCTCGCCACCGCGGGCGCGCAGCCCGCCTCGGCGGGGGACGTGGGGGACACGATCCACTGCGCCTCCTTCCTCGGCGGGCAGACGCGCTCGGGCGAGATCGTCGCGGTGCGCGGCGAGGGCGGGGCACCGCCCTACCTGGTGGAATGGGAGGACGGGCGCGAAACCATCTTGACCGACGACGACAACTGCATCGTCCGCGCCGCCCCGCCGGAGCAGGCCCCGGTCCAGCCGGCCCCCGCCGAGGAGGCGGCCACCGTCTGAGCAGGGGCCGCCGGTAGCAGTCCGCCCGCCCCGTGAGGGGACCACCCGGCGAAAACGGGTAGCGGGCCCGCCATGCACACCACGACCATCGGGCTCCTCGCCGGAGCCGCGGGGACCACCGCGCTCGACGCGGTCAGCTACCTGGACATGGCGTTGCGCGGCCGGCCGGCCAGCAGCACTCCGCAGCAGAGCGTCCAACGACTCTCCGAGCTCGCAGGAGTCGACCTGGGGGAAGGGGAGGAGGCCGACAACCGCCGCTCCGGTTGGGGAGCCCTCTTGGGCTATGCCACCGGCGTCGGGGTCGGCCTCCTGTACGCGACCGCGGTTCGGCGACGCACCCCCTGGGCGATCGACGCCGCCGCGCTCACCGTGGCGGCCATGGTCGGCTCGACCGCGCCGATGACCCTGCTCGGCATCACCGACCCGCGACGCTGGAGCGCCACCGACTGGCTCTCCGACCTGCTGCCCCACCTCGCCTACGGAACGGTCGCGGCGGCCGCCCTGCGCCTGCCCGGCGCCGGGTGTGACGGCCGCGCGCATGCCGCCCGGGGCCGGGGGTAGCCGGATCCCGGGCCGCCGCGCCCGCGGCGGTCCGGAGTCCTTGGGAGGTGTCGTGCCGACATCATCGGCCATCCTGACCGTCAACGCCGGATCCTCCAGCCTCCAACTCCACCTGGTGGCCGGACAAGAGATCGTCGCCACCGCGCACGAGGAGCGCGTTCCCGACCGCGAGCGCGTCGAGGGGATGCTGGCGGAGATCCTGGACGGGCGGGAGGAGCGTGTCACCGGCGTCGCCCACCGGCTGGTGCACGGCGGGGCGCACATCCGGACGCCGCTGATCGCCGACGACGCGGCGGTCGAGCAGGTGCGTGCCATCGTCGACGTCGACCCGCTGCACCTGGAACCCGCGCTCGCGGTCCTGGCCGCCGCGCGCCGCAGGCTCCCCGACGTACCGCACGTGCTGTGCCCCGACACGGCCTTCCACGCGGACCTGCCCGAGCCCGCCGCCGTCTACCCCCTGCCGCAGGAGTGGCGTCGCGAGTACGGGCTGCGCCGCTACGGCTTCCACGGCCTGTCCTACGCCTGGGCGCTGGGACGCGCCGCGGAACTGCTGGGACGGCGGGCCGGCGAGTTGCGGCTGGTCCTCGCCCACCTGGGCGGGGGCGCCTCGGTGTGCGCGGTCGACCGTGGACGCAGCGTCGACACCTCCATGGGGTTCACCCCCCTGGAGGGGCTGCCGATGAGCAAACGGTCGGGCAGCGTCGACCCGGGGATGCTGCTGTGGCTGCTGGAGGGGTCCCGGCTCACCGTCGAACAGCTACGCGAGGGGCTGTACCACCGATCGGGGCTGCTGGGACTGTCCGCGGGGCGTTCCGGCGACACCCGGGACCTCGTTCGCGCGGCTGAGACCGGCGACGCCGACGCCCGTCTCGCCCTGGAGGTGTTCGCCCGAGGGGCCGCCCGCGAGATCGCCGCCGTGGCCACCGCGCTGGACGGGCTGGACGCGATCGTGTTCACCGGTGAGATCGGGTGGGATCAGCCGGAGGTGCGCGAGGCGGTCTGCGCCCGCCTGGGAGTGCTCGGCGTGTCGATCCCCCAGCGCGCCGACGTGGCCGAGGACGGCCTTGTCAGCGCCCCGGGGGCGGCGGTGCCCGTGCTGGTGGTGCGCCCCCGCGAGGAGCTCCAGCTCGCCCGCGACGCCCTGGGCGCCCTGGGGGAGGCGCCCGCCCCGTGAGGCCGTCCCGCTCACCGACCGCATGTCCCGTCCCGACGACGACCCTGAGGAGACACGATGTCCGTCATCCGCGCAGAACACGTCGAGGAGCTCGTGAAGCGTACGGACCCCTCGCCCCTTCTCGTCGTCCTGGAGGGGAGGGCGCGGGTCGTGTCCCGGGACCAGTTGGAGGAGCCCGAGCACAAGGGGGCCCTGGTCGTCGCCGACCGTGACGAGATCCTCGGCGGGCGTGGCGCCGAGGAGGTGACCCGCGCGGACGCCGAGGCGCTCGCGCGTCGCCTGGACAGCGCGGTCGGCGAGCTCGGCGGGTGACCCCCACCGCGGGGGAGCGGGGCAGCGGATCCGCCCCGAATCGCACTCGGGGTTTCGGGACAGGGTGTCCCGCGGCCCCTCCCCACGGAGACCGGGTGACCTCCACGCGCGCCGTCCGGCCGCGCGCCCGCGGTCCCGGCCCCTGCCCCGGGAGGTGGCCGACGGTCTCGCTGCCTGATGGGGGCGCGTGAAGCGGCGGTCCCCGTGCGCGAGATCCCCGGACCGCCGTCGCCATGGTCGTGACCGGGCGCACGGCCATGGGGCCTCGGCCCGCCCTGATCTCCGCCACGACGTGGTGGTCGTCATGGCCGCGGTGGAAGGGCCGAACACGACCGCGCCGGACCGGCGGGTTCCGCTGCGGGCGGTCGCGATGGCGATCGGCCGAGGTCGGCGACGCCCTGGAGGGGGCGCCGAGCGCGGACGGCGCCGGCACGGGGACAGGGGGCGCGGTGGCTGGAACCGGTGGTGCCGGGAGGAGGGCCGATCCGCTTCTGCTCCGTGGTGGGGAGCCGGCCCGGACTCTTCCGGCGCGTGGGGCGGCCGCGCTCCGGGCGTCGGGACCGGGGCGGGGACACGGCTCCGAGGGAGCCGCGCGCCGGGGGAGAGGGCCGCGGAAGGAACGGCGCCCCTGGCGCGGCGTTTCCCGCGCGAACACGCGGTGGGACGTGGGTCCCTGGAGGGACGGAGCGTAACGGCGAGGCGGCCCCGGCGCCCCTCGTCCTCAACCGGGCAGCGCCACGGCCTCGCCCCGCGGCAGCAGCCGGATACGGCCGTCCAGCCCCGCCTCCCCCATACTCCGCTGGAAGTCCGACAAGGGCGACGTGAAGACGCCGTAGTCGTCGTAGTGGATCGGCATGACACGCTCGGGCCCGACCGTCTGGACCAGCCGGGTGCCCTGCCCTCCGTCCATCGTCACCAGAATCCCCCCGGGCAGGGTCGTCCCGCCCAGGTGGACCAGGGCGGCGTCGATCCCGGGGAAGCGACGGGGGATCTCGGCGATGTCGCGGAACATCAACGTGTCCCCGCTGACGTACAACCGGAACTCGGTGGGTTCGCCCACCCGCCCGAACTCCAGGACACTGCCCATGACCGGGGGCAACAGTCGGTGCAGCAGGGCGGGGCCGTGCCGTCCGGGGACCGAGGTGACCCGCAGCCGGGTGCCGCCGTTGAGCACGGTGCTCTCCTGCCAGGTGCGCAACGGCCGGGTCCGGGCGAAACCGTGGGCGTGCAGCCGGCGCGCGGCGTGGGGGGTGGTCAGGATCGGCAGATCGTGGTCGAGGCCGCGCCGGGCCACCCGGTCGAAGTGGTCCCCGTGCAGGTGGGACAGGACGATCGCGTCCAGTGGCGGAAGGTCGGCCAGGCCCAGCGCGGGATCCGTCCGGCGCCGCGACACCAGCCCTTTGCCCAGGTAGGCCCACTGTCCACGGTGCAGGAAGTTGGGGTCGGTCATGACCGTCACGTCATCCCACCGGATGATGGTCGTGGCGTTGCCGACGAACAGGATCCAACGGTGGCCAGGGGCGTCGTCGTGGAAACGCATGGCCGCCCGCTACCCGGCGCGCACCCCGCCATGCCCCGAGCGCGTGGACGCGGGGACGGCGCGGACCGCCGGCGGCGCGGTCAGTCGACGTCGAGCCAGTTCAGCGCGAACCACAGCCGCATCCGATGCTCGGGATCGGCCAGGTCGACGTAGAGATCGCGCTCGATGCGGCCGATGCGATAGCGGACGCTGTTGCGGTGGGACCCCAGGTCGGCGGCCGCCCGGTCCCAGTTGCCATGGCGGGCCAGCCACACCCGCAGCGTCTCGCGCAGGCCGCGCGCGGTCTCGGTGTCCTCGGCGAGGGGACCCAGGAGCGCCCGGGCGGCGTCGCGGGCCCGGGCCGCGTCGATCGCCACCTCGAAGGGGTCGTCGAGCTGCGACCACATGAGGGGCTGGTCCATCGCGCGGACACGGACCAGGAGCGCGGACGCCTGCCGGTCGGCCGAGGCCAGCCCCGAGGCGCGGGCCGGCCCGCTCAGCGCGGCCAGCCATCCCGCGCGGCGCAGCCGGTCCAGCACGGCCTCGGCGTCGGCGGGCGTCCGCCCGGCCGGGACGATCGCGCGCACGACGTCGGTCGAGGCGTCGACCAAGGGGGTGCCGAACAGGTCGGCCAGGGCCGGCCCGGACGGCCGCGCGCCCCGTCCACGCCAGCGCGCGTGGGCCACCCGCAGTTCCCCCTCGGGGGCGCCGACCACCTCCGCGACGAGCCCGTCCAGGTCGGGGACGGGCCCATCGCCCAGCAGCAGCCGGGTGAGCAGCGCCTCGGGGGTGCCCCCGTGCTCGGCGGGGGAGCGCAGCAGCAGGCCCAGCAGCGCCACCGCCGTCCCCAGCACCGCGCGGTCGGTCATCCCGAAGGGCGCCGCCCGACCGATCAGGAGCACCTCCGAGGACTCCGCTCCCTCGCCGACGGCGTGCAGGAACACCTCCTCGCCGGCCATCCGGGCCTTGGCGCTGCGGGGCCCGCCGGGAGTGCGCAGCTTCGCGATCAGCTCGGCGACCTCGTCGGTGAGCACCGGCACCGAACGGGCGTGGGTCATCGAACGCTCGGTGGTCAGCGCGGCCCAGCAGTCCAGGGCCTGGGCCAGCGTCCGCAGCACCCGCTCGACGGGGGCGGCGGCGGTCACGGCCTTGGCCAACGCGCGGTGCGCGTCCCCGAGCCTGCGCAGCTCCTGGACGTGGAGCTCCTCCAGCGCCTCGCCGACCGCCTGCGAGACGGCGACGAACGGTGTCTCGCGGGGGACCTCCAGCAGCGGCAACCCCTGGGAACGGCACTGTTCGACCAGCGCGGGGGGCACCACGTCGTGCACCGGGGTCACCCCGAAGCCGAGGGCGCTCACCCCCGCCCCGATGAGACCGGTGACGTAGCGCGCGGTCGCCTCGGAGTCCTCGGGCAGGTTCACCCCGGCGGTGAGCAGAAGTTCCCGGCCGCGCAGGTAGGGGACCGGATCGGTGAGCTCGCTGACGAGAGCCCAGCGCACCGGCGGTTCGGCGGCCGGCGGCGGGACGAGCGTGCGCAGTCCCAGGGCGCGCCGCTCCGTCACCGCCCGGAGGGGGACCGTACGGTCGTCGTGAGGGCCGTCACCACCGAGCGTGAGCGAAGACAATGGGTGAACCATCCAAAGACGCGTTTGATGTGATGCTCTTCATCCACTTACTCCGCAGCTTACCGACTGTTTACCGTGCTGAAAGCCTGTTGACCTGGACATCTGGCGGGATGCCCGGGGTCGGGCGCGCCGAACATGTGAGAACGAGGAGGACCCTTTGGGCATCGATATCGCGGTGATCGCCGCCTATCTGCTGGGCATGCTCGCCCTGGGGTGGTGGGGCATGCGCCGCACCCAGAACCGGTCCGACTACCTCGTCGCGGGGCGCAGGCTCGGCGTCTTCATGTACTCGGGCACCATGGCGGCCGTCGTGCTGGGCGGCGCGTCGACGATCGGCGGGATCGGCCTCGGCTACACCTACGGCATCTCCGGCGCCTGGCTGGTCGGCGCGATCGGTCTGGGCATCATCCTGCTGCACCTGTTCTTCGCCCGCCGCATCTCGCGGCTGCGCGTCTACACGGTCTCGGAGATGCTCGACCTGCGCTACGGCGGCGGGTCGCGGGTGATCTCGGGCCTGGTCATGTGGGGCTACACCTTCATGCTCACGGTCCCCTCGACCCTGGCCTTCTCCACGGTCTTCAGCGGACTGTTCGACATGCCGCGCGCCGTGGCGATCATCCTGGGCGGCGCCATCGTCGTCACCTACTCCACGCTGGGTGGAATGTGGTCGGTGACGATGACCGACATCGCGCAGTTCATCATCAAGACGATCGGTCTGCTGCTGATCCTCACGCCCATCGCCGTCTGGCACGCCGGCGGCATCTCCGGCATGCGCGAGGCGCTCGGGCCCGCGCACTTCGACCCGCTCAACATCGGCGGCGGCACGATCTTCACCTATTTCCTCATCTACACGCTCGGCCTGCTCATCGGCCAGGACATCTGGCAACGCGTGTTCACCGGGCGCAACGACCGCGTCGCCATGCGCGGTGGACTCGGCGCGGGCGTGTACTGCCTCATCTACGCGGTGGCCGGCGCGCTCATCGGTACCGCCGCGGCCGTGCTCTTCCCCGGCCTGGACAACCCCGACGACGCTTTCACGCTCATCGTCGAGGACACGTTGCCGGTCGGCGTGGCCGGACTGGTGCTCGCCGCCGCCCTGTCCGCGGTCATGTCCACCGCCAGCGGCGCCCTCATCGCCTGCTCGACCGTCACCGCCACCGACCTGTGGCCGCAGGCGCGCCGCCTCTTCGGTCGCTCCCCCGAGCCCGCCGAGGGCGGGCAGCGGGACGAGGTCGCGGCCAACCGGATGTTCACCCTGGTCCTGGGCATCGCCTCGATCTGTGTCTCGCTCATGGTCAGCGACGTCGTCTCCGCGCTCACCGTCGCCTACAACATCCTCGTGGGCGGCCTGCTCGTCGCCATCCTGGGCGGCCTGATCTGGAAGCGGGGCACGCGCGCCGGCGCGCTGGCCTCCATGCTGGCCGGCGCGGTCGTCGTCATCGTCACGATGGCGGTCAAGGGCATGCTCGCCAACGAGCCGATCTACTACGGACTGGGCGCCAGCCTCGTCGTCTACGTCGTGGTGAGCCTGTGCACCAAGCCCACCGACGCCGATGTCATCGCCACCTGGCAGGCACGCCTGCGCGGCGAGGGCGCGGACGAAGAGGCGCAGGCGCCGGCCCCGGCCAACTGAGCCGACACCCCATCCATCCCCTACCACGACAGCGGAAGGAACACCTCGTGACCACCCCGATCGGTCCCACCGACTCCAGCCTGACCCCGCGCTTCGCCGGTCCCGCCACCTTCGCCCGGCTGCCGCGCCTGGACCAGGTCGAGCGCGCCGACATCGCGATCGTGGGCGTGCCGTTCGACACCGGGGTCTCCTACCGGCCCGGTGCCCGGTTCGGGCCCTCGGCGATCCGCGAGGCCAGCCGCCTGCTGCGTCCCTACCACCCGGGTCTGGACGTCTCGCCCTTCGCCGAGGTGCAGGTGGCCGACGGCGGTGACATCGCGGTCAACCCGTTCTCCATCGGAGACGCCGTGGAGCGGATCGACGAGGCGGCCAGCCAGCTCGTGGGCTCCGGCACCCGTCTGGTGACGCTGGGCGGCGACCACACGATCGCGCTGCCGCTGCTGCGCTCGCTGCACCGTGTCCACGGCCCCATCGCGATGCTGCACTTCGACGCCCACCTCGACACCTGGGACACCTACTTCGGTGAGCCCTACACCCACGGCACGCCGTTCCGCCGCGCCGTGGAAGAGGGCATCCTCGACACCGAGGCCATCGCCCACGTCGGCACCCGCGGCCCGCTCTACGGCAAGAAGGACCTGGAGGACGACCGGCGCTTCGGGTTCGGCATCGTCACCTCCGCCGACGTCATGCGCAAGGGCGTCGACGAGATCGTCGACGCGCTGCGCCAGCGCATCGGCTCGCGCCCCCTCTACGTCTCCGTCGACATCGACGTGCTCGACCCGGCGCACGCCCCCGGCACGGGAACGCCCGAGGCCGGCGGTCTGACCAGCCGCGAGCTGCTGGAGATCCTGCGCGGCCTGTCCACCTGCAACCTGGTCGGCGCCGACGTGGTCGAGGTCGCCCCGGCCTACGACCACGCCCAGATCACCGCGACCGCGGCGTCCCACGTCGCCTACGACCTGGTCAGCGTGCTCGCGTTGAACGCCGGTCGGAAGGGCGAGGACGCATGACCCATGCCCGCACCGGCGGCGACCTCGTCGTCGAGTCCCTGATCGCGCTCGGCGCGCGCACCGCCTTCGGCATCCCGGGGCAGCACGCCCTGGGGCTGTTCGACGCGCTGCGCCGCCGCCCGGAACTGCGCCTGGTGTCCAGCCGGGTGGAGAACAACGCCGCGTTCGCCGCCGACGGGCACGCCCGGGCCACCGGTGAGGTGACGCCGCTGCTGGTCTCCACCGGCCCGGGGGCGCTGCTGACCCTGGCCTCGCTCCAGGAGTCGCGCGCGGCCTCGGTGCCGGTGCTGGGGATCAGCAGCCAGATCCCCTCGGCCGGCCTCGGCGGGGCACGGCGCGGCTTCCTGCACGAGCTGCCCGACCAGCAGGCGAGCTTCGCCGGTGTCGTGAAGTCCACCCACGTGGTCCGGCACGCCTCGCAGATCCCCTCGGCGATCGCCGCGGCCTGGCGCGACGCCGCCACGGCGCCCGCGGGACCGGCGTGGGTGGAGATCCCCCAAGACGTCCTGCTCGGCCCGGCCGGGGTGCCGCCGGTGACCGCGCTGGACGCCGAACCCGCGCCGCTCGCCCCACGCCCCGAGCTGATCGAGGAGGCGGCCCGGCTGCTGTCGTCGGCGCGCCGTCCCGTCATCCTCGCCGGCGGCGGTGTGTCGCGTTCGGGAGGGCGGGCCGCGCTGGTGGAACTGGCCGAACGGCTCCAGGCGCCGGTGGCCACCACCTTCGGCGGCAAGGACGCCTTCCCCTGGGAGCACCCGCTGTCGTTGCAGTCGTGGCTGGAGGACCGCCACCTCACCGACTACCTGGAGCGGGCCGACGTGCTCGCCGTCGTGGGCTCGGGGCTGGGCGAACTGTCCAGCAACTACCACACCTTCGCCCCCACCGGCCGGCTGATCCAGGTCGAGGCCGACCTCGGCAAGCTGGAGGCCAACCACGCCGCGCTGGGCGTCCACGCCGACGCCGCGCTCGCGTTGACCGCGCTGGCCGGGCGGGTCAGGCCCCGCGCGGCCGACCCCGCGGTCTTCGCGGAGGTCGCCCAGGTCAAGGCGCGCGTCGCCGAGCGGCTGGCCGGCCAGGACCTCGACCGCGAGCACCGGGTCGTGGCGGCGGTCCGGGCCGCGCTGCCCGACGACGCCCCCAGCTTCTGGGACATGACGATCCTGGGCTACTGGGCGTGGTCGGCCTGGGACCCGCGCAACGCCGGCATGCACTCGGCGCAGGGCGCCGGCGGCCTCGGATTCGGCCTGCCCGCGGCGATCGGCGCGGCGGCCGGACACGACGGGCCGGTCCTCGCCGTCTCCGGTGACGGCGGCGCCATGTACTCCATCGCCGAACTCGCCGCGCTGCGCCAGCACGACCTCGACGTCACCTGGCTCATCGTCGACGACGGCGGCTACGGCATCCTGCGCGAGTACATGACCGACGCGTTCGGGCAGGCCACCCACACCGAGCTGGCCCGCCCCGACTTCGTCGCGCTGGCCCGCTCCTTCGGGGTCGAGGCCACGCTCAGCTCCGTCGAGACCCTGGAGGCCGACCTGGCCGCGGCGCTCGCCCGGCCCGGCCCGTCGGTCGTGGTGCTCCCGGCGCTGCTGCGCATGTTCGCGCCCACCCACCTGGGCTGAGCCGCGCTCCCCGAACGCCCCGCCCACCCCCCTTCCCCGCCCGGGGGACCGTGGCAACGGCGCCACGGTCCCCCGGGTCCCTCCCCGCCCCGCGACACGGGCGCCTCACCCGAGGAAGACCGCATGACCGTCCCCTCAACGCCGTCCCCCGCGGCCCAGGGCATCACCACGGTGGAGTCCTACGGCATCGCCCCCATCCCGCCGCGCGCCCAGACCTCACGGCCCCTCGACCTGTTCCGGCTGGCCTTCGGCGGGGCCAACACCTTCGCCACGATCATCCTGGGCACCCTGCCCATCGCCTACGGGCTGAGCCTGGGCGCCGCGGTCTCGGCGACCCTCGTCGGGGTGGTCGTCGGCGCGCTCATCCTGTCGCCCATGGCGCTGTTCGCGCCGCGCACGCGCACCAACAACGCGATCTCCTCGGGCGCGCACTTCGGCGTGGTCGGCCGGGCGCTGGGCTCGTTCCTGTCGCTGCTGACCGCGGTGACCTTCTTCTCCATCTCGGTGTGGGTCAGCGGCGACGCGATCGTCGGCGCCGCGCTGCGCTTCGGCCTGGACGGCGGCGAGGCGCTGCGCGCGGTCGCCTACGCGGTCATCGCGGTCGCGGTGTTCGTGGTGTGCATCTTCGGCTACCAGTTCATGCTGCTGGTCAACAAGGTGGCGGTCATCGCGGGCAGCGCCATCATGCTGCTGGGGGTGTTCGCCTACGGCGGCTCCTTCGACCCCTCCTACGCCGGTACCGGCGACTACATCCTCGGCGACTTCTGGCCCACGTGGGTGCTGGCGGCCCTGACCGTCATGGCCAACCCGGTCTCCTTCGGCGCCTTCCTCGGTGACTGGGCCCGCTACATCCCGGCCACCCACTCCACCCGGTCGCTGCTGGCCGCGCCCTTCCTCGCCCAGATCGCCACCCTGCTGCCCTTCCTGTTCGGGGTGGCCACCGCCACCCTGGTCGCCGACCCCGGCGAGTACGTGACGGGACTGGCCGCGGCGTCCCCGCTGTGGTACGCGCTGCCGCTCATCCTGGTCGCCCTCATCGGCGGCCTGTCCACCGGGACCACCGCGCTGTATGGGACCGGGCTGGACTTCAGCTCCCTGTTCCCGCGGCTCAACCGGGTCCAGGGGACCGCGGTCGTCGGCACGCTCGCGCTCGTGCTCATCTTCGCGGGCAGCTTCGGGTTCAGCATCGTGGACTCGATCAACGCCTTCTCCACCCTCATCGTGCTGCTGACCTCGCCGTGGATGGTCGTCATGATGATCGGCTACCTCCTGCGCCGCGGCCACTACCTGGTCGAGGACCTACAGGTGTTCAACGAGGGACGCCGGGGAGGCGCCTACTGGTTCACCCGGGGGGTGAACTGGCGGGCGATGGTCGCCTGGCTGGTCGCGGCCGTCGCCGGCCTGTTGTTCGCCAACACGCCGCTGATCGTCGGCCCCTTCGCGGGGGTGGCCGGGGGCGTGGACGTCAGCCTGGTCGTGGCGCTGCTGAGCGCCGCCGTCATCTACCCGCTCACCGTCACGCTCTTCCCCGAACCCCGTGGCGTGTTCGGCCCGGCCGGGCCGCGGTTCGTGCCCGCCGCGGACACCCCCATCGAGGCCGTCTCCGCCCGCGAGGGCGAGCCGGTCGTGTCCTGACCCCGGGCCTGGGCGCGCGCATCTCCGCGCGTCCGGCCCTTCACCTATCCGCCGATAGGCTGCGTGGGAGGCACGCCGCCCGCGCCGGTCGCAACGACGAGCAAAGGAAACACCCGATGAGCACCACCCTGGCCGACGTCATCGGCGGCGAGGACGTCCTCGCCGCCGACGGCCGCACCTCTTCGCTGATCGACCCGGTCACCGGGGAACAGACCGGGACCGCGACCGTCTCGGGCGCGGCCGAGGTCGAGGCGGCCATGCAGGCCGCGGCGACGGCCTTCGCGACATGGCGCAAGGCCACCCCCGCGCAGCGCCAAGACGCGCTGCTGGCCATCGCCGACGGCCTGGCCGCCCGCGCCGAGGAGGTCGCCGACGTCGAGTGCCGCGAGACCGGCAAGCCCCGCGCCGTCGTGCTCGGCGAGGAGATCCCCATGTGCGTCGACACCCTGCGGTTCTTCGCCGGCGCGGCCCGTCACCTGGAGGGCAAGGCCGCGGCCGAGTACCTGGACGGCCACACCTCCTGGATCCGCCGCGAACCGGTCGGCGTGTGCGCCCAGATCACCCCGTGGAACTATCCGCTGATGATGGCGGTCTGGAAGATCGGGCCGGCGCTGGCCGCGGGCAACACCGTCGTGCTCAAGCCCGCCGAGACCACGCCGGGCTCCACCGTCCTGCTGGCCCGGATCGCCGCGACCGCGCTGCCCGCGGGTGTGCTCAACGTCGTCCTCGGCGACCGGGACACCGGCCGGCTCATCGTCGAGCACCCCGTGCCGCGGCTGGTGTCGATCACCGGTTCCACCCGCGCCGGCATCCAGGTCGCCCGCTCGGCCTCCACCGACCTCAAGCGGCTCCACCTGGAACTCGGGGGCAACGCGCCGGTCCTGGTCTTCGACGACGCCGACATCCCGGCCGCCGCCGAGGGCATCATCGCCGGGGCCTTCCTCAACGCCGGCCAGGACTGCACCGCCGGCAACCGCGTCATCGCCCACAGCTCGATCCACGACGCCCTCGTGGCCGAGCTCACCGCCCGCGCCGCCAAGCAGCGCACCGGCCTGCCGGCCGACGCCGACGCCGACTTCGGCCCGCTCAACAACGCCGACCAGCTCCAGCGGGTCCTGGGGCTGCTCGAACGCCTCCCCGCGCACGCCACCGTGCACACCGGCGGACACCGTGTCGGCGAGGCCGGTTACTTCGTCGCCCCCACCGTCATCTCGGGCCTGAAGGCCGACGACGAGATCGTCCGCGAGGAGATCTTCGCGCCGATCCTCACCGTCCAGTCGTTCGAGACCGAGGCCGAGGCGGTCGCCCTGGCCAACGGCGTCGACCAGGGCCTGGCCGCCTCGGTGTGGACCAGGGACCACGCGCGTGCCCTGCGCATGAGCGCGGACCTGGACTTCGGCGCGGTGTGGCTCAACGGGCACGGCGCGCTGGCCTCGGAGATGCCGCACGGCGGGTTCAAGCACTCCGGCTACGGCAAGGACCTGTCGGCCTACAGCCTGGAGGACTACACCCGGGTCAAGCACGTCATGAGCGCGATCGGCTGACCGCTCCCCGGCTCCCGGCGGCGCGCCACACCGCGCCGCCGGGTCCTCCCCTCAGCCGCCGGTGACGCGGCGCCCGGTGGTGGCCGCCGGCCCGCGCGGGGACCCGGCCATGCCTTGCCGGGACCGCCACCGTCGCGGCCCAGGCCGGCCGGCGCCGGGGAGCACGCCTAGACGGTCTCGGGCTGCGGCTCGGCCCGGCGGTCGCGGCGGGCCCAGTAGGTGGCGACGAGGGACCCCGACAGGTTGTGCCACACCGAGAACAGCGCCGCCGGCAGCGCGGCGGCCGGGCTGAAGTGGACCGTGGCCAGCGTCGCGGCCAGCCCGGAGTTCTGCATGCCCACCTCGACCCCGATCGCCCGGCGGACGCCCTCGGGCATCCGGGTCGCCCAACCGATCAGGTAGCCCAACCCCAGGCCCAGTCCGTTGTGCAGCACGACGGCCAGGAGCAGTAGCAACCCCGCGCTGCGCACCGTCGCCGCGTTGCCGCCCACCACCGCCGCGACGACCAGGACGATCCCGCCCACCGACACCAGGGGCAGCAGCGGCAGCACCCGCTCGACGAACCGGTCCGCCAGCGCGCGCACCGCCAAACCGGCCACCACCGGCAGCAGCACCACCTGGAGGATCGACACGAGCAGGCCGGTCGCGTCCACCGGCAGGGACGAGCCCGCCAACCACGCCACCAGCAACGGGGTGAACAGCGGGGCCAGCAGCGTCGAGATCGACGTCATCGCCACCGACAGCGCCACATCGCCCCGGGCCAAGAAGACGATGACATTCGACGCGGTTCCGCCGGGAGCGGCACCGACCAGGATCATCCCCACCAGCAGCAGGGGCGGGAGGCCCAACAGGTGCCCGATCGCGTAACCGGCCAGCGGCATGACGGTGAACTGGGCGCACACGCCGACCAGTACCGGCAGCGGACGCCTGGCCACGATCGCGAAGTCACCCGCCCGCAGCGTCAGCCCCATGCCGAACATGATCACGCCGAGCAGCAGGGGCACGTAGGGGGACAACTGCGCGGACGGACCGGGCAACACCAGCCCCACCAGCGCGCCCAGCAGGACGAGCAGGGCGAACCAGCGTCCCGCGAAGTCGGCGATCCGCGTCACCAGGGTGCCCATCGTGTCCCTTTCTCTCGCCGTACAGGGGACGGGAAGTCCTCCGGGCCGCCCGCCACACCGGGACCGGGCGGTCCGGATCGACCTTAGCCGGGGCGGGCGACCTGGGACGCGCTGACCCGGGCCCGGCCGGCGCGAGGAGGGGGTTCGAGCGCGTCGTCGATGTCGTCGAGACGGCGGGAGACGCGACCGGACGCCTTTGCCGGCCCCATCCCCGCCGGCGCACGCCTCCACGGGAGGGGCGGGCCCGCCGTCTTCGGCGCCCCTCCCCGGCCGGGCGGCCCGGCGCCCGGCCGGGGAAGGGCGCCGTCCCGGTCCGCGCCGGCGCGGACCGGGACACCCGTCAGGGGAGCAGGACCAGTTCGTGCCGTGCCGCCTCCTCCACGGTATCGGCGGTGAAGACCATCGCCGTGGACTCACCGGTGGCCCACAACTCCAGCTGGTCCTCGTGGTTGGGGTGGAAGGCGTGGCCGGAGGTCCCCGTCAGGTTGATCCAACGGGAGGCGTCGGGGTCGGCCAGGTCCACCACCATCCGCATCGACGGGACCGTCAAGATCGCGTAGTCCTCCGCCGCGTTCCACCCCGTCGCATTGACCGTGCTGGAGCCGCCACCCGACTGCACCGGCGCGGAGTTCACCAGCCATTCCACCGGGCCGATCCCCGAGGTGCCGAACGACTGGTCGGTCGCGGTCAGCGTGTGCAGGTCGCCCCAGCGCCACTCGGAGGGGACGTCCCCCAGCCGCTCGGTGAGCTCGGCCGCGGCCCGCTCCATCGCCGTGGCCAGGATCTCCTCGCGGCCGTCGGCCGCAGAACCGCTCCACCACGAGGAGTCCGGGTCCTCCAGGAGCCGGGAGACCACGAGGAAGCCACGGGAGCCGCCGTCCATCGGGTACTCCTCGGGCAGCTCGTCGAACAACAGCGGCAGCAGGTGGCGCCAGGTCGCGTTGTAGAACGCCGCCGCGGCCGAATCCACGTCCTGCTGGAAGTCCCAGTCGGCCAGCAGGTCGCGAGCGGTCGCCGCGGCCCCCTCGACCTCGGCCTCCAGCAGGTGGGGGACGACCGCGCGGGCCCCGGAGTTCTCGTTGTCGAGCTGGATCTCCAGCATGTCCTGCGTCGACACCGGCCCCGCCTCGATCGCCGCGGACAGCAGGTCGTCGATGCGCTGGGCGCGGTAGCCGTAGTCCCAGTCGGAGGTGAGCAGGTGGGCGTAGTCGGAGCCCACCGCCGCCTGGTTCGCGGTGACGACGTAGCCCGCGCCCGGATCGCGGACGTAGGGAAGCTCCTCGAAGGGGATCTCCCCCTTCCAGGCGTAGGCGGAGTCCCAGCCGGGGGCCGGCCAGCGACCGTCGCCCTTCCCCCGGACCGGGACGCGGCCGGGCGCCTGGTAGCCGATCGTGCCCTCGACGTCGGCGTAGACGAGGTTCTGCGCCGGCACCTCGAAGGAGCGCGCGGCCGCGCGGAAGTCATCGAAGTCGCGGGCGCGGTTCATCAGGAAGATCGCGTCGGCGGTCCTGCCGGGCTCCAACGCGGTCCACCGCAACGCGACGGCGTAGTCGGATTCCACGGCCTCCCGGGCGGGCTCGCCGTCGGCGTCCACCGGCGCGTTGCGGCCGAACTCCTGTAGCGCGGCGCCGGCCGCCACGTCCGACAGCAGCGGGCCGTTGCCGGTGGAGCGCACCGTGATCTCGACGTCCTCGCCGCCGGCCACCTTGATCGTCTCCTGCCGGGTCTCCAGCGGCAGCCGCTCACCGTCCACGACGTAGTGGTCGCCCTCGACCTTCTCCAGGTACAGGTCGGTGACGTCGGGTCCCAGGTTGGTGAACCCCCAGGCGACGCGGTCGTTGTGCCCGATCACGACGCCGGGCAGCCCGGCGAAGCCGAACCCGACGACGTCATAGGGGCACTCCTGTGACACCGGGGCGCAGTGCAGTCCGCCCTGGTGCCACACCGACGGCATCTGCGCGCCCAGGTGCGGGTCATTGGCCAGCAGCGGCAGCCCCGACTCGGTGTGCTCGCCCGAGACCACCCAGGAGTTGGAGCCCAGCTCGGGGGAGGCGGGGCCCAGCAACCGGGGCAACTCGGCCAGACCGGCGCCGACCGCGCCGAGGGCCGCGGCGCCCCGGGCGGCCTCGCGCACCACCGGGGTGTCGTCGTCCTCATGCCGCGCGCCCTCCTCGGGGCGGAACGCGCCGTCGTCGACCTTTCCCTCGGTGACGATGGGGGTGTGCTCCTCCTCGGGGTAGTCGGGGTAGAGCTCCTCGATCTGGTCGCGTTCCAGGCCTGAGGCGAGCAGGCCGGCCCGCTCGATCTCGTCCTCCATGTTGCCGCGCAGGTCCCACGCCATCGCCTTGAGCCAGGCGAGGCTGTCGACGGGACTCCACTCCTCGATCGTGGTGTCCCCGCCGATCACCCCGAGCAGGGCGTATTCGACGCTCACCGCTGAGGGGGAGCGGCCGTCGAGGTAGGCGTTGACTCCCTCGGCGTAGGCGTCGAGGTTGCGCCGGGTCTCCTCGGAGAGCAGGTCGTACTCCTGCTCGGCGACACGGCGCCAGCCCATCGTGCGCAGGTAGGCGTCGGTCTCCACCTGTGCCTCGCCGAACAGCTCGGCGGTGCGCCCGGCGGTCACGTGACGGTTGAAGTCCATCTGCCAGAAGCGGTCCTGGGCGTGGACGTAGCCCTGGGCGCGGAAGAGGTCGTCGGTGGTCTCGGCGTAGACGTGGGGGATGCCCTGGGCGTCCCGGCGGACGGTGACGGGGGCGTCCAGGCCGGGCAGGGTGAGCTCCCCGTCGTAGTCGGGGAAGGACCGCTGGACCGTGAAGACGACGGTTCCGGTGGCGATGAGCAGGAGTGCCGCGACGCCGGCGAGGAACCCGAGGATCCATCGGCGCAGGCGGGAACGGGGGCGGGGGTTGGACATGGGGTGACTTTAGGGCTGAAAGGGTGGCTTACGTACCGGTTGGTTTGTTTCGCTTCGGTAACTCCGGGAGGTCTGGTGCGTGCGCCGGTCCGGTCGCGGATCCGCTCCGGCCGACGAGACCCCTGGACGCGCCGTCGCGAGGCGTGGGCACGCGCCACCGGCCCGGACGGGTCGCCCCGACCGTGACGTCCTGGCCGTCCGGACGCGCCGGCACGGGGCCGGGGTGCCCGTTTCGAGGACGGGACAACGACCGTCGTCGGCGCGGTCGGCCTTTCCCATGCCACTGGATCGCCGACGGGGGGCATCTGGCCCCTGAAGAACCAGCCCGACCTGGAGCGCCACCCCTCCCGCACCAGTGAGGGCCTGTGCGCGCACCTGCCGGCGTATCCGCGCGCTCGACGTCGTGGTCCGGTGTGTCTGGGTCGTTGACGCTCGGGGCAATGGTCGCTCGTCGCCCGCGACCACTGGCCAGCTCACCGAATCTCCATCGACGCTCCAGGGGGCGCGGCTGGCTGTGAGTCCGCAGGCGATCCGGTGGAGGAGGGGACGGTCCCGGCCGGCGACGTGGCCCACCCGATGCTCCGGCATGGGGGCCGGCCGACATCGGAGGAGGCGCGCGCCCATCCGCCGACCGCCGTGCGGACGGCGGGTTCCGCACGGGCCGCGCGCTCATCCGCCGCCCGCGCGTGGGAAGGCATCCGGCAGTCTTGCACCTGGACGGCCTTTGGTGGTCCCCGCCGCCCGTGCGTGGGAGGACATCCGGCGTGCGGACGGGACAGGTGCGACGAGCCGTTCCAGACCCGCGGCCACCTCCGGCCGCAGTGCCGCCGCCCGGTTCCAGGCGAGGCGGGGAGGGGCAACGCGCGCGGTCCCGGCACACGGCAGCGCCGTGTCCGGGGACGGGGGGCGGGGAGCCGGCCGGGTGCTCATGCCGGGCCTGTCCGTCCGGGCGGGGTGGCCGGGGCGTGGCGCGAGGCGGCGTGGCCGCCATCCGCCACCCCCTGCCGGCCACGGGCGGGAGGGTGCGACGATGGGGGCACCGTGTCAGCAGAGCCGAGGTTCCGTTCCGTGCGCGCCGGGGTGTTCGCCTCGGTGTGCGTCGGCGTGTCCACGGCCGGGCACGCGCTGGCGGCGGGGCACGAGCCCTCCATCCCGGCCACGCTCCTGGGCCTGGCGCTGGTCTTCGCCTTCGCCTGGGCCACCGCGGGCAGGGAACGCGGCTACGCCGGCATCTTCGGGTCCATGGTGTGGGCGCAGCTCGCGCTGCACCTGCTCCCCTCCCTGTTCCCGGGATCGGGCACGCCCGCGGGCGGCGCCGGGCACCTTCACGCCGGCGTGCCCCCGGAGGCGGTCGCCGCAGGGGAGGGCCAGGACCTCCCGATGCTCCTCGCCCACCTGGTGGCCGCCCTGGTCAGCTCGTGGTGGCTGAGGCGGGGAGAGGCCGCGGCCTTCGCGCTGCTCCGCCTTGTCGTGCGCGCGCTCCTGCCCCTCCTGCTGCTCCTTCCGGTCCTCCCCTCCTCCCGGCCACCCGCGCGCCGCCGCCCCCGCGGCGCGGACCGCGCGACCGTGGCCCTGTTCCTGCGCCACGTCCTGGTCCTGCGCGGACCACCTCTGCCGCACGCCGCCTGACCCGTTCCGCCACCGCGCCGCGCCGTGGCGCCCCTCCGTGATGCGGCGGGTTCGGCGGCCGGTCGGCGCCCGGCCGTTCCCCGGCGGGGCGCCGACCCGCGCACGTCATCTTCCACCACGCCCCCGGCCCGTGGCCGGCGGGTGTGCGCACCCCCGTCTCCGCCCACCGGGCGATGGCCCGGGGCGTTCGCCGGTGCGCGTGTAGCAGAGGCAGCCGACCATGGGACACGCTCCCCACATCCCCATTCACGACACCCTCCCGCTCGACTCGACCCCTCCGGCCCCTCCGGACGAGGCGCCTGCCGCTCCCACAGCGGCGCAACGGCGGCCGTTGCCCGGCGGCACCGAACTGACCGCGCTCGCCCTCGCGGCCCGGGGCGGGGCCGCCGAGGCCCTGGAACGGCTGATCGCCGAGACCCGCCACGACGTCACCCGCTACATCGCCGGCCTGGCCGACCCGTCGGCGGTCGAGGACCTCACCCAGGAGACCTACATCCGGGTCCTGCGGGCCCTGCCGCGGTTTGCCGCGCGGTCCTCGGCGCGGACCTGGCTGCTGGCGATCGCGCGGCGCGTCGTCGTGGACCGCTACCGGTACCTGGCCGCGCGTCCGAGGACGACGGCGCTACCGGAGTGGGGGGAGGCCGGCGGGCGTCCCGGCCGGTTCGACGAGCAGCACGCGCTGGCCGACCTGCTGGCGCGGCTGGGCGCGGAACGGCGGACCGCCTTCGTCCTGACGCAGCTCCACGGATACTCCTACGACGAGGTCGCCGCGATGACGACCGTGCCCGTGGGCACGGTGCGCTCCCGGGTGGCGCGGGCGCGCGCGGAACTCCTGCGCGCGCTGCGCGATGTGGAGGCCCGCGTGTAGGGGAACCCCGCCTGGTACGAGGGCCGCCGGCGACGGGCGGAGCGGGTCCGGCCGTCGCCGGCGGCGCCGTGGAAGATCGGGGGCAGCGCGCCCCGGCGTCCGTTCGGAGCCGTCGCCTCGGACGGGCGTCCGGCCGCCCGCCACGGGGCCGGATGCCCACGTGGCGGAGGGACGGGCTTCGACAGCGGCACCCGCGCGGACGGGCGCGGCGCGCCGGCCGCCACGCCCGAAGCGGTGGGGAGGTTGGAGCCCATGGGGGCGCCGGGCCACTGGCCGGGGCGCGTTCGCTTGAACCCCGGCCCTGTTTTCCGGCAGGGGATCAAACGGTAGGGGAGGGGCGCGCCGGTCCGGTTCACGAGGGGTTGGAGCGATGCGGTGAGCCGTCCGTTGTGAGGGGCGCGCTGCTGCGCCCGTGGTCCCGGCCGCTGAGCTCGGCGTCGAGCGTCTCCTGGGCCACGCGCATGGAATCGGCGTAGGCGGGCTCCTGAAGCCGTCTCCACACCTCCTCCTCGGAGACGTACTCGACGCAGGCGGTCACCCACCAGATGTTGCCGAAGGGATCCTTGATCCGCCCTCCGCGCTGCCCGAAGGCGTCGTCGTCCACGGGGGTGACGACCTGGCCGCCGGCCGCGATGGCCCGCGCGAACGCCTCGTCCGCGTCGGGGACGAAGACACGCAGCAGGCTCGGCATGACGGGCCAGTCGACGTGCCGGTCGAAGGCCAGCACGACGGTGTCGCCGATGCGGATCTCGGCGTGGCCGATCGCGCCGTCCTCGGTCGATACCCGTCCCAGATCCGCACCGCCGAACGCCTGGGCGACGAAGTCGAGGAACGCCCCACTGTCGTCGGTGACGACCCAGGGGGCGACGGTGGTGTAGCCCGCCGGTGCGGCGTTGGTCTGCTCAGGCATCGTGGTCCTTTCGCCGGGATGGTTTCCGACAGCGAAGGTAGGCGCGAATCAGGTCACTTCCCGGCCTATATGACGACCGTGAGGATGCGGCCGGCACCGTCCCGCGACAACTCGTTCCGGGCCCGGAAGCGGCGTGATCCCACCGGACCGGGAACGTGGATTTCAAGTCTTGACTGTTTCCGGGCGGTAACGGAGGGTGTCACCAGGGAAACGCGGACGGAAACGTCACCCATCCGTGGACAGAGCCGTCCCATCGACGGAGGGAGCGCGTTTCCTCCTTTCGGCACGGAAAGAGAGGACGGCCGGTCGTTCGGGATCGTGTCCGTCCTCGTAAGGACGCGAACATGGCACACATCCCCCGCATCACCCCCCTGGCCACGGCCTCGGCCACCTTCCTGGCCCTGGCGCTGCTCTCCGGCTGCGCCGGCGGCGTCTCCGCACCGTCATCCTCCCCCTCGTCGGCCGCCCCCTCCGGTCCGGCCAAGGGCGGCGCGCAACAGGCGGACCTGCGCGTCGAGGAGGCGTGGATCGTCGAACCCGCCGAGGAGGGCACCACCAGCGCCTACTTCACCGTCTTCAACGACGCCGAGCAGGACGATCCGCTGGTCGCCGCCGAATCCTCGGTCTCGGCCACGACCGCCCTCTACACCACCAGCTCAAAGGGCATGGAGGTCGTCGAGGAGATCCCGGTGCCCGCCGGAGGAGGCACCGAGCTGAGACCGGACGGGTTCCACCTCATGTTGGAGGGGATCGAGGACCCGATCGCGGCCGGCGACACCGTCACCCTCACCCTCACCTTCGCCGGGGGGACCGAGATCCAGGTCGACACCCCCGTGCTCGAACGTTCCGTCGGCGAACAGGGCGAGGAGCCCGAGGGCGGCCACGAAGGACACTCCGGACACCACTGACCCTGGTAACCCGGCCCACCAGCCACCGATCCCCCGATTGTGAGGCCGACGTGTCCATCGACGACCCCGCCCGCCCCGTCCTTCCCCCCTCCCCCGAACAGCGCACACCGCCCCCCGGCCGCCGCCCCACGCGGACCGGGACCGGAGCCTGGCCGCCGCTGCGCCGGCTGCTGCTGCGCCTGCACTTCTACGCCGGGGTGCTCGTCGCCCCGTTCATCTTCGTCGCCGCGATCAGCGGCCTGCTCTACGTGTGGACGCCACAACTGGAACAGGTCGTCTACGACCGGGAACTGCACGTTCCCGTCGGAGCGGAACAGGTGTCGCTGCGCGAGCAGGTCGCGGCGGCACAGGACACCCTGCCCGGCGCCGAGCTCAAGGCCGTGCGCCCGGCGGCCGAACCGGGAGACACCACCCGGGTCATGTTCCACCTCGACGACATGGGGCCGAGCTACAGCCAGGCCGTGTTCGTCGATCCCCACACCGCCGAGGTGCGCGGCACCCTCGTCAGCTACGGCGGCAGCGGGGCCCTGCCCGTCCGCACCTGGATCGACCTGCTCCACCGCAACCTGCACCTGGGCGAGCCGGGGCGCGTCTACAGCGAGCTCGCCGCGAGCTGGCTGGCGCCGGTGGCCCTGGGCGGGGCCGTGCTGTGGATCGCGCGCCGCCGTCGGCGCGGGGAGCGCCTGCGCGGCGTCCTGTTGCCCCGGCCCGGAGCGCCCGGACGGTCCCGGCTCATGGCGGTCCACGGCGCGATCGGCGTCTGGGCGCTGGTCGGGCTGCTGTTCCTGTCGGCAACCGGCCTGACCTGGTCGCGTTTCGCTGGAGAGAACGTGGCCGATATACGGGCGGCGCTCTCCTGGCAGACCCCCGTGGTCGCCACCGAGGTCCCCGCGGCCTCGGCCGGGCCGGTCGGGGTGGACGTCGGGATCGACCACGTGGTGCAAAGCGCCCGGGAGGCGGGGCTGACCGCCGCCGTCGAGGTCGTCCCACCGGTGTCGGAGGGCTCGGCCTACACCGTCACCGAGCTGGACAAGCAGTGGCCGACGAACCTGGACTCCGTGGCGGTCGCCCCCGCGACCGGCGAGGTCGTCGACGAACTGCGCTTCGCCGACTATCCGCTGATGGCGAAGCTGAGCAGGTGGGGGATCGACGCGCACATGGGCCTGCTGTTCGGCGTGGCCAACCAGCTCCTCCTGACCGCGCTGGTCCTCGGCCTGTTGACCATGATGACGCTGGGCTACCGGATGTGGTGGCGGCGCCGCCCCACCGGCGCGACGGGCCCCGCCTTCGGGCGCCCGCCGGGGCGTGGCGCGACCCGCGAGCTTCCGTGGTGGGCGCTGGCGGTGGTGGCGGCCGTGGCGGTCGGCCTTGGTGTGCTGATGCCGCTCTTCGGGATCTCCCTGCTGGCCTTCCTCGCCGTCGACGTGGCGCTCGGCCGGGTCAGGGCCGCCCGCGAGCGCGCGAAGGTCCCCTAGCGAGGGCCGGTGGCCCCGGGGCACGCCCGGGGCCACCGTGGCCTCACGCTCCGAACAGGCCCTCGCCGACGAACCCGCCCTCCTCGCAGCCGGGAGGGACGGCGAACACGGCGGAGCCGATCGGGCTGACCCACTCGTTGAGCAGGTCGAGTTCGTCCAGGCGCCGCTGGATCGGGACGAACTGCCGCTCGACGTCGGCCTGGTAGGAGACGAAGAGCAGCCCGGCGTCGTGTCCCGCGGTCCCGGCGACCGGCACGTCGTAGTTGTAGGCGCGCCGGAAGATCCGTTCGTCGGGATTCTCCGTCCGGGCGCGGCGGATGTGGGCGTATTCGGCGATCCGCGGAAATCCGAGCGGGGTCAGCGCGGCGAAGTCGGGTTCGTCGTGTTCGCGTTCCCCGGTCAGCGGGGCGCCGTCGGACAGCCGCCGGCCCACCGCCTCCTCGCGGCCTGGCCGGTCCAGCCGGTCCCACCCCTCCAGGTCCATGGCGATCCTGCGCACCACGACGCCGGTTCCGCCGCGCAGCCAGGCCGGCGCGTCCGCGCCGGCCCAGACGAGCCGGTCGAAGTCCTCGGTGCCGGGTTCGAGGTTGACCGTCCCATCGACCTGGCCCATCAGGTTGCGCATGGTGGTGCCGGCGGCCTCGGAGCCGCGGGCGCGCCGGAAACCGTCCTGCACCCACCTGACGGTTCCAAAGGCGCGGACGTCCTTGGTCAACATCCGCGCGCAGTGGGCCACGGTCACCGGGTCGTCGGCGCAGACCTGCACCAGGAGGTCGCCGCCGCTCCACTCGGAACGCAACCGGTCGGTGGCGAAGTCGGGGAGCGGCCGCAGCCAGGAGGGGACCGCGTCGGGGGCGACTCGCTCGACCAGGCCGCGTCCGAAGCCGAACGTGACCGTCAGCCGGGCCGGGACCAGGGCGAGCTCGGGCTCGGAGTCGGCCAGGGCCGCCTCCCCTTGGGTGAGCCTCGCCGCGTCGTCGCTGAGCAGGACGAGCAGGCGGCGCACCCCCTCGGCGTCGACCTCCTTCGCCAGGTCGACGGAGACGAACTTCGCGTGCGCCTGGGGCGGGGTGTGGATCCCGGCCTGGTGGGGGCCGTGGAAGGGGACCACGTCGCGGCCGTGCGGCGCGGGCTCACCCTCGGGGGTGGCGTCGGGGCGGGCGGCGCGGACCAGGGCGTCGGCCCCGATCAGCAGGGCCGCGCCCGCTCCCGCCGCGGCGCCCCCGCCCAGGAGGAGTCCGCGTCGCGACAGCCGCCCCTCCCGTTGGGGTTCGTCGGTGGGGTGGGGGCCGCCCATCACTCCTCCGCCCCGTGGTCGTGGCCGCCGTAGTTCTCGTTGGCGCCCTCGTAGTCCTTGACCGGGGCGGTGAACCCGGTCGTGGAACCGTCGGAGAACTCCAGGGTGACCTCGACCTCGTCGCCGGGTGCGAGGTCACCGCCCAGGTCCATCAGCATGATGTGGTCCGCGCCCGGCTCCAGGGGGTGGCGGCCTTCGGCCGGGACGGTGAATCCGCCCTCCTTCTCCTGCATCAGGGCGTTGCCGTCGTCGCCGGTGACGACCTCGTGCAGTTCCACCCTGGCGGCCACCGCAGAGGCGGCGGCGACGAGCTCGGCCTCCTGCCCGGCGGAGTTGACGATCGATCCGAAGACCCCGGTCATGCCCTCCTCCTCGGAGACGGCCTTGATCCAGGCGTCCTCGACCGTGATGGCCTCGGCCTGTGTGGTCGCGGGAGGCGCGGACTGTTCCGGGGCCGTCGGCTCGGCCTGCGCGCAGCCGACAAGGGCGAGGGCCAGCACGGCCATGGTGGTGACGGTGCGGCGGCGGGGGCGAGGGTGCATGGCGGTGTCCTTGCTGTCGTGTGTTCGATGCGGGGGCCGGTGACGGCCCGGGTCAGTGGTTGCCACGCCGAATCGGTCGACGGGCGCGAAGGGGAAGGAGGACGGCCAGGTAGACCGCCACCCCGGCGACCGCCCCCAGCCCGCCCAACGCCAGGACGCGCAAAGGGGGAGGGGACTGTGCCGGGGCGGGGGCGCCGGTCGCCGCGGGGGAGGCGGACGGCTCCGCGGTGGTCTGTCCCCCGGCCAGGGCCGGGGGCGAGGCCGTGGGGTCCCCCACGGTGAAGGTGAGGGAGCCGCTGACGGGGTGGCCGTCGGCGGAGACGACGCGCCAGCGCACCGCGTACCCGCCGTCGCGCAGCTCCACGGGCAGGGGCAGGGTCAGTTCGGCGCCGTCGATGCGGATCTCCCCGGTCTGCGCCGGCCGGGAGTCGCCGTCCAGGACCGTGACCGCCGCCCCGACCTCCAGCAGCCCGTCGCTGAAGGAGAGCCGGACCGTCTCCGGAGAGGTCGCCAGGTGCGCGCCGTCGGCGGGGGTGGAGGAGAGCAGCCGGCTATGCGCGAACGCGGGCGGAGCCGGCAGGACCAGTGCCACCAGCGCCACCACCAGGGCGATGGCGGCGTGCCGTGACGGCCGCCCACCGCCTGGTTTTCGACCCGTTCCTGACATGGCCCCTCCACGTGTGCCGTCGGACCGTTGCACACCAGCAGTCGGCTCGGGCGGCACCGGAGTTCCCGGAACTTTTCCCGGAGGCGGGTGATGCGCGTCACCGGACCGGGGCGAGCGGGACAGGGCCGGGAAAGGAGGGAACGGATCGCGTTGCCGGGTGGTGTCAGGGGATCGGCGCGCGGGTGCCCTGCCCGTTCGGTATTTCCGGCCGGGGCGTTTCACGTAGCCGTCGGTCTCGGTGTCGGGGCATCACGAAGCGGGGGATCGGGGAGGAGGGGGCTGCCCCCGGATCCACCGTCCCCCTCCGCCCCTGGCCCCCGGCGCGCATAAGCGTATGGTCCGGGTCTGCGCCCCAGGCTGGCCGTCCAGGTGAGCTGGTCGGCGCTGGTCCGGGCGCCATCAGGTCGGGGACCTTTTGGGGCCACGGGTGATCTCGTCTTTTCCGTGCCCCGTCCACCCGAAGGACAACTCGGTCGTTCTATCGGAAAAGCCGCGAAATGGCTTCCGGGGGCAATGGAAAATAAAACCGGAACGGCCGGAGGCCGTCCTTTCGCGGTGCTTGCTGCGGCGACGACGTCATTTTCCAGAAACCTGTTTAGTGGGCGCGGAAAACGGTGAGTGAAAGAGATCCCAACGGTTTCATGTCTGTGTTCTCGACCGTTTCCCCCGAAACGGTCGGATCCGGACACTGCTTCTCCTTCGCGCACCCGCTGTCTCCTGGAAGGCCACATGGACCCCCGAGAGATCCCACACGACCGTCCCAGCATCCCCCTGACCGTCGAGGAGGGGCGCACCTTCGCCGAGCTCGCCGCCGCGGCGACCCGGGACAGGCACCGCCGCGCCTTCTCGCGCTTCATCGCCCACCTGACCCCCGCCACCTGCCGGTGGCTCTCGGACCTGAGCGTTCCCGAGCGGATGTGGCGCAGTTCGCCCGAGCGGCCCGGCGTCTGACCGGATCCGCGCGTGGCCGCGAGAGCCCCCCGGCGCGTGCCGGGAGCACTCCACGTGCGATGAGGCGACACGCGCCCGAAAACCGGGGGATGTGGACGTCTCCTCGTGGGGAAATCCGCTCGGTCACGGCGGTGTGGCACCGGGGGCGGAGCGACGGGCTCCTGCGCGGCCGCGTGGAGGCGTGGGACAGGGCAGCGGGGCTCTCACAGCGGGGCGTGTTCGCGAACATGATCCGGGCAAGCCGAGAACGGCGACTCCTTTGACGACGGGCATCGTCACGCGGGTGGCCGTCGGCCCGCTCGCCCTGGTCGGCGGGGCGAGGGGCGGACGTGGGAGCCGATCGGGTTCACCGGGGCGGCGGGCCTGTCACTCGGCCTCGGGAAGGTTCTGGCGAGCCTGAGCCCCATGACCGGCGGGGCGACCGGCGTCGGTGGGGGAGCCGGGGCGGATCCGCCCGGCCCGCGGGGCGTCCCTCCTGGCCGCCGACACGGCCCTGTCGCCAGGGCTCCCGTCCGAGAAGACGGCGCACGTCCGCGCGGGGATCAGGGGCTGCCGACGCGACCGCGGCACCGTCCCCCACGGTGGGCGCGGCCCGGCTTTCCCGGCCGGCGGTGGCTCCTCGCCGATACGGCCGTGGCCGGGCGGGCAGGACCCGCCCACCCGCTTCTCGCTCCCCCTCCTCTTCGCCCCGATCCTGGCCGTCGGGTGGGCGACGAGGGGACCGGCGAGGGTCACGGGTCGCCGTAGGTGAGCAGGTCACCGGGCTGACAGCCGAGCTCGCGGCAGACGGCGCTGAGGGTGCTGAAGCGGATCGCCTTGGCCCGCCCGTTCTTCAGGATCGACAGGTTGGCGACGGTCACGCCGACCCGGCCGGCGAGTTCGCTCAAGGTCATCCCTCGTTCGGCCAGGAGGCGGTCCAGGTGCACCTCGATCCGATGGGACTCCTCGGGCGGCATCAGACCAGTCCCTCGGTGTCGGCGCGTAGCCGGGAACCGTGGCGGAACGCCTCGGCCGCGGCCGAGACGAGAAGGGCCAGGAAGACGTGGCCGGTGGAGAACTCGTAGTGGAAGGGGACCATCGAGTGCAGCGGGGTGGCGCCCACGAGCAGGTCGGTGCTGACCGCCTCCACCAGCGGAACGGCGAGCCCGATCAGGAGGACGGCCAGGGCGATGGTGTGGAGGCGCCAGACGTTGCCGGGGATGAACACATCACCGGAGCGCAGGCTCCGGGCCATGCGCAGCAGGAGTCCGAGGACCACGACGAGCAGCACGGTGCCGGTGAGCCCGGGCAGGGCGAGGAGCAGCCGCTCGGGGAGGCCGGGATCCGTCAGGGCGAGTTCGGCGGTGGAGGCGGCGCGCAGGGTCATGCCGTCCGCGTCCATGATCCCCGGGGGTGGGGCGGGGGTGTCGATGTGGACCAGGCGCGTCGTCTCCATGGGGAGGAGGCCGGCCACTCCCAGGAGCGGCAGGAGCAGGTCGAACAGGCCGACCAGGAGCAGCGCCACTCCGAGTGCTCCCTCCAGCAGGTGGTCGTTGAGGCGGGACCAGCGTGTTTGGTTCTCCATGCTCTTCTCCTACTCGGTCGCATATCGTTTTTCGATGTTATCGAAAAACGATATGCATCTGTCAAGTGGCGGGAGATCTCATGTACGATAATGAAAATCGTTTTCAATGCTGGGAATGAGGTCCCTTCATGCTGCCCACCGAGACCATGCGCGTGGTGGTGGTCTCCGGCCTCCACCACGCGGCGCGTTCCCGGACCGTCGACCACCTCCTCCGCGCCATCCCCGGCTCCATCGCCGTCCACCACGACCTCGGCGCCATCGCCGACGGCGAGGTCCGGCGGGTGGTGCGCGACGCGCGGGGCGTCCTCGACGAACGACCCGTGGAACTCGTGCACGCCTGCATCACCTGCACGCTGCGCGAGGACCTGCTCCCCTTCCTCCTCGACCTCGCCGGCGATGGAGCACCCCCCGTGTGCCTGGTGGAGACCTGGGAGGGGGTCGAACCCCGGCTGGTGGCCGAGGCGTTCGACATGCTCGTCGACGGCCGGCCGGTGAGCCGGCGGCTCCACCTGGCCGCGGTGATCACCGCGGTGGACGCCGGCCTGCTCATCGCCGACCTCTCCTGCGACGACGACATCGCCGAACGCGGCCTGGGCATCGCCGTAGAGGACGACCGGACCGTGGCCGAGGTGCTGACACGCCAGATCGAGTACCCGACCATCCTGGCGTTGGCCGGAGAACCCGCAGACGAGGCCCACAGGGAGGAACGCCGGGCGCTGCTCGAACACCTCAACCCGGCCGCGGCGGTCCTCCCCGTGGACAGCGCTCGGCTGCCAGACCTGCTCCAGGGACGCTTCGACCCCCGCTCCGCCGCCGTCCGACTGGACCCGCTCTGCGCCCAGTACCTCGGCCTGCCGCGGAGCGGCCGGGTGCGCACCGTGACATGGCGGCGCCGCCGGCCGATGGACCCCGGCCGGCTGCACGCGGCGCTGGACGAACTGGTCGCCGCCGGCCTGCGCAGCCGTGGCAGGTTCTGGCTGGCCAGCCGCCCCGACACCGTGCTGCTGTGGGACGCCGGCGGGGGAGCCCTCGCCATCGAACCCGCCGGCCCGTGGCTGGCGGCGCTGCCCGAGGGGGCGTGGGAGCTCGCCTCCGAGGCGCGCCGGGCCGCGGCCCGCATGGACTGGGACCCCGAGACGGGGGATCGCGGCCAGTGCCTCTCCTTCACCGGCATCGACCTGGACGAGGAGCGGCTCGTCGCCCTCCTGGACGCCTGCCTGCTCACCGACGAGGAGATGGGGGAACCCGGCGGGCCGTGGACCCGGCACACCGACCCGTTCGCCGAGATCCTCGACGCCGCCTCCTGAGACTCCGGCCGCGCGCCAGGACCCGACCACCTGAAAGGAAGAACCCGGACATGGCACCGTCTCGCAAGACCGCACCCCGCCGATTCGCCAACCCGCTCCGCGGCGTCGACTACATCGACTACAAGGACGTCGACCTCCTGCGCAAGTTCATCTCCGACAAGGGGAAGATCCGCAGCCGGCGCGTCACCCGGGTGACCGTGCGCCAGCAGCGCCTGATCGCCAAGGCGATCAAGAACGCCCGCGAGATGGCGCTGCTGCCCTACGGGTCCACGACCTCCGGACGCGGGGGCGAGTGACCGGCCGGGCGTCCCCGTCCCCGGGACGCCCGGCCCCCACGGCGTCCGGACCCGCCGGGCGCCCCGATCCACGGAAGGAACGACGATGTCGAAGATCTGCCAGGTGACGGGGAAGGCCCCCGCCTTCGGCAACAGCGTCTCGCACTCCCACCGGCGCACCAAGAGGCGGTTCGACCCCAACATCCAGACCAAGCGGTACTGGCTGCCCAGCGAACAGCGTTACGTCCGGCTGCGCGTCAGCGCCAAGGGCATCCGGGTCATCGACCGGCAGGGGATCGAGCGCGTGGTCGCGCAGATGCGCGCCCGGGGCGAGAAGGTCTGAACAATGGCGAAGAAGAGCAAGATCGTCCGCAACGAGCAGCGCGCCCGGATCGTCGCGGCCCACGCCGAGCGCCGGGCCGAGCTGAAGCGGATCATCAAGAGCCCGCACAGCACCCCGCAGGAGCGGGACGCGGCGGTGCGGGCGCTGGCCCGGCAGCCGCGTGACGCCAGCGCCACCCGGCTGCGCAACCGCGACGCCATCGACGGACGTCCCCGCGGCCACCTGCGCCGATTCGGACTCTCGCGCATCCGCTTCCGCGAGATGGCCCATCGCGGGGAACTGCCCGGGGTCACCAAGTCCAGCTGGTAGCGCCGGACGGGACGGCGGCCCGCCGGTCCCGTCCGCGAACCGCTCCCGGCCCACGCCGTGCCAGGGAAAGGGGCGCGGGAGCGAACCCGACCGTCTTTTCGTCGTACTCCCGGGTGTTTCCACGGCGCTCGGTGGATCCGGGGCAGCACGGGCCACGGCCGGGACCGGCCGTGGCCCGCTCGCCGTCCCGGGTGGGGCAGAGAGGTGCCTGAATGGCCAGATACGACGCCGAGGTGCTGCGGGCGCTCGGCCGGGAATCCTTCTTCCGTAGCGCCCAGGAGGTCCACGCCCTCGTGGTGCGGACGACGGGCCGCAAACCGAGTCTGTCCACGGTCTACCGGACGCTGCGGCGGCTGGCCGAGGAGGGGGCCGTCGACACCGTCCACTCGCCCGACGGGGAGCGCCTCTACCGTCGGTGCGGCAGTGTGGCGCACCACCACCATTTGCTCTGCCGGGGGTGCGGCCGGGTGCAGGAGGTGGCCGAGCCGGGGGTGATCGCGGCCTTCGTCGAGCAGGTCGCGGCGACGAGCGGCTACCGTTCGCTCCACCACCTCTTCGAGCTGTCGGGGCTCTGCCCGGCCTGCGACGACTAGGCCCTCCGTCTCGGGATCGGCGCGGCGCCGCCCCGCGTGGGGCGGCGGCCGTGTCGGGTCCGGACGCGCCGGGAACGCCCGGGGGCGGACCGCCGTTGGCGAGCACGCCGGTGGGTCCCGCGGCCGGTGGTCCGCTCGCCGGTGGGCGCGGAGGCGGTGCGGCCGATCCTTCTCCTGGGCACGGACTCCGCACCCGCCTCCGCGTGGATGCGGGCCGGGCCGGACGCCCTTCCTCGGGCGTCCCGCTGACGCGCGGGTGATGCCCCACGACCCCGGTGGCCGGTCTGTGCCCTTCTCCCTCGGGCCGGAAGGTCAGGGGCGCGGACGCGGGGAACGCTCCCGCCTGTGCAAGGCGCCCGCCGTCCCTTCGCGCTGTCGCGCGACGGCCGCCGCCCCCTACTCAGGGTGGAGCGCGGCCTCCGGGCGGGAGGCGTCCATGGCCCGGCCCCGTCTCCCCGGCCACCCGGCGGGTATTCACGCGGACGCCACCTCACAGGGGTGGGTGTGTCCGCAGGTCGGTCCGTCTCGCGCGTTCACGCCCCGCCGCCGCGGACCGGCACCCTCAGGGGCCGTGAAGTCGGGTCCGCCCCGCCTCGAACGCCGACCGACCCGCTGCTCGGCGCCGCGGTGGACACCTGTCCACGGGGCGGCGCGGTAGCGGGAACCTCTCCCGCCCGGCCCCGCGCCTCCATCTCCGAGACCCATGGCACCGCGCCGGAACCGCGAAGACCCTTGCGGGGTCGGACCGGCCCCGGAACGGGCCGGTGGTCGACGGCTCCGTTCGCGAGGTGGCGGGCGGCGAGACGGAACGGGGCGCGCACGTCGGCGGCGGGCGTCCACGTCATCCGGGACGGGTTCCCCTCAGCGGGATCGGCCCGGCACCGTCCCGTATATGGGGAGTGTGCCCGCCCACGGGGAGCGTGGCCCCGGCCGGGTCCGCCTCGGCCGGCGTTCCAACGGGTCACCCGGTCGCCGAGGGCACCTCTTCCGCGACGGCGGCGTTGTGGGGCCGGGAGGACAGCCGGCCCTCGCTCAGGACCAGGCGGTGGCCGGCCTGTCGGGCGGCGTCGGCGTCGTGGGTCGCGTGGACCACGGTGACCCCCTCCGCGCCGAGTCCGGCCAGCACGTCGGCCATCGTGTCGCGAGAGGCGGCGTCCAGACCGGTGGCGGGCTCGTCCAGCAGGAGCAGGTCGGACTCCTGGGCCAGCCCCTGGGCGAGCAGCGCGCGCTGGCGTTGACCGCCGGACAGGGCGCCCAGGGGGCGGCCGGCCAGGTCGGCGATGCCCATGCGTTCCATGCACGTCTCGACGACCGCCCGGTCGTGCTTGGTGAACCGCCTGATCGGTCCCAGGTGGGACCAGCGTCCCATGGCGACCGTCTCGCGGACGGTCAGGGGGAGGGCGTCGGAGACCGCGCTGCGCTGGAGGACGAGGGCGGGGCGCGCGCGGTGATGGCGGTGCACGGTGCCCGTGTCCGGGGGGTGCACGCCGGCCAGGAGGGCCAGGAGCGTCGACTTGCCCGACCCGTTGGGGCCGACCAGGGCGGTGACCTGGTGTGCCGGGATCTCCGTGCTCACATCGTGCAGAACCGTCCGTTTTCCGTATGAAGCGGTGATTTTGTGAAGTATGACCGCTTTTCTGGCGTGATGTTCCACACTGTCCCCCTGTGGTTTTGATAATGATTTTCATTGTACGGTGTTCGCCATGGACTGGTTGACCGCACCCTTCGAGGTGTCCTTCGTGGCCCGAGCCCTGTGGGGCGGGCTCCTCGTCTCGGGGATCTGCGCCCTGGCGGGAACGTGGGTGGTGCTGCGCGGCATGGCCTTCCTCGGCGACGCGATGTCGCACGGGATGCTTCCGGGGGTGGCGTTGGCCTCCCTGCTGGGCGGCAACCTGTTCGTGGGGGCCGCGCTCAGCGCCGCCGCGATGGCGCTGGGGGTGAGCGCCCTGTCGCGCTCGCCGCGCCTGTCCCAGGACACCGGCATCGGGCTGCTGTTCGTCGGGATGCTCTCCCTGGGCGTCATCATCGTCTCCCACTCCCGTTCCTTCGCCGTGGACCTGACCGGGTTCCTCTTCGGAGACGTCCTGGCGGTGCGCGGCCAAGACCTGGCCGTGCTCGCCGGAGCGCTGGTGGTCGCCCTGGCCGTCTCGCTCGTGGCTCACCGTTCCTTCGTGGCCCTGGCCTTCGACCCCCGCAAGGCCGCCACGCTGGGCCTGCGCCCCCGCCTCGCGCACGTGGTGATGCTGGGACTGGTGACGCTCGCGATCGTCGCCTCCTTCCACGTGGTGGGCACGCTGCTGGTCTTCGGGCTGCTGATCGCGCCTCCGGCGGCGGTGGTGCTGTGGGCGCGGCGCATCCCCGTGGTCATGGCCGGGGCCGCCCTGCTGGGGGCGCTCGCCACCTTCACCGGCCTGCTGGTCTCGTGGCACCTGGGCACCGCGGCGGGAGCCACGATCGCCGCGGTCGCGGTCCTGTTCTTCTTCATCTCAGCGTTCGCGGCGTCCCTGCGCGACCGCCGCTCGGCGGTCCTGACGCCGGCCTCCCCCGAGGCATCCCACAAGGAGTTCGAGGTCACACGATGATGTTCGGTAACCGATCGGCGATCCCGCCCAGCACGCTGGTGGCGGCGCTCCTGCTGACGGCGGGGTGCGCCTCCGCCGGCCAGGAAGCGCCCCCGGAGGCGGCGTCCCCCGAGGCGACCCCGCACGGCTACGTCGAAGGCGCCCAGGAGATGGCCGAGCCGCAGTGGCGTCTGGTCATGGCCGACACCGCGGACGGCGCCCTGTACACGCTGGACCCGGCGACCGAGGAGGTCGCCGAGGTGGGACGGGCCGAAGGGGTCCGGGAGGTCGCCACCGACGGCAGATTCGCCTACTTCGGCGGCGCAGCCGGCACGGCGATCCTCGACAGCGGGACCTGGACGGTCGACCACGGCGACCACTCGCACTACTACGTGGCCGAGACCCGGCTCGTGGGAGAGGTCGAGGCCGGCGCCGGACTGGAGGTCACCGGCGACCTCGCCGTCAGCACGCTGTCCTCGGACGGCGGCGCCACGGTGCTGGACCGTCCCGCGCTGGAGGACGGGGAGATCACCGAGACCGCCGCCCTCGACGAGGAGGTGGCCCTCGCCTACGGCGGGCACCTGCTCGTCGTGGACGGTGACGGCGTTCGGCTGCTGGACCGGGCCGGAGAGCCGGTGCGGGCCACGGTCGAAGAGGACTGCCCGTCCCCGCAGGGACAGGCGGTCACCCGCCGCGGGGCCGTCCTGGGCTGCTCCGACGGCGCGCTGCTGGTGACCGAGGGCGAGGGCGAGGACGCGGTGCCCGTGGTGGAGAAGATCCCCTATCCCGAGGACGCCGACGCCGGACCCGTCGAGAGCCTGGAACACCGTCCCGGCACCCCGGTCCTGGCCGGCCGCGCCGGTGACGAGGGCGTGTGGGTGCTCGACATCGCCGCCCGGGAGTGGACCCTGCTCGACACGGGACCCACGGTCGCGGTGAGCGCCGCGGGCGAGGACATGCCCGTCCTGGTGCTCGGCGCCGACGGCACCCTGCGCTCCTACGACCCCGCCACCGGCGAGGAGACCGCGGCAACGGAGCTGATGGAGCCGCCGGCGGAGGATGCCGCGACGGCCCCGGTCATCCGGATCGACACGGCCCGCGCCTACGTCAACGACCCCGCGGCCGGCGCGGTCCACGAGATCGACTACAACGACGACCTGCGCCTGGCACGCACCTTCGAGCCGGGGTTCACCCCCGACCTCATGGTTGAGACGGGCTGGTGAGGAACATGCGCGCTCTTTCGTCCCGTCCCCGAGGCCGGGCGCTGCTCCCCGCCGTCCTCGCCCTGCTCCTGACCGCGGTCGCGTCCGGCTGCGCCGCGGAGGGAGAGCAACGCTCCGGCATCGTGGTCACCACCAACATCCTCGGCGACATCACCCGCAACATCGTCGGTGACCAGGCCGAAGTGACGGTGCTGATGAAACCCGGTGCCGACCCGCACTCCTTCGGGATCTCGGCGCAGGAGGCGGCCCTGCTGGAGAACGCCGAACTCGTCATCCACAACGGCCTCGGCCTGGAGGAGGGCGTACACCGCAACGTCGAGGCCGCCGACCAGGCGGGTGTGCCCACCCTCGCCGTCGGGGAGGCCGTCGACCCGATCGACTACACCGAGGGCGAGACACAGGGACAGGCCGACCCGCACTTTTGGACCGACCCGGTCCGCGTCCGCCAGGCCGTCGACCTCATCGCCGCCCAGGTCTCCGAACAGGTCGACGGCGTCGACACCGAACGGATCCAGGCCAACGCCGAGGAGTACGGCGGGCAGATCGACGAGCTGCACGAGGAGAACACGCGCGCCTTCGCCGAGATCCCCGAGGAGCGGCGCAGGCTGGTCACCAACCACCACGTCTTCGGCTACCTCGCCCAGCGCTACGACTTCGAGGTCATCGGCGCGGTGATCCCCAGCGGCACCACCCTGGCCTCGCCGAGCGCCTCGGACCTGGAATCCCTCTCCAGCGCGGTCGAGCAGGCCGGCGTCCCGGCGGTCTTCGCCGACTCCTCCCAGCCCGACCGTCTCGCCCGGGTCATGGCCGAAGAGGCCGGCCTGGACATCGAGGTCATCCCGCTCTTCTCCGAGTCCCTCACCGCGGAGGGCGAGGGCGCGGCCACCTACGTGGAGATGACCCGCGCCAACACCGACGCCATCGTGCGCGGCCTGACGCGGGAGTGACCTCCCGACCTTTGGCGGGGCCTCACGGCCCCGTCCCACCCCGATGATGAAAGCAGGAGAACATGTCACACCCCCTCGGCATCCGGCGACGCCCCGGCCGGGCCGCCGTCCTCCCCGCGCTGATCGCCCTCGGCCTGACGGCGACGGCCTGCGGCGGCGGCGAACCCGAACCCGAGGAGTCCGGATCCGCCGCCGCGGGCGGGAGCGCCACCGAGGTGGCCGCGCCCATCGTGACCACCTACGACGGTGGGATCTACGTCATCGACGGTGAGACGTTCGAGGTCGTCGAGGACATCCCCCTCGAAGGCTTCAACCGGCTCAACCCGGCCGGCGACGGGCGCCACGTCCTGGTGTCCACCTCGACCGGGTTCCGCGTCCTCGACGCGGTCGGCGCCGAACTGACCGACGTCGAGTTCGAGGCGTCCAAGCCCGGGCACGCGGTCCACCACGCCGACAGGACGGTCCTGTTCGCCGACGGAACCGGGGAGATCACCGTCTTCGACCCCGCTGACCTGGGCGACGGCCTGCCCGAGACCGAGACCCACACCACCGAGCACGCTCACCACGGCGTTGCCGTGCGCCTGGCTGACGGCTCGATGGTGGTCACCCTCGGTGACGAGGAGGAGCGTCCCGGCATCCAGGTCCGCGACGCCAACGGCGAGGAGATCACGCGCAACGAGGACTGCCCGGGCGTCCACGGCGAGGCCACCGCGAAGGACGAGGCCGTGGTCATCGGCTGTGAGACCGGCGTGCTGATCTACCAGGACGGCGAGATCACCAAGGTCGACAGCCCCGACGAGTACGGGCGCATCGGCAACCAGGCCGGGCACGAGGAGTCGCAGTACGTTCTGGGTGACTACAAGACCGACCCCGACGCCGAACTGGAGCGCCCCGAGCGCGTCTCCGTGGTCGACACCGCCTCCGGCGAGCTGGAGCTGGTCGACCTGGGCACCAGCTACAGCTTCCGCTCCCTGGCCCGCGGCCCGCACGGCGAGGGGCTGATCCTGGGCACCGACGGCGCCATCCACGTCATCGACATGGAGAAGGCCGAGGTCACCGACACGATCCCGGTCATCGGCGAGTGGGAGGAGCCCATCGAGTGGCAGCAGCCCCGTCCCACGATCTTCGTGCGCGACCACACCGCCTACGTGACCGACCCCGGTGAGAAGCGGCTCTACGCCGTCGACATCGAGAGCGGGGAGGTCACGTCGGAGACGGAGCTGCCCGAGGCCTCCAACGAGATCACCGGCGTCACCGGCTGATCGAGGTCGTCGCGCGTCGGCGCGTGACGACCGAGGAACGCCATGACGGTCGGGGGCGCGTGCCAGGGCACGCGCCCCCGGCCCGTTCCAGTGAGCGGACGAGGGCCGGCCTTCCGGCGAAACGGTCCCGAGCGGTTCTTCGGGGCGCCGTCCGATGTCGGACGGCGCCTCGGTGTTCCCCGGGACCGCGGGGACGGTGAATCCGGTGAACACCGTGCGGGCGCCGAGGCGGGCGTCCGGTCCCGCCCTGAGCGAAGCGTTCGGTCGCTGATCAGCCGGGACATGCAGGGGCCGGCGGCGCGTTGCCGCCGGCCGGTCCGCTTGAGGGGCCCACCACCGGCTCACAGTGACCGGCCTGCGGTGCCGGACCGGACTTCGGTCCCCTTCGCTTCGACCGCCAACGGCATGGAGGCGGGGGTGTGCGGGTCCGCGGTGGTGTCGCCGTCATGTTCTCGCGTCTGGAACCACGCCGTGCCCTGCACGACCGATGCGGGTGATGGCCACACGAGTCAGCACGAGCTCAGCGAGGTCCGCACGGTCCCCTGAACCGGCCCCCGGCTGGGGAACCGACGGCCACGATGCCGGCCGTCCAGGTTCCGGCGGGCGGAAACCGGCGATGGTTTCGCTTTGCCGGGACGTGATCGCTGTCCACCGTGCGGCGCTTCGCAGAGATCATCGCCCCCGGAGTGAAACACGGCGCTGAGCCGCCCCTCCGGCGTCCGCCGAAGGCCGCTGGCGCGTTCGTCGCGACAGCCGGGAAACCCCTTGGCCCCCAGGGGCTGGAGCGCCTGCCGAAAGTGCCGCCAGGGGCCTGAGCCGCGGGTGTGCGAAGCGTGAGCGCAACTCGGTGGTGTTCGGTGGGGATGTCAGGAAGGCCGGGGCGCGTGGTCTCGGTATCGCGGAACGTGGCGGTCGACTGTGCGGATGCCCACGGGCTGGCTCGGTTCTGGAGCGGTGTGACCGGCCGTCCGCCGCACCCGGAGGCCCGACCGGGTGAACGGGAGACTCAGGTGTTGTCGACGGAGGGCCCAGTGCCGCACTTCGACCAGGTGCCCGAGGCGAAGACGGTCAAGAACCGGGTCCATCTGTGTTCGCGCCCTGAGACCTCGCGCGATCAGGAGGCGGAGCGGTTGCCGGGCCTCGGTGCCAGCTTTGTCGCCGACCACCGGAATCCCGATGGTTCGGGATGGGTGATTCTCGCCGACCCCGAAGGCAATGGATTCTGTGTTCTGCGCGGTGAGTCCGACCGGGCCGCCATGGACTCCTGACGCTTACGCGCTGTCCTGGCCGGCTTCGGATGACAGCCGGTCCGGCCACTCGTCGACGGCTGTGAGGAGAAAGGTCGCTTCGTGGTGGACGGCGAGCCGGTCATATACCGGGTGGCCGCCGCCCGGTACCTCTTGAGGCGATCGACGCCGCGTTCCGACGGTGTGGTGCTCGCGGTAGTCGGTCGTGTCGAAGGTCGGCGGGCGGACAGCGCGGGAGTCGGGCTTCCGACGGCCGGTGAGCCGGTCGACCTTGTTCGGGATGGTGCGGCCGATTCCAGGACTGCGCGGGTAGGCGCGGCTCTTCCGGGAGGGGCGCCTTGTTCGCGCGGCCGGTGGGGCCGGCCCACCCCCGGGCGGAACAGGGGGACGCGGTCGGGCGCCGTCTCGAATCGCGGGGAGTCGTCCCGCTGCCCGGCCGTGATCACGGGGGACCCGGGCTTCCGCTCCTCTCCGACGGCCAGGTGCGGTTCGGTGGTCACAGCGCCGCGTGGGCGGCCGGGCCCGTGGCCGGTCGGCTCCACCCGGACGCCGCCGGGCGGCTCCTTCGGCGACTCCCCCTTTTCCGCCTCCGCGCGCCGTCCCGCCGCCGGCGGGGGAACGGGTCGTTCCCCCGGGCCGTGCCCGGCGGATGGGTCCCGCCGGGGGAGACCGGTACGCGTCCGAGACCGGATGCCGCCGATCGCCTGTCGCCGCGTCCGTATCGGCGGTCGTCCCGGCTTCTTCCCTGTGAGCGGCGACGCTTCCAGCGCCGCCCGTCGCTCGGCCACCAGACCTCCACGCGGCAGGGGTCAAGCCCGTCCCACCTCAAGCTCCACCCTCGGTACACGCCCTATCGGCAGGCCGTCACCACGCCTGCCGGCGTCTCCGCACCCCGTCCTCACCACGGGAAGCGGGAGGGGGAAGTAAGGAGGCGGCCGGGAAAGGGCCGTGGCCGGGGGAGATGGACATGGGCGGAGAGGATGGGCAGAATGCCGGCTCGGGCCGCGGATGCCGGAAGCCCGGTGGCACCTTGCCTGCGGCCCCATGAATGTCTGGGCGCGATGCCCGGGAAGAGGAGGAGCTTCTGTGATCGATCCCGAGCGCGCCGCGGCCGACACCCCTGGCTGCCGTGGGGAAGGGGTCTTCCTCGACAGCGCCGGATCCTCGTTGCCGCCCTCGGTGGTGCTCGACACCGTGATCGGTCACCTGCGCCGGGAGGCCCAGATCGGCGGCTACCGGGCGGCACACGAGCGGGGCGAGGAGCTGGAGGCCGGATACGAGGTCTTCGCCGACCTCCTCGGCTGCGCCCCTGAGGAGATCGCGTTCACCGACAGCGCGACGCGGTCGTGGCTGTCCATCTTCGGTGCCGTCCCGCTGGCCGCGGGTGACCGGATCCTCCTCACGGAGGCGGAGTACGCGGGCAACGCCATCCCCATCCTGCGCCGCGCGGAGGCGGTCGGGGCGGAGGTGCGCGTCGTCCCCTCCAGCGAGACCGGTGACATCTCCATCGACGCGCTGGCGGACCTCCTGGACGAACGCACACGCCTGGTCTCGCTGGTCCACGCCCCGACCAACGGCGGACTGCTCGCCTCGGTCCGGGAGGCGGCGGCCCTGGCACGAGACGCCGGAGCCTACGTATTGCTGGACGCCTGCCAGTCGGTGGGGCAGGTACAGGTGCGGGCCGACGAGCTGGACGTCGATTTCATCACCGGGACCGGCCGCAAGTGGTTGCGCGGGCCGCGGGGGACGGGGTTCCTCTACGCGCGTCGGGAGGTGCTCGCGGGCCTCGCCTCGGACGGCGTGGACCTGCGTGGAGGCAGCTGGGTCGAACGCGGCCGGACCGAAGTCCGCGAAGACGCGCGCAGGTTCGAACTGTGGGAGTTCAGCATCGCGGACCGGTTGGGGCTGATCGCCGCCGCGAGGTACCTGCTCGACCTGGGAGTGGCCGAGGTCGAGGCGGCCGTCCAGGCGGTCAGCGCCCGTCTGCGGGAGGGGCTGGCGTCCGTGGACGGGGTGGAGGTGCGCGATCTGGGGCCGAGACGGTCGGGGATCGTCTCCTTCACGGTGGAGGGGATGCCCGCTCCCCGGGTCGTCGAACTCCTGGCCGAGCGGGGGGTCACCGTGACCGTGAGCCGCAGACCCTCCACCCGGATCGACATGGAACGGCGGGGGTTGACGGAGGTGGTGCGGGCCTCGCCGCACTACTTCGTCTCGCCAGGGGAGGTGGACGCGGCCGTGGCGGCCGTCGCGGAGGTCGCCGCCGGGGCGAGGGGGTGAGTGCCGCCTCGCAGGGGTGGTGGTCGGCCTCGCCGGGCGCGTCCGAGATGTCGCCGGAGAGCGGTGCCGTGACGCCTCGCTGAAGGGCGCGGGGCCGGCGCGGGAGGGGGGTAAGGCGGTCCGAGCGCGGAGCGGCCGACCGATCACCCCGTGTCCCGTCCGGGAGGAGACGCCCCGAATCGGCGGAGATGGTCGGTCAACCGCGAGAGTGGCACCGTCGCGGCCCACGGCGTGTCAGTTCCTCGAAGGCCGTTCAGAGGTGGGGAGAGGGATCATGTCCGGTTTCAGGGGCGGAGTCGACGAGGTCACCCGGCCTCGCCGCCTCTGGAATGCCACATCCGGTGCGCCATCAGCATTCCCACCACGGCCATGCTGACCACCGCCACCCCTGACAGGGCGAAGGTCACCTGCGGCGCGGCCGCCACGTACAACGGGATGATGATCATCCCCAGCGCGCCCGCCGCCCGGATCACCATGTGGTCGGCGGCGAGGACCGCCAGCCGTTCGCGCTCGCCGTACCGTTCGGCCAGCCAGGCCTGTAGAGTCACGCCCCAAAACGGTGCCGCGACACCGGAGAGGAAGGACACCACCCACAGCGTCGCCATGTTGGGCGCCACCCCCATGAAGGCCAGCGTCACGCCGTCGCCGATCCAGGCCAGACAGTAGACGCCCAGGAAACCGCCCATGATTTTCAACCGCATGTTGCCCACAACGAGGTTGCCGGCCAGCGACCCCACCGCGGTGACCGCGGTGACCATCCCGAAGGTCCCGGCTCCGGCCCCATAGACCTCGGACAGCAGGATCGGCAGGCCGACGGCGGGGGCCGCGGCGGCGCACAGCCCCAGCCCGTGCAGGGAGACGGCGAAGGTCACGCCGGGGTCGGCGCGCAGCAGGGGCCAGGCCGAGGGGATCTCGGGGGTGGCGCTGACGGCTTCGGCGACGCCGGGAGCGGGACGGGCCGCCGCGCGGCCGATCACCGCCAGGGTCACCCCGGACGCCGCGAATCCGGCGGAGGTGATCCAGTAGAACTCGACCTCCGTCATGACCAGCAGCAAAACGCCGATCGAACCGGGGCCGAGGATGCGGGCGACCCGCGTGGACAGGTCGAGCAGCCCCAGCACCTCGTGGACCTCATCCGGTCCGACCAGCCGGGGAACGAGCCCGGGCAGGACCGGGTCGAACAGTGCCCCGGTCACTCCCAGCACGATGGCGACACCCAGCAGGACGGGGATCTGCGCCTCCGGTATCACCCACAGCAGCGGCAGGCAGGCAACCCCTCCGGCCCGCACCGCCTCGACCACGGCCAGCCGCCGCAACGACGCCACCCGGGACAGCAGCTTCCGCCCGAATGCGCCGATCACGATGTAGGGAATCGATTCCAGGACCGCCGCCAACCCCATCAGGGAGGCGTTGCGCGTTGTCTCCCACACCAGCCACATCACCGCGAGCGCGTATAACCGCGCCCCTGTCACCGCTAGGAGCTGCGCCCCCCACAACCCGGCGATCCTCGGCCTGCCCAGCAGTCGCACATACCCCACGCGAGCTCCCATCCCCCTGCTGACCTGCTGACTTGTCACGGGTGTTACCTCACTGTGACGCAGTAACAAGATCAACTGGCCGGATCGGCGAAGTTGGCGGTGAGCTGGTGGCCAGGTCACCAGGAGGAGAACGACCGGATCGCGTTGAGGGCAAGGGAGGTCATGTCCGGGGCCAGGGTGAAAGGAATTCACCAGATCGGCCTCGGTGACGAGGTTTCGGGTGGTACATCAGTGCTGTATCGGGCGTTGTCCCTTTTCGGAGTCGGGTGAGACAGGGGCCGATATCGGCCTGTGGGCGGGCTTCGGCCCCCTATCGGCGTCCGGCTCGAAGAAGGGGCTTTTCCGGTGCGTGCACGGCGGTGTCCGGCCGGCCGGAGGAGGAGGCGGGACCTCCCTTGCCCGGTCGATGTCGCGAAACAGACCGCGTTCCCCCCGCGAACCGGCCCGCGCCCGAAGGCGGTCCCGCCCTCGGTGTTCGGGGACGGGTGCCGACCCCGTCGCGCAGCGCCCCGCCGGTCCAGGGGAGGGCCGACACCGCCGGGCACGTCGCCTGCCTTCTCCCGTCGCCCTTCCCGGCTCCCCGGTCCACGGTCTGTCCGGCGCCGTCGCCGCGGTCGGATCCGGCGTGTGCTGTGTCATGGCGCCGACCTCGTGGAGAGGAGTGTGTAAGGGCCCGGCCCGGGCAGGGGGAAGCGGTCGTTCCCCGAAGCGGCGGCGATCGGGCGTCCTTGACCCGGCGCGCGCCGGAGCTGTCGGGCGGGGCGCGAGGGGGCACCGGCCGGTGTCGTGGTGGTGGCGAGGGGCTTTGGCGACCGTTTCGGAAGGCGGGCCGGGGATGTCTTGTCCGTTCGGTCGGCTGGATGTGATCCGCTGCACTCGGTGCAGTGCTGCACCCAGTGTAAATATGCACTTAGTGTAAAAACATGGATGACTCCCGACCTTCCACGCCGGGGCGTCGAGAAGCGCTCAAGGCGCGGCATCGCCAGGCGATCGTCGACGCGACGGCGACGCTCATGCGCGAGCGGCAGGGGCTCGGCTTCACAGTCGATGAATTGGCCGAACGGGCCGACGTCTCCCGCCGGACCGTCTTCAACCACTTCGCCTCCGTGGACGACATCGTCTTCGAGGTGTGCAGTGAGGAGGTCGGTGCGCTCATCGGCGACATGGAGGCCGGGCTCGCGGCCCGGGCCGCCGGCGAGTTCGGCCCCATGCCCGTGTTCGACCAGGTGGCCGACGTCCTGCGGTCGGCCGACCTCGTCTCCGTCATCTCCTACCTGACCCGGGTCCTCGGCAGCGCGGAGTACGACTTCTCTCCCCACACCCTGGAGTTGTTCACCCGGGTGATCGGCGACTTCGCCGAACGGCTTTCGGCGTCCCTGATGCGCCACCACCCCTCCAGCGACGTGTTCGTCGTGCACCTGATGTTCGGGGCGCTCACGGCCGGCCTGCTGGTGGTCCGCGAACACTGGCACGCGATCACCGGCGGTGTCGACACCGAGGAGTCCAGGCGGGTGTGGGCGGAACTCCTGGAACAGCTGATCGACAGGACACGCGGCGGCTACGGGTCGGCCTTCCCAGAGACCCAGCCCTGAGCACGGCTTCTCCCCTCTGAGTATGTGAAGGAAACCATGGCTGAATTTCTCTACCGACTCGGTCGGGGCGCGGCGAGACGTGCCCGGACCGTGATCGCCCTGTGGGTGGCGATCCTCCTCGCCGCGGGGGCGGCGTTCGCGCTCTTCTCGGGAGAGCTGAAGGAGACCCTCTCCATCCCCGGCACCCCCACCTCGGAGGTCAGCGACCGGCTGACCGAGGAGTTCTCCGGCCTGGGCGGCGGGACCGGAACGGTCGTCTTCCAGACCGAGGACGGGGCGGCCTTCACCGACGAGCAGCGCTCGGCGATCACCGAGCGGATCGCGCAGGTCGCCGACCTGCCGGGGGTCGAGGACGCCGTCGACCCGTTCGCCACCGAAGAAGCCCGCGCCGAACAGCAGCAGCAGGTCAGTGAGGGCCGCACCGGCATCGACGAGGGGCGCGAGGAGCTTCAGCAGGGACAGGAGGAGCTGGACGAGGCCCGGGCCCAGGCCGAGGCCGCCGGAATGCTCGACCAGGTCGCCCCGCAACTCGACGCCCAGCAGGCCGAGATCGATGAGGGCCTGGCCACGCTGGAGGAGCAGAGCGCCCAGCTGGAGGAGGGCGAGGCCCTGCTCGACATGGCCGCCGACATCCGCATGGTCTCCGAGGACGGCAGCGCCGCGCTGTCCAACATCGCCTTCACCGAACCCCAGCAGGACGTCCCGCAGGAGACCAAGGACGCCGTGATGGCGGTGTTCGAGGACGACCCCGTGGAGGGGGTCACGGTCGATTTCGGATCCGACATCGCCATGGCCGTTCCCGACCTCCTGGGCATCGGCGAGGTCGTCGGCCTGGTCGTCGCGGCCGTCGTCCTGGTGATCATGCTGGGCACCCTGGTGGGGGCCGGCCTGCCCATCCTCACCGCGCTGATCGGCGTCGGCGTGGGCGCTCTGGCCGGACTGTCACTGTCCGACGTGGTCGAGATGGCGTCGGTGACCCCGATCCTGGGGGTCATGCTGGGCCTGGCGGTGGGCATCGACTACTCGCTGTTCATCATCAACCGGCACCGCATCCAGCTCAAGCAGGGGCGTGACGTCAAGGAGTCGATCGGCCTGGCCAACGGGACCGCGGGCAACGCCGTGGTCTTCGCCGGCGCCACCGTGCTCATCGCGTTGCTGGGACTCAACCTGACCGGGATCGGCTTCCTGGGCGTGATGGGGACCGTGGGCGCCCTGTCCATCCTCGTCGCCGTGCTGATCGCGGTGACGCTCACCCCCGCGCTGCTCTCGCTGGCCGGGCCGCGGATCCTGTCGCGCCGGGAGCGGGCGCGCCTGGCCGAGGGACCGGCCGTCGCGTCCCAGGAGGGCGACGGGGACGCGGCGGTGCGGCCGATGCGCACCGGAGCGGCGGTCGGCCGCGCCCTTCTGGGGATCGGCGTCCTGGTGGTCGTCGCCATTCCAGCGCTCGACCTGCGGTTGGGGCTTCCCGACGGATCGTCGGAGCCGCACGACTCCACGCAGTACCGCGCCTACTCGATCGTGTCCGAGGAGTTCGGCGCCGGACAGAACGGCACGCTGCTGGTGGCGGCGGACCTGCCGGGCTCGCCGACGCAGGAGGAGGCCGCCGCCTACCAGCTCCAGCTCGCCGAGGAGCTCTACGGGCAGGACTCCGTCGTGGCGGTCGCGCCCATCGCGATCTCCGACGACCGCGACCTCGCCACCTTCCAGGTCGTCCCCGAGGACGGGCCGACGAGCGAGTCGACCGAGGAGCTGGTCCACACCCTGCGCGACCTGGCGCCCTTGGAGGGGGCCGGCACGCTCGGCGTGGCGGGCACGGCCAGCGGCAACATCGACATCTCCGACAAGCTCAGCGACGCGCTGCCGACCTACCTGGCCGTCGTCGTGGGCTTCTCGCTGGTCATCCTGCTCCTGGTGTTCCGGTCGATCTTCGTGCCCGTTGTCGCGACGCTCGGGTTCATCCTGTCCTACTTCGCGGCGCTGGGCGGCGTGGTCGCCATCTACCAGTGGGGGTGGCTCGCCGGTCTCTTCGGTGTCGACAGCCCCGGACCGATCCTGAACTTCCTCCCGACGATCCTCGTGGGGATCCTGTTCGGTCTGGCCATGGACTACATGCTCTTCCTGGGGACGGGCATGCGCGAGGCCTACGTTCACGGCGCGCCGGCGCGGACCGCCGTCGTCCAGGGGGTCAGGGCCGGCCGCGCCGTCGTGATGGCCGCCGCGATCATCATGATCTCGGTGTTCGGCGGCTTCGTCTTCTCGCACAGCGCGATGATCCGACCCGTCGGCTTCGCCCTCGCCTTCGGTGTTCTGCTCGACGCCTTCCTCGTGCGGATGATGCTGATCCCCGCGCTCATGCACCTGGTGGGGGAGAAGGCGTGGTGGCTGCCGCGCTGGCTCGACCGGATCCTGCCGAACGTCGACGTCGAGGGGTCCGCCCTGGAGCGGCGGCACTCCTCCGCGCCGGCCTCGACCGATACGGGGGAGTCGGGGCTGGTGACCGCGGCCTCGGGGACCTCTGGACGTGAGGGCTCCGCGTCGGAGGGCTGATCAACGTCCATGTGACCGCCGCGCGGTCGCCCGCACATGTCGTGGGGCGGCCGCGCGGCGGCGTGCGGGGGCGGTTGCGGCGGGGCGTCCACCGCCTCGGGAACCCGGGGCCTTCTCACGTATCGGTGGCGCGACGCCGGGAGAACCAGGTGACCATGACCCCGTTGTCGAACGCCTTCCGGTCGGTGACGTCGAAGAGGGTGGGGTCGAATTCCCCGTCGAAGACGGGGACGCCCGCTCCCGCGACCACCGGGTAACTCTTGATGATCATCCGGTCGATCTCGGGGAGGAGCGCCCCCGCGATCTGGCCGCCACCGCACAGCCAGATGTCCTTGCCCTCCTCCTTCTTGAGCGCGCGGACCAGGCCGAGGGGGTCGCTCTCGACCACGGTCACGTCCGGATGGGGGCTGTCGCCCAGCGTGCTGGACACCACGTACTGGCGTAGGTGGGCATAGGGGCTGGTGATGCCCTCCTGCAACGCGGGCTGGTAGCCGCCCAGGCCCATCACCACGGTGTCGAAGCGGACATTGGGGGCGTCGGTGAGACCGAACAGGTCCCGGGCGGCGGTGGGGACGGTCTCGGGAAGGTGCTCGTTCATCCAGGTGCTGTAGGCGGTGGCCTGTTCCCCCTCGCCCTGGGGGAAGAAGTCGTATTCGCCCCGCGGGCCCGCGATGCGGCCGTCGATGGTGACGGCGATGTAGTAGACGAGCTCGCGCATATTTACCACTCCAAGCGTAGTGCTTTGTCTGTCGTGGAACCATAGCGACATGCGCGCCGAAAAGCGATCTTTTTTGCGGGGGGTCGGACGCCGGGCGGTGGCGGGGTGCTGATCCGATGCCGAGCCGGACCTCCCTGGAGTGGGCCCCGTTCCGCCGGGATCGGCGTGTGATGAGGCGGGGCGCGCCCCGCCCGTGGTGTTCCCCCATGGGGCCGGCCGGGCCGATGCTGCGCGGGCGCCGAGGTAGGTGAGGGTCCCGCCGGAGGGGCCGTCGCGTCCGGGGCGGTGGCGCGCGGCCCGTGAGGAGGCCCGGGAGGGGGCTCCCGCCCTTCGTCGCTGTAAGGTTAGCCTTGCCTATTTCAATGGGATGTGAGGCGGCCTACATGATCTTCCCGACGGCGTCGCCCCGGCGCGGCCGACGGTCCATAATGCCGGTGGCCGGGACGGGCGCCCTCGTTCTGCTCTCGGCGTGCGGCACGGCCGTGCCCACCGAGGACGAACGGCCGGCCGAGGGCTGGAGCTTCAGCGACGGCGCGGGCAACGAGGTGACCCTGGACGAGCACCCCCAGCGGGTCGTGGCCTACTCCGGCGTCGCCTCCGCCCTGTGGGACTACGGCTACGAGGTCGTGGGCGTCTTCGGGCCGGTGACGACCGCCGGTGGACAGCCCGACCCGCAGATCGGGGACGTCGACACCGAGCGGGTCGAGGTCATCAGCGAGACCTACGGCGAGATGAGCGTCGAAAAGCTCGCCTCCCTGGAACCCGACCTCATCGTCACCCACGCCTACGACGACCTCGCCTGGTACCTGCCCGAGGAGGTCGACCAGATCGAGGCCGTCGCCCCCCTCCTGCGGATCCAGGTCACCGGGGCCGGCGCGGAGGAACTGCTGGCCGACCACCTCGACCTCGCCGTCGCCCTGGGTGCCGACCCCCACGGCGAGGCCGTCGCCGGCGCCCTGCACGACTTCGACGCCTCCCTGGCGGAACTGTCCGCGGCCACCGAGGACAGGCCCGCCCTCAAGGTCGTCGCGGTCTCGGCCTCCCCCGAGAACCTCTACGTCGCCAACGCCGCGGCAGGCGGCGACCTGGAACTGTTCGCCGAACACGGGGTCCGCCTCCCCGAGACCGACGCCCCCGACACCGACCAGTTCGAGGAACTGAGCTGGGAGGAGGCCGACAAGTACCCCGCCGATCTGCTCCTCCAGGACTCCCGGCCCACCTCCACCCCCCTGGCCGACCTGGCCGACCAGCCGACCTGGCGCACCCTGCCCGCGGTCGAGGCCGGACAGGTCGGCGCCTGGGCCGCGGAGACGCCCTACAGCTACACCCGCTACGCCGAGGTCGTGCGCGCCCTCGCCGCCGACATCAGCGAGGCCGAACCCCTGGAGCACTGAACCCCGGCGGACTTCTCCCGAATGCCCGGGAAACGGGAATCCGGGTTAGGTTCTCCTTGGTCGTGAAACGCCGAAACGGCCGGGGAGGGGCGGGCGCGACAGCGTCGTCCCCGCCCCGGCCCCACCCGAAGGGAAGGTCGCCCCGTGAACCCCCACCGTCAGCCCCGTCCGGCCCCGACCCCCGTGCCGGCGGGCCGGCGATGAGGGACCCGAACAAGCCCTCCGGCGGCGGACGGCTGCTGACCCGCGCCCTCGTCCGCAACCGCGGCCGGCTGGCCGCCGGCGTCGTGGGAACCTCCCTGCACCAGGTCGCCGAGGCGCTCGTGCCGGTCGCCATCGGCCTCATCATCGACCGCGCCGTGGCCACTGGAGACGGAAGAGCGCTCGCCATATCGGTGGCCGGCCTGGCCCTGCAGTTCACCGTCTTGACCCTCTCCTGGCGCTACGGCGCCCGCTCCCTCGTCGCCGCGATCCAACTGGAGGCGCACCGGCTGCGGGTCGAGGCGGCCGAGCGCATGATGGACGCCCGCCGCCAGGACACCGGGATGCGCGCCGGGGAACTGCTCGGCATCGCCACCTCCGACGCCGACCGCATGGCCCGGCTGCTGCACTTCGTCCCCGCCGCCCTCGCCGGCCTGGCCGGCCTCGCCGTCGCCGCGACCACCCTGCTGAGAATCGACACGGTGCTGGGCCTGGGCGTCCTCGTCGGCGTCCCCCTGCTGGTCGTCCTCACCCAGCTGCTGGGCCCCACCCTGACCCGGCGGGCCGCCTCACAGCAGGCGGCGGCCGCCGAGACCACGGCGCTGGCCAGCGACCTGATCCGCGGTCTGCCCGTGCTGCGCGGGATCGGCGCCGAAGAGCACGCCGCCGACGGCTACCGGCGATCCAGCGGCGCCGCGCTGCGCGCCGCGCTGGGCGCCGCAGCCCCCTCCGGCGCCTACTTCGGCGTCACGACGGCCGGCGGCGGGCTGCTGCTGGCGGCCGTCGCCGCCTTCGCCGGCTGGGCCGCCCTGGAGGGGCGGATCAGCGTCGGAGAACTGATCACGGTGGTGGGCCTGGCGCAGTTCATCACCGAACCGGTGCGCGAACTCGGCCTGTGCGGACACGGCATCGCCGTGTGCCGGGCGTCGGCGCACCGCCTGGCGACCGTGCTCGACGCACCGTTCCGGCTCACCCCCGGCGACCTCGACGGCGGCGACGCCACCCGGATCGAGCTCCACGGGATCCGGCACGGTTCGCTGCGCGGACTCGACATGACCGTCCACGCCGGAGAGTTCCTCGGCGTCGTCGCCCACGACCCCGCCGACACCCGCGCCCTGCTCGCCCTGCTGGCCGGGCGCGTCCCACGGCAGGACTACGAGGGGCGGATCACGGTCGGCGGTGTCGAGGTGGAGCGTCTCCGCCTGGACGCGGCCCGCCGGACGATCCTCGTGGAACCCCACGACGTCGACCTCTTCGAGGGGACGTTGCGCTCCAACATCCTGCTGGAATCCCCCGATGGCGCCGAGGACGGCGACACCGAGGCCGTCCTGCTCACCGCGCTGCGCGCCACCGCCGCCGACGAGGTCGCCCGCGCCCACCCCGACGGCGTCGACCGCCGGATCACCGACCGCGGCACCACCCTGTCAGGAGGCCAACGCCAGCGGCTGGCCCTGGCCCGGGCGATCGCCGCCCGCCCGCCCGTGCTCGTCCTGGACGAACCCACCACAGCGGTGGACGCCGTGACCGAGGAGACGATCGCCCACGGCCTGCGCCAGGCCCGCCACGGCGCCACCGCCCCTGCCGGCCAGGCCACCGTCGTGGTCACCAACAGTCCGGCCCTCCTCGCCCACGCCGACCGGGTCCTGGTGCTCGCCGACGGCGTGGTCGCGGCCGAGGGCACCCACGCCGAGCTCGTCGCGACCGACGACGCCTACCGGAAGGCGGTGCTGAGATGACGGCCGACGCCACGCCGACACGGGAGGGCGCCGACGCCTCCCCCTCCTCCCACCGACTCCTGCCGATCGCCACGGCGCGCGCCACGCTGGCCCTCGTGCTGACCGAGCTGCGCGCCGTCCGGGGAATGGCGCTGGTCGCCCTGCTGGTCTCACTGGCCGCCAACACGTGCGCGCTCGTCGCGCCGTGGGTGCTCGGCCTGCTCGTGGACGCGGTACGGCAGGGGACCGACACCACGCATGCGGCGTGGACGGCGGTGGTGATCGCCGCCGCCGCGCTCCTCGGCGGCGCGCTCACGGCGCTGGCCTTCACCCTGCTCGCCCGCACCGGCGAGACCGTCTTGGCCCGGCTGCGCGAACGGGTGGTGCAGCGGGCGTTGCGGCTGCCCGCGCCCCTGCTCGCCCGGCTCAGCGCCGGTGACCTGCTCAGCCGGGTGGGCGACGACGTGGCCGTGGTCGCCGAGACGCTGCGGGAGAAGGCGCCGATGCTCATCTCGTCGCTGTTCACCGCGGTGCTCACGATGGGCGGGCTGTTCGCCCTCGACTGGCGGCTGGGCCTGGCCGGCCTGTGCTCGCTGCCGGTCTACGCGGGGGCGTTGCGCTGGTACCTGCCGCGTTCGGCCCCGATGTACGCCGAGGAACGCGCCGCCATGGGCGAACGCGCCCAGGCGCTGGTGGGGTCGCTGCACGGTGTGGAGACGGTGCACGCCTACCGGCTGCACCGGCACCGCCTGGAGCTGGTCAACGAGCGTTCCGCCGCGGCGATGGGCATCACCAACCGGGTGTTCCGCCTGTTCTGCCGTTTCGGCAGCGGCATGAACGCGGCCGAGTGCGTCGGTCTGGCGGCGATCATGACGGTCGGCTTCTTCCTGGTGGACGCCGACGTGGTGACGGTGGGGGCCACCACCACCGCGGCCCTGTACTTCCACCGGCTCTTCGGCCCGCTGGGGGCGATCATGACGTCCTTCAACGACGTGCAGTCGGCCGGCACCAGCCTGGCGCGTATGGCGGGCGTGGCCGCGATCCCCGACCCCGGGCCGCCGCCCGTCGCGCGACGGCCGGCGGACTCCGGTGTGGAGATCCGCGCGGTGGGCCACCGCTACGACGACGGGCCGATCGTGCTGGAGGACGTCACGCTGCGCATCGCGCCGGGGGAGCGGGTGGCGCTGGTCGGTGGCAGCGGCGCCGGCAAGACCACCCTCGCCTCGATCGTCGCCGGCCTGATCACCCCGGCCCGCGGGGAAGTGCTGCTCGGCGGCGTCCCGGTGGAGGAGGTCCACCCCGATCTCCTGCGCCGGCACCTGGCGCTGGTCAGCCAGGACACCCACGTCTTCGCCGGGACGCTTGCCGACAACGTGCGCCTCGCCGTCCCCGGGGCGAGCGACGAACAGGTGGTCGCCGCGCTGGCCGCCGTGGGCGCCCACGACTGGGCCACCACGCTGCCCGCGGGCATCCACACCGAGGTGGGGGAGAACGGCCTGCGCCTCACCGCCCACCAGGGCCAGCACCTGGCCCTGGCCCGCCTGGTGCTGGCCGACCCCGCCGTGGTGGTGCTCGACGAGGCGGGGGCCGAGGCGGGCAGCGCCGGCGCCCGGATCCTGGAGCACGCCGCCGTGGCGGCGACCGAGGGACGCACGGCGCTGGTGGTCGCGCACCGCCTCCAGCAGGCGGTCGGGGCCGACCGGATCGTGGTGCTGGAACAGGGCCGGGTGGCCGAGACCGGGACGCACACCGAGCTCGTCGCCCGCGGGGGCCGCTACGCCGCGCTGTGGGCGGCCTGGCACGACGGCGAGCGGGCCGAGGACGCCGGTCAGGTCTCCCAGCAGGCGCCCGCCTGAACGGTGGGGCGGCGGGGACTCCCCGCCGCCCCACCCCTTTCCCATCCCCGATCGGGTCCCGTCCGCGGGAGAGGGCGGGACCGCTTGCGCGGAACGCTCCCGGCCGGCGCGGACCGTCCCGCGTTTCCGGCGCCGGCCGGGCCGGCCTGCTACCGCGGCGGTCCGGTCACCGCCCGACCGGGGGAGTCCCGTGCCTTCCGTCCCTCGTGGGAGCGCCGCCGGGGAGTCGGGGACGGGCCTTGTCGCCCGGCGGCCGATGTCCGAGCCCATCGGGACGTCCCGGCTCCGCCCGGCTCTTCGCGCCTTCCGGGTCCCGGCCCGCGGGGCCTTGTGCCGCGCCCCTGCGAGGCCGCACCGTCCTCCCCATGCCAGGGCGTCCGCCTCGGCGTGGGATCGGCGGCGATCCGCTCCGCCGCGGCGCGGTCACAGTGGAGCGAGATCGGGGCGCGGGCGCCGCCCCGGTCGGCGATTGTGTCCTGATCCGGCGTTCACGCCCCGGCCGCGCACATCATATGTACGATCGTACGCATGGTGAAGGATTACTTCGCGGGGGACCCGCGTACCAACCGGGAGCGCATGCTCGCCGGGGACCTGTACATCTCCGACGATCCAGAGAACGCCCGCCTCGCGCAGCGCGGGGTGCGTCTACAGGAGGCCTACCGGGCCGCAGCGGCACAGGAACCCGAAGCGGCCATCCCGATCCTGGCGGAGCTGCTCGGCACCCTGGGCGAGGGCGCCTTCATCAAACCCCCGCTCTACGTCGACTACGGGGAGAACATCCACGTCGGAGCACGCACGTTCGTCAACTACAACCTCGTCGCCTTGGACGTCGCGCAGATCCGCATCGGCGCCGACTGCCAGATCGGTCCGAACGTGCAGCTGCTGACCCCCACCCACCCGATCGCCCCGACCCCGCGCCGCGACAAGCTGGAAGCGGCCAAGCCGATCACCATCGGCGACAACGTGTGGCTCGGCGGCGGCGTGATCGTCTGCCCGGGCGTGACGATCGGGGACAACACCGTGGTCGGGGCGGGATCCGTCGTCGTCAAGGACCTGCCGGCCAACGTCGTGGCCGTCGGGAACCCGGCGCGGGTGGTGCGCGAGATCTCCGACGACGATGCCTGAGACCGCGGACGGGCCCGGGACGACTGAAGACCCGGCCGCGCCCGGCCGGCGCACGCGGCGCAACGACCCCGAACGGCGTGATCGCATCATCGACGCCTGTCTCGACGTCATCGTCGAACGGGGGGTGGCCGGGGCCTCGCACCGCAAGATCGCCGAGGCCGCCGGGGTGCCGCTGGGGTCGATGACCTACCACTTCGACGGGATGAACGAGCTGCTGCGCGAGGCGTTCCACCGGTTCGCGCTCGGCGTGTCCGACCGGTTCGAGCGGCGCATGGCCGAGGCGGCCGACGCCCAGGAGGCCGCGGCCGCGGTGGTCGCGCTGGTCACCGGTGACGTCCTGGCCACCCGGCGTGACCTCGTGCTGACCAGCGAGCTGTACACCCTGGCGGCGCGCGAGCCGGAGTTCCGGGACCTGACCAACCGGTGGATGGCCCGTTCCCGGGCCGCGCTGGGACGCCACTTCGACCCGGTCACCGCCATCATGCTGGACGCCCTGATCGAGGGGCTGACCCTGCATCGGGGGCTGGACACCGACCCCTACGACGCCGCCGTCGTGGTCGAGGCCGTCGAGCGGATCGTCCGGTCCGGGGACTGAGAAAGACCACGGAGCGGGGAACGGCTTCGACCTGTCCGGCCCCGGGAGGAGGGGTGACGCCGCTTACGGCCGTGCTCGATACCCCGCGCGGCCGGATGCCCCGGGCCGGGAGCGGCCCGGGGACCGCGGCGGTCTCGCGCCTTCAGGAGCCATCCGGCCGGGCGCATCGGCCGAATCCACCGGGCGCCGCCCGGTGCGGGAACGGGGAGGTGGAACCCCGGAGCGGCCCGGGGACCGCGCTGGTCGCCCGGACGGCGCGCCCGATCGGTTTCCGCCGAGGCCGACGGGAGGTCGCGGCCGGCCCCTCGGCGGCGTGACCGACGATCCCGCGGCGGCCGTTGAGGCGGGTCGGCCCGCCACGTCCGGGGCTGCCCTCGGTGGGGCGGCGCGCCGGTCAGGAGCCGCCGTCCTCGCCCTCCTGGGCGGTGTCGGCGGCGTGTCGGTAAGCCTGCTCGGCCTCGGAGCGGCGTCCCTGCTCGGCGAGCAGTCTCTCCAGGCCGTAGGAGGCGAAAGCGTCGCCGGCGTCGATGGCGCGTCGGTACCATTCTTCGGCTTCGGAGTGGCGTCCCTGCTCGGCGAGCAGGTGGGCGAGGGTGCTCAGGGCTCCTGTGTCCCCGGCGTCGATGGCGCGCCGGCACCGTTCCTCGGCCTTGTCGAAACGTCCGTGCCGGACGAACAAGAGATTCAGGTTGCTTTCGGCGTATTTGTCGCCGCTGTCGATGGCGCGGAGGTACCACTCCTCGGCGTCGTCGAAGCGTCCCTGGTCGGCGAACAGGTTGCCGAGGCTGATGAGGTGCCGGGTATCGCCGGCGTCGATGGCGCGTCGGTACCATTCCTCGGCTTCGGAGTGGCGTCCCTGCTCGGCGAGCAGGTGGGCCAGGGCGGTCGGGGCGTCGGTGTCCCCCGCGTCGATGGCCCGGCGGTACCACGCCTCGGCCTCGGCGAGGCGCCGGAGGTCCTGGAGCATCCGGCCGAGCGCGTACGGTGCGATGGGGTCCCCGCTGTCGGCGGCGCGTTGGTACCACTCCTCGGCCTCGGCGAAGCGCTCCTGGTCGGCGAGCAGCTGGCCGAGAAAGCCCGGGGCGTGGAGGTCGCCCGCCTCGACCGCCCGCAGGTAGACCTCCTCCGCCTCCACCCGGCGATCCTGGTGTTCCAGCAGCGAGCCCAGGGTGAGCAGGGCGTGGGGGTCCCCGCTGTCGGCGGCGCGGCGGTACCACTCCTCGGCCTCGGCGAGGTCGCCGCGGTCGTGGGCCCAGTAGCCCATGAGGAACAGGGCGCGGGGGTGGCCGGTCCGGGCGAGGGGCTCGCAGACGGTCGCGGCGAGGTCACGGTGGCCGGCGTCGTCGGCGTTGTCCGCGATGGCGAGGCGTTCGTCGTCGGCGGCGGCGTGGTCGAGCGCGGCCGCCCAGACCGACAAGGGGACGGGGGAGGCGGTGGCCTCGACGAGATAGTCGAAGGGCCACCAGCGTTCGCCGGCATCGTCGGCGGGGACGAGCAGGCCGCTGGCTCCCAGGTCGCCCGGCCGGCACGCCCACTCCAGTGCCTGCTCGAAGGGCTCGGGGCGCAGCGCCGCCAGTCCGGCCATGTAGATCTGGTGGGTCCTCTCCAGCAGGGAGGGGGTGGGGGCGGTGAGCAGGCCGGTGCGGTCCAGGTCCACCGCGGCGGCGACCACGGCGTATCCGCGCGGGTGGCCGCCCCGGGCGGTGGAGCGTCGGGCGTCGCGCCAGGCCCGCAACAGTTCGGGGCCGGCGGCCAGGTACTCGGCGATCCCATGCGTCCCATGGTGGGCCGCGGCCTCGACCAGCCGCCCGTCCCCGGTCTCGGCGGCCCGCTCGGTTTCGGCGTCGCTCCAGACGCGCTCCAGGCCGACCCGGATGAAGCGTCGCAGCAGCGCGGCGTCGTTCTCCCGCCTGCCCCGCCCCTCCAACCGGTATCCGCCTCCATCGGAGGCCGTGGTGCGGTAGGCGTCGGCGTACTCGGCGCGCAGGGTGGCCGCCACCACCGCCCCGCATCGCAGGAACTCGCCCAGGACCCGTTCGGACAGGCCGCGCCGGCCCTGGCCGAGAAACCGGTTCATGTCGTCCAGCCACACCACGGCGCCCTCCCGGGGTGGGGACGAGGCCAGGTGGGCGGCCAACTCACGCAGGTCGTCCCCTGGAACGGGGGCGTACAGGCGCCGGTGGGGCAGGGTCCGCCGCAGGACGTGCAGCAGGGCGCGGGTCTTGCCCGCGGTGGAGTCGCCCTCCACTACCACCGCCCCGCCGCGCTCGCCCGCGCGGAGGAGGAGCCCTTCCAGCTCGGCGTCGACGTCACGGGCCACGTAGGGCGGCAGGTCGCCCCCGTCGTCACCCCGCCGCGCCGGGTGCACCCCCAGCGCGCGGGGGTCGGCCTCGACCATCGGCGTCGACATCCCCGCCCAGTCCGCTGCCCCCTCACGGAGAGCGGGGCCGGGTGGGTCCGCCGGCGGCCGGATGATGTTGATGGTCTCGGCGCTGTAGGTGTCGCCGTGGCGGCCGACCTCCGACAGGGCCGCATTCACGGTCTCGGCCTGTTGGGACGCGCCGCTGTTGGAACCGATCCGGTTCGCCGTGGTCCGGGCCGCCGGCCGGCCGGGGTCGGGGCGTGAGCGGGGGCGGGCCAGGAGCAGGGCGAGGACCAGCGAGGGAACCGCGATGACGAAGGAGCCGGCGCCGGCGATCCACGAGAGGGTCTCCAGGTCCGACAGGAACAGCGCCACGGCCAGCCCGATACACGCCACGGCCGCCGATCCGCCCACCCACACCCAGCGCATGCCCCGATTCTGGTCGAACCGGTCCGCCCACGGTAGTCCCGCTGCGAGCCGACGGGCTGGGGGATCCCGTCGATGACGACCTCACCGCCCGGTCCCGTGGCGGGGCGGGGGTGTGGCTCGCACGGCGATCACGACCGCGGCAGCCCCCGCGGCCGGGACCGCCTCCCAGGTCAGCGCGGAGCGGGCCGATGGCCAGGCTCCCGCCGGCGTCGGGCCGGGACCAGGCCCGACGCCCTCGGAGCCGACGCGTGTCCCCGGCGCGGCCGTACCCCGATCCGCGTGGAAGCTTCACGTGCGGCCGTCCGCCTCGCCCGTGAGCCGGTGCCGCGCCCGCCGGAGCGGGCGGGCGCGGCGGCTGCGTCGATGTGGCGCTCGGCCCGTCCCGCGCCTCCCGGAGGGCGGATCGCCTCCGTCCCGGGTCGGCCATGGGCGCTTCGTGAGGGAGAGGCCCCGTCCCGCTCCCTAGGGTGGGACGGCGTGACGAGCTCGTGGCCGCGTCCCGCCCGCCCGCACGGCGATGTCGTTTTTCCGCCAGTGTCCCGGGTGCGCATCGGCGATGCTGGACGCATGCACGAAGACGTGGAACGGTGCGCGCGGGCGGTGCGCTCCCGTGACGCCAGGTTCGACGGCTGGTTCTTCACCGCCGTCCTGACCACCGGCATCTACTGCCGGCCGAGCTGCCCGGCGCGCACGCCCCACCCGCGCAACATGCGCTTTTACCCCAGCGCCGCCGCCGCGCAGCGGGCCGGCTTCCGCGCATGCAAGCGGTGCCGCCCCGACGCCAGCCCCGGTTCGCCCGAATGGAACCACCGGGCCGACGTCGTGGCCCGCGCGATGCGGCTGATCGCCGAGGGAGTGGTGGACCGGGAGGGGGTGAGCGGCCTGGCCGCCCGGCTCGGCTACAGCGTCCGCCAGCTCGAACGCCAGGTGCGCGCCGAGCTCGGCGCGGGACCGCTGGCCCTGGCCCGGGCCCAGCGCGCCCAGACCGCCCGGCTGCTGGTCGAGACCACGGCGCTGCCCATGGGCGACGTCGCCTTCGCCGCGGGTTTCTCCAGCATCCGCGCGTTCAACGAGACCGTGCGCGAGGTGTTCGCGGTCTCCCCGACCGGGCTGCGCGAGCGCGCCGCGCGCGGCCACGCCCCGGCCGGAACCGGGACGCTGTCGCTGCGGCTGCCGTTCCGGGCCCCGCTGTGCCCGGACAACCTGTTCGGGCACCTGGCGGCCACGGCCGTGCCCGGCGTCGAGGAGTGGCGCGACGGGGCCTACCGGCGCACCCTACGGCTGCCCGGCGGCCCCGCCATCGTCGCGCTGAGCCCCCGACCCGATCACGTGGCCTGCACGCTCACCCTCACCGACCTGCGTGACCTGCCCGCGGCGATCAGCCGGTGCCGCTGGACGCTCGACCTGGACGCCGACCCCGTCGCGGTGGACGACCTGCTACGCGCCGACCCGCTGATGGCGCCGCTGGTGGAGCGGGCCCCCGGCCGCAGGGTCCCCCGCTGCGCCGACGGCGCGGAGATGGCGGTGCGCGCGGTCCTCGGCCAGCAGGTCTCCACGGCCGCGGCCCGCACCCACGCGGCCCGGCTCGCCACCGCGCACGGGGAACCGGTCGACGACCCCGCCGGCGGGCTCTCCCGCCTGTTCCCGCGCCCCGAGGCGCTGGTCGCCCCCCAACCGGGGCCGGCGCTGCCGGCGGCGCGCCGCGCGACGCTCGCCGCCCTGGCCGAGGCCCTCGCCTCCGGGGAGCTGGACCTCGGGCCCGGCGCCGACCGGCAGGAGGCGCGCGCCCGCCTGGCCGCGCTGCCCGGCGTCGGAGCCTGGACGGTCGATACGATCGCCATGCGTGCGCTCGGCGACCCCGACGCTTTCCTCCCCACCGACCTGGGCGTGCGCCGCGCGGCCCAGGGCCTGGGGCTGCCCGCCACGCCCGCGGCCCTCGCCCGGCGCTCCGCGGCCTGGCGCCCCTGGCGCGCCTACGCCGTCCAGTACCTGTGGTCCACCTCCGACCACGAGATCAACCGTCTGCCCGGGACCACCGGGGAGGCACCCGTCATGGAAGAGGTTCCCGCATGACCACAGCCGACAGGACCACGGGGCGCGCGCACACCGTGCTGGACAGCCCCGTCGGTCCGCTCACCCTCGTCGCCGAGGACGGCGCCCTGACCGGCCTGTACATGGAACGGCAGCGGCACCGCCCGGCCGACACGCTGTTCGGCGAGCGCGTCGAGGGGGAGGCCGTGCCCGTCCTCTCCGCCGCCGCCGAGCAGCTCGCCGCCTACTTCGCGGGGGAGCGCAGGGGGTTCGACCTGCCGTTGCAGCCGCGCGGCACCGTGTTCCAACGCCGCGTCTGGGCCGCACTGCGCGACATCCCGTACGGGACCACGCTCACCTACGGCCGGCTGGCCGAGGAGATCGGCAGCCCGGGGGCCTCGCGCGCCGTGGGGCTGGCCAACGGCAAGAACCCGATCGGGATCGTCATCCCCTGCCACCGGGTCGTCGGCTCCGGCGGCTCCCTGACCGGGTACGGCGGCGGGCTGGAGCGCAAGCGCTTCCTGCTCGACCTCGAAGGCGCGGGTGTGCCGGCCCTCGCACCGGCGGGGGTGGACACGCTGTTCTGAACCGGCCCCCTCAGCCGGTGTAGGCCGCCACGAGGGCGCGCAGCGCCGGCGAGCAGCCCGCGTCGACGGTCAGTGTCGCGATCGCGTCCGCCCGGGTCGCGCCCCGGTTGAGGATCACCACCGGCTTGCCCTGGTCGGCGGCGCGCTTGACGAACCGCCGGCCCGAGAGCACGGTCAGCGACGAGCCGGCGACCAGCAGGGCGGCGGCCTCGTCGACCAGCCGGTACCCCTCCAGCACGCGCTCCTTGGGAACGTTCTCCCCGAAGTACACGATGTCGGGTTTGAGCATCCCGCCGCAGTCCGCGCAGTCGGCCACCCGAAACCCCTCGGTCGAGGCCAGGACCGCGTCGGCGTCGGGGGCGACCTCGACGTCGGCCACGGCGTCGGCGAAGTCCGGGTTCAGCTCGGTGAGGCGGGCGTCCAGCCGTCCACGGGGGATCACCCGCGCGCACGACAGGCACACCACCCGGTCGTAGCGGCCGTGCAGGTCGATGACCCGCCTGCTGCCGGCCATCTCGTGCAGGGTGTCCACGTTCTGCGTGATCACCCCGGACAGCACGCCGGCGGCCTCCAGCTCGGCCAGCGCGCGGTGACCCTCGTTGGGGCGGGTCCGGTGGACGTGCCGCCAGCCGACGTGGTTGCGGGCCCAGTAGTGCCGGCGGAACGCGGGGTCGCCGACGAACTGCTGGTAGGTCATGGGCGTGCGCGGAGGGGAGCCGGGACCCCGGTAGTCGGGGATCCCCGAGTCCGTGGAGATGCCCGCGCCGGTCAGCGCGAGCACCGGTCCTTCGCCGAGGACCTCGCGCATCCGGACGGCGACGGCCTCCAGGTCGAGCGTGTCGGTCACGGTTACGAGGGTAGACGCCGGCGGACGCCCGCCGGTCGCGGCCTCTCCCGCCGCCGGCCTCCGCCGGATCCGGCTCCAGGGCCGCGTTCCCCGGCGCGTCGCCGTCCCCACAAGAAGCCCCGTCGCCCCGGGGCTCCCCGCCGGCGAACACCGGACCGCGGAGCCGGCAGGACGGCGACCTCACCCGCGGTCCGGGACCGCGCGGCGCTCCGGCCCGACGCCGCGCGGGTTCCCGGCCGACCGGCGCCGGCCCCGGTGAACATGTGCAGGGGGAGGACAGGCCGTCCTCGATGACGTCGCCGGACGACCACGGTCGGACGTGCGGGCGCGGCGCGGATCGCGTCGCCGAACCGCATTTCGGTGGAAACGGTGGTCCTCGGGGCGGGGCCTCCCCTCGCCGGGCCGCGGGCGCGGCAGGGGACGCCCGCCCCGGCTCGGCCGCGCGGGCGGGGCGAGGAGAACGGCACCGGGGGCAGGAGCGCGTCCGAGGCCGGGACGGTCCTCACCCCTCCCGGAGGAAGGTCACGACCAGGCGGCTGGCCAGGGGACGGAACTCCTGGAAGTAGGCGTGGCGGGCGCCGGGCAGCAGCTCCACGCGGGCGTCGGGAATCCGTGAGGCGAGGAGCCCGGCGTTGTCCGAGGGGACCATCTCGTCGGCGTCACCGTGCAGGATCAGGGTGGGGGCGGTGATCTCCTCCAGGACGTCCCAGGCGTCGTGCTCGTCGCTGGCCACCAGATGCCGCCGGCGTGCGTGCGGAGGCATCTTCGCGGAACCCACGACGGTGAAGGGGCCGCGATGCCCGGCCCGCCACGACGGCGTGTACATCAGGTCGAGCAGGGTCTCGCGGGCGACCTTGGGGTCACGGTGGCCCAGGGCGCGCCTGACCCGTTGGTCCCGTTCCCGGGCGTGGCGGCCACCGGGCGAGGTACACCCCAGCACCAGCCGGCGGACCCGTTCGGGATGGCGCGCCGCGATCCACTGGGCGACCCGACCGCCCATGGAGGTGCCGTAGACGTCGGCCCGTTCGACCCCCAGCCGGTCCAAGACGGCGATCGCGTCGTCGGCGAACCCGCGCGTGGAGTAGTGCGTGTCGGGCGCGTCGCTGTCGCCGGTACCCCGGTAGTCCATCGTGATGGTGGCGTGCGTGGCGTGGAAGTCCTCCCGGACACCGTCCCACCAGTGGTGGTCGTTGGCCTGGCCGGCGAGCAGGAGCAGGGGAGGGCCGTCGCCGTGCCGCTGGTAGGCCAGCGCGGTTCCGTCCTGGGCGCGGGCGTACCCGTTCTCCCTGGGTGTCATGGTCGTTCTCCTCGGGGGTGGGGTTCGGGGGAGCGAGACCTCCCCCGGCCTTCGGCGCGGTGCCGTCGCGGGGGGCGGCGGAGGGCCGCCCGTGCGGGCGGCGTGGACCCATCGGGGCAGCTCCTCGGCAACGGCCGCCACGGCGCCGGCCGGGCGCCCGGCTGGGGGCATCCTGGAGGGCGTGCCATCCCTCGGGCCACACGGCGGCGCCCGCTCGACGCTGACGACGGCCCGTCGAACCGGGGGCTCGCGTCACCAGGGTGTCACGTCCGGAGGGGGAGCCCGCGCCCGGTGCCAGGGCACCGCCATGCCGGGGAAGCCGGGGCGTTCCGCGTGGCCGGACCGGTCCAGGGCGCCCGCCGCGTCCGCCCCCGGCCCGGGCGGGGAGGCGGGGCGCCCGCCTCCCCGCCCGGGCCGGCGTGTCCGTCCACGGCCCCACCCCGAGGCGGCGGCCACGCCTACGACCTCCTCGCCCGGCCGCCGGACCGGTCTCGCGCCGTCGCCCGTTTCCGGCGGGGACGGTCCGGGCGGGTGCCCGCCGTCGGCACCACGGCGCAGACGTCTGCCTGGCCGGGCATCCGTGCCGCGCCGCGCGGTTCAGGGCGGCGCGGCCGATGTGAGGTGACGCGCTTCGAGCCGCCCGCCGACGGGTGAGCCGGCCCGCCCGCCGCACCCGCCTCGGGGACCCGACCGTCCGGGGTGCGTCCTTTGCCGGTGGGGCGGCGCGGACGGTGTCACGGCATCCGGCCGGTCCCCGTCCTGTGGTCGGGGCCGTGGGAGGTCGTCCCCGAGGGGAGCGACGGCTCCGCTTCCGGCCTGTCTTCGAGAATGCCAAATCGGGACGGAAGCGCAGGAAGCACTTCCCGTCCTGGAAAACGCGGACGCGCGGGCCGGAACACGGCTACATTGCTCCTGTCCGGCGGGTGGGCGCGCGTCCACGCCGATCCCGTGCCGTCCCCGAGACACGGCCGCCCGTGGGGCGGACCGGACACCGGTCACGGCCGCCCGCGCGCCGCGCCCGTCACCGCACCCCGGGAACGAGGAGCACATGGCCGACGTCCACCAGGTCACGACCGCCACCTTTGACGACGAGGTGACCAAGGCGACCGAACCGGTCCTGGTCGAGTTCTGGTCCGTCGGCTGTCCGGCGTGCCGCGTCGTGGCCCCGACCGTGCGGGCCGTCGCCGAACGGTACGAGGGCCGCGCCAAGGTCGTCCGGGTGAACGTCGACGAGAACCCCGCCAGCGCCCTCGAACACGGTGTCAACGGCCTCCCCCTCCTCGTCCTCTTCAAGGACGGCGCCGAGGTCGATCGCGTCCTCGGTACGGCGACCGCCTCGAAACTGGAGGCGATGATCGACCGCGCGCTATGAGGACCGCCGGCCCTGGGACCGGGAGACCCGGCCCGTAGGACATACGGCTCGCCGTGATCCCTCGCCGGGCACGACGCCGCTGCCGGCCCCGGCACGGCCCCCGGGCGGCGAGTGTCTCCACGGCGGAAGATGGGGAAGGCCACCCGCGCCGCTCGCTCGGCGTTCGGCGGTTGGTCGAGCAATGCCCGCAGTGCCACACGAAGCGCCTCATCCGGATCACCGAGCGAGGCCCTGCCGTATGCGGCTACTGCGCTGTGGAGGCCGTCATTGGAACTTCTGCTTGACCAGCGAAGGCCCCGGGAGGTCGGCGGGGACCGCGTCCATGTGGACCTCGTTCACTCGCTGCCCGAGCCACACGTTCGAGTCGCGGCGGATGCCCTGTCGCTTGAACCCCGCCTTCTCATAGGCCCGGATCGCTCCAACGTTGGGTTCGCGCACGGTCAGCCAGACGAACGCCATGTTCGCGACGTGGAAGGCCCGGTCCAGGACGAGGCGGGTGGCCTCGGTGCCGATGCCCCGGCCGCGGATCGGCCGCTCGTCCCGCGGGCAGGCGGCCCACGGCCGGGCTTGCATCTCAAGCCGCTTGAGGCGCCACAGTGGCCCCATGAGCGACCAAGGGCTGTACCCCATCGGAGACGCCGCGCGCCGCAGCGGTCTGAGCGTCAGCGCCGTCCGGTTCTACGCCGAAGCCGGACTCATCGAACCCACGACCGTGACCGAGACGGGCCACCGGCTGTACGACATCGACGCCATCGCCCGGCTGGAGTTCGTCCGCACCCTGCGAGAACTGGACACGGGCCTGGACGACATCCGCCGGCTGATCGAAGGCGAGACGACCCTGCACGATCTCCTCACGGCGCACCTGGCGATCGTGGAGCGCCAGGAGCGCACCCTACGGGCCAGACGGGCCGTGCTGCGGACCCTGGTCAAGCAGCGCGGCACGGTCGCGCGGGCGGCCCTGATGCACCGGCTCGTGTCGATGTCCGACGAGGAGCGCGAGCGGCTCATCGACGACTTCTGGAACGACGTCGGCGAGGGACTCGACGTCCCCGACGGTTTCGTCGACCGGTTGCGGACGATGCGGCCGGTCCTGCCCGAGGACCCCACCGCCACCCAGCTCGAAGCCTGGATCGAGCTGGCCGAGCTGGTGCGGGACCCGGGCTTTCGCACCGAGGTCCGCGCCCACCTGCGGGAGACCTACTCCGACGATCTGGGCCGGACCATGGCGAGCGAGCCGTTCCAGGAGTTCATCCACAGCAGCGGGAGCCGGCTCATGGAGGAGGTCATCGCCGTCTACCGCGCCGGGGAGTCCCCCCGATCCCCGCGGGCGCAGGAGGCCGTCACGCGCTTCGCCGAGGCGGCCGCGGCGCTGTCCGACACCCCGCTCGCCCCTCATGTCCGGGAGCGGATGGCCGACGGGTTCCTCCAGGCCCCCGGGCTCCTGCGCGAGATCGCCGAAGAGGAGGCCGCGGGGGAGGCCCCCGGCTACGACGACACCTACGGCCGCTACCTGTCCCTGGTGGCGGTGGTCAACGGGAACGCGCCCGAGGAGGAGCAGGACCTTCTTCCGGTCCTCTACACCTGGATCGCCGAGGCGCTGCGCGCCCCGCTCACCGGGGCCTGAGTCCCCGCCCCGAGCGTCGAAGGCCGCGGCCCGCCGCGCCGCCTCCAGGCCGGCGCGGCCCACGCCGCGGGGGCGTCCGAGCGCCCGCGGCAGCCGCGTGCCGTCCGGATCTCCTGCTCCGCCTCCCCGCTCCGCAGCCCGGGGGCGTGGGCGCGCAATGGCGGAGCCGGGGCGGGGCGGCCGGGGTGGAGGTGAGGGAGGCACCCCGCGTCGCCCTCCTCACCCACCGGGAAATCCCCGTCGCAAAGGCCGAGGGCTCCGCCCGGCCGTGGCACCGGCGGAGGCGTCCTCGCCTGACGGACGCCTGGTCCCGCCTCCCGGGAGGCGGCACGCGCGCCCCCGGGAGGCCGGTGACGGGCACGGCCGTCCCCTCCGGTCCCTGGAGCGGCCCGGAGGGCCTGGGGGAGGCCCGCCGCCGTCGTGGCGCGTTCGGGCGGGGGCCGGCGCCCCGCCCGGACAGTGAGGGGGGTCCGGCGCTCCGATATCCTCCCGATGTGTTCCGGGTACCCCTCAGGCCGGTCGCCGCGGGCCTCCTTGCGTTGACGGGCGTGGCGGCCGTAGCCACCCCCGTGCAGGCCGACGCCGCGTCGACCGCCTCCGCCCATTTCGCCGCCGAGCTCATGGAACAGCCCGCGGGCGAGGCGGTCGTGGTCAGCGACGCCCTCGCCGGCGACTACGACCTCGGCCTCCTGGAGGAGAGTCTGCGCCGCTCCTTCGCGCGGCTCGACGTCCCCCACTACGTCATCGCCGGGCCGCTCATCGACTCCCCCACCAGCTGGAGGGACGTGCCCGCGATCGTGCACGACCGCATCGGAGCGGACGGGATCTACGTCTACCTCGGCCCCCTGAGCAGCCTCCACGCCGAGAGCTACGGCGTGGACCTGCCGGTGGACGACGCCGAGCTGGTCGTCAACGACCACCTCGACTACGACACCGCGATCGGCGCCACGGGGGCGGACTTCGTCGACCTCCTGCTGGATCCCGAGGTCACCGCGATGGCCGAGGAGGTCCGCTCCGGTTACGCCACCCCCGAGGACGTGGGGGGCGAGGGCCCCGTCGAGTCGTTCCTGGAGGACATCGACCCGCGCCGGCACAACGGCGCGGCCAACCTGGGCTTCCTCGCCGGCACGCTCGCGGGCGCCGCTTTGACCGCGGGCGGCATCGCCGTCCTGGTCCGCCGCGACCGAGCCAAGGCCGCCGAGGAGAAGGCGGCGACGGCGAAGGGGAGACGCGCATGAGCACGCGGGCGAGGCGGGCGGTGATCACCACGCTCGCCGTCCTGGCCCTGCCGGTCCTGATCATCGGGGCGTCCCTGGTCTACCTGTTCGGCGTCCCCGACCCGAACGCCTCGGACGGCGGGCTGCGGAGCGGGACGCCTCCGACGGAACCGCCCTACGTCGCCGACACCACGCGCGTCGAGCGTGTCGCCGACAGCCTGCGTGACCTCCCCCTCTACGTCGATCCGCTGGCCGAGGGGCCGCGCACCGGGCTGGACGCCGTCGCCGAACGGGTCGCCGACAGCGACATCCCTGTCTACGTCGCCGTCTTGCACATGGGCGGCGAGGACGAGTCGGACGGCGAGCCGGAGCTCTTCGCCCACGCCCTCCACCATGTCCTGGGCGAGGACGGGATCTACCTGGTCGTGCACCCCTCGGCCTACGACGTCCAGATGGTCGCCGTCCCGTTCGGCTACGCGCTGGACCTGACCGGCCAGTACGAGATCTCCTCCCCGGATCTGGTGGAACCCACGGCGGCCGAGGCGCTGATGGAGGCGCTCGACACCATCGAGGACACCCCGGGGATCGTGCCCGACGGCTCCTCCCCCGAACCCGACCCCTTCCTCTTCGAGGAGCCCGTTCCCGCCCGGCTGCCGGAGTACCTCTCCAACATGCTGCCCGCGCTGCTCCTCGGCAGTGTCCTTTGCAGCCTCGTCTTCGGCGTCGGCCTGCTGGTGCGCATGACGGCGCGCGCGGTGTCCCGGGCCCGTTCCGACAAGGAGAAGCGGCCCACTGTCCCGGCCCACCCGGGACGGCGCCGGCTGGAACGCATCGCCGACGAGGAGACCGCGGCCCTCAACGCCGCGGTCGGCCAGGCCGGCCCCGACCACCCCCGGATGCCCCAGGCGATGGCGGCCCTGGACGCGGCGCTGCTGGTGCGCGCCGAGGAACCCGACGAGCTGGACCTCGTCGGCGTGATCGTGCTGCTGCGCGGCGCGCGCGAACAGCTCGACAGGAGGTCGGTCCGGCCGCGCCCGGTGTGCATGAACCACCCGCTGCACGGGTCCACCACCGAGAAGAGGCGCAAGATCCCCGGAGTGGGCAACGTCTACCTGTGCGCCGACTGCATGAACCTGACCAAGGCCGAGCGGGAGCGCCGCGCGCTGCGCGTGTCCGACGGCACCTCGGTCGTCCCCCACCACACCCTCGACCGGGTGTGGGTGCGCGCCCAGTACGGCGTACGGGGGGCGCCGCTGGCGGAACAAGTCCTGGAGGAACTGGGTGTGCACTGACCGACGGCGTGTGGTGGGCGCGCTTCCGATGACCGTCGCGCTGGCCGTGGCGCTGTGGACCCCGCCCGCCTTCGCCGCCGCCCCGGCCGCGGCGCCCCAGGGCGGCGAACAGGGACGGACCGAGCAGATCGTCTCCTCCCTGCGGGAATCCCCGATCTATGTCGACCCCTCCTACGCCTCGGCGATGCCGGAGGAGCAACGGCGCGAACTGGCGGAGGACATCCAAGACAGCGGGGTCCCCCTCTACGTGATCATGGTGCCGTTGATCCACGGGGGCGCCTGGCAGGGCGACGCCGGGGAGCTGATCGCCGCCGTCCACGACCGTCTGGGGGTGGACGAGGCCCACTACCTCGTCACCGACCAGTACGGGTTGGAGGGCGAGGACATCACCCACGGCTCGCAGGACCCCGAGCACAGCGCCTTCTACGCCGCCATGGTCGCCGACAACGAGGCCGACTACGACGGGGCCGTCGCCGCCCGGGTCGAGCGGGCCGTCGAGGTGACCCTTTCCGGCGAGGCGGAGGAGATCTACGACCGTCTCTTCGCCGAGGCGTTGGCCAGTGCCGAGGCGGTGGAGGAGGAAGCGGCGGAACAGGCGGCCGAGGAGACGCCCGAGCCCTCCGAGGAGGAGGCCGGAGGCGACGGCACCGCGCTGTGGTGGGGGGCCGCGGCCCTCCTGGCCCTCCTCGCCTTCGGCGGAGCGTTCCTGGTGTGGCGGCGCAGAGCCCGGCGGCCCTCTCCCATCGCCTCCGCCCCGGTCTCGCACGCGGCGTTCGACAACGCCGAGCACGCCCGGCTGGACGGGCTCGCCGAGCGTATCCGCGCGGACCTGGTCGAGGTCGGCGAACGGTTGAGCGCGACGACCACGGGGGACAGGGGCGGCCCCGAGGCGGTGGAGGCGCTGCGCCTGGCCCTCGACGCCCACGCCGCGGCGGGGGCCGCCTACGACGCCATCGGCGACGGGCGCGCCGACCTCGCCGACGCCGCGGGCGCGCTGGTGCTGCTCGACGTCGCCGAGGACGCCATGGCCCGGGCCCGCGCCCTCGACGAGGGCCGGGTTCCGGCGGAGCCCCGCGCGCACTGCTACGCCAACCCCCTGCACGGGACCCGGACCACCCGCACGCGGTGGCGGGCCCTCGGTGAACGCCGCAGCATGGAGGTGCCGCTGTGCGCCGAGTGCGCCCGGCGGGTGAACTCCCGGTTGCAGCCGGACGCCCTGCGCGTCGAGCACGAGGGGCACATCGTCCCCTACTACGAGGTGCCCGCCGAGCAGAGCGTCTGGTCGGCCACCGGGTTCGGGGCGCTGCGCGACGACCTGGTCGCCCGGATCACCCGCGGCGACCTCTCCGCGTCCTGACGACGCCGGCGTTGCGGCGACGGTGGTCCAAGTCGGGGCCGAAGTGGGCGCGGCACTGGGCTGCAATGACCGGGCCAGAGCCCCGCTCCCCGGGAGGCCGCGTTCCCGAAGGCCGGGGATCTCGGCGGAGGCGGCGAAGGGGTCCGGTGGAGTTCCAGGGCGTGGCGGCAACACCGCCACTGGCCGCCGTGCGCTGTCAGGGGTTCAGCGAGGCGCCCGGCCGTGAGCCGCGTCGGGGACGACGGCTTTCAGCTCCTCGCGCGAGGGCCTGGACGCATCGCTGCCCTGCGGGAGGTATCGCCTGAGCGGGCCGCAGGTGTACTCGCCGGAGCCGTGCCGCCAGGAGTCGGGGGCGCAGAGTGAACCGGGATGTCGCCGGCAGGGGAACGCTTCGCGGGCGGCCGTCTTCGCGCCCTGGCGCCAGGCCGGCGGTCGCTTCGAACGGGGTGGCGGGGCGGTGTCCACGGAGGCGTCGCGCACGGCCGCCACGCTGTGCCCATCGGGTGGGCCAAGCAGCGTCACGTACCGGATGGCACGCTCGGCCAGGGGCCGATGGCCGACCGGGAATCCCGGGGCCCGACCAGCCCCGTATCCAGGCATCGCCGGCCGCCCGCCGGCCACGCCGCGGGCCGGCGGGAGAACCGTCCGGCGTTCTCGGGCCGGTTTCCTGGTCTCGAAGCCGTCCATCCTCCCCGCTCTTATGAGCGGGGTGGTGTGACGGCTCCTGGAACCCGGGTTCCTCCCGGTTCTTCACGCCCACACGGAGAACGTCCGGGCCGGCGTCGGCCCGGGCGGGACGGTTGGAGCGAGGGCCGGATCCGGAGTGTGTCGACGGACCCGGCCCCCGGGTCTGGGGTCAGGACGGGAAGCGCAGCACGGGCTTGAGCACCGCCCCCGAGGCGGCGTCGGCCGCGGCCTCGTTGATCTCTTCGGGCCGGTAGGTGCGGATCATCCGGTCGAAGGGCAGGCGCCCGGCGCGGTAGAGGTCCACCAGGGCCGGGATGAAGGTGAGCACGTCACTGTCGCCCTCGGTGACACCGCGGATGCTGCGGCCGTTGAGCAGGAAGTTGACGTCGAAGGTGCCGTCGGTGCCGGTGGCCGGAGCGCCCACGACGGCCACCGTGCCGCCGACCGCCAGGGAGTCGATCGCCTGGCGCAGCAGGGCGGGGACGCCGCTGCTCTCCAGGGCGTGGGTGAGGCCACGGCCGCCGGTGATCTCGGCGAGCCGCGCGGCGGTGTCCTCCTCACGGCCGTTGATGACGTCGGTGGCGCCCACCTCCAGGGCGAGCTCCAGGCGGGAGGGCACGATGTCGATGGCGATCACCCGGGTGGCCGGGGTCAGCGCGGCGGCCATGACGGCGGAGAGGCCGACGGCGCCGGCTCCGAAGACGGCGATGGTGTCACCGGCGCCCGGACGCAGCTCGTTGAGGATGGCGCCCGCGCCGGTCTGGACCCCGCAGCCGATCGGGGCGAGCAGGGCGAGTTCGTCCTCCCCCGAGGTCTCCACGGCGACGACGCTCCGCTCGTCCACCACGGCCCGCACGGAGAAGGAGGACTGGCCGAAGAACCGTCCGCCCAGCGGCTCGCCCTCCGGGGTGCTGATGGGCGTGGTGCCGTCGGGACGCCGACCGCCGAAGTTGCGCGCGATGAAGGTCTCGCAGTACCCGGGGTGACCGTGCTGGCAGGCGGAGCAGTGGCCGCAGGAGCTGAAGGACAGCAGCACGTGGTCGCCCACGGCAACGCGGGTGACGGCGGAACCGACCGCCTCCACCACGCCCGCGCCCTCGTGGCCGAGCACGGCGGGCATGGGGGTGTGCAGCTTCTCGTCACGGGTGGCCAAGTCGGTGTGGCAGATGCCCGCTCCGACGACGCGCACCACGACCTCGTCGGGGCGCGGGTCCTCCAGTCGGACGTTCTCCCACGTGAAGGTCCCGCTGCCGGGACGCACCACCGCGGCTCGGGTCTCGAACACGATGTCGCCTCTCCCTGGTCGGTCTGTGCCGGCGGAGCGGAAGCCCGTCCGGGGCGCGCCGCCGGCCTCGTCCGGTCCGGTGGGGCCGGGCGGAAACACGTTGTTTACAAAACGAACATATACCCCAAATATGTACAAAACATAACTTCTTCCCGGGAAAGAGTTGGGAAGTGGCCGACGCCACGGAGCCGCACGCGGGCCGCCGGGCCGGTCGTCCGCGCGCCGACGGCGCACGGACGGGCGAGGCGCTGCTTGGGGGAGGGGGAAACATCCGGAGCACCCCGATCCCATGCCCGCCCCTTCACCGTGCCGGTCCTCAACAGACCGGGCCTTTCTTGACCACGGCCCGGGACGGTGGAGCGGCCGCCGTGCAGGTGAGTTCGATGCTTGATCCGGGGCGTCACCGCTTCGCGCCCGTGGTGGAGCCGTCCACCGACCCGACAGACGCCGTTTCCGGCGTGGGACGCCGACCGGGAAGCGCGGTCCCAGGGAACGCCGCCGGCCGCCCCGTCGTGGGAAGGGTTCCATGCCGGTGGGCGGATCCCACCGAGGGCTCGGTGCCGAGAACGCCGAGGAGGGCCGAAGGCATGGCCTGGTCAGGTTGGAGCTGTCCGTGGTGTGGGGGCGTCTGTCCAGACGGGGAGAAGGCCCGTTTGGATTCCGATGCGGATCATCGTGGCGAGTTCGATGGTCACCACCTCATCCACTGTCTTGTCATCGAAGCCCGCACCACTCCGCTGGGCCGGTGCGGCCTTTAAGGGGTCCTGGGCGGGCGGGAGCGGCATCGTCCAAGACGGCGCGGCCATGCCCTGTGGGGCTGTTCGATCCTCTTGGTGGCGGCCTGGTCCGGGGGGCAGCCGCGCCGTGCGGACCGGGAACCGCTCCTGGGTCGTAGGCCGGATGTTGTTCCTGCTGGGGAGCTGATGTGGGCCCATCACCCGGCTCCCTCGGCGAGGGCGCGCACCGCCGTCTCCCGGTAGCATCGCCCTCGCCCGGCGGGGCGGATCGCGACCACGCCGCGCGCCGCCAGGTAGTCGTGGACCTTGCCGGCCTGCAGGCGAAGCAGGCTCGCCACCTCACCACCGGACAGGAGCCGTTCACCGTCATGGTCATATGCGGCGGGAGGCCCATATGCGCCGGTCTCGCCGGTGAGGAGGCCGTGGAGTTGGTCGGCGGGGTAGCGGCGGTGCCCGCCCGGGGTGCGGACCGAGGTGAGCCGCCCGGCTTTGGCCCAGCGGGTCACGGTCTTGGGATCCACCTGGAACAGGGCGGCCACCTCGGCGCGGGTCAACAGCGCCACGCCCGGGATCATGGCTCCTCCCCAACGGCGGG